>NZ_LVXF01000015.1:0-15706 GCF_002092845.1 Campylobacter concisus
ACAAATTTGCTTGAATACATCCTTAGCTTCCCACTAAGCCTTAGAGAATATTACTTTGGCAAGGCACTGGGCCGTACATTTGTTGTTTTTGTTCCACTTTTGTTTGCTCTTTTGCTTTGCGTGGTGGTTGGCTTTATCAAGGACGTGTCGATACCTTGGGGCGTGCTGGTGCTTTATTTTGGGCTACTTTTTAGCTTAAGCATCATTTTTTTATCGCTTGGATTTTTTATCTCAAGCGTGATTAAAAATCAAGAGACAGGCCAAGGTGTGGCGTTTTTACTTTGGCTTATAATGCTTGCATTTATTGATCTAGCATTAATTGGACTTCTTATGCGAAGCTCGATTGATGAGTATGTTATTTACGCTATTGCTATACTAAATCCGATAGAGCTTTTCAGGATAGCAGCACTTAGTCTTTTTGATCCAAATTTAGCAGTTATCGGTACTGCATCTTATTTTATTTTAAGCACCTTTCCAAAAGCGATATTTGTAGCTTATGCGATTATTTATCCGCTCTTACTAGGCATTATTTTGCTAGTTTGTGGCTATTTTGCCTTTAGTAAAAAAGATTTGGTTTGAGATTGTTTTTTGTTAAAGAAAAGTTGGTTTTAAATTTAGACGAAACTTGTATTATTCCACTTGTCCAACAAGAAACCTCCTTTTTGTAATAGCTCCCTTTCCCCCAAAGGGAGCTAACTTCTTCCAAGAAAATTTATGAAAAAATCCATTTTATTTTTAGTATTTGCTCTTATGTCTTTGAATGCAAACTGGGATATAAATATGCAAGAGTGTATTAATAAAAGTAACGCTAAAGCTTGCGAGAATTTTACAAAAAAGCTTTCAAGTGAGTGTGAAAATAAAGATAAAATTTCTTGCTTTATCTATGCAGATATGCTAGGACGCGGTCTTGGCGTAGAAAAAGACACGCAAAAATCTTTTGAGATATTTAGATCGCTCTGTGATGATGGCAGCAGTGAAGCTTGCTATGAGCTAGCGACAAAGTATCTTCAAGGAAATGGCACTGAGCAAAGCTTTGATCTTTCTGCAAATGCTCTTGATAAAGCTTGCAAGATGGGCAGTAAACGAGCTTGCAATGTATTAGAGCTTGTGCCTAAAAATTAGCTATTTTAATTTTGTACTTGCACTAATTAAAAGAAATTTCTTAAATATAGTTTCTTTAAAGTTAAATTTACTTTAGTATTACTTGGAATTTCTTTTTTATTAACTAAAAATTTTATTAAAATTTATGCTCAAATAATACTATTTCATCGTCCTAAATGGACCCTCCTTTTTGTAACTGATAAGTCTTTGCTTCCCCCTTTTCTGGCTTTTCGTATACACAAAGAGGAGTTGTTTATTCTTTTAAAAATCAAATCTATTTATTTTTTTCAATTTACATTCTATAAAAATTTTTCTTTTTTAAAATCATAATTGATAATAGTTTTAAATATTATCAAAGTAAATTTTGTGTAAGATTGCGAGCCATTATCAAAACCTACTATTAAAAGACTTCAAAACAAAGTGAAATTTCTAAATCAAAAATTTTTTTTATAAAGTACACACTTATTTATCTCTTTTATTTTTCATTCCACTTGCAGTAGTTTGTTTTAGCGGTGCGATCCTCGTTTATAAAGATGAGATAAACAGCCTTCTTGCCCCAAATGTCGTAAATGTAAATTTAAACAAAGAAAATTTAAGTAAAAGGATCAGCTTTGATGAGCAAAGAGAGATCATCGCAAGCGAGATTGACGGCTACGAGATGGTTGGCATCAATATCGATGCAAACCTTAAAAAATGCGACAAAATTTGGTTAATTGAGCACAATGATAGTCAAAAAGAGTGGAAATTTATCTATTTTGACGCTTTTAGCGGTAAGATAAAGAGCGAGCCACTCGCACATGATGAGGGATTTTTTGGAGTTTTAACCGAGCTTCATGAGTCGCTATTTCTTGGGAAAATTGGTCACGTTATCCTTACTTTAACCGCTATTTTTACGTTTTTTATATGCATAAGCGGTTTTGTGATTTATAGAAAATTTTGGCTGACACTACTTAGGCTTCGTGTAAATAGGCTAAATGTTTTTATGAGTGACATTCATAAAATGATAGGAATTTTTTCTACACCTATTTTACTGCTTATTTGCATAAGTGGTTTTTGGTGGGAATTTCAGATGGCATGCATACCAGAGTTTAAAAATGACTTCGTTATAGATGCAAAAATTTATAATAAAAACCTATCTCTTGACGAGCTGGTGGCCCGCTCAAAAAATGATCTTGCTGGCTTTGAGCCACACTTCATCTCACTGCCTTTTATGCAAGGAGCAAACATACGCCTTTTTGGCTATGTAAAAGATCAAAATTTCTTGCATAACGAATATTCAAGCATATTAACTTACGATAAAAATAACGGCGAATTAGTAAGTATTTTGGACATAAAAAATACAAATCTAAGCGAAGAAATTCTCTCAGCATTTAGAAAATCGCACTTTGGCAACTACAACCAAATCACAAAATTTATCTGGTTTTTAGTCGGTATTTCACCGCTTATTTTAAGTATCTCAGGGCTTTATTTGTGGATTAAAAGAAATTTTAAAAGGAGAAAAAATGAAAAAAATTTTAATTAGTTTGGTTGCATTAAATTTGATGCAACCTCAAATTTTTGCTAGCCAAAGCGATAAAATTTTAGAAGCAATTGATGTTGTAGAAAGCGAGAGAAGAGATGATGCAAACTACTTTGCAAAAGAGCTTGTAAAAAGCACAATAAGGCTAAATTTAACCTCTCGTCAAACGCCACAATCACTAACCGTGCTAACATAGGCTAGGCTAAAAGATCAAGGTATCAAGGACTATCAAGTGCTTCTTAGAAATGTCCCGGGCGTCACGCTAAATAAATGGGATGAGCGCGTATATCCGACAGCTCGTGGCTTTGCGATAGATTATTACTTGCTTGATTCGATGCCTAGCTTTGGCGGCTTTAGCCTTGGTACAAATGATATGAGCTTGCTACCTTATGAAAGAGTTGAGGTGGTAAAAGGGGCAAATGGCCTACTTGCAGGTGCTGGCAACCCAGCTGCAAGTTTAAATTTCATAAGAAAAAGAGCAGATTCAAAAGAGCTTAAAGAAAATTTTGGCGTAAGTGCTGGCTCATACGATAGATACGGCGTAAATGGCGATGTGCAAACGCCTGTAAATGAGAGCGGAAGCGTTAGAGCAAGGCTATCTTTTATGCATGAGAAGTTGCACTCTTATATGGATTATTACAACCGCAAAAATAGCGCGATTTATGGCGTAGTCGATAGCGACATAGGCGATAACTCGTGGCTTAGCCTTGGTGCGTTTTATCAAGAGCTAAGACGACGTGGCGTTAGATGGGGCGGTATGCCAGCTTTTTACACAGATGGCTCTAGGACAAATTTTAGTAAAAATGAAATTTTCTCTCAGCCTTGGACTAGGTGGGACATAAAAACGCTTGATTTTTACGCTGATTTTAAACACTACTTTGAAAATGAAGCAAGCTTAAATTTAAGCTACTCATTTAGACGGGCAAACACTGATTCAAATTTACTCTACTACGGCGGAGCGGTAAATTTAGACGGCACCGGCAACATAGGTGGTCTTAGTGTTTATGCAAACAAAAGAGAGGAGAACATCCACAACGTCGATGTATACGCAAATATCCCTTACGAGGTAGCAAATTTATCTCATGAGTTTGTCTTTGGTGCGATGTATAACAACTATAAAAAAAGTAGCGATAAGGTAAGTAGCTACTGGTTGCAAATGACTACGCCAGCAGGACTTGCTTATACAGCTAGAAGCAGGATTGATTTTAAAAATTTACACCTCGATGATCCAAAATTTCCTTATGAAGATCAAAACAACAAAGACAAAACGATACAAAAGGCATTTTACGCAGCAAATAAACTATCAATCACCGATGAGCTTAAATTTTTACTAGGTGCTAGGGTGAGCTACTATAAATACGAGATCGAGGGCGGCAAAGACAATAGAAATTTCACAAATGAGATCACGCCATATCTTGGCATCACCTACGACATCGGAGCAAACCACACTCTATATGCTAGCTACACGAGTATATTTAAACCTCAAAGCGTAAAGGACGCAAACGACAAGTATCTTGATCCGATCCAAGGCAAGGACTATGAAGCGGGCATTAAAGGCGAGTATTTTGACGGGGCACTTCAAGCAAGTCTTGGTGTCTTTAAGATCGTGCAAGATAAGCTTGGCATAAATACTGGCAGGAAAAATCCAGCGACAAATGCCGACATATATGAATCTGGCAAGGGTGTGACAAGCAAGGGTGTCGAGCTAGATCTAAACGGCGAGATCACTAAAAATTTAAGCCTAAGCTTTGGCGCAACGCACTTTAATGCAAAAGATGCTAAAGGTGAGAAATACGCCACCGACTCATCAAGAAGCACGGCAAATTTATTTGCAAAGTACGAATTTAGGGACTTTAGAGTAGGGGCTGGAGCTATGTATAAGAGCAAAATTTATACTGGCAAAGGCGCAGATGAAATCACACAAAAAGGCTACACTTTAGCTAATTTAATGCTTGGTTATAAATTTGCTAAGAATTTTGATGTACAGCTAAATATCGACAATCTCTTTAACAAAAAATACTACGAGGGCATCGGCAAAAATATGATGGTTTATGGCGATCCACGCACATTTAATCTTAGCTTTAACTACAATTTTTAATCTAATTAAATCACCAGCTAAATAAGCTGGTGATAAATTTTAACTCCTAAAGTGTATAATTAGAAAAATATATTTTAGGATGAGTGTCATGTTTAAAGTAGAGGTTATTTATAAATTCTGTCTTGTTTTAGTTCTTATTTTAGGGCTTTGTATGCTCGCATTCTCTGGTGTAAATTTTGCACTTGGCGAATATAATGAGTATCTATTAAATGCCCATAAAATCGCAGGTTTTTTAATATTGCTTGCTGCAACACTTCACGTTATAAATCGTAGAAAAAAACTAGTAAAACTAATAAATGAAACGATGGATGTGCTAACACGCAGTAAAAATCCAAGCATTTGCAACATGGACCGCATCATCGCCTCGCTCGAGCCATACAGCATAACTGAAATTTCGCAAATGTTGGGCTTTGACGAGGCCATTTTTTGCGAAACTTTACGCAAAAATGGGGTTAAATTTAATGACGCTAGCCAAACTCTACGCCAGATCGCGCGAATGAATGATGAAAAGATATTTTTCGTGCTAGTTCTTATAATCGAGGCGAAATTCGGCAAGAGATTTTGCGGCGAGCTAAATTATAAACGCGGTGGAAAACTTAAAGATAAAAAAATGGTTGCGTAGGGCTAGCTCAGTCTTTGCTAGCTTGTGCCATGCAGATGAAGCTATCTTTACTCCAGCGCCTAAACGCGCAGTCATAGCAGCTTCTCTCGTCCCCACAGCTCGTCTCCTCTTCGTCGCTATCTAGCTTAAATTTAGTGCAGTTTTGGGCTATTTGATGAGCTTTTTCGTAGTTAAATTTGCCGTATTTAAACTCATTTTTCTCATTGAAATTTTGTATCATCAAAATTCCCGAAGCTCTTTTATGTTTAAATTTCTAAACTCACCATTTTTGTCTTTTTGCACGAGTAAAGTTGCCTTGTGATGCCAAAATATAGGCTTTAAAGCGCCATCTAAATTTATCATCTCATCTTTTGCAAGCTCTTTAAAATTCTCATCCAAAACCGCTTCGATAAAAGGAAGCTCTGTAAGCTTAGCAACGCTTAGCTTTGGCTCATTTAGATTAAATTTGCCCCTTATCTTGCCATCATCGCCGCTAAGTCTAAGCCCTATACCCGCGAGCGCGCAGGAGCTCATACAAAAGACGCGCTGGGGGCTTGGCGGCGAGCTAAGCGAAACGGAGGAGGCGCGGCTAGCGGAGTATTTTGACAGCGGCAAATACAAACCAAGGCAAGAATTTATGCACTGGGCGTTCGTATCTGTCGATAAGGCAAATAGAATTTTATAGTTAAAATTTCTTCTAGAATGGAGCAAATTTGATGCTAGTTATATGCCTAACTATGACAAAAGTAAAAGATAATTGGCAAGATTTTAGTAAGTTTTAAAAAAGTAGTCTTTTGCTTAGTGCCAATGTTTTAAGCAATAAAAATAAAGGTCAGTAGACTTTAAGTTATAGATAGTTTCATGGCGGGTAGAGAGAGATTCGAACTCTCGGTGAGTTGCCCCACACACGCGTTCCAGGCGTGCTCCTTAAACCGCTCGGACATCTACCCATGAAAAGAAGTGGAATTATATCTTTATTTGCTTAATGCTTGGCTTTTAAAGTTTAGCCCCAAGATAATGACATTTTTGTGCTCGCCATCCATCAGGCAAACGCCAGGCAGTTCGCCCCATTTTTCAAAGCCAAATTTCAAAAACAGCCCAAGGCTTGCTTTGTTTTTGCTAAAGATTAGTGCGATGATGTTTTTTAAATTTAGCTCTCTAGCTTCATTTAGGCTGTGGGCTAAAAGCTGTTTGCCGATGCCCCATTTAAGAGCCTTTTTAGCGACATAGATGCTTATCTCTACGCTTATATCGTAAGCGATTTTAGGATTAAAGTCACTTAGTGAGCAGTAACCTAAAATTTCACCATTTTTTTATAGACAAAGATTAAGCGAGAGTTGTTGTGAGCTTTAAACCAAGGCTCTTGCTCTTTGTGCCGACTGGCTGCATATTAGCAGTCGTAATTTTTCTAAAATACACTAATTATAAATTTGAGCAATCTTAGGATCGCTCAAATTTATTCGATCAAGCCTAGCCTCTTTTAGCAGCTTGGTAGACTGGCTCAAGCTTTGCTGCGATCTCTTTTAGATCTTTTATCCTACTCTCGTTTGATGGGTGTGTGCTTAAAATTTCAGGCACCTTTCCGCCACTCATCTTGCTCATTTTTACCCAGACTTCGACCGCTTCTTTTGGATCGTATCCGGCTCTTGCCATTAGCTCAGTGCCGATGTGATCAGCTTCAGTTTCATGTGAGCGAGAAAAGGGCAGAGATATGGTGTATTCGCTAGCTAAATTTAGAGCATTAGCTCCAAGATCGCCAAGGCCAGTAGCTGTGGCTATTGCAAAGATACCTATGCTTTTCATCTGATCAGCACTTGCTTGCTCCCTGCTGTGCTCTCTAAGAGCGTGTGCGATCTCGTGACCCATGACCGCAGCTAGCTGTGCATCTGTTAAATTTAGCCTTTTTATGATGCCGCTATAAACGACTATCCTGCCCCCTGGCATGCACCAAGCATTTAGCGTATCTTCGTTTATGACATTTACTTGCCACTTCCATTTTAGGGCATCCTCTCTGAAAACGCCAGTTTGCGCGATCAGCCTTTTTGCGATATCTTGAACTCTTTTTGTGAGGATCGGATCGACATTTAGCTCGCCCTTGCTTCTAGCAGCTGTGAGCGTCTTGACGTAAGCTTGAGCTGAGCTTTGCTCCATCGCTTCAGAAGATACTAGCATGAACTGCTTGCGATCTGCACCCACGACGCCTGACTTTGTGACGCTCGTGCAGCCTGTGATAAGCAAGCTAGCTGTTAATAACGTAAGTAAAATTTTTTTCATTTTCATCCTTTTTGGATTAAAATTTGGCGTATTATAGCCTGAGTTGGATATGTATTGTTAAACGAGGGGATAAATTTAAATTTTGAGATTTCAAAAATAGAAATTTACTATCGCGCAAATTTTAAAATCTCATTCACTCGCAAGAATTGACTACTAAAATTTGGCTTCGCTTACCGCTTAGCTCAAATTTTAGAGCCGAAATTACTCGTTCATGAAATTTTAAAATTTGTCAGAAATTTTCTAAAATAAAACGCATGCAGTGCGCCAGCACGATTGCATGCCACTCCTAACGTGCGAGGGGTTTAGGGGATTTAAAAAGGGGGGATAAGGGGACGGCTTCGTAATTCAAGTCCCCTTGTCTCCCTTTTTGGTAAATTTATATCGCAAAGCAAATTTTAAAATCTTATTCACTCGCCTTAGCAGACTGCTAAATTTAGGTCTCGTAGCTACTCGCCACTAAATTTAGAGTCGTGATATGCGCGCTCATAAATTTTAAAATTTGCCTGACACTTACCTGATGATAAAGTGTATTCAGTGTGCTACTTGGTTTATGACCGCATAAATTCAAAATTTAGACGCTATGTCCTAAAATTTAACTCCTACGCCTTATAGTTTATATTTCTCTCAAATTCTCTCAAACGTTTATTTACAGATCTTAGCTCTGTTATCGTCGTCCAGTTATCGATAAATACGCTAAAACTCTCTCTAACTTGAGAAAAAGCGTTGCTAGCTTGTATAAGCACACCAAGCGTTATAACGCCGCTAAATAGGCCATTTCCCATGATGATATAAGGCACGATGACAAGAATTTGTGAAAAAGAGATGAGCCAAAGGTTAAAGTAGCCATAGTGCAAAAATAGTTTGTAATAATTTAACTTTACGCCTGTAAAAAGCTCTAGCATGACGTTTGGCTGGCAAAATTTAGACTTATCATCTTCGCCGTAAACCAGCTCTTTTCTAAATGCCGCTTCTGCTTTTTGGTTGTTATACTCGATATGTGGGAGTTTAATGCCCACAAACCACGAAATAATTAAGCCACCGATGCTAATTATTAAAGCGATATAAACAAGCGAGCCTTCGATATCTTTGATGTAAGGCAAACTCACGCTCTTGCTTAGCTCCCAAAGCACTGGTATAAAGGCAATTAGCGTCATGATTGCCCTTAAAACCTGCACGCCAAGACTTTCCATTATCTTTGCAAAGCGGTAAACATCCTCTTGAATACGCTGTGAGCTACCTTCGATATCGCTCTTGCAGTTTTGCCAAAATTTTAGATATTTAAACGTCATCGCCTCTCTCCAGCGAAAAACCCAGTGGCTGGCAAAAAATGAGATAACTGTATAAGTTATAACATAGGGCATAGCGATTTTTATGAAGTTAAAAATTTCACGCCAAAACTCACTTACATTATGATCTTTTGAGTTTTGCACGATATCGTAGAAATTTTTATACCACTCGTTAATGCGGACATTTAAATGAGTTTGGTAAACAAGTAGCAAAATGATAAATAGTGCTCCGCCGTAAGCCCAGAGTGCCCACTTTTTATCTTTAAAAAACGATGAAAACATAAAGTGCCTTTTATAAATTTTGGCGAATTATAGCAAGCAATATTAAGCATTTATATAAAATTTAAATGTGAGCTATATCATTTTGCAAATTTTACGTAAAGGAAAATGATGAAAAAATTAGCATTTTTGGCTCTTGGCTTTTTTGCAACACTTGCATTTGCGGCTGATATGAAGGTCTATAAAAGCCCAACTTGTGGATGTTGTACTAGCTGGGGTGAGGCGATGCAGAAGGCTGGATTTAGCGAAGAGGTCATAAAAGTAGATGATATAGCAAAAGTTAAGAAAGAATTTAACGTGCCGCTAGAGCTTTCAAGCTGCCATACAGCAATCATCGATGGATATATCATAGAAGGTCATGTCCCAGCCGATGAGGTAAAGCGCCTACTAGAGCTTAAGCCAAAAGATGTAGTTGGTATCGCAGTGCCTGGCATGCCGATGGAGAGCCAAGGTATGGAGCAAGGCAGTAAAGCCGAGCAATACGATGTTATTTTATTTAAAAAAGATGGCTCACAAGAAATTTTTGCCACTTACATCGGCACAAAAAAACTAAGATAACTTCAAAAATTTTTAAATTTAGCTCATTTTTTAGCGAGCTAAATTTAAAAAGAAATTCCCTTACTTACGGCTATGATACAAAGTAAAAATGTTAGCGGAACATAGATAAATTTGCCTACAAAATACCAGAAATTACCATAAGATTTATTTGCTCCAGAATTTATCTCATCTAAAATTTCATCTTTTTTAATAATCCAGAACCAAGAAATAGCACCGATTACCGCACCGATTGGAATGATATAGATCGACACAAAGTCCATCCAAGGTCCCCAACTACTAATAGGCTCCATAAATGCTCCTATGCCAAAGCAAACTGCACAAAGTAGCGTGAGTGTCCAAAATCTATTAAGAAACGGAAATTTATGCATAAGCGACTCAGCCACGACCTCAAACATATTTTGAAGCGAGGTGATACCACCAAAGATAACAGCTGTAAATAAAATAATGGCAAAAATTTGTCCACCGATCATGTTTTGTAAAATTTTTGGAAGCGTTACAAAAAGTAGCTTTGGGCCTTCGGCTGGATCCATAGCGTAGGCAAAGACCGCTGGGATCATAACAAGAGCGGCTACAAGAGCCGCAATAGTATCAAAAAAGGCCGTTGTTTTAGCACTTTCAACGATATCTTCATCTTTTGAAAGGTAAGCCCCATAAACTATCATGCCAGATCCTGTGATAGAGAGCGAGAAAAACGCTTGGCCCATCGCAGAAACCCATACCATTGGGTCCGCAAGCTTACTAAAGTTAGGGATAAAAAGGAATTTATACCCATCAAACGCATTTGGTAGCATCGCAACATTTATAGCCAGAATGCTAAACAATACAAAAAACAGTGGCATCATTATTTGATTTGTTTTTTCGATACTTTTTGCCCCAAAAAATAGTGTAAGAAGCGTGCCAACAACGATGATAAAATGATAAGGCAAGACTGAGTAATCTTGAAGTGCAAATGAGTTAAACCAAACATTCGTATCAACGCTCATAAATGAGCCAGTAAGCGCCTGGGTAAGGGCTTTTAGTACGTAGGCGATGATGACTGCGTAACCGATGGCTATACAAAGTGAGCCAGCAAGCGGAAGCCAGCCAATAATACTGCCAAATACGCCTAAGTTTCTACTTTGCCAAGCATATTTATATGATCCAAGCGTACCAGTTTTTGCACGTCTGCCAATCGCATACTCTGCACTTAGACCAACGTATGAAAAAAGAGCTATGAAAAAAACATAGATGAGTAAAAACGCTGCACCGCCATTTGTGCCAAGTTTATAAGGAAAGCCCCAGACATTTGCCATGCCAACTGCTGATCCAACACAAGCCAATATAAATGCCCAACGCGATGAAAAATTCTTTTTGCTCATTGTAAAATCCATAAATTTAGTGATGAAAATAATGTTATCAAAATATGATTTAAGAACTTTTTATAAATCTTAAATTTAAGAAATGTTGTTACTTTTGGGCGCGGATAATTTGACCGCTAAATATAAATTCGCTATAATCAGGCAAAAATTTTTAACTCTTAAGGATCATAATTGAACCCCAGTAGCGATAATTCGCTTTTAATGGTAATACTTGCCATTGTATTCATTTTACTAAATGCCTTTTTTGTTTTATCAGAATTTTCTCTTGTTAAAGTTCGTAAGTCTAGACTTGAAGAGCTTATTAAGGAGAAAAAGCCAAATGCTCAGCTTGCTTTTGAGATGTCAAACAAGCTTGATACTTATCTTAGTGCCACTCAGCTTGGCATCACACTAAGCTCACTTGCTCTTGGTTGGATCGGTGAGCCAGCGGTTGCAAGACTTATAGAAGCTCCACTTAAAAATTTCTTCAATTTTAGCGATATCTTAGTTCATACAGTTGGTTTTGCGATCGCATTTACGCTTATTACCCTACTTCACGTTGTAATGGGTGAGCTTGTGCCAAAGTCAGTTGCTATCGCGAAGGCCGAGACTTCAGTATTAAAAATTGCTCGTCCACTTCACTTTTTCTGGGTACTATTTTCGCCTGTAATTAAGCTTTTTGATATTTTAGCGACCATTGGACTTAAAATTTTAGGCATCCAGCCAGCTAAAGAAAATGAGCTAGCCCACTCTGAAGAAGAGATAAAAATCATCGTTGGTGAGAGCTTAAAGGGCGGTGTGCTTGATAGTTTTGAGACTGAGATCATTAAAAATGCAGTCGATTTTAGTGACACAGTCGCAAAAGAGATCATGACGCCAAGACGCGACATGATCTGTATAAATAAACAAAAGAGTTTTGAAGAGAATTTGCAAGTCGTATTTGAGTCAAAATACACTCGCTTTCCTTATATAGACGGCTCAAAAGATATTATTTTGGGCATGATACACATTAGAGATATTTTGCAGCTTCACTTTAGCAAAGATAAAGAGAAGAGTTTTGACTCAATTGTTCGTAAATTTGTCATCGTGCCTGAGAGCCTTTCTATATCAAAAGTACTTGTAATGATGAATAAAGAGCAAATTTCAGCTGCACTTGTAGTCGATGAGTATGGCGGCACAGCCGGACTTCTTACGATGGAAGATATAATGGAAGAGGTGCTTGGTGATTTTAATGATGAGCACGATGAAGTCGATCAACACTACAAAAAGATAAATGACAATATTTACGAATTTCAAGGCAGATATGATCTAGAGAGCGTAGAAGAGGTTCTTGGTATAAGCTTTGATGAAGAGACAGATCAAGTAACGATCGGTGGATATGTCTTCAACCTAATCGGTCGTTTGCCAGTAGTTGGGGACAAGATCGAGGATGAAAACTGCTACTACGAAGTAAGAAAGATGGATGGGGCTAGCATATCACGAGTCAAAGTTAGAAAAAAGATAAAAAATGAAGAGGAGAGCATTCAATCTTAAATTTATATATTTATGGCTTAAATAAGCCATGTTATGTAAATTTCTATCAATATTGTGATGCTCTAGACCCAATTTCACCATCGCTTATTTCACTAAATTTTTGTTTTAGACAAGTCTTCTAGTTGTAGTCAAACAAAATAAACTCATATAAATTTTTTCGAGTAGATATCCAGCAGTAAAATTTAATCTTAAATTTTAAATATAGTTAATATAATTAAAAATTGTTTTTTACGAGGAGTAAAGATGAGAATAATAAATGTAAAAGATATAAGAGAAGTCGTTGCTAAGCTTTGCAAACAGGCCTGTTATGTCGTGACGCCAGATTTAAAAGCTGCTTTTACAAAGGCTCAAAGTAGCGAAAGTTCGTCACTAGGCAAAGACATTTTGGGCAAAATTTTACAAAATGCTAAGCTTGCGGAAGAGGGTGTAGCGCCTATTTGCCAAGATACAGGCATGACGGTTGTTTTTGTGCAGATCGGCCAAGATGTGCATATTGAGGGTGGATATATTGAAGATGCGATAAACGAGGGCATTGCGGAAGGCTACACTGAAGGTTATCTAAGAAAGTCAGTTGTTGCTGAGCCACTTTTTGAGAGAAAAAATACCACAAATAACACTCCAGCTGTCATTCACACTAGAATCGTACCAGGAGATAAGCTAAAGATAAAAGTGGCTCCAAAAGGTTTTGGTAGTGAGAATAAATCAGTTTTAAAAATGCTTGTACCAGCTGATGGTATAGAGGGTGTAAAAAAAGTCTTTTTAGAGGCTGTAAAATACGCTGGACCAAACGCCTGTCCTCCACTAACAATAGGCGTTGGCATAGGCGGTACGATGGATAAGGCAGCACTTTTGGCAAAAGAAGCGGCAGTTCGTTCAGTCGATAGTAAAAATTCTGATCCAAGATATGCCAAATTAGAAGACGAGCTACTAGAGCTTGCTTGCAAAACTGGTGTTGGTCCTCAAGGACTTGGTGGTGATACTACTGCCGTTAAAGTAAATGTCGAGTGGTATCCAACCCACATAGCAGGTCTTCCTGTTGCTATAAACATCAACTGCCACGCTGCGCGCCACGCAGATGCCGAGCTTTAAGGAGAGAAAATGTCAGAAGTAAAAAGAATAACAGCACCATTTGATAAAGAGGTGGTAAAAAGCCTAAAAGCAGGGGATAATGTCCTAATATCAGGCACTATCATAGCAGCTCGTGACGCTGCACATAAGGCACTTACTGAAACATTGGCACGTGGTGAAAAGTTACCAGTTGAGCTAAAGGGTGAGACTATCTACTACGTCGGACCAACTCCAGCCAAGCCAAACCAAGCTATCGGCGCAGCAGGCCCAACAACAAGCGGTAGAATGGATAAATACACCCCAACTATGATAAATGAAGTTGGTATAAATGGTATGATCGGTAAAGGCTACAGGAGTGACACAGTAGTTGATGCGATGAAAAAATCATGCTGTGTTTATATGGTTGCTATCGGTGGCATCGGAGCGCTCATTAGCCAAAGTATCAAAAAATATGAAGTGCTAGCTTATCCAGAGCTAGGACCAGAGGCAGTTGCTAGGCTTACCGTCGAGGACTTCCCAGCAATAGTTGCCATTGACTGCGAGGGTAATAACTTCTATGAAGTCGGTCAAGCACCTTACAAAAAGATCTAAATTTATCCCGCTAGCAAGCTAGCTAGCGGACTTTAGTAATATCCAAGACACATCGTTTCAGTTAATTTTATGCGTTTTTCAAATGGAGCAGGTGAGAAAAATTTGCACTTTTCAATGTAAATTCTATAAGAATAGCTAAGATTAAAATCATCATAAAATTTCTTCAAGTCTATAAATTTGATACCGCAAATCTCATAAAATTTAAAGAGCTCGTAGATCTTAGAGCCATTTTTTGCTACAAGATGAGATGGAGCAAGTGAGGTAAAAGAGCAAAATACGCCCGTTGGAATAAGGCCATTTAAAGGTGTGCAGGTTTTTATAATGTTTTGAAATTTGACTGGAATGCTATTTTTTCTAAGAAAAACTATTCTTGAGTTTTCAAATTTAGCACTTATGACGTTTTTCCAAAAAAGATAAGCATTTGATGAGATGCCGGCGTTTTTAGCCAACTCAGCACCGAGTACATAATCATCTAAAAACTCATTTGGTGCAAGTATATTTTGCATCTTCATCCTTTTGAAATTTTGCCCATTATAGCTTTTGGAGACTAAAAATTTAGAAAATTTATAGTAGGATTTTAAAAAATTTCAAAAGGAGAAAATATGAAAAAACAAATCTCAACAAAAAATGCTCCACAAGCGATTGGGCCATATTCTCAAGCTATTAGCGCAAATGGATTTTTATTTATCTCAGGTCAGCTTGGTGTCACACCAGCGGGTGAGTTTGCAGGTAGTAGTGTAGAGGCCCAAGCTGAGCAATCGCTTGAAAATTTAAAAAATATCTTGGCTGAGGCAGGACTTACTTTTGATAATACTGTAAAGACTACAATATTTCTAACAGATATGGCAGATTTTGCTAAAGTAAATACTGTGTATGCTAAATTTTTTAAAGAGCCTTATCCTGCTAGAAGTACAGTAGCCGTTAAGACCTTGCCAAAAGACGCACTTGTGGAAATAGAGCTTATCGCGGCTTATTAATAGATATTGTGTAAAAGTTCACAAAAATTTAATGTTTAAATGATGGAGAGCAGAAACTCTCCAAATTTATACTTCAAAAACTAAACCCTATAAACCTACTAATAAAAATACATACTTTAAAATTTTAAAGTAACAAACAAATTTTTCTAAAATTCCCTAATTATTTCAACTATCTTTAAGTATTACTCATATATAATTCCAGCTCACGAAACGAGAAACCACCTTTAACTTCATTGGTTAATAAAGCCTTTTCTTTTTATCGTTGTTCTTTTAACTTACAATTGTTAAACTATTAGTCAATCTTTGAAATCTAAACAAGTGATCGATTGAGCCAGTCTATTATTTTATAATTATAATAGATTAGACAAACTAATAAATAAAACTAAAAGTTTTTTTGATTAAAAACTTCATAATAAAATCCTATCAAATAAATTTTGCTAGGTAATTAATATGGAGAGTTTGATCCTGGCTCAGAGTGAACGCT
>NZ_LVXF01000016.1:0-10007 GCF_002092845.1 Campylobacter concisus
ATAAAAATAATGTTGTTGAAGCTATAAATATGTTTGAAAAAGAGCTAAATTTGTGCAAAGATCTCATAAAAGATGAACGCTGGGATGAGCTTTTTGCTTGGATGAGCGACGCTAGAGCCGTAAGAGAAATTTTGTAATTAACTAAAAATTTATTGATTTACGTGTAAAATTTTGCAAATTAAATTTAAGGTAAAAATATATGTATAGACGTGGAATTGGCGGTTTTGGTATTGTTGTGCTTTTGCTAATTTTAATCTTAGCCGGTGGTTTTGGCTATGCTTTGATGTCAAAAGATTTTGAGCGAAATGAACCGATAATTGGTGTTGCTGATAAGGTTTATTGGAATCTTAGAACCCCAATGAATATCAAATTTAAAGACGATAGTGGTATAAAATTTGTACGAATTAGTATGAATGATGGGAAAAATGATCTAAATTTGTTAAATCAAATCATACAAAATCCAAGTACTGAGCTTGATGTAAATTTAACCTTTCCAAAGACTGGCTTTTTTGCTCAAAAAGATACCTATGAGATGAATATCGAAGCTGTAGATACTAGCAAATGGAGCTTTTTTACTGGCAATAAAGCTAGTAAAAAAGTCGAAGTAGTGCTTGATACTTCAAAACCTGATCTTTACGTGCTTTCACAGTCTTATTCTATCTCAAAAGGTGGTAGCGCTGTTGTGGTGTTTAGAGCAACTGATAACCAGCTAAAAGAGGTCTATGTCCAGACAAATTTTGGTAAGAAATTTAAAGCTGTGCCATTTTATAAAGAGGGCTTTTATGCAGCACTCGTTGCTTGGCCGGTTCAGGTTGAAAATTTTAGTGCTGAGGTCATTGCAAGAGACTTTGCAGGCAACGAAAGCAAGTCACATGTTAGATATTTTTATGAAAATGTAAAGTATAAAACTTCAACTATTGCATTAAACGATAGATTTTTAGATGGTAAGATAGTTGATTTAACGGATCAATATGCAAAAGATCCAAGCGCACTTTCAAGACTTGAAAAGATGAGATTTGTCAATGAAACGCTTAGAAATTCAAACGAAGAAAAAATAACAGCACTTACTACAAATCCTAGTGATGAGATGTTAACTAGCTTTAGTGTGACATCATTTTATCCACTAAGGAATGGTAAAAAAGTGGCTGACTTCGCCGATCACCGATACTATACATATAATAACGAGCAAGTAAGCGAATCTTGGCATATGGGAATAGACTTTGCAAGCGTGGCAGCGGCTCCTATAATAGCTAGTAATGCTGGTCGTGTCGTACTTGCATCTGAAAATGGAATTTATGGATTAAATATTGTGATCGATCATGGATTTGGGCTTTATTCGCTTTATGGACACTGCTCAAGCACTAGAGTAAAAGAGGGCGATATGGTGGCAGCTGGCGATCAAATAGGTACTACTGGAACGAGCGGCCTTGCGCTTGGCGATCACCTTCACTTTGGAATTTTAGTCCAAGGCGAAGAGGTGAGACCACAACAATGGATGGACAAAAAGTGGATAAAAGATAATATCACAAGTGTCTTAGATGCTGCAAAAGCGATGATAGATAAGAACTAAAAATTTGCAAAATTGATTTTTTAGTGCTATCATAAGCGTATTAAAAATATAAGGAAAATTCTTGAAACAAACTACTATCGCAAGACGCGTTGAGACCGTTGGTATAGGGCTTCATAAAGGTGAGCCGATAAGACTTATACTAGAACCTCTTGATGCAAATTCTGGTATTATTTTGCACCGCGAAGATCTTGGTATTAGTTTTAAAGCTGAACCTAAAAATGTGATAAATACGCAGATGGCAACTGTTGTTGGCAATGAAAAGGGCTTTATTAGTACGATTGAGCATCTAATGTCAGCCATAAATGGTTATGGCATTGATAATATTAGAATCTCTGTTGATGCAAATGAAATTCCAGTCATGGATGGCAGTGCAATAAGCTTTTGCATGCTACTTGATGAAGCTGGCATAAGATATCTTGATGCTGGCAAAAAAGTAATTCTTGTTAGGCGCGAAGTTGAAGTCGTTGAGGGTTCTA
The DNA here is from genome assembly GCF_002092845.1 of Campylobacter concisus. Classification (GTDB taxonomy): domain Bacteria; phylum Campylobacterota; class Campylobacteria; order Campylobacterales; family Campylobacteraceae; genus Campylobacter_A; species Campylobacter_A concisus_AQ. Next base: position 2,047 of record NZ_LVXF01000016.1, read on the forward strand.
AATTTGTACGAACTTCACCTTCAAGAAGTCCAAAATTTGACTATACGATAAAATTTGATCATCCAGTTATTGGTGAACAAAGATATGTTTTTGATTTTAGTAAAAGCTCTTTTATAAAAAATATAGCTCGTGCTAGAACTTTTGGCTTTTTGAAAGATTTACAACGTTTACAAGCTCAAAATTTAGCCCTTGGTGCATCACTTGATAATGCCGTGGCAATCGATGATACGCATATTCTAAATCCAGAAGGTTTGAGATTTGAAAATGAGTTTGTAAGGCACAAAATTTTAGATGCGATTGGTGATTTAAGCTTGCTTGGAGCGCCTTTGTTGGGCGATTATACAGCATTTGCTGGAAGTCACGATCTAAATCACAAATTAACTCTTGCTTTGATGGCCGATGAGAAAAACTACGAGATCGCAACTCTAAATGGCGAACTTTTAAAAGAGTATCAAAAGGTATTTGCATAGAAAATATTGAAATTTTAGTTGTCTCTTTATCGATTCCGCTCTTGGTTGGAGTTTATAAAGATGGCGTAAAATTTGATGAAATTACGACTGATGAACATGTTAGTGAAGCTTTGATAAAGATCTTAGAAAATTTATCCTCTAAATTTAATATCACAAAAATTATCTATGCAAATACGCCAGGCAGTTTTATGGGGCTAAAGGTGGCCTATGTAATATTAAAAACATTTTCTTTGTCTAAAGGCTGCAAATTTTACGCCGTTAGCGGCTTTAGCTTAAATGGTCGCCAAGCTATAAGAGCAAATAAAAATTTAAGTTTTGTTTTAAAAGATGGCAAAATTTCACTTGAAAAAGTAGAGCCAGTAGGATTTAGATTGCCTTTAAATTTAGATGAATTAAAACTAAATTCAGATACACTTCCAGATTATATCATCCAAGCAGTTTAGGAGAAATTTTGAACATCTTAGTCCCTGCAACAAGTGCAAATTTGGGTCCTGGTTTTGATGCTTTGGGGCTTAGTTTGAAGCTTTTTAATAGCGTGAAAATTGAGCCAGCAAAATTTAGCTCAGTGTCGATAAACGGCGAAGGCAGTGGAAGTGTAAATTTAAAGAGAAATAATATGTTCTTAAGCATTTTTAATGAAATTTTTTTTGAGCTAACTGGTAAAAATGAAAATTTTAGAGTCGTTTTTGAAAATAATATCCCATTTTCAAGGGGGCTTGGCAGTAGCTCCGCTGTGATCGTTGGAGCCATTGCTTCAGCGTACGAAATGGCTGGCTTTAAGGCAAGCAAAGAGACAGTTTTAAATAAAGCTATCATCTATGAAACCCATCCTGATAATATCTCGCCAGCAGTTCACGGTGGATTTATCAGCGCGATCGTAAAAAATGGTAATGTTTACGCAAATAAAATAAGTTTAAGCGATGAGATAAAAGCGGTAGTTGTCATCCCAAATAAACCGATGAGCACATCCTCGTCAAGACAAATTTTACCAAAGAACTATACGATGAAAGAGTGTGTAAATAACTTATCTCATGCCGCTTTTTTAACATCTTGTTTTTATGAAAAAAAGTATGATCTCTTAAAAATAGCAAGCAAAGATTTGATGCATGAAGAGCGTAGAATGCACGCTTTAGAAGAACTTTTTGAAGTTAGAAAAGTAGCTTATGAAAATGGTGCTTTAATGAGTACGCTTTCAGGCTCAGGCTCAAGCTTTTTAAATATCGCTTACAAAGATGATGCTAAAAATTTACAAGATATTTTAAAGAGTAAATTTAGTGATTTTAGGGTTGAGGTTTTTTCATTTGATAACGATGGATACGAAATTACGCAAAGCTAAAAACAAGTTTAAAAAGATATAATGAACAAAAATAATCCTGTAAGGACATGTGTCGCTTGTAAAATTAAAATTTCTCAGAACTTGCTAAAAAGATACCGCTTGGTAGGTAAAAATTTAGAGCATGGCAAGGGAAATGGTCGTAGTTTTTATCTGTGTGACAAATGTATACAAAAAGATATAAAAATTTTAAAAAAAATAATTGATAAACAAACTAAAGGTGCTTTTATTTGTGATGCACCGAAGTTAAAGGAGATACTCTTAAATGAGCAATGTTAGGATTTCAGAGATCGCAAACGAGCTTGGCTATCCAAGTAAAGAGATAGTAGAAAAAGCTCAAGAGTTAGGATTAAAAGTCAAAACTCACTCAAATGCAGTTAGCCTTGAAGAGGCCGAAGCTATATATGAATATGTTCAAACTGGCGTGATACCAGATAAATTTAAAAAGAAAAAGAGTGAACCTAAACCAAAAAAAGAGTCTAAAAAAGAAGTAGAAAAAGAGTCAGTAAAAAAAGAAGAAAAGCAAAAGAGTGAACCTAAAAAAGCTACTACTAAAACTGAGTCAAAGTCGGTAAAAGCTGAGCCTAAGAAAGAGGCACAAATTTTAGAAGAAAAGCAAAAAAAAGAGCCTAAAAAAGAAGAAATAAAAGTAGAACAAAAACAAGTCGAAGCTCCAAGACCAAAAGAGAGCTTGGCTGATGTGACTCAAAAAAGACGTGGCCTTGTGATAGTAAAAAAGAAAAAAGACTATGAAACGCCAATTGCTACAAAAGAAGAGAAAAAGCCTGAACCAAGCATAGCTAATATAAGCGATTTTAAAAGTATGTTTTCAGCAAGTGATGAAAATTTAGCTAAGAAAAAGAAAAAAGATAAAAAAGTAGTTGTTGCAAGTAAAAAAGATAGTACTCAGAAGATGGACCTACTTGGCGGAAGTGACTTTGGTGATATCGTGTTAGAAGATGAAGATGTGGTTGTTCTTCCTGATTTTAGTTTTAAAACTCCGGTACCAGCACCTGTACAAAAGACAAAACAGCCAAATGTTATGAGAACTACGGTCAATAATACGATAAATTCATTTGGTGAGGGCGGCATTCAAAGAAGAGCTAGAAAAAAACACAAAAAGCCTGAAAATAAACAAAACAACGAAGCTGTGACATCTATAAATATTCCAAAAGAAATTCGTGTTTATGAATTTGCTGAAAAGCTAAACAAACAGCCAAGCGAGATCATAGGTAAGTTATTTATGCTTGGTATGATGACAACTAAAAATGACTTTTTGGATGAAGATGCGATAGAAATTTTAGCCGATGAGTTTAATGTAGAGGTTAATATTATCGATGATCAAAAAGAATTTGACTACGTAGCAGCCTATGAAGAAGAGATGAAAGACGATGAAAATCTCCAGCCAAGAGCACCAGTTATAACCATCATGGGCCACGTCGATCACGGTAAAACTTCATTACTTGATTACATAAGAAAATCACGTGTAGCAGCAGGAGAGGCTGGTGGTATCACTCAGCATGTTGGTGCTTACATGGTAAATAAAAACGGCAAAAACATCACATTTATTGACACTCCAGGTCACGAAGCATTTACTGCTATGCGCGCAAGAGGTGCTGGTGTAACTGATATAGTTATCATCGTTGTTGCAGCAGATGACGGCGTAAAACCACAAACAAAAGAAGCAGTTAGTCACGCAAAAGCCGCTGGCGTACCGATAATCATCGCTATAAATAAAATGGATAAAGAGTCAGCAAATCCTGACCTAGTAAAGACAGGTCTTGCCGAGCTTGATATCATGCCAACAGAGTGGGGCGGAAAGTATGAATTTGTGCCAATCTCTGCAAAAACAGGTATGGGCATAGATGATCTGCTTGAGATCGTACTTTTACAAGCTGACCTTTTAGAGCTAAAAGCAAATCCAAAGGCAAATGCAAAAGCAACTGTTATCGAGAGCTCACTTCAAAAAGGTCGTGGCCCAGTCGCTACCATTATCGTTGAAAATGGCACGCTTCATGTTGGAGATACTGTCGTAGCCGGTGTCGCATATGGAAAGATAAGAAGCTTGCTTGATGACCAAGGTAAGCCTTTGCAAGATATAAAACCAGGCGAATGTGGTGTGATAGTAGGTCTTAGCGAGATAGCAGAGGCAGGCGAGACATTAATAGGCGTAAAAACTGACAAAGAGGCTCGTGAATACGCGCAGAAAAAGGCTGAATATATCCGCCAAAAAGAGCTTAGCAAGAGCACAAAAGTTAGTATTGATGAGCTTAGTGCTAAGATCGCTGAGGGTGAGTTAAAGACGCTTCCAGTTATCATCAAAGCTGACGTTGGTGGCTCACTTGAGGCGCTAAAAGCAAGTCTAGAAAAACTAGCAAATGATGAGATCAGGGTAAATGTCATCCACTCAGGTGTTGGCGGCATCACGCAAAGCGATGTAGCACTTGCTAGTGCGAGCGAAGACTGTATAATCCTTGGTTTTAACATAAGACCAACTGGCGAGATAAAAGAAAAGGCAAAAGAGAGCGGCGTTGAGATTAAAACTTACAACGTTATTTATAATCTAATCGACGACGTGAAGGCGATTTTAGGCGGACTAATGTCACCAATCATCAGAGAAGAGCAGCTTGGTCAAGCTCAGGTTCGTCAAGTGATCCATGTGCCAAAAGTTGGTGCTATCGCTGGATGTATCGTCACTGAGGGCACTATAAACAGAGGCGCAAAAATTCGCCTTATTAGAGAAGGTGTGGTTGTTTATGAGGGCTTGGTTAGCTCACTCAAACGCTTCAAAGATGACGTCAAAGAGGTCGCTAAAGGTTATGAGTGTGGTGTTGGTATCGAAAATTTCAATGATATTAGAGAAAACGACTATATCGAAAGCTTTAAAGAAGTCAAGGAGAAAGCTACTCTATGAACGCTAACGAAATAAAGCGTATGAGAACAGAGAGTGTGCTAAAAGAGCTCATTCCAGAGGCTTTAGCTACTCTTGAAGATAGCATTTTAAAGGGGCTTTGCGTCACCGATGTCGAGTGTAAAAAGGGTAGATATGACGCCTTTGTTTATCTTGATAAGATGGCTTTTGATGAGCGTGAACAAGAGTATATTTTGGGACATTTGAAGCGAGTTTGTAGGCATTTGCAAAACCACTGTATGGCAGCTGAGGGCTGGTATAGATGCCCAAATTTTCACTTTAAATTTGATGATAGATTAGAGTATCAAAACCATATGGATAAGTTGTTTGATAAAATTTCAAAGGATTTAAACAAAAATGGATAATTTAGACAAACTAGTACGCGAATGCGGTGTCGAGCTTTATGACAGCGAGATCGCAAATGAAAATGGCAGGGCTATTTTTAGAGTTTATATCACGAAAAATGGCGGAGTGAGCCTTGATGACTGCGAAAAAGTGAGCCGTCTGCTCTCGCCTATCTTTGACGTGACACCGCCAGTTAGTGGGGATTACAACCTTGAAGTTAGCTCGCCTGGCCTTGAGAGAAAGCTTAGTAAGCCATCTCATTTTAAATCAAGCATTGGTGAGCTAGTTAAAATTCAAACCGAGACTGAGAAATTTGCAGGAAGGCTTGTAAAAGCGGACGAAGAGAGCATCGCAGTTGAAAATGAAGAGGGAATTTTTGAGATCAACATCAATGAGATAAAAAAAGCAAAAACATATTTGGAGTGGTAAAATGCTAAGCGACATCGAGATAACTCATCAAACAAAACTAGAACACATTAGTAAAGTTGCCGCAAGACTAGGTTTAGGCGAAGAAGAGCTTGAACTTTACGGCAAATTTAAGGCTAAAATTTCTCCAAGGCTTGAGCCGTCAAACTCAAAGCTCATCTTGGTTACCGCTACTAACCCAACCCCATACGGCGAGGGTAAAACGACTATGTCGATTGGTCTAGCCGACGCACTAAATTTACTTAGTAAAAAGGTTTGTCTAGCACTTCGCGAGCCATCTCTTGGGCCAGTTTTTGGCATAAAGGGCGGAGCAGCAGGTGGTGGTTACTCGCAGCTTGCGCCGATGGAGGATCTAAATTTACACTTTACTGGCGATTTTCATGCTATAACATCGGCAAATAACCTTATTTCAGCGATGATAGATAATAGCCTCTATCAAGAAAACCCGCTAAAAATCGAGAAAATTTTATGGAAGCGCTGTATGGATATGAACGACCGCGCGCTTAGGTTTATCACTGTGGGTCAGGGTGGCAGGACGGATGGCGTGCCAAGAGAAGATGGCTTTAATATCACCGCTGCAAGCGAGATCATGGCTGTACTTTGTCTAGCAACAAGCCTTTCTGATCTAAAAAAGCGCGTGGCAAATATTATGGTCGCCTACGATAGTGATAAAAAGCCTATCTATGTGCGTGATCTAGGCTGTCAAGACGCTGTTTGTATACTTTTAAAAGATGCAATTAAGCCAAATTTATTTCAAACGCTTGAACACACACCTACACTCGTGCATGGTGGCCCATTTGCAAACATCGCGCACGGCTGCAACTCCGTTATCGCAACTAAAACAGCTCTAAATTTAGCTGACTACGTCATCACTGAAGCTGGCTTTGGCTCTGAGCTTGGTGCGGAGAAATTTTTAGATATAAAATGCAGGGTTGCTGATATCAGACCAAGCGCTGTGGTGCTTGTAAGTACGATCAGATCGCTAAAATATAACGGCGAAGCAAATAAAGACGAGATCACAAAACCAGACATGAAAGCTCTTAAAAAAGGTATCGAAAACCTTGGCGGACACATCGAAAATTTAAAAGGAAAATTTGGACAAAACGTAGTTGTGGCGCTTAACAAATTTGGCTTTGACACCGATGAAGAGATAAATTTCGTAAAAGAGTACTGCCGCGAGCTTGGTGTAGAAGTGGCAGTTTGTGAGAATTTCTTAAAAGGTGGTAAAGGTGCGATTGAGCTTGCCGAGCTAGTTTTAAAAGTGTGTGATAAGCCGAGCAAGATAAATTTTACATACGAGATGAGCGATGATACGAAAACTAAAATAGAAAAAGTCGCTAAGGAAATTTATGGAGCTGGTGAGGTGGTCTTTGAGGAAGCCGCTCTTAAAAAGCTTGATATGATAAAAGAGCTAAATTTGAGCCATTTGCCAGTTTGTATAGCAAAAACTCAGTATTCATTTAGCGACGATGCGAAGCTTTTGGGTAGAGCAAAAGGCTTTACATTTAGTGTAAAAGACCTTGACATTAGAACGGGGGCTGGCTTTATCGTCGCAGTTTGTGGTAAGATCATGCTAATGCCAGGACTTCCAAAAGTGCCAGCTGCTGTCAATATGAAGATAGATGCCAACGGCAAGATCGACGGCTTATCGTAAATTTAGAAAATATGAAATTTGTAAAAATACTCTTTTTAATAGTTTTAAGTGTTTTCTTAGTTGGATGCGCGGGAAGATATAAATATAATGTTGAGCCAACACCGATACAAAAAGGCGTGGCTAAATATATTGTTAGTGATTTTAACCTAACATTGACAAACCAGCCAACTAGATACGAGCATAACACTAACTATAAAAATGAAAACGAACTTCGTGATGAGTTTGTGGAATTTATAAACAAACATCTAAAAGAGCAGGGTATTTTAGGGGATGAAAATAGCTTTAAGATAAAAATACAAATGGACTATGAAAGATGGTTTAACTGGGGTAGCAAGGCATTAAACAAGCCACACTTTCGCTATAGCGTGAAAATTTATGATAACGATGATAGGCTTTTGGTCTCTTACTCTATACCAGTCTCTACAACGAAATATGGCTATTTTAAAGAGATCGCTGTTTTGGCGGAGATTGCTGCATTTAGGTGGGATGCGGAGGATGAGCCGACCGATATCGACTTGATCTCAAAAACTCTTGTTGATGAGATAAAAGATATAGGAAAATAAAAATAGTCTGCTAAGATGAACGACGAATTTTACATGGATCTTGCTTTAAGCGAGGCTTGGAAATTTCAAATCCTGACCTATCCAAATCCAGCCGTTGGATGTCTTATTCTTGATGAAAATGGGCAAATTTTGTCTTGTAAGGCTCATGAAAAGGCTGGATATTTACACGCTGAACCGACAGCGATACTCTTTGCACTTTGCAAAAAAAGTGAAAAATTTAAAGATGATTTTATAAAAGCGTATAACGATAAATTTAGCT
>NZ_LVXF01000017.1:0-5000 GCF_002092845.1 Campylobacter concisus
TCTTAACCAACCACCTCCTAAAAGCACAAGAAGCTTTAGAAGATAGTCTAAGAAGCATTACTTTACAAGATCTATTAGATGAACTTATTAATTTATAAAATTTAAAAAGTAGACAAACTAAGTTATAGAATTTAAAAATTAGGCAAATATATAAAAACCAATCTATTTTTTATTAGGAGCACCATGTGCTCCTAACTATTTTTATATACTTTATGTAAGAATTTTTATAAATTTCTAGATTTATTACTCTTTGCTCTTCTCTTTTTTAGCTTTACTCTTTTTCTCTGCTTTATCTTTTAGCTTTTCTTTCTTATCTTTGACTTCTTTTGCACTATCTTTAGCACTATCTTTTTTCTCTTTTACTTCATCACTCTTTTTACTTGTTTTTTCTTTTATCTCATCTTTTTTAGATTTTATTTTTGATTTTGTGTCATCTATCTTTGTAGTGCCTGATACTGATATATCTGATTTTAAATTTTCAAATGTCTTATCGCCTATACCATTTACATTTTTTATATCTTCTATTGAGTTAAATTTATTTGCTTTTCTATACTCTATTATTGCATCTGCCTTTGAAGATCCTATGCCATCTAAACTCATTAACTCTTTTTGTGGCGGTGTTTAAATTTATGGCTGCTAGTAATGTAGAAGCTGCTGCTAATAGTGAGAATATAATCTTTTTCATTTTTGTCCTTTTTGGGTAAATTTGGGTTTGGAGTCTATCATATTTGGTGTTTTTAGTCAATATTTATATAAAAGCATAAACTAAAAGATATTTATAAACATAGAGATAAAAAGTCTGATTATTTAAAAAATAAATAAATGTAAGATTTGATATTTTGTTATAAATTAAGAAATAATATTTTAAAAGATAATTGTTTAGACAAAGAAGATTAAAAATTAACAAAGCCCGCAACGACCTACTTTTCCAACATCCCAGTAAGGGAGAGTATCATCAGCCAGGACGAGCTTAGCTTCTTGGTTCGAGATGGAGCAAGGCGTTTCCTCGTCTGTATAGTCACGGGCAGTGTTAAATAAAAGATATATTAGATAAATCTCTTATTTAACACTACTTGATAAAGTTAAAAGTCATAAACAAAGTTTTGCAAAAACATATCTTATTAAGTTTTTATCCTTAACAAGGAAGTGACGCTTATAAAAAGATAAGCAGACGAGCTATTAGTACTGGTCAGCTAAAGGACTTTCATCCATTACACACCCAGCCTATCAAACACATAGTCTATATGAGCTCTTAAAAGAAGATTCATCTTGGAGTTGGCTTCCTGCTTAGATGCTTTCAGCAGTTATCACATCCCAACATAGCTACCGAGCGGTGCTCTTGGCAGAACAACTCGTACACCAGTGGTTGGTTCGACCCGGTCCTCTCGTACTAGGGTCAACTCTCCTCAATCTTCTTACGCCCACGGCAGATAGGGACCGAACTGTCTCACGACGTTCTGAACCCAGCTCGCGTACCGCTTTAAATGGCGAACAGCCATACCCTTGGGACCTGCTCCAGCCCCAGGATGCGATGAGCCGACATCGAGGTGCCAAACCTCCCCGTCGATGTGAGCTCTTGGGGGAGATCAGCCTGTTATCCCCGGGGTACCTTTTATCCTTTGAGCGATGGCCCTTCCACACAGAACCACCGGATCACTAAGACCGACTTTCGTCTCTGCTTGACGTGTATGTCTCGCAGTTAAGCTGGCTTATGCCTTTATACTCTACGAACGATTTCCAACCGTTCTGAGCCAACCTTTGTAAGCCTCCGTTACATTTTGGGAGGCGACCGCCCCAGTCAAACTACCCACCAGACATTGTCCTACTTGAGGATAACTCAAGCTAGTTAGCTATCAGAATAAAAAAGAGTGGTATCTCAACAATGGCTCACCATAAACTGGCGTCTATGGATCAAAGCCTCCCACCTATCCTGCACATTTTTATCCCAATAGCAGTGTCAAGCTGTAGTAAAGGTCCACGGGGTCTTTCCGTCTTGCCGCGGGTAGGAGGAATTTTCACCTCCACTACAATTTCACTGGATCCCTCTTCGAGACAGCTCCCATCTCGTTACGCCATTCATGCAGGTCGATATTTAATCGACAAGGAATTTCGCTACCTTAGGACCGTTATAGTTACGGCCGCCGTTTACTCGGGCTTCGATCAAACGCTTCGCAGAGCTAACGTCATCAATTAACCTTCGAGCACCGGGCAGGCGTCACACCCTATACATCCTCTTACGAGTTAGCAGAGTGCTGTGTTTTTGGTAAACAGTCGGGAGGGACTCTTTGTTGTAACCTTCAATGCTTACGGAGTAAATCCTTCACAAAGTTAGGCACACCTTATACCGAAGATACGGTGCTATTTTGCAGAGTTCCTTGAAGAGAGTTCTTCCACGCGCCTTAGAATACTCATCCCACCCACCTGTGTCGGTTTACGGTACGGGCAACTATAACTAAACTTAGAAACTTTTCTTGGCTCGACAGTATCGGCAATTCGCTATCCATTCCGAAGAACTTCAAACGCCTGTGGGGTCTCGGCTTAAAAAGATCCGGATTTGCCTGAATCTTAACCTACACCTTTCGACTAGCACTACCATCCGCTAGCTTGCTTAACTCTAAGCGTCCTTCCATCGCACATTATAGTTGGCATTGGAATATTAACCAATTTTCCATCGCATACCCCTTTCGGACTTTGCTTAGGACCCGGCTAACCCTACGATGACGAGCATCGCGTAGGAAACCTTGGGTTTACGGCGTTGGGGATTCTCACCCCAATTATCGCTACTCATGCCTGCATGCTCACTTGTATTCGCTCCAGCACTCCTTACCGGTATACCTTCAACGCAAATACAATGCTCTCCTACCACTTAGTAAAACTAAGTCTAAAGCTTCGGTACTCATTTTAGCCCCGTTATATTTTCCGCGCAGAATCACTAGACCAGTGAGCTATTACGCTTTCTTTAAAGGATGGCTGCTTCTAAGCCAACCTCCTGGTTGTTTAAGTAACTCCACATCGTTTTCCACTTAAATGAGATTTAGGGACCTTAGCTGTTAGTCTGGGTTGTTCCCCTCTCGACGACGGATTTTATCACTCGCCGCCTGACTGCCATGATTACACACTAGGTATTCGGAGTTTGATAGGGTTTGGTACATTGGTGTATGCCCTAGCCCATTCAGTGCTCTACCCCCTAGTGTTACTACATGACGCTATACCTAAATATATTTCGGAGAGAACCAGCTATCACGATGTTTGATTGGCCTTTCACCCCTATCCACAAGTCATCCCATAGCTTTTCAACGCTAGCGGGTTCGGTCCTCCACCGGCTCTTACACCGGTTTCAACCTGCTCATGGATAGATCACATCGTTTCGGGTCTGCAACGTCTGACTAAACGCCCTATTAAGACTCGCTTTCGCTACGGCTCCGGGTTTCCTTAACCTTGCCAGACATCACAACTCGCAGGCTCATTATGCAAAAGGCAGTCCATCACCCTGATAAATCATAGGGCTCTGAATGATTGTAAGCAAATGGTTTCAGGTTCTATTTCACTCTGATCACCTCAGTTCTTTTCACCTTTCCCTCACGGTACTTGTGCACTATCGGTCTAGTAGTAGTATTTAGGGTTGGATAGTGGTCTACCCAGCTTCAGACAGAATATCACGTGTTCCGCCCTACTCAGGATACTGCTAAGTAAAACAAAGCTTTCATATACGGGAGTATCACCCTCTATGCTTAATCTTTCCAAATTATTCTATTAGCTAAGTTTAGTCTATATTGCAGTCCTACAACCCCGTTAGTAAACTAACGGTTTGCCCTCTTACGCGTTCGCTCGCCGCTACTAGCGTAATCTCTTTTGATTTCTTTTCCTGAGGGTACTAAGATGTTTCAATTCCCCTCGTTCGCTCCATATTAGGTAGTTAAGCTCGCGCTTAACTGGGTTGCCCCATTCAGAAATTCCCGGATCAAAGCCCCTTGACGGCTCCCCGAGACTTATCGCAGCCTGGCACGTCTTTCATCGCCTCTACTAGCCAAGGCATCCACCACTTGCTCTTTGTAGCTTACCTTTTCTATATTAGATTATTCTAATTCGCATCACTTCCTTGTTAAAGATAACTTTATGTTACTAAATTTAAATCCCAGCTCTCAAGACGGAAAGCATTGACTACTATTTAGATAAGTTTTAAATCCTAAATAGATTGTGATGTCAAACTTTTGCATTAAATGCAAAGAGAATAGAAATTTAAATCTTTAACAAGTCCTGTAAAATTGTTTTTAAAACTTGCTTGTGACTATTAACAATATTAATTAAAAGAACATTTAGACAAAAGTCTAATTAGAAAGTTTAATTTTTAAGCTCTCTAATTAGACTTAATATAGTTAAACTATTTTATGGTGGAGAATAGCGGGATCGAACCGCTGACCTCCTGCGTGCAAAGCAGGCGCTCTCCCAGCTGAGCTAATTCCCCAATTAAATTCTCTGGTGGGCCTAACAAGACTTGAACTTGTGACCTCACCCTTATCAGGGGTGCACTCTAACCAGCTGAGCTATAGGCCCCTATAGGTCTATCAATCTTTCAAAACTAAACAAGGATGATTGAGAATATCTTTCTTATAGATATCTTGTGAGAGAATATCTATATGTACTCTAGAAAGGAGGTGATCCAACCGCAGGTTCTCCTACGGTTACCTTGTTACGACTTCACCCCAGTCGCTGATTCCACTGTGGACGGTAACTAATTTAGTATTCCGGCTTCGAGTGAAATCAACTCCCATGGTGTGACGGGCGGTGAGTACAAGACCCGGGAACGTATTCACCGTAGCATGGCTGATCTACGATTACTAGCGATTCCGGCTTCATGGAGTCGAGTTGCAGACTCCAATCCGAACTGGGACATATTTTATAGATTTGCTCCATCTCGCGATATTGCTTCTCATTGTATATGCCATTGTAGCACGTGTGTCGCCCCGGACATAAGGGCCATGATGACTTGACGTCGTCCA
>NZ_LVXF01000018.1:0-5813 GCF_002092845.1 Campylobacter concisus
TGACTAATGGAGAAAAGACAACCTTATCTCTTACAGCTAGCAATGTTCAAGATATATTACGTGATAGTAATGAGAATAAGCTAAAAATAGATGGTGATAGTAACGATGAGCTTACTCTTGGAAGTAGTTGGACTAAAGGTGCTAGTTCTGGTGGTTATACTACTTATACTAGTGGTACAACTACAATCGAAGTTCAAGACCAAATACACGTACTTTAATATCTAGACTTTTAATCCCAAAGGAAATTCCTTTGGGATATTCTTTCTTATCATTAAATTTTTATAATTGTTTGTCTTTTTAATCTATGTAAAATGACTTTCTGTCTATTTTTGTATAAATTTACAAATGCCTAATAATAGTTTTTATGGCTTATGGCCTGGTAAAAGCTATTATAAAAATCTAAGCACTCTATAATTAATCGATATTCCACCTAACCAGCAACCTCCTTTTATCTTCGATGTTTAAATTTATAAAATCGATACCAAAAAGTTTGGTTAAATTTTCACCATTTAAAATTTGACCCGTCGCGCCGAATTCATATCCCAAGGGACCATTTAAAAGCAAGGTTTTATCCGCCGCCGCAAGCGCGTGGTCGGGATGATGCGAGGTAAAGATCACGCAGGTTTTACGCTCGCTATTTAGCTTTTTGATTAGGCTTAAAACGGCGTTTTGATGAAAGACGTCGAGGTATGATGTAGGCTCGTCCATGATTAGAATTTTGGGCCGTAGTACTAGCGAGCGAGCTATAAGCACTAGCTGCATCATGCCGCCGCTTAGCTCGTCTATGTTTAAATTTAAATACTCGCTAACGCCCGCAATTTGTGCAGCTTCCTCGGACATCGCTCTATCCTCTGCGCTCGGCCTTGAAAACGTACCGACATTTGCGTTTACGCCCATTAAAATCAGATCTTTTACCTTAAAGCTAAAAGCGATATTTTCGCTTTGGGGCACGTATCCTACGAGTTTGGCACGCTCTTTGCCGCTAAGAGAGGCATGATCGCAACCATCAATCAAAATTTGACCGCTTTTTGCTTTTAAAAGTCCTAAAATAATCTTTAAAAACGTAGATTTACCTATGCCGTTTGGGCCCAAAATCGCAAGCGTTTCGCCGCTTTTTAGGCTAAGGTTCAAATTTTGCAAAATTTGCTTCGCCCCGTAAGAAAAGCTTAAATTTTCTACGCTTAAGACCATCTTTTGCCCTTTTTAACGATTATGATGCCGATTATCGGAGCGCCTATAAGCGCGGTTAGGATACTTAGCGGGATTTCAGCCGAGCTCACGCTTCTAGCCGCGACGTCGGTTAGCATCAAAAATATCCCGCCTAAAATCGCAGAAATCGGAACTAGCCGCGAGTTATCGGAGCCATAAATCAGCCTCGTAATATGCGGTATCAAAAGCCCGACCCAGCCAATGATGCCGGCGATGGCTACGCTTGCGGCCGTTATCAGAGTAGCAAGCACGATAAATATAAAGCCTAAAAATTTACTCTCGCCCAAAATGCTTGCATGTTCGCCGCCTAGGGATAAAATGTTTAGCTTCCAGCCCATTAGACTCAAAAGCACAAGCCCGCTAACGCAAACGGGAGCAAGCGCTGCCACGTCGCTCCAAGATATGGCACTTAAGCTTCCCATTAGCCAATATACGATACTAGGAAGCTTTTCTTGCGTGTCGGCGACGTATTTGACGACGGAGATTAGCGCTTCAAAGATAGCGCCCGTGATGATGCCCGCAAGCACCAGCATGAGCTTTGAGTTTTTGTTTGCCAAAACGCCCAGGGCGTAAGCTATCATGACGGCCAAAAAGCCGAAAATAAAAGCGCCTATTTGCGTGACTACGGGGCTACCGAAGGCCAAAATGCAAACCACCGCGCCAAACCCCGCTCCGCTACCGACGCCCAGGATATTCGGGCTTACCAAAGGATTTGCAAACATCGCCTGAAATATCACGCCCGCCGCGCTAAGGCTGGCGCCTATCAAAAACGCCGCTATCAGCCTTGGTAGGCGCAGGTCGAATATCAAAGCGTAAAGCGTCTCTTTGTCGTTTTGATAATAATCAATTAGCCCCTCAAGCGAAATCCTGCCCGCAAGCAGCGAAAAAACGACCGAAAAAGCTAGAAAAAGCGATAAAAACAGATATTTTTTCATTATCTAAAAAGCTCGTAAAATTTGCTCTCTCCGTTTAGGTCGAAGCGTAAAATTTGAGTTATCTCATCGTCGTTTAGATCGTAGCCGTAGAGCAGCTTGTAGCTCTTTTTCATCTCGTCTTTTAAATTTATATGCGCCTGCCCCGAAAACAGCACGCTAAACCACGTCCAGCCCAGGTGCGATTCGCCCGTAGGCGGCTCCCACATATCGCCTCCCAGAGGCATTTTATAGACGGCTTTTTGCTTGACGGCTTTTACGTTTTTTAAAATTTTATCGTCAAAAAAGTCCCGCGGAGTTAGCTCGTCGAAGTTGCTAAGCAAGATAACGTCGGGATTTTGCGCGAGAATTTCTTCTTTATTTAAAATTCTAAATCCCCCGAAATTCGCCGCGTTCGCTCCGCCGCTTAGCTTTATCTCGTAGTCGAAATACGTCCCGCCGCCGGCTGCCTCGTAGCTTTTATCTCGGCCGAATATAAAAAGAACCTTCGGCTTTTTGCTAAACCCTTTTACGAAATTTTCGATCTTAGCTCTTACCTCGGCTCTGTTTTGTAAAATTTGCTCCGCCTTTTGCTCTTTTTCGTAAATTTTACCAAGCATCCCAAACCAAAAAAGCGGATCTTCCTCCGTGCCGCTTAAATTTACTAAAGCTACGTTTAGCCCTACTTTTCGTAGCGGCTCGATGATCTTTTCGCCTCTCATGCCCCACTGCACGACTAGATCGGGAGATAGTTTTAGCAGCTCCTCGATATTTGGAGTAAAATCCTCTCCGATACCGCCTGCGGGGATACTAGCCGCGCCTTTTATCATTTTTCCGAGCATTCCGCGCTCGATATTTTTCTTAGCCATCGGATGGACTGAGGCTAGGCGAGATACGTTGTTTTCGACGCTAAGAGAAAACGAAGCTAGCGGCACGGGAAACAGCGCTACGCTTTTAACGGAGCGGTCGAAGCGAAGTTTATTGCCGTTTTGATCGGTAAATTCAAGCGCGCCCAGCGTCGCGGCCAGCAGCAATAAAACGGATATGATTTTTCTCAAATTTGATCCTTAAATTTTTAAATTTTAGGGTTTTTGAGCGGGCTGGTTTAAAACCCGCTCGGCAAATTTAAATTTTAAAAGCTAGCCTTAAAGCCTAGTTTGAAATTTCTACCCGGATTTATGAGCGGGTTGCTAGCGCTTCTAGGCTGGCTGATTAGCTCGTAGCTTAGGCTCGGGGCGTATTCTTTGTCAAAGATATTTTCGACGCCGAAATTTAGGCTAAAATCTTTTAAGAAGCCTAGTTTACCCAGGCTCTTGCCAAAGTATAGGTTATGCACGAAATATCCCGCTCGCTCGCGCTCTACGCTATCGTCTATACGCGTCTTTCTTGCCGCCCAGTCGCCGCTATACTCTATGTAAGAATTTGCCAAAAACTCCGGCGAATAAGAGACGGCCACGCGTCCGCTAAGCGGAGCGATCTCCGGAAGCGGTTTGCCGGTTTGTTTATTTTTACCGCGCGTATAAGCGAGATTTGTTTTAAACTCCAAATTTGATAAAATTTTATAAGCGAGGTCAAACTCCGCTCCGCTTATCTTAGCTCTGTTTACGTTTTGCGACTGATAGTAGGTCACGCCGCCGCTTTGCCAGTTTCGCTCGACTATCAGGTCTTTATAATCTCCCGTATAAAATATCAAATTCGATCTAAGCGCTTTATCCGTATAGCGAAGTCCGGCCTCGTAGGTAACGCCTTTTTCGATATTTAGATCAGGGTTCGGTAGATACGCCTCGCTGCCTGAAAACGTAAGTATCGGAGCAACCTCGCCGCTCATAGGGGCTCTAAACGAAGTCGAGAAGTTACCCACAAACTCAAGTCCTCCGACGACGGGATAAATAAGCCCCAGACCATAGCTGGCTCTGCCGTCTTTTCTATCGTTGGCGTTTTCGTATAGGGCTTTTACGGCTGGGCTCATCGAGCTATCCATATCAAAGGACGTTTTTATGCGGTCGTAGCGTAAATTTGCGCTTAAAATCGCGTCGTTGCTAAATGCGTATTCAAGCAGTCCAAACCCGGCGACGTCAAGCTGTTTGGTTCTTAGCCTATTACGAAATCTAGGGCCGTTATTTACGCTTTGATACACGCTATCCCAGTCCTCGTAATAAAAATCTACGCCGTAGGTTTGGGTTAGATTATCGCCTACGAATTTACCGATAAATTTGCCGCCGTAGACCTTCGGACCGTTTACGTAGTTATCGACTTGCCTAGGCGAAAACGAGCCGATATAGGGCCTTATATTTAGATGCGTGTAAAGCTCTCTGTAATACAAACTAGAATCTAATATAAATTTGTCGTTTATGTTGCCTTCGTAGTTTAGTGCTACGTATTTTTCTCTAAGAGGCGCTTCTTTTATGTACTTTTGAAAGCCTTTTTTATTTGCCGTTCCGGGAGCGCCGACCGCCGTACCGACTACGCCGCGCTGCGACTCTGTGTATCTAGTTACGAGCTCAAGCCTGTGAAAATCGGCAAAGCTATATCCGCCTTTAAAATCAAGGCTTCGATAATTGTATCTTGTATTTGGAATTTTACCCGCCGGAGTGTCGTAGTCCTTGCCGTGCTTGTAGTTTAAGCCCAGCAATGCGTCAAAGCCGTGTCCGACTACGCCGAGTTGTAAGCGGTTTTGCACGCCTTTGTTCGCGCTTTGATATTGGGTGCTTAGATACGTATCAGATAGCGCCCAGTCGCCGTATACGTCTCCGCTAGCTCTTTTGGTGACTAAATTTACTATGCCGCCAAAGGCGTCCGTGCCGTAAAGCGTGCTAGCAGGACCTCTTATTATCTCTATCCTTTCGATTTGATCGGGCGTAAATATCGAATACTCAAACGCCGGCCTACCTCTAAACCTAAGTCCGTCTACGAACATCGGCACGCGGTAATCAGACGAACTAAAACCTCGCACGTTTACGGTGCCCGAGTCCATGCCTTCGTTTACGATGGATACTCCCGGCGCCTCGCTGATTAGCTCGGGTACGCTTTTGCCGAGCTTTCTTTCTATCGTCTCTTTATCTACTACCGAGACGCTTTTGCTTATCTCGTCTACGCTTTGAGACGATCTTTGCGCCGTGACGGTTACGCCTTCTAGCGATTTTAGCTCTACTTCGTTTTGTGCGGCGGTTAAAACGCCGACCAAAGCGAGGCTAAGCACGATTTTTCTCTGCATTTAAACTCCTTTTAAAATATTTGAGTAATTATATAGAAATATATAATGATTTTCAATATGTATAAAAGTGATATTATATTTTAAAAAGCCATAATTGCTATATTTATACTATATATTAAGACACTAAGATATACATGTTGACTGGTATGATATTTATGATATGTGCTAAATAGTTTTTCGCATTGTACCCCAGTACAATAGACAAGCCCTTCTAAAATTTATATAATTCATTCAAAATTTAAAATACTATAAACAATAAGGAGAATATGATGGCTAAAGAAGCCGGAGTAGTTAAAAGCGTAAACGGAGGAATAGCAAGAGCACTTAATGACTTAACAGGAGAGGTAAGACAATTAAGTGTAGGAGATATTGTATACCAAGGTGAAAAGATAGTTACAGAGGGTTCTGACTCTAAAGTAACAATAACTCAAACTGATGGTAAAGATATAACCTTAATAGGTAAAGACACTCTAACTCTA
>NZ_LVXF01000019.1:0-4208 GCF_002092845.1 Campylobacter concisus
GGATAAATTTATTAACTCTTTTAATGAATCAAAGAGTTTAACTAGAGTAGATAAAGGTATGTGGGAAGATGGGGATGAGGGGGTAAATGTTTTAATAGAGATTAAAGATTATCCATTTACACTAGATATGCTAAAACAAGTATTTACCAATATAAAAACAAATCAAGAATATATCTTGCAAGAGATGGTGGATGAGCTAAATAGAAGAGATGATGATGACGGAATTCAAATGTATGTAAAATATAAGCTTGATACTAGAAATAGATTAGAGCATTTTTTTGGGCAATGTGCGGTAGAGGTGGAAAGTAGCTTCCCAAAACTGACAGAGAGCTTAGATTATAGCGTGGAAGGTCTTATGGGGTCTAATATTGGCTATTTTAAAAATAATTATGATAGAAGTAAGGATATAGGAAGAATAAAAGACAAAAAAGGAAAAATAATTCAAAAAGCCAATCAAGAAGCCATAGCCAATCTAGGATATGCTGATGAAAATAGACCTAAGGACTTGCGACTTGGCAATACCGAAGAAGGTGACGGCTGGAAATATAGAGGTAGAGGGATAATACAAATAACTGGTAGAGAAATATATACTGAATTTAATAAATTCGCACACAAAGTTAAATTAGTAGGAGATGAAGTAAGCTTTGTGGATAATCCAGAACTGGTAGCTGAAAATAAAACCTTTGCTTTTGTGTCGGCTGCATTTTTCTGGGCTAAAAAAAAGAACATTTACGATAGAGCCGATAAAAGCAAGCCGGAATTAGACAATGAAGAAATAGTAAATAGAGTAACAGATTTAGTAAATGGCGGTGCAAATAAAGAAAGCAGAACAAAAAGAATAAACTCTTATAAACGTATAAGAGAAGCAAATATATTTAAGAAATTTAAATAAAGGGCTGAAGTATGAAATTTAAAACTATTTTATTAATAAATTTACTAATAAACTTAAATTTATATGCTTTTGAAGCTTTAATGCCTAGCCAAGCTACTAATAAAGCGATCGATAATTTTGAACAGATCGAAGACGAATTTTTTACCGGTGATGACTATTTTTCAAACGATTACAGTACTAATACATCTCCTAGTTTTAAGTGTTCTGATGCTAAGGGCAAATATAAATTTAAAGAGTACTCTTTAGAAGACTTTGTTTGTCAGTCCAAATTTCTTGCTTTTAGAGATAACTATTTTGCTGATCTTTATAATCTAATTGTAAAAGAAGCTCCAAATTTAAAAGAAAAAGCTCTAAAGATAGCAAGAGAGAGGATAGCTAAAACTCAAAAAGAGTGTATAGATGGGTATTCAAAATATTTTCAAGTACGGGTTAAATATAATTATAGCGTCGGCAATTCTATTCATTGCACTAGATCTTACTATAGAAACTCCACTGCAAAACTAGCTTTACTTCTTTATAAAAATAATAAAGAGCTATTTAAAAGAATTTACGGCGAAGATTATGAGAAATTTAAAGAGGTCTTTGAAGATACTTTAAAGTATGTGCCGATACTTTACTCTTTTAGAGATCTAAAAGACATAAAAAAAACAGATAAAAAGCCATATGCTGAGTTTTTAAGAAAATATGATGACTATACTGGCGATTATGATAATTATCGTATCCATGATCTAATTTATATAGTGTTAGTCCAATACTCCTTAATAGACAAAAATGGTCATTTGATTTTGCCTGAGAATAGAAAAGAGGAGTAGTATGACTACTTCTTGTAAAGAAAAGATATTAAAGCCAATCTAAGACATGATGATGTCTTGATAAATAAAAATATAGATCAAGCGTAGAATGTAAATATATATGAAGATGACAAGCTAAGCAAAAAAATATGGATAAATTTACTAGCTCATTTAATGAGTCAAAGAGTTTAACTAGGGTAGATAGTGGTATGTGGGAAGATGGAGATAAAGGGAGTTGGGGGTTGATTTAAAAACAGACAATAAAATTGCTTGGGGTAAAAAAGTTTCTTTAGAATTTAAGGAAAAAGTTATAGAAATATGTATAAATTTAAAAATAAATCCTGATTTTTTTGATGTCATGCATGACTTTTGAGACAGGTGAGACTTTTTCAGCTAGTATAAAATCCAGTTGCTAGTGCTAGGACTTATACAATTTTTAGAAACAACAGCAGCCGGTCTAGGGACAACTACATCAAAACTAGCAAATATGTCTGAAGTTGAACAACTTGAATATATAGAAAAATATTTTATGCCTTATTCTGGAAAAATTGAAACCATAGAGGACATTTATATGGCAATTATTTATCCAAAAGCCATTGGTAAGTCGAATGATTACGTATTATTTAGTTCTAGTAGTTCTAGCTATATAACAAATAAAGGATTAGACAAAAATATGGATGGAAGCATTACAAAAGAGGAAGCTGCGGCAAAAGTTAAGAAAAATTAGAAAAGGGTCTAAAAAAGCTATAAAGGTTAATTCTATGAAAAAATTCTTATTTTTATCACTACTTTTTATCGTATTTTCTAATGCTCAAAACTTAAGTATAGAAACATATAGCAAGGATAACAAATGTTCCATAAGCATAAATGATGAAGAGATTTATAGCAGAGAGTGCGAGTATGAGCTTGAACCAACTTTAATATTTTATACCAAATTGAATCGCAGCGAAGTGTGGATATTTCAAGACATACAAAACTATGCTACTTGCAATAGACACGGGCCTTTGAGAATTTTTGAAAAGAAAGATGACGACAAGATAAAATTTCAAGGTGAGATAGATTGGTGCGCGAGTGTGCCATTTTTAGAAGTCACTAATGAAGGCATCTTGATAATAGACAAACCACACAAAAATGCACTAACCAACAATGGCGATCCAAATTTTAAAGGTAGCGGGAAACTATCAAATGAAAGAAAATATAAATTTGATAATGGAAAAATCAAAAAGATATAGTTTTGCATTTGTTAAATAGATATAATGCGGTTAAAAAAGAGCGGATAGATATGACAAAAAAGATAGTTATTTTTTATTTTACGGCGTTAGCTCTTATGACGTATAATGCCTACGCAAAAGATATAAATTTAACTGGGTTTTACAAGAATAAGCCTTGTAATATTTCAATAGAAATAACGAAAAATACTAATAAGGCAAAGTATTTTTACAAGATAGTTGATAATAATCAGACAAAATCACAAGGCTATATATCAAGCATAAAAAGCAATGGCGAAGGTGGATTTTATATAAAATTTAAAAAGATTGACGGGAAGTATGAAAATGATAGCATAGTCATACAAAACTATGGAAATTCTATGAATGAGTATAATCATTTTGAAGATTGCGATAGTAAATATTTAAAATTTGATAAATAGGGCTAGCGTGCGTGATTTTGTAATTACTTTTTTTAAAGCCGAAGAAATAGATATTACTATGAAAATGAAAAATTTTAATAGCTATTACTATGTTCGAATGTGAGGGTGACATACATTGTACAAATGGTGGTTATTTTGTGGTAAATAAAAGAAATAGCAAAAGTTTAGAAATTTTATCAAAACCAACACTAATAAAAAATAATGTAAATGAGTGCTTGATGGGGTATAAATTTAAAAATTCAAACTACATATATGAAATTTATGGCGACATAATGTCTGGCGGGAAAATGTATTTGAACATTTTTAAGTAAGAAAAAACTATTTTTAAAAGCGATGATTTACAACAGATAGAACAAGAAGAATTCCTATCCAAACTTAAAGAAATAGATAAAAGGCTACCCGCGAGCTTTGATAAATTTTATAAGAAATTGAAGAATAAATATCAATAATAGTCTATAAAAATATAGATAAGATAATAGCTATCAAATTTATGCAAAAGAAGAGATCTCTAGTAATAATCAGTCTAATGCAGATAAAGATGATAAACTTGGTATAAATTTATTAAGTAAAGAGAATATGGATAAATTTATTAACTCTTTTAATGAATCAAAGAGTTTAACTAGAGTAGATAAAGGTATGTGGGAAGATGGGGATGAGGGGGTAAATGTTTTAATAGAGATTAAAGATTATCCATTTACACTAGATATGCTAAAACAAGTATTTACCAATATAAAAACAAATCAAGAATATATCTTGCAAGAGATGGTGGATGAGCTAAATAGAAGAGATGATGATGACGGAATTCAAATGTATGTAAAATATAAGCTTGATACTAGAAATAGATTAGAGCATTTTTTTGGGCAATGTGCGGTAGAGG
>NZ_LVXF01000020.1:0-3232 GCF_002092845.1 Campylobacter concisus
TCTCAGCTTTACAACAAGCCATCTTAAAAGGAACAGATCTTAATGCTCTAGAAGAAACTGCTGCAGGTGGTCCACAAGCAGGTGGTAATGGTGGAGATGGCGTAAGCTTATCTTCTACTAGCTTTGCAGAAGGAGGCCACATTAGTAACATCAATGCTAATGTAGGAAGCATAGATGCTTTATCTCTAGCAGCAGGTGGAGATAATAGCTTTGGTGTAAGTGGAGGAAGTGCTGTTGGGGCTGGAGCAATAGAACCTGCTTTACCAGCAGGAAGTATAAAAATTCCTTTATCAGCGTATCTAAACGAAAATATAAACGACGGATTCGTTTTTCATATGCGAAGTCTAGTACATGATATGCCTTATGCCGGATCTACTTTGAATGGATATAGTATAGTTAGATGGATAGACGGCAGGGATTATCTAGTTCCTAACGCTGGAGTAAATACATTTACCCTTCAAGATGGCTGGTTTAAAAGTAATGATGGCAAGTTAGCTATTGGTCAAGATGATGCTAAAGACTTGGTGCTAACAAGTAGTGCTAATTCGGCAAATCATACTGGAGATGTGGCCAAAATAGTAAATCCTTCAAGTGATCTTAGCGTATTTGGCGGAGATAATGGAAGTAAGATTACTTCAGACGGTACTAATATAGATACTAAAATTTATAGCAGCATAAAGGGCGACGAGATCAATATAACTTCTGACGTAACAGGTACTGGTACTTATGAAATAGATCCGTTTACTCACGAATACATAGGCGGTCAATCTTATATAAGCACCGGTTCAAGTTCGGACAACTTAAATATAGCTCCCGGTGTCACTTTAACTAATACCATAATAAATATGGGTGCTGGAAGCGAAACTGTAAATTTAAAAGGAACCGCTACGGATAAGATTAATTTTAAAGGATCTATCTTAATGACCGGCGCCGATAACGATGTAATAAATATCGAAAACGCTTCGTTTGACGTAACCGATGAGAGGGCTAGTGTGATAGACGGCGGAAGCGGTAATGATACTATAAACGTAAATTCCGGAGCCGAGTTAAAACAAGGTACTAGAATCAGAGGCGGAAGCGGCAATGATACTATAAATGTAAATTCCGGAGCTAATATTCACGGTACCCGATCTGAAGGGGCTATTATACATATGGGTAAGTCTGCTAGTCCTTTAGATAAAGGAGAACAAGGTAATACTTCTGAGCTAAATGTGAAAAACGGAGCATTTATGTCTAATGCTAAAATAGAAGTGGTAGCCAAAGAAAATACGATAAATTTTGAAAAAGGAGCTACTACTACTGGTGTTAGAATCATAGCGAAAGATACTGGTACAAAAAGCACGATCAATATTAAGAGCGATCTAGAAACATCTCTGGAAGGTAAGCACTCTAAGATTAGAACCGGAGAAGGAGACGACATTGTTAACGTAAGTGATAAAGCTACACTAAATAATGTTGAAATGACTTTAGGAGGGGGTCTAAACAAAGTAACTATAAACGATGCTACTATGAATGGTGGTAGTATAGAAAATGGCGATGGTGGTAACGAAATAACATTAACCAATAATGCGGTATTTAGTGATGCTTATATAAGCACTGGAGATGGCGTCGACCAAGTCAATGTATACGATGGGGCATTGTTAAATTTTGCGGAAGTAAATACCGGCGGAGGCAACGACATAATAAGATTTGAACACCTAACTACAAGTCCGTTTCAAGGTTACAGCTACTCTGCAGCAACGGAAACTGAGATAAATATGGGCGACGGCGACGATACCGTAGTACTAACCGGTATGGGTAATAGCGGCAACTATGCGGGCAGAGTATCTGACTTCCAACAAGTAAATATAGATATGGGAGATAACGGTATCAAGCACGTACAGATAAACAGGGGAAAAGTTGAAACTACTAATATAAAGACCGGTAGCGGAAACGATTTGGTACAAATACAAGGCGACTCTTTAATGGAGGGTAGAAACAATATAGAAACCGGTGCAGGAGAAGACGACGTAGAAATTAGGGATTCTAAACTTAATGGTACCGCTACCGCAAAAACAGTTATAAATACCGGTGCCGACAAAGATCACGTAGTGATTAACAATTCTACTTTAACGCATGCGGAGATTAACACAGGTACTGGAGTAGATACTGTGGATATCGAAGATGGAATGATATTTGACGATAGCTCTATAAATACAGGTGCAGATAATGACGAAGTAAATATCAATAGTGATATAACTGGAACTATTCAGTCAAATATTCAAACCGGCGAAGGTTCTGATACTGTAAATATTGCTAGCGGAGTAACGCTTACTCGTACAGTTATAGATATGGGTGCCGGAGAGGATACTATAGAAATTAGCGGAAATAGTGCTACTGATCGTATAACATTTAAGGGATCTAAACTATATACGGATGATGCGGGTTATACGGCCAACGATAATGATCATGTAACGATCTCAAACACTACTTTTATGAAAAGTGACGACGGCAAATTGTCTGGTGTAGAAACCGGTGGCGGAAATGATGAAATCACCATAAAAGACGGTACTATATTCCAAGACTTCTCTTATATAGCTGCTGGAAATGGCGTAGATACTATAACTCTAGAAAGTGGAGCTAAATTTAATCAAGCCAATGTATATGCAGATGCTGGCGACGATATAATAAATGTTAACGGAGCAGAATTTAAAGGCGAAAATGCATATAACCATAATGCCGGCGTACATGGTGGAGCAGGAAATGATACAATTTTCGTCAACTCTGGAAAATTTGATAATGCTAAAGTAGAGGGTGATGCTGGTAATGATACGATCCATATCAAATCTGGAGCTAGATTTGAAAATGCTTCTATATATGGTGATAGCATAGATGGTTTAACGACCGGTAACGATACTATCATAGTAGACAAAGGCGCAACGCTAATTAATACGACTATCGACGGCGGAGCTGGATTTGATACATTAAAAGTAGCTGATAATAGCATAGACTTTAGCCATGTTAAAAATATCGAAAAACTAGATATGACTAATGGAGAAAAGACAACCTTATCTCTTACAGCTAGCAATGTTCAAGATATATTACGTGATAGTAATGAGAATAAGCTAAAAATAGATGGTGATAGTAACGATGAGCTTACTCTTGGAAGTAGTTGGACTAAAGGTGCTAGTTCTGGTGGTTATACTACTTATACTAGTGGTACAACTACAATCGAAGTTCAAGACCAAATACA
>NZ_LVXF01000021.1:0-2739 GCF_002092845.1 Campylobacter concisus
TGTATTTGGTCTTGAACTTCGATTGTAGTTGTACCACTAGTATAAGTAGTATAACCACCAGAACTAGCACCTTTAGTCCAACTACTTCCAAGAGTAAGCTCATCGTTACTATCACCATCTATTTTTAGCTTATTCTCATTACTATCACGTAATATATCTTGAACATTGCTAGCTGTAAGAGATAAGGTTGTCTTTTCTCCATTAGTCATATCTAGTTTTTCGATATTTTTAACATGGCTAAAGTCTATGCTATTATCAGCTACTTTTAATGTATCAAATCCAGCTCCGCCGTCGATAGTTGAAGTATCTTGAATACTTGCATTTTTACCGATAGAGATAACATCGTCTCCGCCGCCACCGCTTACGGTAGAGTTATTCTTAACGGTTAGATTATTTCCGATAGTAATCGTGTCTTTACCGTCAGTAGCGTTATTTACTCCGCCACCGCCTTCGCCCCAGTCTCCGTAAATTCCGGCATTACCGTCTAGGGTTAGGTTATCGCCTATAGTAATGGTATCTTTTCCTTGACCACCTTTTACGTCGGCATAGTTTTTAAACGTTACGTTATTTCCTATGGTTACCGTATCGTTACCGAAAGTACTTTGGTGAGTCGTATCACCATCATCCATATAAATATCAGAGTCATCTATAGTAACGTTATTTCCTATTTTTGCGGTATCACTATGGAATCCTAGATCCATATGTGTACCTTTGCTAATATTAACTCCATCCCCTATCTCAAGTGTATCGTTGTCATCCCCAGTAATTAACTGAGAGTGTGAAACTGTCGCATTCTCGCCAATAGTGATTTTATCTGATTTTTGGTTTAGATCAAATCTAACATTGTGAACGTTTGCGTTATCTGCGATATTGATAAAATCTTTTGCAACAGCTGATCCAAAAGAACTAATTGCGGTTTTGCCATAAGAGTTAGCATCTACATCACCGAAATTGCCTTTAATATTTACGGTATTATCCCCATTGCTCCAACCACCACCAAGAGTGATTTTGGTATTGTCACTTGTAACGTTTTCGATATTTACCTCATTTTTGCCATGCCATGTCTCAACATTGACATTTTTTAACTCTGCATTTTTGAGGTTGATAATATCGTCATTGCTTCCAGTTATAAGGCTAGATGTTGTAATCTTAGCACCATCTACATTGATAGTATTATTACCGTTGCCTAAATTAACTCCAGAAGAATTAAGGGTAGAGCCACCTTTTAGAGTAAATACGTCCTCTTCGCCTTGACCAGTAATATTTAGTCGTTCACCTTTTGTCGCATTTAGGGTAACAGTCGTCTTATCTGATGCACCACCATTTGCTTGGATATCCAGACGAGATAACTCAGAGTCCTCTGCTGTAACTGTATTTATGCCTGAGCGTATATCCATTATGTTGTGGTTACCAATTAAATTCGCATCGCCTAAAATTTTGCTGTTTTTGATCACAATATCATCGTTACCACTTTGAGTCTCTACTCTAAGTTTATTTGTGCTGGTAGCTCCGTCAAGGGTGATCTTGTTGTTTCCACGGCCAAGGTTCATCTCTGTTTCGTTTAGAGTGCCATTAACATTAACTGTTTGATCGCTACCATACATGTGGTTTATATGAGCATTATTTAGCGTTGCTCCTTTTTCTATATTAAAGGTCGCAACTCCTTGTGATGCTAGAGTAGCTCCATCTACAGATGCTCCAGACTTAACATTTACAGTATCGTGACTATTGGTTCCAAATATATTTTCTGAACCAGTATTGATGGTACTACCAGAAGTTAGATTTCCATAAAGGTTTATAACGTCATCATCATCTCCACTTTGTACATTAGAACCGTTTTTAATCTCTCCATGTAGATTAATAATGTCGTTACCTATCTCGGTGTCTATTGTTTTTCCATCTAAGCCCTTAGTAAATGATACTTCATCGTCCGTATCAGTAATAGTGCCAGTATTGCTTGACGAAGCTATTTGAGGATTATCGCTAGTTACGTTTACAGTAGCTTTTCTTTGATAAACGCCTTGTTCTGCTCCATCAATACTACTAAAACGAGAATCATCTCCTACACGCTCTCCTTGATTTTGGATAGAGTTATCTGCTAGCTTTGCTATTCTTACTTCTAGGTTCTCTATATCTCTAGGATCATTTACGGTAAGTTTATTACCATACATTGGAACCCAGTCACCATTAGCATCTTTATATTCAAAAACAAAATTGCCATCTGGAGTTTCTATCTCTTCATAATCTACGCCCTTTTCTACACCACTTAGACTAAAAGTATATGTAGTTGGTCTAGACACTAGGTTATTTACACCATTTGCGTCTATATCACCTAGAGAGAATTTATACTCTGGGCCACTCCAATCTTGTCCCTCTGTTGCATTTGTTGAACCTAGAGCTGTAATTGTAGCAATAGGAGGTATAACAGGAGTTGCTCCAGCCCCAACAGCACTTCCTCCACTTACACCAAAGCTATTATCTCCACCTGCTGCTAGAGATAAAGCATCTATGCTTCCTACATTAGCATTGATGTTACTAATGTGGCCTCCTTCTGCAAAGCTAGTAGAAGATAAGCTTACGCCATCTCCACCATTACCACCTGCTTGTGGACCACCTGCAGCAGTTTCTTCTAGAGCATTAAGATCTGTTCCTTTTAAGATGGCTTGTTGTAAAGCTGAGATATCAGCTACTGTTTCGTTATTGTTAGAGTCTTGGTCTAGAGTTAGAGTGTCTTTACCT
>NZ_LVXF01000022.1:0-2673 GCF_002092845.1 Campylobacter concisus
TAAGGATACACCGTAAAATGCCCTATTGCTATCATATTCATGAATTGCATACGCCATCTTTCCAAGCTCATAAGCCACAAAACCAAGATTTGATTTTTTTATTATGGCCTTTGGATCGGTTATATCGACTAGACTTAATATAAAAAGAGCTATTTGTTTTATTATAAATTCTCCATTTTCCGAGCTTAGCTCTTTTAAATTTTTATCTAGCTCATCAAAACACTCCTTTATGCTTCTTTCAAATTTGCCCTCATCTAATCCTTCGCTAGCTATCAATGATTTAGCGTCATTTAGTAGATCATTTTTTAGAGTATTTAAACAATCTCTTAAAATATTTTTAGCCTCATTATAATTAGAAACAATAAGCTCAAACATATGATAAAAACTTGACGGTTTATCTTCTACTTCATTACCATCTTTTAGCAACTCCCTATCATGCTCATCTTGAGCTAAATCCAATATCTCTTGATTATGTATTTTTGTTTGTAAAGGAGTAAGCCCTTCTCTTAAATTTTCAAAGAATTTATCAATAGCACTTTTTTTATGAACTACTTTTACTGGGATGCCTTTATATTTAAACTCCCTTACTCTATTTAGTTTACCATCTTTAAAGCTCTCTTTGTCTACATAAAAATCAGTTATTATTGATATGTCTTTATCTTTACCTTTACAACAGATAAGATCAGAGACAATCTCTGCAATTATATTGCCAGAATATGAAGAGAGATAGTTTAAACTAGACGTATAAAGCGTCACGCTCTTTGCATCAGCTATGTACTCTTTTATCTTTTTTAAACTCTCTTCGCAAGAGTAGGTTATATTTATATCATTCATCGTTATGCCACCACTACTGTTTTAATTAAGTTTATATCATCGCTATATTCACTATCCAACCCACAAGCAAATTTTATACATATTGTTTTTGCTTTACTTGGCGTAATATAGATAAGATTGTTATCGTCGCTAATATCATCTACAAATTGAAAAAATCCTATTCCACTCTTAGGAAGCGTCATATCTTTATAGATAGGCTCAGTATATTTAGGGGTAATAAAAATAAAATTTTTATCCATAAGCGAGTATTTGAAGTTAAACGATGAGATACTAAATTTATCATCTCTAAATCGGGCCTTTAGATACTCTTTTAGCTTCTTATCTTTTATATCAGAGCCTTCATCTAAATTTAGCTCCATCTCTTTAAATCCCTCTTGGTTTTTATATTCCACATCATTTAGCTTATATATACAAACAGCAAGATTATCTGTTTGATTAAGGGCTGATTTTATATGAAGCCTTATGTAGGCATTATTTAAATTTATATCTTTTATTATTTCGCTACTATCTTGCATACTAGGATTACTTAAACTATGCTCTAGTTTAAGTTTATTCTCTTTTTTTATGCACCTTAGCGAAGAGCCGGTGTTGCTTAGGCAGTTTGGCACTAGATCTTGCATTACAGCGTAGTGATCATTCATGCTTTTTAGACTAAGTGCCGATCTTGGCACATAAGCTACTACGACGCATGGGATCCTAGCTGAGCAGCCTACTATTGGCGAGTTTATAAAATCAACATCAAGTATCACGCCTTGATCGTCTGATCTTATGCTCCTGCCTGCCCTACTTTTTAAGATCACATGACCGCCATGTGGGCAAATGATAGTGTCGTCTTCTATGACAGGGCATGAAGTCGCAGTAGATGAAATTTCTTTAGATTGATTATCTTTTTGTAAATTTTGCCTTTGATTTAAATTTGAAAGAGCCTCTTTAGTCTTTTTACTCATTGGTTTTAGATCGATATTTAGACTCTTATTTAATAGTGAATAATTTAATATATTTGCTTGAGAATTTCTATAAGCAACACTTAGCCTTCCTATATCTTTATCCTCATCTCTTGGCTGATGAGTAAAATTTAGAGGGATATTCTCATCACTATTATATTTTTCGTCTTTAAAATAAAGTGGATAATCCTCCTCTTCATTGGCTTTAGACAAAAGGGCAGAGTTTAGATATATTCTTTGATTCATATTTTTACTATCTAGCTTAAATATCTCCTTTAATACCTCAACATCAACGATACTTTTATCTACTGCACTTACACTAAGAGTATCGTTGTTTTTATAAAAGATACTTCCCACGCTCTCATTCATAAGAGCTTTTATATCATCGGTTGCTACTTTATTGTTGTAAGCTACATCATCATTATTTTGAGCGGATTTATTATTAGCTATTACTATGGCTTCATCGCTAGAGCTTATGTCATTAGAGTCTATGCTAGCCAAGAAATTTTCATTTTCTTTTAGCTTTGCTAGATCCGCATATTTTAGATTTATTATGCTCTTTAGCATATCTATTCTATCTTTTACGAAGATGCTAGCCTCTGCTATATCCACTCTATTATCTCGTAGTATCGTTATATTTTTATAGATGTTTTTGCTATAAGAGAAGTATTTACCAAGCTCATTTACATCTATCTTTTTTTCAAATACAAATAAATTCAAAGCACAAATAGCCACTAGCATATCTATATCGTCAGCTCTAGCATCACTTACTATCTTTGTCGCATCTAGTTTATTTAGATCATCTATATCTAGTATCTTTACTAGATGTGCTTCTTTGTTGCTATTTTTATCTATGTTGCTGCCTAAATTTTCTATTATATACCCGACCATATCT
>NZ_LVXF01000023.1:0-201885 GCF_002092845.1 Campylobacter concisus
ATCTACTAAATGACGCTAAATCATTGATAGCTAGCGAAGGATTAGATGAGGGCAAATTTGAAAGAAGCATAAAGGAGTGTTTTGATGAGCTAGATAAAAATTTAAAAGAGCTAAGCTCGGAAAATGGAGAATTTATAATAAAACAAATAGCTCTTTTTATATTAAGTCTAGTCGATATAACCGATCCAAAGGCCATAATAAAAAAATCAAATCTTGGTTTTGTGGCTTATGAGCTTGGAAAGATGGCGTATGCAATTCATGAATATGATAGCAATAGGGCATTTTACGGTGTATCCTTACCAATACTAAGTTTTTTTACATCTAGGTTTGCTTCTGTCGTAAATACTTTAAATATAAGTTCAAACTGCAATGTCTTGGTGTTTAAAAGTGATAAAAATTCTAGATCTGGTTTTTTCTTAGACTTTACTCACTTAAATTTAGACTACCGCCCTTTTAAATATAGCATTAACGAAAAAGAGACTAATTATAATACAGATGAAGGATATAGTGTATATGGATATTTAGATGATGTATCTGTATTTGATTACTCCAAAGAGATTTGCTCTTATGACGTGGTAAATAAAAATTTAGGCTTTGGCTCGAGTGATGATACTTTATTTAGTAGATTAAAAGATGAGATAAAAAGTACAAATGCAAATTTAAATTTTATCTGTGCTTCAAATTTTAACTCTATAAAGTTAGCTAATCTAATAGCAGATAAATCCGATAAAAATAATACCTCAGTAAATGATGAGATGAATAGTAAAGACTTCTCAAATTTAAATAAAAACTACATTATTCTTTCAAACTCTCCTTTTAGATCAAGTGCAGGATTAAGAGAGGAAGTTATTAGTAAAAGTCTTGATCAAACTATAAAAGATGATATAAATAGATCAAAAAGTAGCAACCTGGTAAAACAAAAATTTAGTGACATAAAGACTCTAAATCCAGTAAAAGACTATAGCAAATATAGTATAGATATAGATCAAAACAATGATAAATCAACTCTTTTACTAAATTTATCTCCATTTGCAAGGATAGAAAAAAGCTATATAGATAATATAGAAGAGAATAAAGAAAAATATAGTGAAAGCTATACAGAAGAAAATAGTAGCGATGCTTATGATTTTCAATTAAGCAAATTAAAGTACGATGAGCTTTTTGATATAAATGTCTCTCATATAAATGCTTATGCAAAGCAACCAAATGATATGGAGAAGATAAAAGAGAGTGAAAAAGAGTATATGGAAAAATCAACTCTAGCATTTAAAGCAGTCTTTGACAGAGTTAATAAAAATGTTAGTGATAGAATGAATTTCGAAGATGAATGCTACGATAAGATAGAAGCGATAAAAGAATATGAGATATTAGGAGATATAGACTCTGTAAAAAGTGCCGTAAAAGAGATACTAGATGATCAGCCAACTCCATACTACTCTCTTTTAGAAGTACTTTGCCTTGGCGTGGCTTACTTTATAATGACCAAAAGCTATTCAGGAGAGTTGTTAAACAAATCTATAAAAAACTCCCGTGAATATATAAAAGTAGGTGATGAAGAGATAAGTACTATAAATGTAAATTCTTTTGTAAAGTTAGGTGATAGTGATATAAGATTATTCTTTTACAAAGAAAGTGCTAAAAGTAGTGGATTAAGCAAAAATGAGTACCTATGTATAGAAGAGATTAGTGATTATATGGATGGTGCAGGAAATACTAAGAATGTATATAGCATAAAAGAACTTTTAGAAGAAAATGATAGTAGCGTAAATACAAATATAAAAGATCCTTTACAAAGTGATCTAATGAAGCTTCTAATAGAGCAAGCCAATGATATAGATGAAAGCTGCAAGAAAGATAAAACTTTGATAAAAGAAGTGATAGCTTCTAAGGATAAAGACGTCTTAAAAAAAGCCATAGACTTAGAATATAAGGCTTATCATAATGATAGAGATATGGATAAAGAGGTAAGCTCTTTACTTGTAAAAACAGCCATTGAAGGATTATTCCCAATAGCAGGCTTTGCAAGTGAAGATGGCATATCTAAAATTTATGAGATGCTTAGCTCTTTTATATTTGAAAGGGATGCAAAGAAATTAAAAGACGCCTTTTTAGACGAGCTTGGAGTATTAAATTTAATAAAAAAACTATTTAGTGCAAAAAAGACTAAACAAATAGATGAATATTTCTTGTATATCACAAGATTAAAAACTACAAATATAGTACTTCAAAGATCAAAGCTAAATTTAATTTTGCAAGCTCAAAATACCTATATACTTTATAGAACAATAGAACATTTTAAACTAAATATATCTTATAGCGAGATAACGACATATACATTTATGAGATACACGTATAGCTTTAATATAAGAGATGTAGAGCTTATGAAAAAAGAAATCAAAGACTATACTAAAACTCTTGGTAAGGACATAGGCATCTCTATGATAACAGGTCTAATAGAACTTTATAAAACCTCGTATGAAAAACTAGAAGAGAACTATAAAGAGATAATGCATACAAGATACACATATAAATTTAATGAAGCTTACGCACTAAATAATATCTCATATAAACCTATATCTATAAAAGAAGCTTATGATAAAAATAGTACAAATAGCTATTGCTACTATCCAGTGATGATCTATCAAAACTATATAAGTCTAAATTTAAATAGACTATTTCTAGGAGCTAATATAAATAGTGGAGGATTAGACTATAACTCATTTATCTACTATGATATAAACAATAAACAAAGCAAACTCTCACATAACCTTGCTTCAAAGCTAGCACTAAATAACCTTAGTGCTTATCTATGTTTAGATGAACTAAGAGGAGCTGGCAATGAAGTAGATGCAAACTACTTTAATTATGCAAGAAGCAGATATACAAACTCAGATGTAGATATAAGGGAGTTAAATTTGGATGTGAAAGAGGAGAAAGAAATTTATGATATATACAATAAAGGTAATGGTCAAGATAGAATGAGCTTCTCTTATGCTATAAAAGACTACCAAAAGGCTGTTGAGATAATAAACAAATTTAAAAAAGGAATCTTTAACACCAGCGATGAAAACAACCACTCTAATCTCTCAAGAGATCTAATAAAAGCATTAGATACCATAGGCAACAATAACATTAAAGGTGTGTATGTGGGGTGTAAAATAGAGCACGGAAAAAGAACAAAAGAGAATATTCCTCCTCGCCTAGTAGGTCGTCTAGCCACTACAATAGTAATGGAAGATGGTCTTTACATAGGATAAAAGATGAAAAAGATTATATTTACAGCTTTAGCTATCTTAGTAATAGCCATATCACTAATAGCAATAAATAAAAGAATGAATAAAGGAAATTTAATGGATAACAATAATACATATATGGTAATAGCTCCGAATGGGGAAGAGGTGTTATTTGATAAAGAGACAAATTTGATCGTTTCTAAAACAAAAGATGACAATACAACAAAGTATTTTAAAGAAAAATCCCAAATGCTCCTTGAGGCCCGCTCCATCCTAGACTCATCTCCATATAAAAACTATAAACCACTATACTATAACCCTAAACCAAATTCTTTAGGTCAAACAGACTATCTATCATTTAAGCCATGGCTAGATATTAGCTATAAACCAAGCTCAACTAAACTATCTCCTTGGACTAAATCAGAAAAAGCTTACTATGAAAGCTTAAAAGATAAAAGAGATAGATATATCTATCTAGTAAAAAGAAGTAATCTAAAATGTACTATGATAGATATTCCTGAAGATGCAATAGCTAGAGTAGATAGCAAAGGCAAACTAACTAAACCAGAATATGCTGAAATTTATGATGAAGTAAATGCTAATAAAGGTACATTAAAATCAATGCTCTTTTCTGCAGAGTGGGGAATATGTGCTGGCATACTTGGAAATCCTATGGGATTTTCACATGGAAATGAAGCAGGCTTTAAAGCAAGAGATTATCAAAGAATTTTCTTAGCAGCTCAATTAGGGATAGTAAAAGCTTTAGAATTCTTAGGTGATCTATTTGAATACACTACTTATGATATAGGTCTAAACAAAAATTTACAAATGGCTGAAGAATTTAGAAAACTAGCTAAAAATCCTCCACTAGATGAATATGGCATGATGCCTTACCTTGATGAGATAGTAGGTAATTACTTTGTGATGGATTTTAATAGGGGCGGAATAGTGATTAATCCTACAGGATCAATGCATAGAGTTTTAAGAGAACTTGTAGAAGACAAGGACGAGCTACTAGACCCTAGAGACTTTGATGCCAATGAGACTACAAGAGAAAAATTTGTCTCTTATGTTAAAAAAGAACTGCCAGAATATGCAGAAATTTTTTCTGAAAAAGGCTATCCTGCTAATTATGAAGATAGAGACATAGACCTTTACATTGACTCCACCATCCTAGAATCCAAAATAATGTCTTTAACCCCACCAGAGGGCTATCCTAATGCACCATACTATAACACACCTGAAGAGCTAACAAGACTATATGAAGCAGGTAAATTAGACAAAAAGCTAAATCCTCTAACACCAGTGATGTATAGAGAAAGTTTTCCTGAAGATCTTAGGCAAAAGATATTAAGCTATGCAAAAGAGCATAATATAAAGGATTAGATAATAAATTTAATATCTATGGCTCCAAACGGAGCCAAACATAAATATATTAAGCCACTACAATCAAAGACATAATCATCTCTATGATAACCGGCTTAATAGAACCTTATAAAACCTCATATGAAAAACTAGAAGAAAACTATAAAGAGATAATGCACGCAAGTAATATGTTTGTCGCACTATTAACTTAAAAAAATAAATTAATTTTAGGAGATAATTAGACTTTTTTTATAAGAAAAATCGCAAATAGCGATCTATACAAATTTTGATAAAGAATTTCAATATATTTTAATATCAAAATGAGCTGAATTTTGAAAAAATTAAAGCATATTTTTAAACTTGCTTTTAACTTTTTTGTTATAATATCCCAACAAAAATAAAAAGGATATTTTTTATCCTAATTAAGGTTTTAAATTTGAGAGTATATTTAGACAATAACGCTACAACAATGGTTGATCCTGAAGCTTTTGAGCTTATGAAGCCATATTTTTGTGAAAAATACGGCAATCCAAACTCACTTCATAAATTTGGCTCTGAAACACATCCAGCTTTAAGAACAGCACTAGATCAGCTCTATACTGGATTAAATGCAAAAGATAGCGATGACATCGTCGTTACCTCATGTGCAACTGAGAGCAACAACTGGGTAGTAAAAGGCATCTACTTTGACAAAATAGCAACTGGCGAGAAAAAGCGTATCGTAACAACCGCAGTTGAACATCCAGCTATTTTGGCGACTTGTAAATTTTTAGAAAAATATGGAGTAGAGCTTACTGTTTTAGATGTAAATAACGATGGCATAGTCACGCCAGAACAACTAAGAGCTGTAATGGATGAGAATGTAGCGCTTGTTTCTATAATGAGCGCGAATAACGAAACTGGCATGATCTTTCCTGTAAAAGAGCTTGCCAGTATCGCTCATGAATATGGAGCTTTATTTCACACGGATGCCGTTCAAGCAGTCGGTAAAATAAAGATAAATGTTCAAGATCTTGACGTTGATTTTTTAAGCTTTTCTGCGCATAAATTTCACGGACCAAAGGGTGTTGGAGCACTATTTATAAAAAATAGTATGCCACTAAGTAGCTTGCTTCACGGCGGCGAGCACATGGGTGGACGCAGAAGTGGCACGCTCGATGTTCCTGGCATCATCGGCATGGGTAAAGCACTTGAACTGGCAAATAAATTTATGGATTATGAGCACTCTCATGTTCGCCGTTTGCGTGATAAACTTGAAGATGCAATTTTAAAAATTCCTGACGTTAGCGTCGTTGGTAAAAAAGAGCAACGTGTGCCAAATACCATTTTGGCTTCTATAAAAGGCGTTGAAGGCGAAGCGATGCTTTGGGATCTAAACAAAGCTGGCATAGCAGCATCTACTGGCTCAGCATGTGCAAGTGAAACATTAGAGAGTAACCCAATAATGGAGGCCATAGGGGCAGATAAAGAGCTGGCTCACACCGCACTTAGACTATCTCTTTCTAGATTTAATACAGAAGAAGAGATTGATTATGCGATCGAGCATATAACAAAAGCAGTAAATAGACTAAGAGGTATCTCTAGTACATTTGCCTACGCCCCAGAATGGCATAAGAGCGGATTATAAAATTTAAAGGAAAATAACATGGCAAAGAATAATTTGATCGGAGGCTCTATCTGGGATGAGTATTCTAAGGTAGTGCAAGATAGGATGAATAATCCTAAATTTATGGGAGAGATAACCGAAGAAGATGCTAAAAAGGCAAACGCAAAGCTTATCGTGGCTGACTTTGGTGCAGAAAGCTGCGGTGATGCGGTTAGGCTATACTGGCTTGTTGATGAAAAGACAGACAAAATAATAGATGCTAAATTTAAAAGCTTTGGCTGTGGCACAGCGATAGCTAGCTCTGATACGATGGCTGAGCTTTGCATCGGTAAAACGGTCGATGAAGCAGTCAAGATCACAAATCTTGATGTCGAAAAGGCTATGCGCGACAATCCAGATACGCCAGCAGTTCCACCTCAAAAGATGCACTGCTCAGTTATGGCGTATGACGTTATAAAAGCAGCAGCTGCAAGCTATAAAGGCATAGATCCAGAGCATTTTGAAGATGAGATCATCGTTTGCGAGTGCGCTAGGGTAAGCCTTGGTACGATTAAAGAAGTGATAAGACTAAATGACCTTCACACAGTAGAGGAGATCACGCAATACACCAAAGCTGGTGCATTTTGCAAGTCTTGTGTAAAGCCTGGTGGCCATGAAAAAAGAGAATATTATTTGGTGGATATTTTGCGTGATACTAGGGCTGAGATGGAGCGTGAGAAGATCGAAGCTCAGGCAAATGCCCAAGCAAATCACACTTTAGGTGACATTAGCTTTGAAAATATGACGATGGTAGGGCAGTTAAAAGCAGTAGAGTCTGTCATAGATAAAGAAATTCGCCC
This sequence comes from Campylobacter concisus, assembly GCF_002092845.1. Taxonomy (GTDB): domain Bacteria; phylum Campylobacterota; class Campylobacteria; order Campylobacterales; family Campylobacteraceae; genus Campylobacter_A; species Campylobacter_A concisus_AQ. The sequence goes on from NZ_LVXF01000023.1 coordinate 7,044, forward strand.
AATGCTTGAGATGGATGGTGGAAATTTAGAAATTTTAGATATCAGAAATGATAACGGAGAAAATACTGATATTTATATCCGCTATCTTGGTGCTTGCTCAGGCTGTGCAAGTGGCTCAACTGGTACTCTTTACGCGATTGAAAATGTCTTGCAAGAGAGCTTAAGCCCAAAAATTAGGGTAATGCCTATTTGATTTTATTGACTAGCCCTTGTGGGCTAGTTTTTATTCTCTTAAGAATTTTAAAATTTCACTTCTAATTTGATTCAAATCACCCACAAATTTTTTTTCAAACTGAGAGCGATTAAAGGTTCGCTGACGTTTTGCTAACTGAGCCGTATGCGTAGCTATGAGCTCTTCAAGCTCGTTTTTAGAAATTTCTTTATCTAAAAATTGCTTGCACTCTTTTAAACCTATTGATTTTAGGGGTTTTGGCTCACTTTTGTATTTATCAAATAAAAATTTTGCCTCATCTATGAGCCCGGCTTCAAGCATACCTTTTGTTCTCTTTTTGATACGTTCTCTAAGCTCATCTTTATCCCATAAAATTTCAAATATCGCTAGCTCTTTTATGATGCTCTCTTTAGTATTTTCTCTTAGCCAAATGCTTGGAATTTGGCTACTAAATTTATAAATTTGATACCATTTTTCGAGGCGATAAGAGTCTTTTTGGCTAAATTTGCTTGCAAACTCAGGATCGATTTTTGCAGCTAACTCGTAAATTTCTTCATTGCTTAAATTTAGCTCACATTTTGGCACATCTGGTGCAAGTCCGCTAAGCATTGATTTTAGATAAAAGCCGCTGCCTCCTGTAATGATGAGTGGGCAGTCTTGTGAGCGCGCAAAATTCTTTGCATTTTTATAAATTTCAAAAAATGCCCCAACACTAAATTCTTCATCAGGATAAATTTCATTTACACCAAAGTGCTTTATGGCTTCAAGCTGCTCTTTATTTGGCTTTGCGCTGGCGATATCTATCTCTTTATAAAGTGCAAGCGAATCAAGGCTTAAGATGACGCCGTTAAGCTTCTTTGCAAGCTCAAATGCAAGATCGCTTTTACCGCTTGCTGTGGTGCCAATTATTGCAAATTCTTTAAACAAGTCTAGCCCTCATAAAACGAGCTAAAGAGTAAAATTTCATCATTTTCATTGTTATTTTTGCCATCTTTTATAAGACTAGCCAAAACACCAGCAAAATACGGAGCAAAGCTAAGCTCATTTAGTCCATAAGCTTGGTTATAGACCAAGTTGCTATATACGCTATCGCGTCCAAGAGCCGGCTTATCGTTTGAGCTAAGAAGTACGTAGTTTGCCCTAAAGCTAGGCTCTTTTAGCTCGCTTATACCAAGATGTATCTTTAGTTCATTTAAAAATGCATTAATCTTTTCAGTTTTAACAAGCGTATCGATAGCACCGACTTGTAAATTTGTAATAATCATAACGCCATTTTTAGTTGGATAAATTTTGGCAAATAGATCATTTAAAATGATTGGTTTTTTAGGGATTTGCCCTTCGTTTAGGCTAAGATCAATGGTGTAAAATTTAGCCAAAATCGCATTTAAGCTCGTGCCTAGCTTATTTGAAAGCTCTAAATTTTTTGAAGCGATCACAAAGTTATCGGCCTCATATTCGCCGTTATTGCCGGTAGCTTTTTGCACTATTTGTCCTTGCGTTTTTAGCTCATAAATTTCATCATTTATAAATTTTACCCCAAGAGAATTTAGCTCGTTTATCAAAGCTTTTTTGAGCTCATTTGTATCAATGCTTGCGTTGTTGGCTAAATTTATAGCGCCTTTTATGTTTTTATTTATTAGCCCAAAATTTGCAAGCTCTTTATCTACGCTTAAAATTTCTTGCTCGCTATGGGCAACCTTTATCTCATCAAGCCTTTTTTTAAAGCTTTCATCATCGCTAAAAAGTAGATAAACACCGCTCTCATCGAAATTTATCTGCGGATATTTGTTGTTTAAATCTCTTAAAATTTCAAAGTTTTTCTTACCAAATTTTGAAAACAAAATTTGCATCTTTTTGTCGTGAGCTTTGGTTGATTTAAGTGTAAAATTTGTCATCCAAGCTCTAAAATTTTCATTTAAGCAAATACTTATATCAAGCTCGCTTTTTTTGCTAACTAGCCCCATAAATGAGCTAGATATCGCTCCATCTTTTGCAAGAGCGTGTGTGCCAAAAGGCGTTAAAATTCCATTTGTAAAATCATCTTTTTGGTTGCTAATAATTAAAATTTCTTCACCCTTTTTAGCTAATTCGTAAGCCGTAAATAACGCACTAAAACTATCTCCAATAATCGCTACTTTGCCCATAATAACCCTTTGTTTTAAATTAATCTTGTAATGATAATATAAATTCAAATTTAAAGCAAAATGGTGTAAAATCAACCATTTTTAAAGAAAATGGAAATTTATCAAATGATAGAAAAATTAAAAATTATCGCTGAACTTATCGTTTTTAAGCATTCTGTTTTTGCTTTGCCTTTTATTTTTGTTGCGATGATAGTTGCTAGCAAGATAGAAAGTGGCTCAGCTTGGTTTGGCTTTAAACTACTTATTTTAGGTACTTTTTGCGCTGTTAGTGCTAGAAATTTTGCTATGGCTTTTAATAGATACAAAGATGAAGATATCGATAAGCTAAATCCGCGAACTGCAAGCCGTCCAAGCGTTGATGGTCGTATCGGTAGGAGCAATATGCAGCTTTTTATAGTGGCAAATGCGTTTATTTTTATCGCATGCGCTTATTTTATAAATTCGCTCGCATTTTGGCTAAGTTTTCCTATTTTAGCTATTCTTAGCGGATATTCGCTGTTTAAGCGCTTTAGCGAGCTAGCGCACTTGGTGCTAGGCCTTAGTCTTGGACTTGCTCCTATCGCTGGCGTGGTTGCAGTGAGCGCTGCCATACCGCTTTGGAGCGTGCTACTTTGCCTTGGTGTGACATTTTGGGTGGCTGGATTTGACCTGCTTTACTCGCTTCAAGATATGAAATTTGACCAAGAAAACAAGCTCTTTAGCATACCAGCCATTTATGGCGACAAGGCGACACTGTTTTTATCAGCTATTTTTCACGCCTTAGCTTTTATACTCTGGCTACTTTTTGCTTGGGCGGCTGGGCTTGGAGCGATGGCGTTTTTTGGCATTGTGGTAAGTGGCGTGATATTATTTTTCGAGCATAGGATCGTAAGGCGCGACTTTAGCAAGATAGATCGGGCATTTTTCACACTAAATGGCTACTTAGGAATTTTATTTTTCATCTTTGTTTGGATAAGTGTATTATGAGCGAAGTAAGGCTTTTTAAGGCGCCTCTTAGCATGGTTTATGAGTGCGACAAAAGTGGAGATGAGAAGTTTTTAAGAGAATTTAACTCTATCTTGCCAGGTGACGAAGATGCGCTTGGAGCGTGGCTAAAGCGAGCAAAATCACGCGGCGAGACTAAAGAGAGCGATCAAGTTTTACTGACTCTTTTGATAGAACTTCACAGAAAAGTAGATGCGCTAAGTGATTACATTAAAAACGAACATAAGCAGTATTTGCCACTAAATGAGAGTGCAAGTATCGATGAAATCGGCTTTGCGCATATAAAAATAAGTGAAGATAAATTTCAAAAAGATGAAATTTACTACGCAAGGATTGCCATGCCTATCTTTCCAAAGAGAAATTTGAGCCTTTATCTAAAGGCTATTGATGAAAGGCTTGCAAAGATAGAAAACATGCACGAAGAAGACGAAGCCGACTGGAATGCTTATGTGACGGCTAGGGAACGTGTAATGATAAGAGAAATGAGAGCGAACTCGTAGAAGGAAAAATATGGAAATTTATATCTTTTTAGGCTTTGGAATCGTTTTAGCGATAATAGTTGCTTTGTTTTTTATAAAAGATAATGAGACAAACAAGAAATTTATGAGATTTGAACGAGCGATAGAAAGTGTTATGCAAGAAAATTTTAACCTCAAAAAGCAAATTTCAATGCTTGAGGGCGAGGCGTTTAAAAATAGCGAACAATATGAGCCACTAAAAAAAAAGATAAAAGAAAATATTGATTTACAAATAAATGAAAAGATTGTGCCAATAATTCGTGCGATTAAGAGCATTGAGCGAGTAATTGATGATTTTGCAACAGAACAAAAAGATAGAATCGTCAGTCTTGAAGAGCGAACAAGAGATATTAATAAAATCGCACCAAGCGTCATCAATGAAGAAGAGCAAATTTTAAAAATGTTTAAAGATGGAAAGAGTGCAGCTATGATCGCGAAGGATCTTCATGTAGGCATGGGGCGAGTTGAGTTTGTGCTCAGATTTCATAAATTAGCTTAAAATCGCCATTTGATTTAAAAAGACTAATCCACTCTTAAACTACAAAAATTGCTTTAAATTTTTATTTTGATTTAAATCTTTTAACATATAATTGAAAAAATTATAAAAAGCTCTAACCAAGCTTAAGAAGGTGCTTTATGCTAATCGATAAATATGGTCGGGTTGTTGATTATTTAAGGATTTCTGTAACTCAGCGTTGCAACTTTAGGTGTAGGTATTGTATGCCTACAACGCCATTTAGCTGGACGCCAAGAGAGAATTTATTAACCTTTGAGGAGCTATTTTTATTTGTAAAAGTGGCTATCGATGAAGGTATAAAAAAGATAAGAATCACTGGTGGCGAACCGCTTGTACGTAAGGATTTAGACGTTTTTATAAAGATGATAAGTGATTATAATCCAGATATCGATTTAGCGCTTACTACAAATGGTTATATGCTTTCACACTTTGCCAAAAGGCTAAAAGACGCTGGGCTAAAGCGCATAAATATGTCGCTTGATACGCTAAATGAGCAAAAGGCTAAATTTATCGCACAAAAAAGTGTCTTGCACGAAGTTTTAGCTGGCTTTGAAGCAGCTCATGATGCTGGATTAAAAGTAAAAATCAACACTGTCGCACTAAAAGGTGTAAATGATGATGAGCTTATAAATTTGCTTGAGTTTGCTAAATTTAGAGATTCTCAGATCAGATTTATTGAGTATATGGAAAATTCACACGCAAAAGATGATCTAAAAGGGTTAAGTAGCGATGAAATTTTAAAAAATATCTCACAAAAATATAATGTTACAAAAGATGGAAAACTACCAAATGCGCCTGCGTCTATTTATAGACTTGATGATGGTTATAAATTTGGCATCATAGATCCGCATAAGCACGACTTCTGCGAGAGTTGCAACCGTATCAGGCTAAGTGCCGAGGGACTTTTGATACCTTGCCTTTACTTTGAAGAAGCTCTTAGTATCAAAAAAGCAGTTGAAAAGGGTGATATCGTAGCTGCAAGTGAAATTTTAAGGCAAGTGCTAGCAAATAAACCAAAAGAGAACAAATGGGCGATAGGCGCTAGCAATGAAACCTCTTCGCGTGCCTTTTATCAAACTGGTGGTTGATGAGCAAAGAGCTAGAGCTAGTTGAGGCGTTTTTAAGTATCCAAGGCGAGGGGGCTTACCAAGGCAGACTCGCCATATTTTTACGCTTTTTAGGCTGCAACTTAAACTGCTCTGGCTTTGGCGTGCAAACAAAATCTTTAAAAACTGGCGAAAGCTTACTAGGATGTGATAGCATAAGGGCTGTTTTTAAAGGGCATTTTAACTATAAAATTTATAGTGTAGATGAAATTTTAGACATAGTTGATAACCTATGTAAAGGCTTAATACAAAAACCGATCATTGTTTTAACCGGTGGCGAGCCGCTCATCTGGCATGAAAATGAAAATTTTATAAATTTGGTAAAAGAATTGCTTGAAGATTATGAAGTGCATTTTGAGACGAACGGCACTATCTTAATTAATTTTGCTAAATATGAAATTTATAAAAAATGCCATTTTGCACTTGGAGTAAAGCTAGCAAATAGCGGAGTTAATGAACAAAAACGCATAAATTTAGACGCTATTTTGGCTATTAAAAATAATGCAAGAAGTAGCTTTTTAAAATTTGTCCTCTCGCACTTTGATAAAAGCGAGTTGGACGAGATTATAAATATAAAAAACCAAGTTGATTTGCCGGTTTGGTGTATGGCAATAGGGGCGAATAAAGCTGAGCTAAACGAAAATGCTTTAAAAGCGGTAGAATTTGCCATAAAGTATGGATTTAACTACTCAGAGCGTATCCACATCAGGCTTTGGAGCGATAAAGAAGGTGTTTGATGATTATTAGAAAGCTTTTTAGATTTGAAAATGCACATATTGTGAGATTTTGCAGCTCAAAGCGTTGTAGGACTAGTATCCACGGGCACAGCTATGTGGCTGAAATTTTACTTAGCTCAAATTCTCTTGATAACGCCGGCATGGTCTATGATTTTGGTTTAATGAAGCAAAATATAAAAACGATTATTGATAGTTTTGATCACGCTACAACAATATTTTCAGGCGATAATGATGAGTATAAAAATGATCTAAAAAAGCACTCGGCAAGATGGATCGAGATCCCGCTAAATCCAAGTGCAGAGCAGTTTTGTCGTATATTTTTTGTTATGATAGAGCGGCTGCTTGAGCTTAGCGTGATGAATAACGGTGAGCGTGAAGTGAAGCTTCATAGCATTATCGTGCATGAGACTGATACAGGCTATGCGCAGTGCTTTAAAGAGGACGCCGTAAATGCGCAAATGGGCGAGATAAAGCTAGATGAGATCAAATTTTCAGACGCTATCATAGAAGAGTGGGAAGATAAAAATTTATTCGAGAAGATGAAAAATAGGTTAAAAATAGAAATTCCAAAGGACGTTTGATGAAAAAAATTATAACTTCTTTTTTATTTATAGCTGGTCTATTTGTGGGTTGTGGAGATAAAGATGAGGCTAAAAATGATATTAGCGAGCCAGTGCCTAGTGACGTTACCATAGCCCAACCAGACGCAAATGTCACAATCGATGAACAACTCCCACCTGAGCCAGTTGTGGAAGAGAACGAGCCTTCTAAAGAGAAGAAATGAACGAACATCTCTCCTCGCTTTTTGCATACACTTTGCCTTTTCATGTGATATTTTTTTATGCACTAGTTGCCTGTAATATACTCTATTTAATACTTACTCAGTTTGGCAGCAATAGTAAAAACTATGTGCTTCGTATAAGATATTTTTTACCGATTTATCATATGTTACTTAGTTTTCTTGTGCTAACTGGACTTATTTTATGGGCGTATTATGGATATGAGCTTAAATTTAATGCCATAAAAATGTTAATTATCTTAATAATTTTAATCGCACTTAGTGCCATAGGTTTTAAAAGGCTAAAAATTTATGCAGTTAATGGTGACTTAGAAAAATTTAAAAAATTCGCCCTTATTAAGGGATTTTGTGATCTTGTTTTAGTTGTAGTTGCAGGGATTTAGATGAAATTTTTATATGATAAAAATGCAGGTAATGAAAGCTTAAAGATAGTAAATGAAGCTTTTTTGCACCTAAAAGCTAGAAGAATGCAAGCTGGTGAGCGAATAAGTGTTAGAAATTTACGAGATTTTAAAGAGTATATTTATGAAATTAATGAGATTGATAGGCGAAGTGCGAGCTTAAGTCTTGTCTTTGCCAGCTCAAATGGCGAGCAAAAATTCGACTTTACGATCGCTTGGGCTATCGTCGATCCAAAGACGATAGAAAAGACATTGCCATTTTTAAATGAACTTGGCGTTGGTAAAATAGCTTTTGTCTATACTAAATTTTCTCAAGCAAATTTTAAGATAGATATTGAAAGGCTAAACTACATAAATGCTCTCTCTTGCGAGCAGTGTGGACGAACTTCACTAATGGAGTTTGAAATTTATAAAAATTTAGACGAACTAATGAGCTTTTATAAAAATGTATCAGCTATAAATTTTGGCGGTAAAAGCTTAAATGAAAAAAAAGATGATGAGCTTTTAATAATTGGTCCAGAGGGTGGATTTAGTGAGGATGAGACGGCTAAATTTAAAAATAGCTACTGCCTAAATACTAAAAACATTTTAAAATCACAGACTGCGGTTATCTCAGTGGCTGCAAAATTCCTGGCTTAATTTATTTGATTTTTAGATTTCTTTTTATATAATCAGCAACTTTTAATGTAGATAATTAGCCCAAAAATAATAAAGGAAAAATGATGAAAAAAGATATCCATCCAGAATACGTAGATTGCACTGTAACTTGTGCTTGCGGAAACACTTTTAAAACAAAGTCAAACAAAAGTGAGATTAGAATTGACATTTGCGACAAGTGCCACCCATTTTTTACAGGCAGCGAAAAGATAGTTGATAGTGCTGGCCGTGTTGAGAAATTTAAGAAAAAATACGCTCAAAAATAAGCCTTGCTCTACTTTATTCCTACTCCAATAGGAAATTTAGAAGATATCTCGCTTCGTGCAATTAGAATTTTGCGTGAATGCGAGATAGCTATTTGCGAAGATACAAGAGTTTGCAAAAGTCTTGTAAATCTGCTAAATGAACGCTTTGACGCAAGTATAAATATATCAAAATTTATTCCACTTCACACCCATAACGAAGATGACTTTTTCACAAATTTAAGTGATGATTTTTTTAGTAAAAATGTAGCCTACATGAGCGATGCTGGCATGCCAGGCATCAGCGATCCAGGCGTTAGCCTAGTAAGATATGCTCAAAAAAATAACATCGAGTATGAAATTTTAAGTGGAGCAAATGCGGCACTTTTGAGTGTGGTTGCAAGCGGACTTTGTGATAAGGAATTTGTATTTTTAGGATTTTTGCCAAATACTGGCAGAGATAGGTCTTTAGCTATCCAAAATGCTCTAAATTTAGCTTATCCAGCCGTTATTTACGAAAGCCCAAAACGCATACTAGGCTTAGTACAAAGCATCGCAAATCTAGAACCTGAGAGAGAAATTTTTGCCATAAAAGAGGCCACTAAAAAATTTGAGAGTAAGTTTAAAGATAGTGCTAAAAATTTAGTCCAAATTTTAGAAAAAGCAAATTTAAACGGCGAGTGGGCGGTTGTCATCTCAAAAAGTGACAAAACAGCCACTCAAAATATTACAAAAGATGAGATACTTTCGCTTGATCTTGCCCCAAAAGTAAAAGCAAAATTGCTTAACAAAATAACCGGAGAAGATGTAAAAAAGATATATGATGAGCTTATAAAAGCTTAAATTATAGGCTATAAAACTACTAAGTGATACTAAAACGAAAGTGTAAAATTTACTCTAGTTACATACAAAAATAAGTTAAATTTTAATTGACTTTAGCTACCATAAGTTACCATGATAATATACGGAAAACAACTATTTTTACATATTTTGAACAAGCGACCACAGATACTAGAAGAGATATATCTCTCAAAGGAGTGTGACAAAAAACTCTTCTCTAAAATTTGTGGCACAGGCAAAAAGATCATTCGCGTGGATAATCAAAAAGCGCAGTCTTTAGCTCGCGGCGGAAACCATCAAGGTTTTTTAGCAAATGTTAGTGAGTTTGAATTTTCAGACATTGCCGAGCTTAAAAAGCTAAATTTTATCGCTATTCTTTATGGCATAAGCGATGTTGGCAATATCGGTGCTATCGCTAGAAGTGCTTATGCTCTAGGCTGCGAAGGTCTTGTGATAGTGGCAAAAAGTATAAATATGCAAGGCGTTTTAAGATCAAGTAGCGGCGCTGCCTATGAGATACCAATAGCGATTTTTGAAGACGGACTTAGTTTGCTAAATGAACTAAAGCAATTTGGTTTTAAAATTTATGCAACTGCAAGTAATGGCAAAAACGTAAAAGAGATGAAGTTTGCCGGTAAAAGAGCTTTGGTGATGGGCTCAGAGGGTGAAGGCATACCGCAAAAAGCTCTAGCAAAGTGTGATGAGTGTATTGGTATAAAGTTAAAAGAGGGCTGGGACTCCTTAAATGTAAGTGCAGCTTTTGCAATAATTTGTGACAGGATGATAGATGAATGAATTAGAGAATTTAAAAGAGATAGGTATAAAGGAAATTTCACGTAAAACGCATATTGAGCCTACATTTTTACAATATATTTTTGATAAAAATTTTGAAAAATTATCACGTTTAAATATTAGAGGCTATGCCAAAATTTTACAACGTGAATATAATGTTGATTTGAGCGAGTTGCTCGCTGAATACGATGCCTTTATGCAAGAAAACACTCCTGATGAGAGCCACAAAACTAAAGTTACTCCAAAAATTTCTTCTTACACTCCAAAAGATATTACCATACAAAAACAAAGCGGTAGTGGCGGTGCTGGATTTTTATTTTGGCTCATCATTTTAGCTATTATCGCTGGTGGGGCATATCATTTTGATGCTTACAAATATATCGAGAATTTTTTATCGTTTTTAAATGATGAGAATAAAAGCGTGAGCTATTCGCAGTCAAGCATAGTAAATGAGGTGAAGAAAAATATCATCGATACAAATATCACCATCTCTCAAAATAGCCCTAAAATAGAAGCAAACGTATCAAGTGTAAAAATTTCAGCTCCAGTTGAGCAAAATGTGACAACAAGTCCTGCAAACATGGAGCAAAATGCTGTGAAGCCAAGCATGGCGGCTCAGCCAGCTCCTAAGATAGAGCAAAACATTACAAAGCCACTAAATGAGGCGGTCATTACACCAAAACAACGTGTCTGGATAGGCATCATTAACCTTGAAAATGGTCAAAAAGTATCAAACGACACAAGTAAAAGCATAAATATAAATTTGGACCAAAGACAGCTCGTAGTTTGTGGAAATGGCAACATTGAGCTAAAGATCGGCGATAAGGTGACAAAATATAATCCAAGCCGTCCAGCTAGATTTTTAGTAGAAAATGGAGAGATGAAATTTGTGAGCTATGATGAGTTTGTAGAACTCAACAAGGGCAAATCTTGGTAAGAAAAATAGCGATTTTCACCGCTTTTAGTGTATTTGCCTATGCTTTTAGCTTACAAACTAGTGCAAGTGCTTTAAGCAATGTTGAAAATGTGCAAATTTCTTTAGAAAATTTAGACCAAAATGGCTCACTCAATGTCAATGAGCTAGTATCAAGATTAAAACAAAACTCGAGTTACGATAGCATTTCATTTGGTTCAAATAGTTTGAATTTAAAATTTATAAGTGAGCAAAAGGCTCCTTCTACATTATTTGTAAAATCAATAAATTCAACTCTGGATGATGCCAACATAAGTATCTCAAGAATAAATTCTCTAAAAAATGGAGATCAAATTTCTTATGGAATTTCGGCCATAAAAAATGGTGGAATAGATCCAAGCTTATTAAGCTTAGCACTTAGTCAAAGCGGTTTTAAAATTTTAGGATTTGATAGAGTTGATGGGAATTTAGAGATATTTTTAGATGCTCAGAATATGATCCTTAAGGCTGCAAAGGTAAATTTTGACGAAGAGACGCCACTTTTAAAAAGCGGTGGTACTTATTTTGTTGATGTTGAGGGTGCAAGTAGTCTGGATATCGCATCAAAAGAGTCAAATAGATGGATGCCACTTGTTAGGATTTATGATAAAAATTTAAATCAGATCGACTCTATAAAAGAAGAGCAAGCAAAAACCGCCATTTCTATAAATTTAGCAATAGGCGCAAAATACGCATTAATTAGCGACAATGTTGATATAAATAATATAAAAAATGAGATAATTATCAAGCTTATAAAATAGGAGCAAGCAGTGTTTGATGAGATAAGATTTAATACGATTGAGCGTTTGCCAAACTACGTTTTTGCCGAAGTAAATGCTATAAAAATGGCAGCGCGCAGAGCTGGCGAGGACATCATCGACTTTTCTATGGGCAACCCAGAGGGCAGAACACCACAACACATCGTCGATAAACTATGCGAAAGCGCGCAAAAAGATAAGACCCACGGCTATTCAGCCAGTGCTGGAATTTATAAGCTTCGCCTTGCCATTTGCAACTGGTACAAAAGAAAATACGACGTAAATTTAGACCCAGATACCGAAGCAGTCGCCACGATGGGTAGCAAAGAGGGCTTTGTTCACTTAGCTCAAGCCGTGATAAACCCAGGCGATGTGGCTATCGTGCCTGACCCTGCTTATCCGATACACACGCAAGCGTTTTTATTTGCTGGCGGAAGTGTCGCAAAGATGCCACTTCACTACAATGATAAATTTGAGCTAGATGAGAATAAATTTTTTGAAAATTTGATCCAAACTATACATGCAAGCTCACCAAAGCCAAAATATGTAGTCGTAAATTTCCCTCACAATCCAACGACCGTGACAGTGCAAAAGAGCTTTTACGAGCGCCTTGTAAGCATTGCAAAGCAAGAGAGATTTTACGTCATATCTGACATCGCCTACGCGGATCTTACATTTGATGGCTACAAAACGCCAAGTATCTTTGAGGTTGATGGTGCAAAAGACGTTGCAGTCGAGTGCTACACACTTTCAAAAAGCTACAATATGGCTGGCTGGAGAGTTGGCTTTATGTGCGGAAATAAAAGACTTTGCGCCGCACTTAAAAAGATAAAATCATGGGTTGATTACGGCATGTTTACGCCGATACAGGTGGCTGCCACAGTCGCACTTGACGGCGATCAAAGCTGTGTTGAAGAGATACGCCAAATTTATGAAAAAAGAAGAGATGTGATGATAGAGGCCTTTGCTCAGGCTGGCTGGGAGCTTAAAAAGCCAAGTTCTAGTATGTTTATCTGGGCGAAACTACCACCAAAAGTTAGTCATCTGGGCAGCCTTGAGTTTTCAAAGCAGCTTCTTACAAAAGCCTCAGTTGCTGTTAGTCCAGGTATTGGTTTTGGCGAGGGCGGAAATGACTATGTGCGTCTAGCTCTTATCGAAAACGAAAATAGAATAAGACAAGCAGCAAGAAATATAAAAAAATATTTGAAAGAATTTGAATGAATGTAGCGATATTGGGCGTTGGAACGGTTGGCGAGTCAGTTGTTAAAATTTTACTAAAAAACAAAAAGCTAATCGCAGCAAGAAGTGGCGAGGAGATAGTGCCAGTCATCGGAGTGGTCAGAAATTTAAATAAAAAAAGAGATGCTGGCATCCCTTTGACTGACGATATAAATAGCGTTATAAATCGCGATGATATCGACGTTTTTGTCGAACTTATGGGTGGTGTGAAAGAGCCTTTTAGAGTTGTGAGTGAAATTTTAAAGCGAAAAAAAGCAGTTGTGACCGCAAACAAAGCACTTCTGGCCTATCATAGATACGCCCTACAAAATTTAGCTAAAAATATACCATTTGGTTTTGAAGCTAGTGTGGCTGGTGGCGTACCGATCATTAGAGCCTTAAGGGAGGGCTTAAGCGCAAACCATATCGTTAGTATAAATGGCATACTTAACGGAACTAGTAACTTTATCCTAACCTCGATGATGGATGAGGGTTCAAATTTTAAAGACGCACTTAAAAAGGCGCAAGAGCTTGGGTATGCCGAGGCTGATCCAACATTTGATGTGGGTGGCTTTGATACGGCTCATAAGCTTCTTATACTGGCAAGCATCGCATACGGTGTACATGGCGATCCAGAGGATATCTTGATAGAAGGTATTCAAAATATTACACCTGAAGATATATTTTTTGCAAAAGATTTTGAATACTCAATAAAACTTCTGGCCATTGCCAAAAAAAGTGAGGGTAAAATCGAGCTACGCGTACATCCAGCACTTGTGCCGCAAAATAAAATGATAGCAAAGGCAAGTGGCGTAACAAATGCGATCAGTGTCGTTGGCGAGGTCGTTGGCGAGACGATGTACTATGGACCTGGAGCTGGCGGCGACGCAACGGCAAGCGCGGTGATCAGCGACCTTATCGACATTGCAAGAGATAGCAAATCGCCGATGCTTGGATATAAAGCGCCGTTTGAATTAAATACGCTTGAGCTACTTGACCGCGATAGGATAAAGACGAAGTACTACTTTAGGTTAAAAGTCGAAGATAAAATGGGTGTGCTAGCAAAGATTACAAATTTGATGAGCGAAAACAACTTGTCGATTGATAGCATACTTCAAAAACCAAAAGATGAGAGCGAATTTGCGGTATTGTTTTTTACGACACATACGAGTCTTGAGGCTGATGTAAGAAGGACAATTGAAATTTTAAAAGAGCAAGAGTATATAAAAGAAGAGCCATTTATGATGAGGATCGAGGAGTAGCTTGGGGTTAAAAGAGTATCTCTTTGGCAAAAGCTCAGAAGATAGGGCGTGCGAATTTTTACAAAAGCTTGGTTTTGTCATTTTAGAGAGAAATTTTCACTCTAAATTTGGCGAGATTGACATTATCGCACTAAGCAGTGATAAAATTTTACACTTTATAGAGGTAAAAGCAACTAGCGGAGGATATGAAGTAGAATACCGACTAAATAAGACAAAATATATAAAAATTTTAAAAACTATAAATTTTTATATGATGAAAAATGAGCCAAATAGAGATTTTCAAGTCGATTTAGTTGTTATAAAAAATGAAAATTTAGAACTAATAGAAAATATTAGTTTATAATAAAATTTATTATTTAGATAAAATTTAAATTTAATTTGTATAATTGCCACATTTTAAAAATAAGGAGAAAAAATGGGAAAATACATCGAACTTACAAAAGAAAATTTTGATGTTACAAAAGAAGGCGTTGCTTTAGTAGACTTTTGGGCTCCATGGTGCGGACCTTGCCGTATGCTAGCTCCAGTGATCGAAGAGCTTGCTGAAGATTTTGACGGCAAAGCAAAAATTTGCAAGGTAAATACTGACGAAGTGCAAGATCTTGCAGTTGAGTTTGGTATCAGATCGATCCCAACATTGCTATTTTTCAAAAATGGCGAGCTAGTTGAGCAAATGGTCGGTGCGCAGTCAAAACAAGCCTTAACTGACAAACTAAATTCGCTTCTTTAATGAGCGAAAAAAGAAGAGGAAGCCTACTTCCTCTTACATATATATTTGGTTCATTTTTTGGTGCAGCTATGATAGCAGCTGCATTTGCGTATAGCAACTATCGTTTTTCACAATATAAATTTGTTGATTTTGCGAAGCTAGTTTTTTACGAAAAAAGCGAAATTTTCACTCCAAAAGAGCCAAAATACACGCTTTTAATCTTCAGCTCAAATCAATCAAAATTAGACGAAATTTTACCAATCAAAAATGAAACAGTTGTGGCAATCGATATCTTTCAAAAAAGATATGAGTCAAACTCAACACTAAAATATATAAGCTCAGATATAAATACGGTCTTGGAGCTAATGCGAAATTTAAGCATCACAAAGCTTCCAAGTAGTGTTGAGATAGTTCATCAAAGGGACGAAATTTATAAACAAAATTCGCCCATAAATGTTTTAGAATAAAGGAAATTTATGCTTGATTTAGCGATCATCGGAGGCGGTCCAGCAGGACTAAGCGCCGGACTTTACGCCACTAGAGGCGGACTAAAAAATGTTGTAATGTTTGAAAAAGGCGAGCCTGGCGGTCAGATCACCTCTAGCTCAGAGATAGAAAACTACCCAGGCCAAAAAGCCCCTGGCGAGAGCGGTTTTGACTTTATGAGCACTTGGTGGAAGCAGTGTAGTGCATTTGGACTAGTTCATAAGTGGGCAAACGTCGTTGGTGTTAGAAAAAACAGCGACGGTAGCTTTGAAATTTTACTTGAGGGCGGCAAGAGCGAGCAGGCAAAGGCTGTCATCGTAGCAACTGGCTCAACTCCAAGACGTGCTGGCTTTAAGGGCGAGGATGAGTTCTTTGGCAAAGGTGTTAGCACATGCGCGACGTGCGATGGATTTTTTTACAAAAATAAAGAGGTAGCTGTTCTTGGCGGTGGCGACACAGCCGTTGAAGAGGCACTTTATCTAGCGAATATCTGCTCAAAAGTCTATCTTATCCATAGACGTGACGAGTTTAGAGCAGCACCTACGACCGTTGAAAAAGCTAGAAAAAATGAGAAGATCGAGTTTATAACAAGTGCGACGATAAAAGAGGCGCTTGGCGATAAAATGGGTTTAACAAAGATCGTACTTGATACTAAAAATGGTGAGCGCGTGCTTGATGTGCCAGGAATTTTCACCTTCGTAGGACTAAATGTAAATAACGAAATTTTAAAAGATGAAAACGGCAAATTTATCTGCGAAATGGCTGATGGCGGACAGGTTAAGACAAATCTTAAGATGCAAACTAGCCTAAATGGACTCTTTGTAGCGGGTGACATTAGAGAGGACGCTCCAAAGCAGGTCATCGTAGCTGCAGGTGATGGCGCAGTGGCTGCACTTAGTGCTATGAGCTACATAGAAAGCTTGCATTAATACTTGAATTTAGCCAAATTTTTGGCTAAATTTTTCTTCTTTTTTTCTATTAAAATTTTGATTTTATACGCATTTTTAAAGCCTATTTGTAATCTATCTATAATAAATTTTATGTTAAATTTCACCTAAAAATCAAAGGATAAATTTTGGTAAGAATAGGCCTTTATGGTGCTAGTGGAAAGATGGCTCAAAGTACCATTTCTTGTTTAAAAGATGAAAAAGATGCCACTCTAAGCATCGCTTTTAGCCAAAAAAATCAGGTTGAAAATTTAAGTAACGAACTTTTGACAAATGACTTTGCTAAATTTTTTGAAGCATGCGATGTGATAATCGACTTTAGCCAAAAAGAGGCTACAGTAGCACTGCTAAACTACGCTAGAACTAATCCAAAACCACTAGTTATCGGTACGACCGGGTTAAATGACGAAGATAAAAACTTACTCCATTTAGCATCTGGAGCTATGCCTATTCTTTACGCAACAAATATGAGTTTGGGCGTAGCTGTACTAAACCGCCTTGCAAGGATCGCTTCAAAAACATTAAGAGAATTTGACATAGAGATAGTAGAGCAACACCATAGGCACAAAAAGGACGCTCCAAGCGGCACAGCAATGACCTTAGCTGGTTGCGTGGCTGAGGCTAGGGATCTAAATTTAAAAGATGTTTTAGTCACTGGTAGAGCTGGCATGGTGGGCGAAAGAAGCAAGGACGAGATCGCAGTCGTGGCGCTTCGTGGTGGCGATGTAGTCGGTCGCCATACGGTTGGCTTTTATAATGACGGCGAGTTTATTGAGCTAAATCACACCGCAACGAGTAGGGCAACCTTTTCAAAAGGTGCGATCAGGGCTGCCATTTGGCTAAAAGATCAAAATAGTGGCCTTTACTCGATAGACGATAGTTTAGGGCTTGATGATTAAATTTGAGCTTGATGATATAGAAAGCTATAAGCTAGAATTTGGTGATAAATTCTACTTGCCAGAGCGTGAAAAGCGTCAAAATTTAAGAACCGGCGATATAGTAAAGCTTATATTTGGATTTGAAGATGATGAAATTGCTCAGGTTGAGCGCATGTGGGTGGTCGTTAGCGAAACAAATAACGGCGAATTTACCGGTATACCGGTATTTTAGACAATGAACCATTTATAAAAGGCTATTTAAATGCTGGCGATGAGATCAAGTTTAACTATAAAAATGTTCTTGAAATTTACAAAGATGATGAAAACTAAAGGAAAAAAATGTGTGCAATAGTTGGTATTATAAATTCTAAAGATGCAGCAAAGACTGCCTATTATGCGTTATTTTCTATGCAGCATCGCGGTCAAGAGGCTAGCGGTATTAGTGTTTGTGATGACGGAGAAATTTCTACTCACAAGGGTAATGGTCTGGTTACAGAGGTCTTTAATGAAGAAATTTTAAGATCACTAAAAGGCGATATGGCTATTGGTCACAACCGATATGCAACTGCTGGTAAAAACTCGGGTCGTGATGCCCAGCCAATAGCCGCTAATTACTCTTTGGGACAAATTTCAATCGTCCATAATGGAAATTTGGTAAATAAAGATGAGGTTAGAGATGAGCTTATTAAAGATGGCGCGATATTTCAGACAAATATGGATACTGAAAATATCATCCATCTAATCGCAAGAAACCATAGCAAACACTTGCAGGACCGTATTATCGCGGCACTTGATAAGATAAAAGGCGCTTATTGTCTGCTTATCCAGTCACGTCATAAAACCTTTGCCATAAGAGATCGCTGGGGTGTTAGGCCACTAAGTCTTGGTAAGCTAAAAGATGGTGGATATATCGTAGCTAGCGAGACTTGCGCTTTTGATCTTGTGGGGGCTAGCTTTATAAGAGATATTAGACCTGGTGAGATGATAGTCTTTGAACATGGAAAAAGTGAGTTTCAAAGCATTCAAATTTATGAGCCAGATCCTAGAATATGTGCATTTGAATATATCTATTTTGCACGTCCAGATAGCGTAATAGAAGGTAAAAGTGTCTATGAAGTTAGAAAAAAAATGGGTGAAGTACTAGCTAAGAAGAGCAAAATTAAAGCAGATTTCGTCGTACCTGTACCAGATAGCGGAGTACCAGCAGCACTTGGGTATGCAAATGAGAGCAAGATCCCTTTTGAGCTAGCTATCACTAGAAACCACTATGTGGGTAGAACCTTCATCGAGCCAAGCCAAGAGATGAGAAATTTAAAAGTTAAGCTAAAACTTAACCCGATGTCATCGGTTCTAAAGGGTAAAAGTATCGTTGTTATCGACGATAGTATCGTTCGCGGTACTACTTCAAAAAAGGTGGTTGATCTTTTAAGACATGCTGGCGCTAAAGAGATTCATTTTAGAGTCGCATGCCCTGAGCTTAAATACCCTGAGCGATACGGTATCGATACGCCAAGCTTTGAAGAGTTAATAAGCTCTAAAAAAAACGCAGAGGAAGTAAGAGAATATATCGGTGCAGATAGCTTAGAATTTTTAAGTATAGATGAACTTAAAGAAAGTATCGGCAATGAGCGAAGATATTCGCTTGTAAGCTTTGATGGTGACTATTTCATAAAGTGAAAAATTTAGCCATTTTTTTACTTGTTGCACTATTTTTTAGCGGTTGCTCACAAAAGAATCCAAGTAAAAAAGATGAAATTTCTATTTACGTAAGCTACTACGAGATAAATGGTACAAAACAGCGGCTGCAAATAAAAACCATTCAAAATTTCGCAGAACAAAATGCTAGTGTGCCATTTTTTGGTGTAGTCAATTTTTTAGCAGAAGATAAGATTTTAAATGCTTATTCGCTTGCAAAGGGCACTATAAACGTACTTGAGATAAATAATAGCTCTATAAATTTAAATAAATCAAGTGATATATTAGCTTTAAAAAAAGCTAATGATATAAAATTTTATGAGATAAGACCTGATGTGCTTGAGAGTGTTAAATTTAGCTCACAAAATAGTGTTTGCGGTGATTTTTTGATGCAAAAACCAGTGTATGTAAATGTAGCAACAAACTACTATTTAAGAGATGATAGCTTTTTTGCAAGCATTATAGAAGCAAATTTCTTTTATAAAAAAGGTGCAAAGATCCTAAAAAAAGAGTTTGCTTACAATATAGCTGAGGCCAAAATCCTAGAAGAAGCAAAAGAATTTACGCAAAAGACAAAACAACTTTTCTTAAATGACCTACAAAAATTGGGTAGGCTACTTGACATACTTTGTACTTTTTAAAACTTTAACTTAAAAAATCGTGTTTATTGCAGATGCTAAAAAGATAAAATTTACTCTAAAATCAAACTAAGACTTAACGTTTTATCCTATGAAATTTGTAAAAATTTGCTTTAAATTTGATTAGTAGCAATTTAGTTTTGTGATATTCATGCCATTTTTAAAGTAAGGCGGATATGGCATATATACGGTAAATGGTGTGCTTTTTTGCTTTGGTAAATTTTTGGCTACATCAAATTTATATTCAACTGTATTTGGCCTCTCGTCCTTATCTGTGCCAAGAACCCATGAGAAAAATGAAAGCCCACTCGGCTTAAAAAATGCTTCACCGCCAAGGTCATTTTTATTTAGCGGTTGGTTGATTAGTTTGACTG
Organism: Campylobacter concisus; assembly: GCF_002092845.1. Classification (GTDB taxonomy): domain Bacteria; phylum Campylobacterota; class Campylobacteria; order Campylobacterales; family Campylobacteraceae; genus Campylobacter_A; species Campylobacter_A concisus_AQ. Next base: position 26,870 of record NZ_LVXF01000023.1, read on the forward strand.
TCAGCGTGCAGTTGCTAATTGTAAATTTACCAATATTTCTCACTTGTCCCTTAAAAACAATACTTTCATTTCGCAAAATTCGCTCACTTTTTACATTTTCGAGCATACCTTTTTTTGTATATTTATCAAGCACTAGCATTAAAAAAACAGCAAGTGTGGTTGAGACTAGAATGTTTGTAAAAAATAGTGATAAAAATAACTTTCGCTCAGCTCTAAGTGAGAGAACAAGAAATAAAATGGAAAGCAGAGCAATCGCAAAAAGAACGATAATATGAACGATCGTAAAATATGCTGAGCTCATCAAAAACACTCCACTTTCTTAGAGATATTGTAGTCTATAAATGCGAAATCATTGACAAATTCTTTAACCTCAATACTTTGCTTTGGTAAAAATTCTTCGTTTAAGATGATTCTTTTTCTAGCAAATGGATTAAGCGAGTTAAAAAAATCTTTCGTATTTTGCCTTGAGCTTAGATAGAAGTCAAGCTCGATTTTACAGATACTAAGTGCATTATTTGAATTATTTGTAATATTAAAATCAACCATTAACGCATCAACATATTGAAGCTGCTTGGTGGTTATTTTGCTTATGCTAACTGGCCTTAAATTTTCATTTATATATTTGTTCGCGTAGTAATTACCTACAAAAAGTCCGAAAAAACCAGCTAGAATAAATAAAAATCCTATCTGCCACCACGACTTTATCGCGATAAAAATCCCTAAAAGCACAATTAGTATAAATGCTAAAAATATCCAGCCATAGGTTAGAAAATCAATGAGCTTTGCATTTTGCAATACAAAAAGCAAGTTGTGCTTAATGCTATTTAACATCTCGCGATCTTTTCTCTTCAATGCCGCTCATACCAAAACGCCTTGCAAGTTCGTTTTTTACAGCATCTGGATGGATATTATGGGCTGAAAGTGCTACAAGTGCATGAAAGCAAAGGTCAGCTGCTTCATAGATCAGATCATCTTTTGCTTTTTGCTCATTTTGCTTTGAGTTTTCTGCGAAACTAAGATCCTTTGCGGCCATTATAAATTCGCCAGCCTCTTCGCTAACTTTCTTTAAAATTTGATTTTCGCCTTTTTTAAAAAGACTTGCCACATATGAAGTTTCAGGGTTAGCATTTAGCTTTCTATCTTCTATCACATGGTAAAGCTCATCAAGCAGACCATAATTTGGTTTTTTGACTTCAACTTTTGTATCTAAAATTTTGCCGTCATGCAAATTTATCTCATTAAAAAAGCACGACCTTGCTCCAGTGTGACAAGCTATGCCGCCGTTTTGAATCACTTTTAAAAGTAAAGTATCGTTATCGCAGTCTAAAAAAGCAGCCTTTATCTCCTGAGTGTTGCCACTTTCTTCGCCTTTTTTCCAAATTCTATTTTTAGTGCGTGAAAAGTAGTGAGCGTAACGGCTAGATAGACTTAAATTTAATGCTTCTTCGTTCATGTAAGCAAGCATTAAAACTTCGTTTGTGGTATGATCGCAAACCACTACTGGAAGCAATCCACCAACCTTTTGCCAGTCTATACTTTTTGTTACGCTATTCATTTTTATCTCTCGCTTACTGAGCTAGCTCTTGCTTTATCTTTTGCATCTAGCCAGATGTTTGGCACAGCCCCACCAGGTGTTAAGAAAATTTTAGCATCTTTGTTTTCTTTTAGAGCCTCGTTAAATTTGTTTTGCGTCTCGATCTGCTTTAAATTTAGTAGATTTTGATCGACACTTTTTGCAACCTCTTTGTTTGCATACGCAGTTGCGTCAGCCTCGATTTTAATGGCATCAGCTTTACCTTTTGCTTCAATAATCGCAGCTTTAGCGGTACCTTCTGCAAGTGCAGCTTGTTTTAAGGCTTCTTGATTTGCTCTTTCTACTTCGTATTTTGTTCTCTCGGCCTCTTGTTTAGCGATTTGGACGCGCTCGATCTGCTCTTTTACCTTTGAAGGCAAGATGATCTCACGAAGCTGCACTGTTAAAAGCTCAACTGGCTTATTTGGCTGAGAGTCGATGTCTTTTCTTATGCCATCATCGATTTGTCTTGCTAGATCGTTTCTCTTTGTTGGAAGCTCTTCTGCTGTATATTTACCAGCAATACTGCGAACTACGTCACGAACGACAGGGTCAACTATCTTGCTCTCCCAGCTAAGACCCCAAGAGGCAATAGTTTGAGGGGCATTTTCCGGATTTAAACGGTATTGCACAGTAATATCAATGCTAACTGGCAAATTTCTAGCATCAAGCACTGAAATAGAATTTTTACGTAAAATTCCAGCGCCAACGCCTTGATATGATTTTTGCATTGATTCACCCATATCCTCGCCAGAAGTGTAGTTTATGATCCTAACTCTGGTGTCCACGATGATGATGTCTTGGATAAAAGGTAAAAAGAAGTGAAAGCCTGGTTGTAAAGGATTTGGCTCATATTTACCTGCTGTAGACTTGATGCCAACTTCGCCTGAGTGAATCACTTTAAATGGCTGAGTGATAGCAAAAATAGCAATAATTGCAATTACAATGTAGGCAAGTGCTCCAAATTTACCAAAGCCACTTGGTAAATTTGGCATTTTAAAGTCCTTTTTGAAGGGCGGCTCTTTGTCGCTATTTTGACCTGGGCCTCTGTTGTCATTACCTGGCTTTTTTTTATTGAAATAATCGTTTAAATCAGCGGGCATTTCGTTCCTTTAAATTTTTAAATATATGTTAAAAATGATTCATATTTTTTATTTAGTCCATAAACTACGTCAAAATAAGCTTTTTGTAGTCTCTTTGTCACTTCGCCTCTAGCTCCGTTGCCGATAATGCGGTTATCTATGCTATTTATTGGTGTTACTTCAGCTGCAGTGCCAGTAAAAAATGCCTCATCAGCAGTGTAGGCCTGATCTCTTGTGATGCGCTCTCTTCTTACTTCGATGTCAAGATCGTGAGCTAGTCTTATGACTGTATCTTGAGTGATGCTAAGTAGGCTGTTGTCGTTTGGTGGAGTGATTAAAACGCCGTTTTCAACGATAAAGAAGCACTCGCCTGGACCTTCAGCCACAAAGCCCTCGCTATCAAGAAGTAGTGCCTCGTCGTATCCAGCCTCTTTTGCCTCGTAGTTTGCCATTTGTGAGCTTAGGTAGTTTGAGCTAGCTTTTGCTCTGTTCATTTGAGCAGCAGGTGCAAGTTTGGCAAAGCTTGAAATTTTAACTCTGATGCCTTTTTCTAGGCCTTCATCGCCAAGATATGCACCCCATTCCCATGAGGCGATAGCAGTTTGCACTGGCGCTTTTGTGTGAGCTACACCCATTACGCCGTATCCTAAAAATATAAGTGGGCGGATATAAACATTGCCGTCATATTTGTTTGCGCGAAGAAGCTCTATTTGCGCTTTTTCAAGCTCTTCCTCAGTGTAAGGTACATTTAAAACGGTCATTTTTGCTGATCTTAAAAGCCTTTTTGTATGATCTTGAAGTCTAAAAATAGCTAGACCTTTTTTTGTTTTATAAGCTCTTGTACCCTCAAATACGGCATTAGCGTAGTGCAAAGAGTGAGTTAGAACGTGTACTTTTGCATCGTCCCATTTAACTAATTTTCCATCCATCCAGATAAATTCTGAAGCATTCATTGTTAAACCTTTCTTTTTTCTTAGAAATTTTGGTCTGAGTTTATCTAAAATTGCTTTAAATTTACATTTCTAAGACCAAAATTTGCAGATATTACCCGCTAAAACTACTTATCTAAAAGCTCTTGTATGATCTTTGCCATCTCATCGATTGATGAAGCTGCGCTTAAGTTTATTAAGTATTTGCCACTTACTACAAAAGCTGGCACGCCGCTAATGCTAGCAACATCATAAGAGGCGAACCATGCGTCTAAAAGCTCTTTTACTCTTTCGCTATTTAGTGCTTTTTCGTAGTCGTTCTTGCTCACGTGAGCTGCTTTAAGGGCTAAATTCATAAATTTTTCTTTATCTTTGCCATCATTAAAATCATCTTTCTCATCATGTCTTGCTTTATAGATCACAAATTTTGCTTGCTTAAATTTTGACTCATCGCTTAGTAGATCAGTGCCATTTGCCTCATCTATCGATATAAGAGCGGCAAAAATTTTACTTGCAGTCTCGCCAAGCTTGCCTTTTGTGCTTAGATGATATGGGATAAATTTCACATCTTCAAGCTTTGACATCAGCTTTTTTGTAATCGTTCGGTCAAATTTATAGCAGTGTGGGCAGTCGTAGCTAAAGACCTTAACGACCGAGTTTTTAGGTACGTTAAGCGGTTTTGCTAGAGTTTGATACTCCACACCTTCAGTTAGTGCTGATAAATTTAGCGCAAAAAACGCACTTAAAATTAGCATTTTTATAAGCTTCATCTTTGCTCCTTATTTTACAAGATCAGCTAGCACTTTTGCGGCGTGGTCTTTGGCTTTTACGCTTTTATAAATTTTAACTATCTTGCCGTCTTTGTCGATCACAAATGTACTTCTTGCGATACCAAGATACTCTTTGCCATAGTTTTTCTTAACTTGCCAAACGCCATAAAGCTTTGAAATTTCTTTATCCTCATCACTTAATAGAATGTGCTTTAAATTTTGCTTTGCTATAAAGCCAACGTGAGACTTCACACTATCTGGGCTAACGCCGATTATAACTGTATCGTTTTTGATAAACTGATCGTAGTTTGCGCTAAATTCGCAAGCCTCAGTTGTGCAGCCTGGAGTGTTATCTTTTGGATAGAAGTAAAGCACTACATTTTTGCCTATAAAGTCCTTTAGTGCGACCTTTACGCCATCTTGATTTAGTGCTTCAAACTCTGGCGCTTTATCGCCAACCTCAAGCGTTATCTTTCTTTCTAAGTCTGTTTTGCTAAATTCGCTCATTTTATCACCTTTCTCTTATCTTCTACGCTTTCGCCACCTACGCCGATGTTGCTAGCATCGTGAGTTTCTATGAAAATCATCACCGCCTCTTTTTTCTTGCCAAGTACTTTTACAAGCGTCTCAGTCACCTCTTTAAAGACTTGATCTTTTTGCTCTTTTGTCGGCTCTGGGCCTGCTATTTTGATATTAACATAAGGCATTTTTTGCTCCTTTTTAAGATGTAAAATATTAGCCAAAATGAGTGAAATTTCAGATTAAAGCCTTTATTTAAGAATTTGGCATTAAAATACAAAAACTTGTTACATAGGAGCGAAAAATGGACTACAACAAACATAACAAAGGCTTTGTTTGCTTTATGTATAGCTTTGGACGAAGCAGGGCAGTTTATGCTGTTTTGATGTTTTTAGTCATATTTTTGCTTGGTTTTTTGACATTTGGCTCAAGTGCTCAAGCTGACATTTTAAATTTACAAATAGCCCTTGGCATCATACTTTGCAGCCTTTTGCTGATCCTTGTAAATCCTAAAATTTTTATCATCAAGCTAATTGGCTATTTAATTTCGCTTGCTGGCGTTATGATCGCTCTTCACAATGCAAATTTACTAGGCGAAGGCTTTAGCTTATATTTTTACGCAAGCCTTATTTTTGGGGCATTTATGATGCTTATGCTTCTTAGCTGGTTTGTCTATAATGCAAGAAGCAGCGAAATAAACGAAATTTAGTTCGCCACTCCCATTAGCACGCTTGTGTAGGTGTTTTGCTTAGGCTCTGAGCTTGTTGCATCGTTTATATTTATGCGGCTAGCCTCAAGCCCAGCTTTTATAAGCGCCTCTTTTACCGCATTTGCACGCTCATTTGCAAGCTCTACTAGTTTTGCTTTATCGACCTCGATGCCCTTTAGCGCCTCTTCTCTTAAGGCTTTTTCGCTTCTATCTTTTAAATTTGGCACAAGTTCATTTAAAACTGCGATGTAGTCTTTGCCGCTTGAAGCGATGATTTGATTGATCTTTTGATCTAGTTTTTTATTCTTATAAAAGCTCTCATCGAGTGTTGAGTATGTTGGCGTTATGCTAAGCTTCATCTTAGGTTTTGAGCTAGTTAGCTTTATGAAATCAGCTATCTTAGGCGCTTCTGAGCTTATAAGCTCGCTACTACCCGCAAGAAAATCAATAGAGCTAAGATCTTTGCTGCCAAGTCCTAGGGCGTTACCTAAAAATCTAAAAGGAGCTAACGTAATGTCTGCAAAGAGTTTTTTAACAGCAGCCCAAATGACACCGCCATATTTAAAGTCAGGATCGTCTAAATTTCCCTCAACTGGCAGATCGATATTTATTTGATTGTTTTGATCGCTTAATATCGATATAGCAAGCGAAAGTGGTAAATTTACAGCATCTTTTGAATCAACCTTTTCTCCAAGTGTGAGTGTGTCAAAATTTATAAGATTTGAGCCATTTAGTTTTGAATCAACAACGCTATAATTTAGACTTAAATTTAACTTACCTTTTTTTATTTTATAGCCCAAAAATTGCCCGCTATATGGCGTTATGTCGATTAGATCGATATCTTTAAAATCAAGCTTAATGTCGGTATTTTGCTTTAGCTCAAAAGGAAATAATTTTGCTGTAATCTGAGAAAAGCCATTTTTGCCAACTGTGCCTTTAAACTCACCCGAACTTGGACGTTTTTTATCGATGTCAGTTAGCTTGCCGTTTAGATTTGAAATTTTTGTAGCAAATGGCATAAATAGTGACGCATCTGAAAAATCAACCTCACCGTTGTTAAGTGAGAAATTTTTGATACTAAAATTTAGCTCGTCGTCTTTTTTACTAGCCACCTTTTTACTCTCAGTTTTTTGCTCACTTTGGGCTTTGCTTTTATCTTCTTTTACGATTTTGCTTAGATTAAATTCGCGCTCTTTGCTTAGATGAGCCTTGATAAATGGTGAATTTAAAGCAACTCCAGTAATTTCAAGATTATCTTTAAAAAGTGAAATTTTATCTACACCTAAACTTTTAAATGCGATTAGTTTTTCTTTATTTTTATCATCTAATCTAATATCTTTTACGCTAAGCTTTGCATCTGCTTTTATATCTTTTGCATAGTGAAGCTCGGCGTTTGCACTCATCTCTCCACTTGAAAGATCTGCCTCTAAAAATGGCTTTGCGTAGGCAAAATATTTTGGCAAATTTTTATCTTCAAGTTTGATTTTAGCAGTTATATTAATTGGTTCAAGTTTGATCTTTGAGGTTAGGTCTAAATTTAGCTTTTGTGAGCTTTTCATATCCACTTTTACATCAAATGGCTTACCAAAATCGCTACTTAAATTTGCTATTTTTACAAACAAATTATCAAATTTATGAGCGATCTTCTCGCCCTCAAAAAAGTGCGTCAAAGCGATATCGGCGTCATTTACATTGATATTTTTTATGTCAAATTTAAACTCACTCTCTTTGCTTTTTGAAGCTGATGTATTCTCTTTTTTGGTTTTAGTGTGATGATTGGCTGTTTTTGCCGGCTCTTTCTCACCAAGTCCAAGCTGGTTTATCGCACTTAAGCCACTGTCATTTAACTCCGAGTTAAATTTTGGTCTATTTACATCGATATTCTCAGCGCTCAAAGCCATATTTAAAATATCAAATTTGATCGTTTTTGTAAGCACATCAGCGATATCTAAAATTTCTTTATTTTTTGCCTTTAAATTTATGCCATTTATACTAAGCCCATCAAGAGTTGCAAGGCTTTTATTAGTATCTTGAGTGAAGCTAATATTTGAGATTTTAGTCCCTGCCACATTTGCATTCGCATTTTTACTAAGTGGGGCATTGATACCTTCAAACGCTATTTTTTCAAGCTCTAGATTGGTTTTGTTATTTGCTAAATTTGCATTTAAATTTGAGGCATTTATATCTTTTAGATTTACTAAATTTTTACTGGTTTCGTCTATTTTTAGGGCGTTTGCATTTATGCTATTTAGCGTAGCTGTTGCATTTAGCTCACTTTTTTCATTTAAATTTGCTAAAAGCGAAATATCGTTTAAATTTAGTGATTTTAAGCTTGCTGTTATTGCATTTTTAAATGATACATCGCTTAAATTTATGACATTTAACTCTAATTTAGCATCTATCTTGTCTGCTATCTTACTTGATAGATCAAATTTTGGAAGCTCTAGCTCACCAAGGCTTAGTTCGTTTTTGCCCTCATCTATGTTTAGCGATTTTACATTTAAAAAGCTATCCTTTAAATTTATATTTGTAGCGTTTTCATCGGCAATTAAAGCGTAATTTATTCCTAAATTTATGATCGCATTTTTAAGATTTAGTGTGTCGTTATCGATAAAGCTAATCGCGACTGGATCGATACTAAAATCCTTTATGCTGACGTTGCCCTCTATCCTTAGTGGATTTAGTTTAATATCGCCATTTAGATCGATTTTGTGAGCTAGAGTCGAGTTTGAGTCAAAAATATGGCTGCCTGCGCTATTTTTCTTCGTATTTAGCGAGCTTAGCTCGTAGTTTATATCATCAAAATTTACGTTAAATGGCTTTGTTAAATTTTGATCGCTATATGAAAATGAGCCTTTGATGATTTTTGCGTTATTTAGGGCAAAATTTATAGAGCTAGTGCTGTTGTCTTCGGTGGTTGCGTTATCATCGCTTATAAAATTACTAAAGTTAAATTGTGAATTTTTGTCTCGTAAAATTTTGACATTTGGCTCTTGAAGCCTAAAAATATCAACTTCAACTAATTTTTTAAAGATAGAAAATGGCTTTAGCTTGACATCGATTTGCTTTGTGCTAAAAAGTGGCGAAGTAGTGTTTAGTTCAGCATTTGTAGCATTTAGCTCAAAGGTAAAAGGATTAAATTTAGCACTTTCCACAAAAAGCGTTGCGTTGTAGTCTTTTAGATATTTTGGAGCGATATTTTTGATGGCATAAGGCAGACCAAAAAAGCCAAGAAGCGTGTAAATAAGCAAAAGTGAAACTATGCAGATGGCTGAAATAAGTGCTGTTTTTTTATTTTTGTTCATTATAAAATTTGCCTTGTTATTATCTAAAATAGGGAGAGATTTTACTTTAAAAAAGGTTAAAAGATAGTTAGAAATTTAAAACTTCTATACTATAAATTTACATTTAGCTTAATAACACTTTTATAAGATTCGTATTACTATGCAGAAATATTTTTAAACAAAGGGGATTGTGATGAAGAAAATTTTGCTTGTCTTTTTTTTGTTGTTCGGTGCTCTTTCTTATGCAAATGAAAATGCCATTGTAGTCGCTATCGAGGAGCAAACACCTCGTATAAATCCACTCTATGACGAGGATCACGATCCTACGCTTTCACTCGTTTTTTCGGGGCTTACGAACCACGATGAAAATAGCAACGTTGTGCCAGAGCTTGCGAAGTCTTGGCAGGTGAGCGACGATGGCTTGGAGTATGTTTTTGAGCTAAGAGATGATGCCTTTTGGCATGACGGGGTAAAATTTAGCTCAAAAGATGTGAAATTTACCATTGAAGCGGCTCAAGATAAAAAGCTAAATGCGCCTGCTATCTCAAACTACGAGGTGGTAAAAAGCGTTGAAATTTTAGGCGATTATAAAGTAAAGATCACGCTAAAAGAGCCTTTTCCACCGTTTCTTGATGCACTTAGCTTTGGCGTTTTGCCTGAGCACATTTTAAAAGGCAAAGATATCGCGACTGATAAATTTAATGACGCACCTATCGGCACTGGCGCATACAAGCTTGTAAAATGGAAAAAAGATGAGAGTTTGGAGTTTGTGGCAAATGATAAATTCTATAAAGGTGAGCCAAAGATAAAAAGGCTATTTTTAAAGATAGTTGGCGATGAAAATTTAAGGCTCGTTGGGCTAAAAAGTGGTGAGATCGATGTCGCGCTCATCTCTCCAACCGGCGTAAATTTCATAAAAGATGATAAAAAATTAAGCCTGCTTAAATTTAAAAGTGCAGACTATAGAGCTTTGATGTTTAACTTTAATGATCCTCTTTTTCAAGATAAAAATGTAAGGATAGCCCTAAACTACGCGGTAAACAAAGATGAGATAGTTAAAAATTTATTTCACAGATATGCAAGTGTGGCGAACAATCCTATAGAAAAAAGCTTTGCGAATGATGAGGAGTTTAAATTTAGCTACGATCCGCGAAAGGCTAAGGGGCTACTTGAAAATAGCGGCTTTAAGAAAAACAAGGCTGGCTTTTTTGAAAAAGACGGCAAAGAGCTTGGCTTCGATATCTACGCCTTTAATAACGACATTTTAAGGGTCAATCTAGCCAAAATTTTAAGCAGCGAGCTAAATAAATTTGGCGTGAGAGCCAAAGCCTACGCAAAGCCAAGAACAGCCTTTAGCATAAGCGAGGTTGATAGCTTTATTATTGGCTGGGGAAGCCCATTTGATCCAGATTTTCACACATACAGGATCTTTGGCGGATTTGCCGATGTGAGCATAAATGAAAATGGCTGGAATTTTAACCACTACAAAGATGCAAACGTTGATCTCGCCCTAAAAAACGCAAGATATACAAAGGACGTGGAGCTTAGAAAGAAATACTACAAAGAATTTCTAAAAACGCTTCATGAAAATCCACCTTACATTTTCATAGCCTATCTTGACTATCCGCTCGTTTTTAACAACAAAATTTCAGGCATAAAGACGCAAATTTTAGGCCACCATGGGGCTGGATTTTTATGGAATGTAAGAGAGTGGCAAGTAAAATAGTGGATAAAAGCTTTGTTTAGAGCCATTTTAAAAACAGCGATCTCAAGCCTTGAGTTGCTGTTTTTTATCTCATTTTTTCTATTTTTGCTCATATATTTTTTGCCAGGCAATGTCACTGATGCGATGTTTTTGCGAAGTGAGGCGGTGAGCGTGGCTATAAAAGAGCAAATTTTAGAAAATTTGGGGCTAAAAGATGGCTTTTTTGTGCAGTATTTTAGGTGGCTAGCTCACTTTGTCACGGGGGACTTTGGCACTAGCTTTGTAAGCGGGGCAAGCGTTTTTTTGCTTATTAAAGAGAGACTTTTAAACTCGCTTATCTTATTTTTTGCTTCGTTTTTTTTGATAGTTTTTTTATCATTTTTTTTGGGGCTTTTAAGCGCCATTTATAAGAATAAATTTGCCGACATCTTTATAAATTTTAGCTCCTTTTTGCTAGCTTCACTGCCGCATTTTTACGTAGCACTCGTGCTAATAGCTATCTTTAGCGTCTATCTAAACGTGCTGCCAAGCTCTGGCGCAAACGAGCTAGGATCTAGCGGGGTGGGAGCTAAATTTATCATCTTGCCAACGCTTGCTATCATCTTGCCACACCTTGGCGCAAACGTGAAATTTGTAAGAGACACGCTAAATCAAAGCCTAAACGCTGACTTTATCCAGACGGCTCACGCTAGAGGTTTGGGGCGCGGCAAAATTTATCTCTTTGCCATAAAGCACGCAAGCACCGATATAGTCTATTATTTTGCTACACTTGTGGCTGGCGTTTTTGCCGGCTCATACGTCATTGAGAGCATTTTTTCATTTCCAGGTATAGGCAAGCTTAGCCTTGATGCGGTCATCGCTAAAGACTATCCAGTCGCACTTGCGACCATTTTGCTAACGGCTGTTTTTGTCGTTTTTGCAAATTTACTGGCTAAAATTTTTGCCATCTTGGCAGATAAGAGAAATTTATGAGAAAAGTCATATTTTTCTTAGCCTGTTTTGTCTTTTTGTTGCTTGTTGCATTTGCCTTTGTGACGCCATTTTTTTCTAAATTTGAGCCAAATTTCACTGACTTTATGGCGGTAAATTTAGCCCCAAGTAGCGAACACATCTTTGGCACTGATATCCTTGGTAGAGACAATCTCATAAGAGTAGCCTACGCGCTTAAAAACTCGCTTCTTATCTTGCTTTTAGCTGGCTTTTTAACGACGCTTTTCTCGCTCATCTACGCATATTTTGGCACGAGCAAGAGTAGAGTTTGCGAGAGCCTTTTTGATAAGGGGCTTGATGCCTTTTTAAGTATCCCAAACATCGTTTTTATCATGCTTTTTAGCTCATTTAGTAGCGGAGATCTGCTAATAACCTCTTTTATCATCGCCATTTGCTCCTTTATGCAAGGCGCAAAAGTCTTTATGCAAAATTTAAGGCTTAGTAAAAAGTGCGACTACGCCGAGCAAGCCGTGATAAATGGAGCTAGTAAATTTAGTCTTATCTGCTTTGAAATTTTGCCAAATTTAAAGCATTTAATAATTAGCATCTTTGGCATAAACGCGATAAACGCAGTCGTCATGGAGGCCACACTTGGCTTTTTTGGCGTTGGTAGTGACGCAAATAAAATAAGCCTTGGCATCATGCTAAATGAGAGCAAAGAGGCGCTTTTTCTGGGCTCTTGGTGGATGGTGCTTTTCCCTGGCGTGACGCTCTTTTTGCTCATCCTTGCAACCTCGATCATCACGTCAAATTCAAAAAATGGCAATATAAAAATATGATAGAGATTAAAAATTTAAACGTTTCTTATAAGGATAAGAAGCTTTTGAGAGAGCTTGATTTTGACATGAGCGAGGGTAAATTTATAGGTATCACGGGTGCAAGTGGCAGTGGCAAATCGCTCTTTGCAAAGAGCTTAATAAGGCTTTTTGATGATAAATTTAGAGTGAGAGCGGATAAATTTAGCATTTATAAAAAAGATATCTTAAAACTTAGCCAAAATGAGCTAAAAGAGCACCGAAAAAAGGTCGCTGCGCTCATCTTTCAAAACTCCGTTGCCAGCCTTCATCCGCTCTTAAACGTGGGCGATCACTTTAACGCATATCTTGGCGGCGATAATAAAACAAATAAAGAGCTTGCATTTGCTTATTTTAGGGAGTTTGGGCTGGGTAATGCAAATCTCATCTGGCACAAATACTCATACGAGCTAAGTGGCGGTGAGGCGAGCCGCGTGCAGATAGCTCTGGCACTTTGCCTAAAACCAAAAATTTTGATCTGCGACGAGATAACAAGCGGGCTTGATAGCATTAGTGGTAGCCACGTGGCGGGCATCTTAGAAAGTTTAAAGGGCAAGATGAGCGTCATTTTTATCTCGCACGATGAGGCGCTGACAAGCTATCTTAGTGATGAAATTTGGCAGATGAGAGATGGGCGGCTAAATTTAAAGGAAAATGCGTGAAAATCAGGCTTGAAAATGTATCAAAAAGTTTAAGTTTTAAGGAGCATTTTAACGCTAGAGCTGAAGTTTTGCACCTTTTAGAGGGGATAAATTACGAGCTTGATGATGGCGAAAATTTAGCCATTTTGGGTCAAAGTGGCAGTGGCAAAAGCACGCTTGCAAAGCTCATATCATTTAGCGAGCCAAAAAGTGGGGGCAAAATTTATATAAATAATGAAGAGATCACGGACAAAAATGAGCTCAAAAAAGATATCAGATATATCTTGCAAAACCAAAAACAAGCCCTAAATCCAGCACTAAAAGTAAAAACCGCCATCGCTCATGTGAGGTCATATCTTAAGCTTAGCTTTAGTGAAAATGAGCTCAAAGAGCTTTTAGCGAATTTAAATTTAAAAGATGAAATTTTAGAAAAATATCCATCTCAGCTAAGTGGCGGCGAGGCGACAAGGGTCGGGATACTGCTAGCGCTTCTTTCAAAACCAAAAATCCTAATCTGCGACGAGATAACAAGCGGACTCGACAACGAGACGAAGCAAAAGATCATAAATTTGCTTTTAAGCTTAGATGAAAAGATTAGCATTATCTTTATCACGCACGATATTTTAAGTGCGATGAAGATAGCACAAAAGGTGCTAATCATCGAATCTGGCAAGCAAATGGCGTGGGGTAAATTTGATGATCTTGCAAGCCAAAATGTCCTTAAAAAATACCTTGACGCAGCTAAATTTTATGATGATAAACTTTGATATAATGCAAGCAAAAAAGGTCAAATTTGCTAGTTCATATCTGCTGCTCTGTCGATAGCCACTACTTTTTACAGCGCCTACGAAAAGATCATCCAAATGAGCGAATAGTAGGCTATTTTTATGATCCAAACATACATCCGTATAGTGAGTTTTTGCTGCGTTTTGAGGACGTGAAGCGAAGCTGCGAGAAGCTAGGCATCAAGCTAATATGTGGCGAGTATGACTACGAAGCTTGGCTTGGTGGCACAAAGGGGCTTGAAGATGAGCCAGAAAAGGGCAAAAGGTGCGAATACTGCTTTGATTTTCGTATGAAAGACTCAGCTAAAAAAGCGCTTGAGCTAGGACTTAGTAAGATCACGACAACGCTTTTGATGAGCCCAAAAAAGGACTTTTCTCAGCTCAAAAAGGCGCTTGATGAGGCGGTGGCTGGCTCAAATTTAGAAGCCGTTGCGGTTGATTATAGAAAAAATGGCGGCACGAGCGAGCAGTTTATCCTCGCTAAAAAAGACAAACTCTATCACCAAAATTATTGCGGCTGCGTCTTTGCGCTAAAAAAGCAGCGCGACTCGCAAAATTTGCCCCAAAGTGAGCTAATGAGCGAGCTACACGCAAGGGCACTTTATAACAGCATTGAGGCTAGACTTGAGCTTTATAAAAAGGTGCGTGAGTGCGAGGCGAGAGGTGAGAAATTTCACCTTTTTAGAAGGCGATTTTTAAACTACAGGCTTTTACGTGCTAGTGTGAAATTTCAAAACGCTGTGATACCAAGCTACTTTGTGCTCTACTCTGGCTTTAAAAGAGAAAATTTGAAGCTAAATGTAGAAAATTCCTGCGAAATGGACGATGAGCTAAAAGAGGGCGTGGTTTTTATGAGATTAAGTCGATTTAATAAATTTACAAACAGCAAATTTAAAAGCATTGATGAGCTTTGCAAAAGGCCGCTTGAGCTTGATGATGAGCTAAAATTTCGCCGTGATATAAGTGGGGAGTTTTCACAAAATCCTATCATCATCTTAGACGAGGTCAAAAAAGGTAGCTACGAAATTTACGCAAAGGCTGTTTTTTACAACGATAGCGAAGAAATTTTGGTTTTAGACTAAAAGGTAAGTTTATAAAATTTATCTTAAAGCAGTGAATTAAATTTTTGCCACATAAGGCGAAATTTAGAGATTTTTAAAAGAGGCTAATAATTTTTTTCTTAGTATAAATTTGTTACAATCGCCACAAATTTACATTACTAAGGCTAAAACGTGATAGACGTCGTAGAAATTCAAAAAATTCTCCCACATAGATTCCCATTTTTACTTATAGATAGAGTTGTCGAGCTAGAGCCTGCAAAAAACATCGTCGCTTATAAAAATGTAACCATTGGCGAGCCGATATTTCAGGGGCACTTCCCAGGCCACCCGATCTATCCTGGCGTGATGATCATTGAAGGCATGGCGCAAGCTGGTGGCGTGCTAGCGTTTAAGAGTATGAGCGACGAACATCAAGCTGGCATCGAAAATAAAGTGGTCTATTTTATGAGCATTGATGGAGCGAAATTTCGCCATCCAGTCCGTCCTGGAGATAGGCTAGAGTATAGATTAAATGTATTAAAACATAAAGGCAATATCTGGGTGCTTGAGGGCAAAGCATACGTCGATGATGTGCTATGCGCCGAGGCTGAACTAAAAGCGATGATAGTCGATAAATAGGCTTTTGCTTAAAAAAGAGAGACAATGAAAAATATCCACCAAACAGCAGTTATAGAAGATGGAGCGATCATTGGAGATGACGCAAATATCGAGGCTTACGCATTTGTAAGTAAAGATGCGGTCCTTGGCAATAACGTCACGATAAAGCAAGGCGCAAGGGTGCTTGGCAAGACTAAAATCGGCGATAACTCTCGTGTATTTAGCTATGCGATCGTGGGCGATATCCCGCAAGATATCAGCTATAAAGATGAGATCGATACTGGCGTCATCATCGGAGAACACGCAACTATACGTGAGTTTTGCACGATAAACTCAGGCACGCACAAGGGCGATGGTATAACAAGGATCGGTGATAATGCCTTTATCATGGCATATTCTCACATCGCGCATGACTGCATAATAGGCAGCAACGTCATTTTGGCAAATAACGCAACCCTGGCAGGTCACGTTGAGCTTGGCGACTATGCTGTTGTGGGCGGTCTTACGCCAATTCATCAGTTTGTTAGAGTGGGTGAGAGCTGCATGATCGCAGGGGCTAGTGCGCTAAGCCAAGATGTAGTGCCATTTTGCCTAGCTGAGGGCAACAGAGCTTATATAAGAAGCTTAAATTTGGTTGGCATTAGGCGTAGATTTGATAAAGAGCAAGTTGAGGAGCTAGTTCGCGCTTATAAATTTTTGTTTAATCAAGGCATTAGCCTAAAAGATCAAGCAAACGAGCTGATCGCAAAAACCAGCGATGAAAATGTTAAAAAAATGTGTAAATTTATATTAGAAACGACAAGAGGAATTCCGCTTGCAAAAGGAAGAGATTAATGGCTAGAAAGTGTAATTTTTGTGGAGAGGCAGAGTCTGCTGAGAGAAGATTACTCGCTGATATCGAAGGAAATGCCTATATATGTGAGTATTGTATAGCAGCCGCATACGATATGATACATGGAGATACTAGCGTAGAAGAGAGTAAAAATGACGAAACGATAGAGTATCAAAAGCTCACACCAAAGGAGCTAAAAGCGGTACTTGATAACTATGTGATCGGTCAAGACAGGGCTAAAAAGGTCTTTAGTGTCGGCGTATATAACCACTATAAGAGAATTTTTAAACAAAGCGACATTAAAGACGATACTGAAATTTCAAAATCAAACATCTTACTTGTTGGCCCAACTGGAAGCGGAAAGACGTTGATGGCTCAGACTTTAGCGAGATTTCTTGATGTGCCTATCGCAATTTGTGACGCCACAAGCCTAACTGAGGCTGGATATGTCGGTGAGGATGTTGAAAATATCCTAACAAGGCTCTTGCAAGCTGCAAATGGCGATGTTAAAAAGGCGGAGCAGGGCATTGTCTTTGTAGATGAGATCGATAAGATCGCTAGAATGAGTGAAAATAGAAGCATCACAAGAGACGTTTCAGGCGAAGGCGTACAGCAAGCGCTTTTAAAGATCATCGAAGGAAGCGTCGTGAACATCCCACCAAAAGGTGGCAGAAAGCATCCAAACCAAGACTTCATCCAGATAGATACGACAAATATTTTATTTGTTTGTGGCGGTGCATTTGACGGACTTCTTGATATTATCGAGAGAAGAGTTGGTAAAAACGTACTTGGATTTAATCAAGAAAAACGTGGCAAAAACGAAAAAGAAAATTTACTAAGCCTACTTGAGCCAGACGATCTTGTAAGATATGGCCTCATTCCAGAGCTCATTGGCAGACTTCACGTGGTGGCTACTTTAAATGAGATAACAAAAGAAGATATGGTTAAAATTTTAACCGAGCCAAAAAATGCGATATTAAAACAATACCAAAAGCTTTGTGCGATTGACGGTGCTACACTTAAATTTGATGATGAAGCACTTGAAGAGATAGCAAGTCTAGCTATCGAGAGAAAGACTGGAGCCAGGGGGCTTAGAAGTATAATGGAAGAGCTTATGACAGACATAATGTATGAGTTGCCAGAGCTAAAAGAATATGATATTGTTATCTCAAAAGAGACTGTAAAAGATAAGGCAAAGCCAATTTTAATAAAGCACGATAAGAAAATAGCGTAAAGGAAATAGATGTTTTTAGATCAGGTTATAGGTTTTTTCTCAAGTGATATGGGTATAGATCTCGGTACGGCAAATACACTTGTTTTGGTAAAAGATAAAGGCATAATAATAAATGAACCTTCTGTTGTTGCAGTAAGGCGTGAAAAATATGGCAAACAAAAAATTTTAGCGGTCGGACATGCTGCAAAAGAGATGGTAGGAAAAACTCCAGGCGATATTGAGGCGATAAGACCGATGAGAGATGGCGTTATTGCGGATTTTGATATGACTGAGCGTATGATACGCTATTTTATAGAAAAGACTCACAAAAGAAAAAGCTTTTTACGCCCAAGGATCATCATCTCAGTTCCTTATGGACTTACTCAGGTCGAAAGAAAAGCTGTTAGAGAAAGTGCTTTAAGTGCTGGAGCAAGAGAAGTATTTTTGATCGAAGAGCCTATGGCAGCAGCGATTGGCGCAAATTTACCAGTTCGTGAGCCACAAGGTAACCTAGTAGTTGATATCGGTGGCGGTACGACTGAGATAGGCGTTGTCTCGCTTGGTGGTCTAGTTATTTCAAAATCAATCCGCACAGCTGGCGATAAGATCGATATTAGTATTGTTAATTACATAAAAGAGAAATATAACCTACTAATAGGCGAGCGAACTGGCGAGGAGATAAAGATCGCCGTAGGTTCTGCTGTACAGCTTGAAAAAGAGTTAAGCGTAGTAGTAAAAGGTCGCGACCAGGTAAGTGGTCTTTTGAGTAGAGTCGAGCTAACAAGCGAAGATGTAAGAGAGGCGATGAGAGAACCACTAAAAGAGATCGCAGATGCGCTTAAAACTGTGCTTGAGATGATGCCACCTGATCTTGCTGGCGATATCGTGGAGACTGGTATCGTACTAACTGGCGGCGGAGCGCTTATTAGAGGACTTGATAAATTTTTATCTGATATCGTTAAACTTCCAGTTTTTGTAGCAGATGAGCCACTCCTTGCGGTTGCTAGAGGAACGGGCAAGGCACTTGAAGAGATTGGGCTTTTACAACAGCTGACAAATGAAGAGTAAGATTGTTCTTTTTGTTTTTATAGCATTGCTTGCTATGGCCTCAGTTTTCAAGGGAGAAATTTTAAGTAATCTTTCTATTGGGTTTAGTAACTATGCTACAAATTCATACGACAATTTTGCTAAAAGTGTGAAAGACTATATAAACGAATATTTTAGGCAGGCTAGCGAGATAGAAAAACTAAGAGCGCAAAATGAAGAGCTAGAGCGCTCAGCCACACTTCTTTCTACTTTTGCAAACGAGCTAAATCAAATTTTAAAAGATAAAAACTCGACTGCCTACGCCCCAGCCGTGAAGCTAGTAAAAGGGCTTAGCTACGTTCATATCGGGGATTATAATAAAATTTGGATAAGCGAGTTTGAAGGATACGATCCAAATAAAATTTACGGGCTTATCTATCAAGGAAATAGCGCTGGCATCGTCATCGCAAAAGATGGCAAGCCACTAGCTTACTTGCAAAATGACCCAAAAAGTATATTTGCAGTTTATATAGGAAATGACAAAATTCCAGGCATCGTGCATGGAAATCAAGGCCAAATAATGGTGAAATTTATCCCACAATGGCTCAGCCCAAAAGAGGGTGACGAGGTCTTTACAAGCGGGCTTGACGGGATATTTTTTAGTGGGGTGCCAGTAGGGCGCGTGAGTAAAATTTTAAAAGAGAGCTCCTATCAAAGCGTGATAGTTGAGCCCTATGCGAAGCTAAACATACCAAACTACCTATACGTTGTAACAAAGGAAAAATGATGCCAAAAAGAACAGATATAAATACCATTTTGCTAATCGGCTCAGGCCCTATCGTCATCGGTCAAGCCTGCGAATTTGACTACTCAGGCACGCAAGCAGCCAAGACGCTAAAAGAGCTTGGATACCGCGTAGTGCTTATCAACTCAAACCCAGCCACCATCATGACTGACCCAAATTTCGCTGATGCAACGTATATAGAGCCGATCACAAAAGATAGCATTTTAAAGATCATCGAAAAAGAAAATATTGATGCCATCTTGCCAACGATGGGCGGACAAGTAGCGCTAAATGCCGCTATGGAGGTCTTTGAGAGCGGTCTTTTAAAGGATGTGAAATTTCTTGGTGCAAACCCAGAAGCGATAAAAAAGGGTGAAGATAGACAAATTTTTAAAGCGACCATGCAAAAGATCGGCATGGATCTGCCTGAGAGTAGATATGCTTATAACATGGATGACGCGCTAAATGCGGCAAATGAGATAGGCTTTCCGCTCATCATAAGAGCTAGCTACACGCTTGGTGGCGCAGGAAGTGGCGTGGCTTATAATATGGATGAGTTTAAAGAGTTAGCCAACACCGGCCTTGACGCAAGCCCGATACATGAAATTTTGATAGAAGAGAGCTTGCTTGGCTGGAAAGAGTATGAGATGGAGGTCATCAGAGATAGAAATGACAACTGCATTATCGTCTGCTCGATCGAAAATTTTGATCCAATGGGCGTGCATACAGGCGATAGCATCACGGTTGCACCAGCACTAACACTCACAGATAAAGAGTATCAGGCTATGCGTGACGCTAGCTTTGCCATACTTCGCGAGATTGGCGTTGATACTGGTGGCAGCAATGTGCAGTTTGCCATAGATCCAAAAACGGGCCGCATGATCGTTATCGAGATGAATCCACGCGTTAGCCGAAGCTCAGCGCTAGCAAGTAAGGCTACTGGCTATCCGATCGCAAAGGTCGCGACACTGCTCGCAGTTGGTTTTAGCCTAGATGAGATCAAAAACGACATAACTGGCACGCCTGCTAGCTTTGAGCCGGTGATCGACTACATTGTGACAAAAATTCCTCGCTTTACATTTGAGAAATTTCCAGGATCAAACCCGTATTTAGGCACCGCGATGAAGTCAGTTGGCGAGGTCATGGCGATTGGTAGGACATTTAAAGAGAGCATCCAAAAGGCGCTTTGCAGTCTAGAGCGCGATCTTTGCGGATTTAACAGCCTTAGCCTAGAGAAAAATGCCTTGGTTTATGGCATCAGAAATGCAAATGAGAGAAGAATTTTATATCTAGCACAAGCCTTTAGAGATGGATTTAGCGTGGCTGAGGTGCATGAGTTTAGTAAGATCGATCCTTGGTTTTTAGAGCAAATTTATGAGATAGTTAAATTTGAAGATAAGATCGACATGGATATCTTAAACAACGAAGAGCTACTTCGAGAGGCCAAAAGCATGGGTTTTTCAGACAAGATGATAGCCGTGCTTATAAATGAAAAAGACGATCTTGAACTTAGCCAAAATGATATCTATTTTGCTAGACAAAAGCTTGGTATCGAGCTTGAATATAACGAGGTTGATACTTGTGCGGGCGAGTTTAAGGCACTAACGCCATATCTTTACTCAACCACAAATATCACTAAATTTCCTAAAAAAGAGCTAGTAAAAGACGCTAAAAAGGTGATGATAATAGGTGGCGGTCCAAACAGGATCGGTCAGGGTATAGAGTTTGACTACTGCTGCGTGCATGCAAGCTACGCCCTAAGAGACCTTGGCATAAAAACGATAATGTACAACTGCAATCCAGAAACCGTCTCAACCGACTACGACACGAGCGATATTTTGTACTTTGAGCCGATTGATTTTGAGCATGTTAGAGCAGTCATCGAGCGTGAAAAGCCAGACGGTGTGATCGTACATTTTGGCGGCCAAACTCCGCTTAAATTTGCAAAACGCCTAAGCGTGATCGGCGCTAAGATCATCGGAACAACCGCAAGAGTGATCGACGTGGCAGAGGATAGAAAGAAATTTAGCGAATTTATAAATAAAATAGGTGTCCTTCAGCCTAAAAACGACACCGCTACTAGCCTGGAGGAAGCCTTGCAAAAGGCCGCGACTATTGGCTATCCAGTGCTAGTTCGTCCAAGCTACGTCCTTGGCGGCAGAGCAATGAGAAGGGTGCATAACGAGAGCGAGCTAAAAGAGTATATGATTGAAGCGGTCAAAGTTAGCAACCACTCGCCAGTGCTACTTGATAAATTTTTACAAGATGCAAAAGAGCTTGATGTAGATGCGATATGTGACGGCAAAGAGGTCTATATCGGCGCGATAATGGAGCACATCGAGGAGGCTGGAATTCACTCTGGCGACTCGGCTTGCATATTGCCACCGATGAGCTTAAGTGATGAGATGATAAAAAAAGTGGAGAAGCAAACTAGAGATATCGCGCTAAATTTAGGCGTTGTCGGCCTTATGAATATCCAGTTTGCTATCTATGAAAACGAGCTTTATATGATTGAGGTAAATCCTCGCGCAAGCAGAACCGTGCCATTTGTGAGCAAAGCTACTGGCGTGCCTATGGCAAAGGTAGCTACAAGAGTTATGTGGCAGGGAAATTTACGTGAGGCGCTTAAATTTTATGATGATTATAGAGTTGTTTATGAGGACGGCGACATCTTAAAACCTCGCGTTAGCTCGCATATTTGTGTAAAAGAGTGTGTATTACCATTTAACAAGCTAAGTGGCGCCGATCTCATCCTTGGTCCTGAGATGAAGAGTACGGGCGAGGTCATGGGCATAAGCCACGATTTTGCAAGCTCGTTTGCAAAGAGCCAGATCGCTGCTAGCAATACTTTGCCAAGCAAAGGTAGGGTCTTTTTAACGCTAGCTGACGCTGATAAATCTTACGCACCAGACCTTGCAAAAGAGCTAATAGCGCTTGGCTTTAGCATCATCGCAACTGGTGGTACGCATAAAATTTTAAGCGAAGCTGGCGTTGAGGCTGAGTTTGTCTATAAGATAAGCGAGGGCAGACCAAACGTCGAAGATAGGCTAAAAAACGGCGATATCGCACTTGTCATCAACACAAGCGATACAAAATCAAGCGTGGATGATGGCAAAAAGATCCGCCAAAATGTGCTTAGATTTAAAATTCCTTACTTTACAACGATCCGTGCAGCACTCGCTGCTGCTAAGTCGCTAAGCTCGGTACAAACCGGCAAAGCACTTGAGGTAAAAAGCTTGCAGGAGTATCTATCTAAAAAGTAATAAATTTAAGGCAGTTTAGCTTATAGCTAAGCTGTTTTTTAAAGTATTATTAGAAGTAATAGATGTCCATATATAGCATTTTGCTTTGAATTTTAGTCTAGCTTTCATCAATCTAGTAATATTAAAGCTTATGTTTAATATAATCTCACTCAAAAGGAGAGATTATGAAAATTCTAAATGCTTTTTTTACGGGTATTATATTCGTCCTTGCTCCTATTTTTACGTTATTTGTTGGAATTTACAACAACTACTTTTCTTACTATGGCATAAGCGAGTATTTTAATGTTGTTTTTGTTGATAACGTGCCTTTCTTATGGCTTTTGCCTGTATTTTTTATATTTGGGTATTGCTTTTTTTACGCGCCATTTAGAAAAATTTTTAGAGCCTTTTATTTAGTTTTGCTGATAGTTTGTGCTTTTAGTTGGTATCCTGACTTTGGACGCACCTTAGGAGAGAATTATTTTATGAGCAAATCGCTATCTTTAGATATCTCATCAAATTTAGAAAATGAGCAAAAGATTAATGGAAAGATACTTTATGATGGACGAAGAGAAATTTATTTTTTAAGAAGCGATAATAATAAAGTCGTTAAAATTTCAAAGTAAAGTTTTACCTTTATTTAGTTAAAATGGCATAAAAATTTAAAGGTTTAAAATGCGTTTAAAACTCCCACACGTTCCGTATATTTCACATAAAATAGCAATAGATCTTCTAAATTGTGGTTTCGTAAGACTAAATAAAGGCATTGAGCCAATCGTATCAAAAACAAGCGAAATTTTAACAGTCGATATTCAAAAAGAAAGAGCTTTAGATGAGCGAGTAAATGAGCTTTTGGAGAAAAATGAAGACGAGATGCAAACTATGCAAATTGACCGCAAAAATATGTTTTGGCTCGTTAAAAAGAAGCTCGCAGGTGAATTTGATGTAATCTTAACCCACGAAGATAGATTTAGTAATATCGCTCACAAAGTGCTTGAAACTATTTGGAAGAGCGGTCTTGTTGATTATAATGTATCTGAAAATCGTGTAAAAAATGTGATTTATAACTCAATAGACGAGTACTTAAAAAGCTATGAGAAGATAGAAGATGATGTCTATGAAATGATACAAAATTATAAACATAAGCTAATCCCAGGAACTGATGAATATGATCTTGTCTTTGAGCGTTTGTATCAAGATGAGCTTAAAAAAAGAGGTATGCTTTAATGAAAGCTTACATCTATATTGAAAATGGTGTTTTTTTAGAAGCAAAAGCTTTTGGTGCTCACGGCGAGTGTGCAGGTGAGCTTGTTTTTAATACCTCGATGACTGGCTACGAAGAGATCATGAGCGATCCAAGCTATGCTGGTCAGTTTATCGTCTTTACGATGCCAGAGATAGGTATAGTAGGTATAAACGAAGACGATATGGAGAGTCTTAGAATTCATGCAAGTGGCGTTATAATGAGAAGCTACAACGAGACTCCGTCAAACTACCGCTCACAAAAATCTTTGGGAAAATTTTTCGAAGAGCAAGGTAAATTTGGCGTTTATGACGTTGATACTAGATACCTCACAAAGATGCTACGCGATGAAGGTGCCTTGATGGCTTATATCTCAACGCAGATAAGTGATAAAGATGAGCTAAAACGCAGGCTTGAAAGTAGCGGGCGTATAGAAAATATAAACTACGTAAAAACAGTTAGTGCGATGGATGAATATGAGCACAAAAAAGGCGCATGGGACAGAAATTTAAAGTCATATAAGCCGTTAAAAAGTATCGGTAAAAAGATAGCTGTTTTTGACTTTGGTGTAAAGAGAAATATCTTAAACGAGCTATGTGAAACTGGTCTTGAAGTCATCGTTGTACCACACGATACTAAGGCTGAAATTTTAATAGAAAAATTTAAAAATGGTGAGATAAATGGGGTATTTTTATCAAATGGTCCTGGTGAGCCAAAAAATTTAAAGGCCGAAATAGGTGAGATCAAAAAGATGATTGAGGCTAGGATACCTATATTTGGCATTTGCCTTGGACATCAATTACTCTCAAACGCCTTTGGATACGAGACATATAAGCTTAAATTTGGTCAGCACGGAGCAAATCACCCAGTGCTAAATTTAGAGACAAAAGCGATCGAGATAACAACACAAAATCATAACTACAACGTACCTGAGAGTATCGCAGAAGTAGCTGTTGTGACTCATAGAAATTTATTTGACAACACAATCGAAGGCGTGAGATACAAAGACTATCCGATCTTTTCGGTCCAGCACCACCCAGAAGCAAGTGGCGGTCCAAGCGAGAGTAAATATATATTTAAGCAGTTTTTAGAAATTTTATAAGATGCAAAACATAAACCTTTACATGATTATCTCAGTTGCATTTTTAAGTAGCTTTAGTCATTGTGTAGGTATGTGTAGTGGATTTTTAAGCTTACAGACTCTATTTTTTAAAGGCAAAAGCAAGAGAGAAATTTTAATGCTAAGCACACTTTATAGTCTAGCTAGAATTTTTGCTTATGTAGTTTTAGGAGCTTTGTTTGGTGCCTTTGGAGCGGCCATTAGCTTTGGCTTGCAAGCAAGAGGTCTTATATTTTTTATAGTTGGCTTAGTGATCGCGTTTATCGGTATTGCCTTACTTTTTAGGGGTGAGCTTTTAAAATTTGTAGAGAATCAAAAGGCGCTTAATTTTGTAGTAAGAATTGCAAAAACGAGGATTCAAAAGAAAAATTTAACAAATTTTTTATTACTTGGTTTTTTAAATGGCTTTTTGCCTTGTGGCGTGGTTTATTATTTTTTGGCACTTGGGATTTTAAGTGCAAATTTTATTGATTCGGCTTTTATAATGCTTGTATTTGGTCTTTGTACATTGCCAGCCATGCTTTTAGCTAGCTTTGTATTTGGAATTTTAAATGAAAAATTTAAAGACATAATGTTTAAGATTTCGGCTAGCATAATGATAATAAATGGAATTTATTTATCATTTTTAGGATATAGAGCAAATGCCTAAGATAGTTAAAGTAAGAGAGATAATTGTTAATTGAGTCAAAATTTATGAAGTTTGATAAATATAACCAAAAAGGAAGAATAAATGAGCAAGATTCTTAATAATCTAACTGTTCTTATCGTTGAGAATGAGGGAGATGGTAAAAAAATAGTACAAGAAGTTATGCGAGATAAATTCGAAAAAGTTATCACTGCTCAAAATGGCGATGAAGGACTTAAGAAATTTAAAAAATATAATCCAAATATGGTTATAACAGATGTTTTTATGCCTATAATGAATGGCCTTGATATGGCTAAATGCATTAAAGAAATTTCAAAAGATACACCTATTATAGTTTTTAGCACAAATAGTGAAAAAGAAACACTTCTAAAAGCGATAGATGTCGGTATTGATAAATATGTTTTAAAACCGATTGATCTTGATGATTTTTTGGTTACTTTAGAAAATGTTGCTAAAAATAAGATAGAAACAGCAAATATTATTCAGGTTACAAATGGATATAGTTTTAATAAAATAAAACGTGTGCTTATCAGAGATGGTGTTGAAATTTCTCTTACAAAAAAAGAGCTTGCATTTATATCTTTACTCATAAAAAGACTTGGTACGCTTGTGCTTCACGATGAAATAAAAAATGTTGTTTGGGTTGGCGAGAGCGTGACAGAGGCTGCTATTAGGACCTTTGTTAAACGTGTCAGGGATAAAGTCGGTAGTAATTTTATAAAAAATGTTCCTGGACTTGGTTACAAAATAGATAGAAGACTCTCTTAGTAAAAGATAATTTATATTAATTAAGTCTTTTTATAGTTTTTCTACTCTAAAATAACCGAAAATTAATATAAATTTAACTAGGAGGAAAATTTATGCGACCATCCCAGTTGCTACATTATGATTATAGTGTGGCAAAACTCTTTATGTTCTCCACGATATTTTTTGGTATTGTTGGTATGGCTATTGGTGTTTTGGTAGCTTTTCAGCTTGCCTGTCCTGATCTAAACTATATAGCTGGTGAGTATTCGGCGTTTGGTAGATTACGTCCTCTTCATACTAACGGTATCATTTTTGGTTTTATGCTCTCTGGTATATTTGCCACTTGGTATTACATAGGACAGCGTGTCCTAAAAGTATCAATGAGTGAATCTCCGTTTTTGATGTTCATTGGTAAGCTTCATTTTTGGCTTTATATACTTGTTATGATTCTAGCTGTTGTGACACTTTTTATGGGCGAGAGTACATCTAAGGAGTATGCCGAGCTTGAGTGGCCACTAGATATCGCAGTAGTAGTAGTCTGGGTGCTTTGGGGCGTAAGTATATTTGGACTTATTGGTATACGCCGTGAGAAAACACTTTATATCTCAGTTTGGTATTACATTGCTACATTTCTTGGCGTTGCTATGCTTTATCTATTTAATAACATGGAAATTCCAACAAGACTAGTTAGTGGATATGGCTCATGGCTACACTCAGTTTCGATGTATGCTGGCTCTAATGATGCTTTGGTTCAGTGGTGGTACGGTCACAACGCAGTTGCATTTGTATTTACAGTAGCGATCATTGCCCAAATTTATTATTTCTTACCAAAAGAGAGCGGACAGCCAATATTTTCTTATAAGCTTTCGTTATTTTCATTCTGGGGCCTTATGTTTATCTATCTTTGGGCTGGCGGTCACCACCTAATATATACTGCTGTGCCTGATTGGATGCAGACTATGGGTTCGGTTTTTTCTATTGTTTTGATTTTACCTTCTTGGGGTTCAGCTATTAATATGCTTCTTACAATGAAAGGCGAATGGACACAACTTCGCGAGAGCCCGCTTATTAAATTTATGATTCTAGCTTCAACTTTTTATATGTTTTCAACTCTTGAAGGCCCTATCTTAGCTATCAAATCTGTAAATGCACTAGCTCACTATACTGACTGGGTGCCAGGACACGTACATGATGGCGCACTTGGCTGGGTTGGTTTTATGACTATGGCAGCACTTTATCATATGACGCCACGTGTCTTTAAGCGTGAAATTTATTCAAAATCCTTAATGGAAGCTCAATTTTGGATACAAACAACAGGTATCGTTTTATACTTTGCTTCTATGTGGATTGCTGGTATTACGCAAGGTATGATGTGGAGAGCGACTGATAGTTATGGAAATTTACTCTACTCATTTATTGATACTGTTGTAGTGCTTATACCTTATTATTATATTAGAGCTATTGGTGGGCTTTTGTATTTGATTGGCTTTTTGATGTTTGCTTACAATATTTATAAATCAACTTCTGCTAAAGCTATTTTGGCAGAGCCAAAAAGTGCAACGCCTATGGGCAGTGCTAAAGCCAATGCGGAGGTGATGTGATGTTTGCTTGGTTAGAAAAAAATCCATTCTTTTTTGCAGTTTGCGTCTTTATTGTCATAGCTTACGCTGGTGTGGTAGAAATTTTACCTGACTTTGCAAATAGAGCTAGACCACTTGAGGGTACAAAACCTTATACGGTTTTAGAGCTTGCTGGAAAAAATATATATATACAAAATGGTTGCAACACCTGCCACTCACAGATGATACGTCCGTTTAAAGCAGAGACTGATAGATACGGCATGTACTCGCTAAGTGGCGAATTTGCTTATGATCGTCCTCATCTTTGGGGTTCAAAAAGAACGGGCCCAGATCTTATGCGTGTGGGTAATTATAGAACGACAGATTGGCATGAAAATCATATGTTAAACCCAGCCTCAGTTGTGCCAGGCTCGATCATGCCAGCATATCCATTTTTATTTAAGAAAAATGCTGATATAGAGACTGCTTACGCTGAAGCGCTAACTGTTAAAAAGGTCTTTAACACGCCTTATGATGAGAAAGATATGCCAGCTCTTGGCACTTTTGAGCAAGCAAATGCTAACGTGAAAGAGCAGGCTGCAAGTATCGTTGAAAGTATGAAAGATGAGCAAGTAAAAAGTGCCTTTGCAAAGGGTGAAATTCGCCAGATCGTGGCACTTATTGCCTATCTAAATAGCCTAAAATAGGAGTTAATAATGGACATTAGAGAACTTCAAGCTTATGGCTATTTTATTTTGACAGCATTCTTAGCTATCACTTTGTACGCTTATTTTTTTCATCTTTACAAAAGTGAAAAGCAAGGTAGAAGAAATTATGAGAAATATTCGAGATTAGCCCTAGATGATGAGATCGGTAGTAAAATTTTAGAGCAAAAGGCTACAAAGGAGAGCGTATGCAATGGCTAAATTTAGAAGATAATATAAATTTACTTGCGCTAATAGGCGCTATTTTAATAATCGTACTAACTGTCGTTGTAGCTGGCAAGTATGTTGGTCAAATGAAAGTTAAAAAGGATGAAAGCGTAGAGCTTAGCGAGCACAACTGGGATGGGATAGGCGAGTATAAAAATCCAGTTCCATTTGGTTGGGCAGTAGTTTTTTTACTAACGCTTGTTTGGGCGATTTGGTATTATTTACTTGGTTATCCACTAAATTCTTACTCACAAATCGGTGAATATAATAAAGAGGTAAAAGAGGCAAACGCTAAATTTGAAAAAGAGTATGCAAACCCAAGCAAAGAAACGCTTCATGCTATGGGAGAGAGCGTATTTTTGGTGCAATGCTCAGCATGTCATGGCATCACAGGCGATGGCATTGGTGGCAAAGCTGCAAATTTACAAATTTGGGGTAGCGAACAAGGAATAGTTGATACGATACTAAATGGTTCAAAAGGGCTTGATTATCCTATGGGTGAGATGCCAGCAGGACTAGCTGATGCTGATGGAGCAAAGGCTATCGCAGCTTACGTAGCTAAAGAGATAAGTGCTATAAAAAGTACAAAAAATGAAAATTTAATAGCTATGGGAAAAGAGCTTTACGCAGCTTGTGCAGCTTGTCACGGAGATGATGGCAAAGGCATGGATGGCATGTCGGCTGATCTTAGTAAATATGGTTCAAACGAGTTCATCGTAGATGTACTAAATCGTGGTAAAAACGGCAACATCGGTGTTATGCCTAAATTTAATGATGGCAGATTAAACGAGATACAACAAAAAGCAGTTGGCGAATATGTCATATCGCTATCAAAGGGCGAATAATGGAAAATAAAAATAGAAATATCTTTGCTTTAAATGGCATTAGCGGTTATTTGGTGGCGGTTTTGCTTTTGCTATCTATCCTTGGCGTACTTACTTATATTGGTATTGGCTTGCAAAAAGATGTAGCAACCAAGCCTTACTCATTAAAAGATGCAAGTAGCATTGAGATGAAGAGCGTTGACAACGCTAAACATGTCATTATAAAGGAGTAGTGATGCTAGGCATAATAGAAAAAGCCATAATCTTGCTAATAGTTGTTGCAGGAGCTATTTGTGCGTGGTCAGTGCTTACATCAAACCACCTTTTTGTAGGCTAGGTGTGAGAAAATTTATACTCATTTTTATATTTTTGCTCTCACAAAGTTTGGCTTTGGGAACAAATTTTGTGATAAATAATGATGAAATTTTAAGCCAAAAAGTAAGTGTAAAGCTAAATGAGATCGGCAGTGAGCTTTATGCAAAAAGCGGTATAAATTTAGTAGTTGGCGTATATAAAGATGGTGAGCTAGAAGCTCTTTTTAAAGAGCAAAACCTTAGCTTGCCTTATGCCTTTTTACTGCTTATAAAGGATAAAAAGAAAGTAGAAATTTTTGCCGATGCTAATACCTCAAAACTTTTTAATAAAGAACAAATTTTAAGTGTAAATCCAGAGTCAGGAACGATAATTCCTATTTTAGTTTCTAAAAATGGCAAAGATGTCTATAATGCTGCTATATTAAATGGCTACGCTGATATTGCCGAGCAAATCGCATCTAACTTAAATTTTCAGCTTGAAAGTAGTGTTGGAAATTCAAATAAAACTACGTTAAATTTTTTAAGATTTTTCATCTATGGATTGGTTGCATTTTTTATAATTGTTATCTTTTATAAAAAGGTAAAAAATGGATAAAAAAACCTTTTGGCCTTATGCTATCGTGCTTAGCTTCATTGCTATCATTATCGCTTGCGCAGTAACGATCATTATAGCAATGAAACATCCAGTCGAGATGGATAGCTCCTATATGCAAAGCTACCAAAATGTCGATGAAAACATAACCTTTATCAAAGAGA
This sequence comes from Campylobacter concisus, assembly GCF_002092845.1. GTDB lineage: Bacteria > Campylobacterota > Campylobacteria > Campylobacterales > Campylobacteraceae > Campylobacter_A > Campylobacter_A concisus_AQ. The sequence goes on from NZ_LVXF01000023.1 coordinate 57,547, forward strand.
GTGAAAAACGCTTTGATGAGAAATTTGATCTAAAATTTAAGCCAAATTTTAATACCCTAAATGCTAAGTTTAAATTTCATCTAACTCCTAAAAAAGGAGAAATTTCAGCTTTAAAATATGAAATTTTACTTACCCGCCCACAGACAAATAAAGAAAATAAAATTTTAAGAGCTTCATGGCAAGAAAATGATCTAGTAAGCGAAGAAACAAGTCTAAAAGAAGGTAGATGGCAGCTACTTTTAAGGCTAAGTGACACTAATGATACAAGGTATTATAAATTTGACCTTAATGTCACAAAATGATCTTAAAATCGTAGCTTTGGTATCTGGGAAAGATTTCAAAGCTTTAATAAACTAATCTTTTTGGCTAAATTTAAAACCAAAATACTAAGTTTTTATCAAATAAAACTATAAATCAAATCTCTTTAAATCCAAAATTTAATGCCAAACGCTCGCAAGTGCCGACATATTCTTTAAATTTATAGATTAGTGGATGCCATTTTTGCGTATCTATCTTTTCATCTTTTAGTAAATTTTCATCTACAAAAATGCCTGTAATCTTACAAGTAACGATGCTAAACCACTCTTTTAACTCTATCTTTTCTACAACCGTTTCTATCTGTATCTTACACTCTTTTATCCTAACGGTTTTTGCATTTATGCCAGGCTCTTTGCTGAGATTTGCTACCTTAAATTTGTCGTGCTCGTAGGTGTAGCCAAGATTCTTTTTTTCTTCTGGCACGTCACTATCACCAGTTAGTTTTTCCATTTTTTGCACAGCTTCTAACAGACCCTCATCACATAAATTTAGCGTGATATCTGAACCATTTTTGATATTTTTAAAGCCTTGATTTTCAATGCCTATGCCAAGCACCACTGTATTTCCTAACGTCCAAGAAGATGAAAGTACCGTGATATCATCGTTTGCATTTTTATCTTTTGTGGTGGCTAGCAAAACCGGAAAGCCGTAGTAAAAACCTTGTCTGTTTAACTCTTTATGCATTTTTGCTCCTTTTTTTGTGATTGTAGCTTTTGGCTCTTTAAGGCTTAAAATTTTAATGTATTTAGATAAAAATTTAAAGCTTTACCTAAGCGTAAAAAGCGCTCTTTTATAAGCAATTAGCTATCATTGCTTAAAAATTTAAGAGAGAAAAATGCATAACCTAAACCAACTTTTTGTATTTACGAACTCGCGTAAGATTCGTGAATTTAATGCAAGTTTTAATGATGAACTAATCCCAAAAAGCCTAAGTATTGCTGAGTTTTATAAAAAGGTAGTTTATGTAGATGGTAGGTTTGAGATTGATAGCACCTATGCTTTAGTGCTTATGAATAGAGCCTGTGCTAGCGTCAAAAAGGCAAACTCTGTTCTTAAAATTCCAACTGAGTTTTTTGAATTTTTGAAAAATAATGACTATCTTTTTTCATTTTTTAAAGAGCTAGCTATTAGTAAAAAGAGTATCGCTGAGATCAAATTTAACGATATTTACGCTAATTTTGAGGAGCATTTAAACATACTTGAAACAGTTTTAAAAGAGTATGAGAGCTTGCTTGGTCAAGAAAATCTCTACGATGATATAACCTTGCCAAAAATTTATAACATAAATGAAGCTTACATAAAAAGCTTTAGTGAAATTTCACTGCACATAGATGGAATTTTAAGCGAGTTTGAGTGGGAAATTTTAGAGAAAATCTCAAAGCTAACTGCGCTAAAAATTATCTTTCAAACCAGTGTTTTCAACACAAAGCTAATCAATAAAATAAGGCAAATTTCAGCTATTGGCGAGATTGAAAATTACAAAAAATATGAGCTAAATTTAAAGACAAATGAGCTAATTTGCTTAGAAAATATCAAAAAATTTGAGCCAGTCTTAGAAAAGCGATTTGCCACTAGAAGTCTGCAATGTGCCTACGCTATGGCAAAGGCGAGCGAGTTTGTGCGTGATGGAATAAAGCCTGAAAACATCGCTGTTATATTGCCAGATGAGAGTTTTAGTGAAATTTTAAGGCTTCATGATAGAGATAAAATTTTTAACTACGCTATGGGCGAGAGCTTTAAAAATACAAAATTTTATGAGGTACTTTTTTACATCACAAGAGCGATCAATGAAGAGGTAAGATCGGTTTTTGATCAAGGCAAGTGTGAGAGCTACGAGGAGCTTGGCTTTATCTTGAGCACGCTTGGCATAAGCGAAGAGCTTTTTAATAAATTTAAATCAAGCTACTTTGATCTTTGCGACTTTGCTAAATTTAAAGGGCTAATAGATGAGCTTTTAACGCTTGAAAATGAGCCAAGATGTGAAGAAAAGCTCGCGCTTGAGCTTTTTAGGATTGAAAATTTATGCAGGTATTTTGACTTTAGCTTAAAGCAGTTAAGTGAAATTTTCTTGCTAAATATCTCGCGCCTTAGCATCGATGATGTGGGCGGTGGAAAGATTAGTGTCATGGGCATGCTAGAGAGCCGTGGAATGAAATTTGATGGCGTGATCATAGTTGATTTTAATGATAACTTCATCCCAGCAAGAAGCACAAATGAGATGTTTTTAAACTCAAAAGTGAGGCAAAAGGCAGGGCTTATAAGCTACCTTGAGCGTGAAAATTTGCAGAGATTTTACTACGAAAGCCTTATAAACAATGCCAAAAAGGTCGCCATAAGCTGTGTTTTAAACGAAGAGAGTATTCCTTCAAGATTTTTAAAAAATTTCAAAACAATAAAAGATGAGAAATTTAGTGATGAGGCGTATTTAAAATTATTTTTAAAAGGAAGTACAAGCCTAAATTTAAGCGATGACGAGATCATTTTGGAGCATGATTTTTTCACTAAACCACTATCATTTTCGACACTAAATTTATTTCTAACTTGCCCAAGAAAGTATTATTACGCAAAGATAGCTGGTATAAAAGGAGCAAAAGCCATAGCAACTGAGCCAGGATCTAAGCAAGGAAATAGCGTGCATAAGGCGCTTTATGAATACTATACAAGTGATTTTTATAGACAAAAAAATATATTTGATTTGGCTATTTTTAAAGAAATACTTGCAAAGCAAGATTTTTCTTCGCTTGAGTTTGAGATTTGGTCGCAGAAATTTAAAGAATACGCAGAGTTTGAAAATGAACGTTTAAGTGCTGGCTTTAGAGTGCTTGATTGTGAAAAAGATATAGAGATTGATTTTTGTGATGTAAAGATAAAAGGCATTATCGATAGGATCGATGCTAGCCCTAATGGTGAGCCTTTTATACTTGATTATAAAACTGGTGAGGCAAATGCGAACTCGCTTCAGCTTGCATTTTATGAAGCACTTTATGGTAGCGAGGTAAAAAGTGCTTATTTTGCCCTAAAGAATGAACCTGTGCTTATCAGCTCAAAAAAAAGCGTGGATGATCTAAAGGCTGAGATAGAAAATCTAAAGAGCATAAATAACACTAAGATAAATTTTGAAAGAAAAAGCGGAGCTTGTAAATTTTGCGAGTATGCCATACTTTGTAGGAGAGAGTTATGAAAGATTTTTTAGCCCTAAAAGCAAGTGCTGGAAGCGGGAAAACATTCGCTTTAAGCGTTCGTTATATCGCTTTGGTGCTTAGAGGCGAAAATATAAACGAGATCATCGCTCTAACCTTCACCAAAAAAGCGGCCAATGAGATGAAAGAGCGCATAATCACAACCTTTTTAGACTTGCAAAACAAAAAAGATGAGCTTGATAAGCTTTGCAAAGAGCTTAGTTTGAGCCAAGATGAGGTCGTAAAAAGACGCGATGAGAAGCTTGATAGATTTTTGCAAAGTGAGCTAAAAATTTATACATTTGATGCATTTTTCTCTGGAATCCTAAAGAAATTTAGTCAAAATTTAGGGCTTAGTCCTGATTACAGCGTGCAAGATAGCCTGCAAGATCTGGCATGGAAAAAATTTGTAAAAGAGGTAAGCAAAGATCAAAAGCTTCTTAGCGAGCTTGCACTCATGATGATAATCTCAAGTCAAAAAGAGGCGAGCTTTTCACAGACTTTGGCTAAATTTTATGAGAGCTTTGGCGGTGAGCTAAAAGATAGTGGTGCAAGCTATCCAGATGATAGCAAGGTAAGAGCAGCGCAAAAGGAGATAAATGAACATATAGCCTTGCAAAATGGTGCTAGCGATACGGCCAAAAAGACATTTAGTGAGCAAAATTTATTTGAGCTTTTTAAAAATAAGGTCTTTGAAAGAGAGAGCCTAGATTACCGCACTTTTAGTAAAATTTATACAAGTGAGCTTGATAGGCTCTTTAACGAGCTAAAAGAGGCGGCAAAAGAGTATATTTTGGAGGTTGAAAGATACAGACTTAGCGGTTTTAGCAAGCTCTTAAATGTTTATAAACATTCAAATTTAGAGTTAAACAAAGAGATAAATGCTTTAAGCTTTGCTGATATAAATAAGCTGGTCTTTAAGCTTTTGGTTGAAAATTTTGATAAAGATGTGCTTTACTTTAGGCTTGATGGCCGTATAAATCACCTTTTGATAGATGAGTTTCAAGATACAAATGTGATCCAATATGAGATCATCTTGCCGCTTATCACTGAAATCGTTTCAGGATACGGACAAAACGGGCTTGGAAGCTTCTTTTACGTTGGAGATACGAAGCAGAGCATCTATAAATTTAGAGGCGGTAAAAAGGAGCTTTTTGATAAGCTTGGAGGTGATTTTAGTCAGATAGATATAGAAAATTTACCAAGTAACTATCGCAGCTTAAAGGCTTTAGTGAAATTTAATAACGCTATTTTTGAAGAAATTTATCATAGGTATGGGCTTAGCTTTGAGCCGCAAAAACCAGCTAAAAAAGATAAGGAGTTAAGCTACAAAGTAAGTGGCGAGTGTCCTTATTTTGAAGCCGAGGAAGATGACTACGGCTACTTGTGTGTGCTAAGCGTTGAAGATATCGCGGGTGCAGCAGTTTCACAAGTAAAAGAGCTGATCGCTGCTGGCGTAAATGTAAGTGATATAACTGTGCTTTGCTGGAAAAATAGTGACATCAGTCTTATCTCAGAGGTACTTAGCAGTGAGGAGATAAAAAGCGTAAATGAAGGCACCTTGGAGCTAAAGCGAACACCGTTTGTTGCAGCGATCATTGAGTATGCGAAATTTTGTCTTTTTGGTGAAGAAATTTATGAAAAAAATGTAAAAGCACTCGTAAATACAAATCCTAAAAGGCTAAAAATAAAAGCCGAAGATAGTGCGATAAAAAGCCTATTTTATCTAGCTAAAAATTTATATATAAATATGGCTGATGTTGATATATTAAGGCTTTTTGAGCTAAGTAGTGGCTATAAAAATTTAAGCGATTTTATCTTTAACCTTGAAAATTTTAGCTCTAAAATCAGCCCTAAAAATGCTGGCGGCGTAAAGATAATGACCGTTCATAAATCAAAAGGACTCGAGTTTGCTCACGTGATAGTTTGTGATATGATGAGCAAGGGTAGGGGCGATGACTCAAACTTTATAACAGAATATAGCGAAAAAGGCGAGTGGATAGTAAAAAGTAAAATTTTAGGTAGAGAAAATTTTGACCATGAGTATGCTGGTGTGTTAGAGCAAATGAGAGAGCTTGAGAAGCAAGAAAATATCAATAAAATTTACGTCGCTTTCACTAGAGCTACAAAGTCGCTTATTATCATTAAACAAGCCGCTCCAAGTGGAAATAGCCCTAGCTTTTTTTCTTTTTATACTAGAAGCGATAAAAGCGAAGTAAACGACTATCTTGATCTAAAAGAGTTTAGCTTTGGTAAAATTTTACCTAGCAAGAGTGAGCAAAAAGAGGCTACAAAAGATGAAAAAATGCCTGAAATTTTAAAGATAGAAAGGCAAGATGTAGAGGCAAGAGAGCAAAAAACGAGCGGTAAAAATTTAGAGGCAATCTATTTTGGCTTAGCGTTTCACTATTTGCTTGAGATGAGTGAGAAATTTGATGAAAATTCGCTTTTAAAAGCTAAGAGTTTAATGCTAAATAAATTTTATAAATTTCTCTCACCTGATAGACTTGAAGATGCCTTTAAACGGGCAAAAATGCTAATAAATGAGCCAAAATTTCTAAAGTGTATAAAAGATAAAGAAATTTACAAAGAGCAACCATTTAAAGTAAAAAATGAACTAAAACAGATGGACTTATTTTGTATCGGAGAGAGCGAAATTTGTGTGATAGACTATAAAACAACAGATAAAAATATTGAGGAAAATAAAAAACAAGTTGGAGAATACAAAGAGGCATTAAGTAAATTTTATCCAAAGCATAGTATAATCGCCGTCATCTTCTACGCTCTTAATGGAAAAATTTCATATATTGAAGTTTAAATGCTACTTAATTTAAGCTTTATAAAAGCATTGTTTAAATACAATCACAACTCAAAAATTAACTTGGCAAAGGTAAGAAAATGACAAAAATAACAAAGCCAAACGAAGTTAAACGAGACTGGATCGTTGTTGATGCAGCTGGTAAACGTTTTGGTAGATTGCTAACTGAGGTAGCAACTATACTTCGTGGCAAAAACAAACCATGCTTCACGCCAAACGTAGATTGTGGCGACTATGTTATCATCATAAATGCTTCAAAAGTAGAATTTACTGGTAATAACAAAGCTGAAGATAAACTTTATCACAGACACTCAGGATATTTTGGTAGCGTAAAGAGTGAAAAATTTGGCGATTTGATAGCAAATAAGCCAGAAAAACTATTTAAATTAGCTGTTCGTGGAATGCTTCCAAAAACTAAACTTGGAAGAGAGATGATAAAAAAACTAAAAGTTTATGCTGGCAGTGAGCATCCTCATACGGCACAAATAGCTAAAAAAGAAGGAAAATAATTATGGCAAAAGTTTATGCAACTGGTAAAAGAAAAACTGCCGTAGCAAAGGTTTGGATAAAAGCTGGAAGCGGTAAAATCGTAGTAAATGGTATGGATCTTAATACTTGGCTTGGTGGACATGAAGCTATAAAGCTTAAAGTAATTCAGCCACTTCTAGTTACTAAACAAGAGAGTTTAATAGATGTAGTAGCTACAACCTTAGGTGGTGGTTATTCAGCACAAGCTGAGGCTTTAAGACACGGCATTTCACGTGCTTTAGCTGACATGGATGCTGATTTTAGAGCAGCGCTTAAACCAAAAGGCTTGCTAACTAGAGATTCTCGTGTTGTTGAACGTAAGAAATTTGGTAGAAGAAAGGCTAGAAGAAGCCCACAATTCTCTAAACGTTAATGAATTTTTGCAAGTGCTTTTGCATTTGCAAAATTTAAGTTGTGTAAATTTAAAATTTACATTATTAATTAAATTATGATTTAGAGTCGGTTAAATTTTATTCAGTTAAAATGTAACCACTTTAAAATAAATCCTAAGAAAGGAATTCTAAATATGAAAAAGATTGCTTTAGCTATGGTTGCCGCAACAGCGGTTTTTGCGTCTAACGCAGCATACAATTATGAAGTTACCCCAACTATTGGTGGCGTTCACCCAGAGGGAAATTTACGTGTAAAAGACCACAACTTCGTTGGTGTTAGAGCTGCTAGAAATCTTGAAGATTTTTTCTTTGATCAAGTAGAGCTTGGTGTTGATTACACTCAAAAAGCAAAAGAAAAAACAGGTAGCTTAACAAGAGAAGGAAGAGTTCTTAGATATCATGCAAATCTTGTAAAAGATATAGTTGATTTTGGCCCAGTTAGTCTATATGGCTTAGTTGGCGCTGGATATGAAGATGTTCCAGCTATTTTTGTTAAAAATGAAGATGGCGGTTTTGGCCAATATGGTTTTGGCTTAAGATATCAAGTAACTGATAGATTTGCTCTTAAAGCAGAAGCAAGAGACGCTATCAAATTTGAACATGCTGATCATAACCTATTCTATTCACTAGGCTTTGGTATCGGTCTTGACTCAAAAGCAGCTCCAGTTGTGGCAGCAGCTCCAGTTGCAGCAGCAACTCCAGCAGCAACTCCAGTTCTTGATGATGATAATGATGGCGTGCCAAATGATATAGATCAATGCCCTAACACTCCAGCTGGCGTAGTTGTTGATGAAAGAGGATGCGAGAAAGTTATCGTTCTTAGAGATCTAGATGTTAACTTTGCATTTGATAGCTACAAAGTTGGACCAAAATATGCAGCTGAGATCAAAAAAGTAGCTGACTTTATGGGCGAACACCCAGATTATAAAGTTGTACTTGCTGGTCACACTGATAGCGTAGGCGCAGAAGCTTATAACCAAAAACTATCTGAAAAAAGAGCAAAAGCAGTAGCTGATGTTCTTGCTGGCTATGGTGTAAGCGAGGATAAAATTTCAACAGTTGGCTACGGTGAGCTTAAACCAATTGCTACAAACAAAACTAAAGAAGGCCGCGCGCAAAATAGACGCGTTGAAGCTACTTTCAATAAATAATCTTAATTGTTTAAGGTTACTTCTTTTAGGGGCTTAGCTTCGGCTAGGCCCTTTTTTATTTCTACGGAGAAAATGATGAAAAAAACCATACTTTTTGATTTAGACGGTACACTTATTGACTCAACTTCTGCTATTTTAAAAGGATTTGATAGAGCTTTTTTATCTCATGGCAAAAAAGAGCCAGACCATAATGTATTAAAGTCTTTGGTTGGTCATCCGCTTGAAATAATGTTTGAAAGACTTGGTGCAAGCAAAAATTTAATTGATAGCTATATAAAAGAGTATAAAGCTTGCTACGAAAAAATTTATCTTGATGAGACGGTACTTTTAGATTATGCAAATGAAGCATTGAAGGAGGCAAGTAGCTTTGCTGATGTGGGTATAGTTACTACGAAAACTTCAAAATTTTCTATTATCTTGCTTGAGCATTTAGGGGTTATGAAATATATAAAAACTGTTATTGGAAGAGATGATGTTGTTAATCCAAAACCAAATCCAGAGCCAATAAATTTGGCTTTAACTAGACTTAATAAAGATAAAAATAATGCATTTATGGTAGGTGACACCATTATGGATCTAATGGCTGCACAAGTTGCCTTTGTTACAGGCGTGGGTCTAACTTGTGGATATGGTCAAAAGAGTGATTTGGAGAAATTTAGTAAACATATTTTCTCAAACCCATTTGAAGCCGTTAGCTTTATAAAAGAAGTTTGATAATCTAATATTCCCGAGCTACTTATACTTTAAAGTAAATTTAACCTAATGTTTAGCTTGCTTGGCTATAAAATTTATTCCAAAAATTCGTTACTTTTGTTTGGCATAAAATCTTTTTAAAGTATTTATTATGAATTTTTAACATCTAAATTACTTAAATTGATTTTCTTAAAAGCCTACTTTCATATTAAATCTATTCTATTTAAAATATGAAAATTTGTCTAAAAGTTAGCTAACTTCTAGGAGATCATAGATTTAAGACCCTAGCCACCTTTAGAGCGCTTGCAAATGCAAAATGTAAGTTATATCCGCCAAGCATGCCAGTGATGTCCAAGACTTCACCAACAAAATAAAGCCCCTTAACGTTAGAAGCTTGTAAATTTTCATCTAAAAATTCACTCTTTATGCCGCCTTTTGTAACTTCTGCTCTTTCAAAGCCAAATGTCCCGGCTGGGGCAAATTCATAAGCAAAAAGTCTTTTTATGATTTGTCTCTCATTGTCATTGAATTCATAAAAAGCTCTGTCTTTTAAGCCAAAATTTTTTAAAAATTCTAGTACAAATCTCTTTGGCAAGGGCAAAACCGAGCTAAGCTGTTTTTTGCCATCTATTAAATTTTTCTCACTAAATTTGGGTAAAAAATTTATGCAAATTCGGCCCTTTTGCCAAAATAGCGAGGCATTTAGTATCGCTGGTCCGCTTATGCCCCTATGTGTAAAAAGTAAGTCCCCACTAAATTTATAGCTCTCATTTTTACTATTTATCTTTACTTCTGCCTTTAGGCTAACGCCACTAAGTTCTTTAAACCAAAACTCATCTTTTTGTACGCTAAATCCAACAAGTGCAGGCGAAAGAGTTGATGTTTCAATGCCAAAATCATTTGCTATTTTATAGCCAATGTCACTTGCGCCAAGGGCTTTATAGCTTAGTCCGCCACTTGCGATGACTAAATTTTTGGCTCTAAATTTTTCACTTTTGGTTGAAATTTCAAAAATTTCATCTACTTTTTTAGCGCCAAGAACCTCTTTATTGTAAAAAATTTCTGTATTTTGCCTTTTTAAAAGTACGCTCAAGACGCTCTTTGCGCCGCTATCGCAGAAAAATTGATTTTGCTTTTGCTCACTAAATTTAAGCTCACTAAAAAATTTTAAAACTTGATCTGGAGTCAGTACTTTTAAAATTTGCTCTATAAATTTTTGCTCGCCAAGATAGTTTTTAGCGCTTATGAAGCGGTTTGTGATGTTGCATCTGCCTCCACCGCTTGCTAGGATCTTTTTGCCAGCGCTGTTATTTTTCTCTAAAATAGCGACCTTTTTACCCTTTAAATTTGCTCCTAAAAATAGCCCGCTAGCACCGGCGCCAATGATGATGACGTCGTAGATCAAAACTTCAAGCTCTCTTTTAAAGCCGCCTCGCTTGTTAGGCGAGAGTCAAATTTTATCACTTGATTTTTCTCGTTTTTGTAATAATCCACCACGCCTTTTTGGCTATTTAGTAACTCTAAATTTAAGCTTACTTCAGGGCTTAGATAGATATTTTTAAAAATTCTTGGATCGCTTAGGCTAAAGAGTAAAATAAGCCATATCACGCAAAGCGCCACGCAGATGATGGCTAGTGCTTTAAAGCCAAAGGCGTGCAAGATATATCCACCAAACGCACCTCCAATAAAGCTTCCTAGATAACCAAATGAATTAAATACACCAAGGGCTGAGCCTTTTTGAGAGGATTTTACAAATTTTGTTGCGGTTGATTGCATTATGGGCTCGTGAAGGTTAAATCCTATGAAAAATATAGCAACTCCCAAAACGAAGATAAAAAGCGTAAAACTAATGGCAAAAATAGTGTAGGTTAGGGCAAAAAGTAGCGTACCAGCTATCAAGATGACCTTGCTAAGTCCCTTGCCATCGCCAAGGGCGCCAGCTAACCCCATAGCCAAAAAGCCAAGCACGGCGCCAAGCGAATAGATCTTGTAAAGCTCGCTACTTTCGTAACCATACTCTTTTACTAAAACAATAGGGATCACCAAAAATGCGATGCTTGCTAGCATCTTTTGCATAAAAGAGGTGAAATTTATGATCATGTAGTCTTTTTGTAAAAACAGCTTACCAAATGGTACTTTTTCACTTTTAGAGCTCACTTTTATCTCTTTTGGCACAACGGTGTAAAGAAGTACAATGCAAAGTAGGCTAAGAGCGGCACTTAGATAAAAGAGACTTGAAAGTCCGTAGTCTTTGGCAAGAAGTGGCCCAAGTACCATAGAAAGCGTGAAACTAAGCCCTATAAAAGCGCCCATTATCGCCATGGCTTTTGAGCGTTTTTCTTCTGTTATATAGTCACTTATCATCGCAGTTGCAACTGCTCCGATAGCACCTACGCCTTGTAAAAATCTACCAAATAGCATGGTAAAAATATCGCTTGTAAGTGCACAAATTATTGAGCCGATGATAAAAACCAAAAGTCCGATCGTTAATGTTTTTTTGCGTCCTATCCTATCCGAGAGCGCTCCAAAAGGCACTTGAAATATCATCTGTGAGATCGCATAGACGCCTACTATTAGCCCTACTAAAAACTCGTTTGCTCCGCGTAAATTTAAGGCATAAAGGCTAAGCACTGGCAAAACTATAAAAAGACCTAAAAATCTGCTTGCTATGATAAAAGATAGTGGTAAAACGCTTTTTAACATAAAATTTTCCTTATTTTTAAAAGGACTAAGTTTATCATTTTAACGCTAATTTAAATTTAAAATTTTAATCTACTTTTTTGTAAAATACGCCCAAAAATCAAGGAGCTCTTGCAATGAAGATCGTGCTTGCGACATCAAATTTAGACAAAGTAAAAGAGATAAAAGAGTATTTAAAAGGCTATGAAATTTACGCCTTAAGCGAGATTGTAAAGCCATTTGAGATTGTTGAAGATGGCAGCACTTTTCAGCAAAATGCACTCATAAAGTCAAAAGCTGTTTTTGCAAAGCTTAAAGAGCAAGGGCTTGAGGGCGAATTTATCGCTCTTAGCGATGATAGTGGCATTAGCGTAGATGCACTTGGTGGCGAGCCAGGGATCTACTCAGCGCGTTATTTTGATCTTGATGAAAATGGCAAAGTGCGCGGCAAAAACGCAAATGACGCAAACAATAGAGCAAAGCTAATTAGCAAGTTAAAGGCGCTAAATTTAAAGAGCTCACCAGCTCACTACACCGCCTGTATCGCTATTAGCTCAAAATTTGGCGACTACACGACGCATGGCTTTATGTATGGTGAGGCGATAGACGAGGAGCGCGGCACAAACTGCTTTGGCTACGATGCACTCTTTATCCCAGATGGCTTTACAAAGACGCTTGGCGAGCTAGATAATGAGACAAAGCTTAAAATTTCTCACCGCTCAAAAGGCCTGGAACTTGTAAATTTTGTACTAAAGAGTCTAAAAATGCATTATAAAATAGATCAAGGTTTATGTTTAAATTTTATATAATTAATTTATAAAATGTTGGTATTTTAAAATTAAGTTGTATACTTTTTAGTTTATTGTAAATTGCTTTTGGATAGAGTGATATAAATAAAAAAAATGGAGATACAAAATGAATGTGGTTGAAGATAAAGAAGAATTAAGAATAGCAGAATTTAATGATGAGCAAGATTCTGAATATGGATCGTACGAAGTGTCTTATAACCTAACAAGTTATGGGATTGATTTTCCAGTAGATGGTCTTATAAATAGATACGATAGGGGGAAAGTATATTTGCCTAGCTTTCAAAGAAATTATGTTTGGAAAAAGAAACAAGCCTCTAAATTTATAGAATCATTATTGTTGGGACTACCTGTTCCTGGTATTTTTCTTTATAAAGATAAAGATGAGAAGTTGCTCATAATAGATGGTTATCAACGAATAGAATCTATATCTAGATATTTTAGAAATTCATTTGATAATCGTGATTTTAGATTAGATGGTATTAATCAAGATTTTAATGGAAAAAAGTATGAAAATCTTAGAGAAAATGAAAAGGACAAAATAGCTACATCAATAATACATGCTACTATTATTAAAGCAGATAATCCGGAGGACAAAAATTATCATGCTATTTACGCAATTTTTGAAAGACTTAATACGGGTGGTGTAAAATTAAGCCCACAAGAGGTTAGAAATTGTGTTTCGGATGGTGTATTAAGACAGGAAATAACAAGGCTTGCCAATCGAGATGTGGTTAAAAAATTTATTTCAATTGATAATACAAGAAAGAAAGATGAAGAAATAATTTTAAGACTATTGGCATTATCATTCGATGAATATACTGGAAATATGAAACAGTTTTTAAATGATTTTATGTTTAAAAATAAAGATTTAGATGAGGATAATGTAAAAAAAGGCGTTGATGACTTTTTGAACATGGTAGAATTTTTAAATAAGATAAATTCTGATGAATATTTTAGAAGAAATGATCAATTAAGTATTGCTATCTTGGATTCTTTATGGGTTGGAATTTATAAAAATTATGATTTTTTACAAAATAAATCAGTCAATCAAATAAAAGAAAAAATCAACCAATTAATGCAAGACTCGATGTATAAAGAAGCTATAAAGACTGGCACAACACATAATGTTAAAAGTGTTAAAGATAGAATAGAAAAATCAATAGAATTTTTAAGAAATGTGCAGTAGTTTTGACAAATTTAATAAAACTATTAATGGTTTAAGCAATCAAATAGATCTACTTTTAAAAGATGATATAGATACAGATATTATAGATCATCTAACAAAGCACTTAATTTTATTAATGGCTGGATATGTTGAGAAAAATATTAAAAATATAGTTGAAGATTGTCTGAAAGAAAAAAAAATACCAAAAGAATTTAAAAATTTTATACTTGAGAGTTTGCCTGATAGTCAAAATTTAAATCCAGATAAGTTAAAAAATTTTTTAAATAAATTTGATAGTAGCTGGGGACAGCAAATTACTCAAGATCAATCTAGTGCATTAGGCAGCATTATAATAGCAAGAAACAAAATAGCTCACTGTAAAGATATTGATGTTTCAAAAGAAAACTATCTAAAGCATTTTGATAATGTAAAGAAAATGTTGGACAAAGTCAAGCAAGAGCTTTTTGATAAAATTTAAAAATAGATTCAATATACTTTAGAGCTTACATTTTGTAAAGCAGATATAAAGATGCTTAGAGTTTGCCGAGATGCTAGCAAGCTCTATAAAAGAGGGTACGCTAACGATAGAGCCCTAATTAAGTTCCTTTAGTCCATTATTGGCTCGCCTTAAAAGCTTCTTTGCACGTGGATTTTGCTCTTTTCCATTTAAAATTTCAAGCACTTTTTTGTAGTTTTGGGCAGCTTCGTCCTTTTGATTAAGCTTTGCTAGGTCGTTAGCAAGCTCTATTAACAGCTCTGATCGCACAAGCTCGTTGCCACTTAACTTTGGCGTGATATCAAGTAAATTTAGCGCTAAAAGATGATTTTCATAGGCTTTATCAAAGTCGTTTTTTAGGTAGTAGGCACTAGCGATGCCTTTTATGCAGACTAACTCGTCGTGCACTGGAGCATCTGGCGCATCGTCATAAATTTTTAGAGCTTCTTGAAAATTAGCAAGCGCTTCGTCGTATCTGCCTAGCGCCTTTTGTGCCGCACCTAGGCTATGATAAGAGCGAGCTAGTAGCAGCTTGTCGCTAACGTTTGCCGCAAGCTCTAGGGCTCTTTGTGAGAGCTCTAACGCCTTTTGTGGCTCTTTATTTACCATGCAAATGCTAGCGCTATTTATGAGCGAAGTGATCGCCTGCTCGGTGTTGCCCTCTTTTAAGCAGACATCAGTCGCTTGCTCGGCTAAATTTATGGTTCTCTCCAAATTTCTATCGCTTTTATAAAACTCCCTCACACTCTCTTGTATTAGCTCGTCACAGCTACTTGCAAAGAGGCAAATAGGCGCTAAAAATGGCAAAATTTTCTTCATGTTTTTACCTTTAAAATTTCGCGCTATTGTAGCGATTAAAAGCAAATTTTGTTCAGTATTGCCTCATAAATCATTATTATTTCTTGGCAAATAAACTTGTGACATTATTTTTATGTCTTCTTCTGGATTTTCGATTTGAGTATCAATTATCTGCCTCATTAGCGCCATGCAAAATTTCATACCCATCTCTTCTGTAATTATATCTTTCAGATAAATATTTGTTATTTCATTGTATTCACTGGGAAATTTAACAGAAAAATAAGTCATTTTTTTCTTTTTTACTTCCCATATTCTATATTTGACCTCTGATTTATCATCAATTTTATATTCTTTTGCCTTGATGAGAAATTTATTTATTTGCCCAGCCTTATCCCAAGTGGCAAGACTTTTATTTATATATACTTCATCCCATGTGTCAAAAATAGGAAAGTGCAATAAGAGGTTTCTAATAAAACTAAATAGATCATCGGCAATCAATCCTTCAAAAAAAGGTCGTCCTCCTTTTTTCATCCACTTTAAATATCTTTAATTGGTTCATAATTAGAAATCTCTTTAAATACCGAAAATGCTTCTCTGAGTCTATAAAATCTAAAGCATGGCTCTTGAGTTTTAAAATTTTCATTAGAAATTTCATCATATAAAAAATAGAATCTATTATAAAAAAGAGTTAATGCTTCTACCTCTTTTTTATTCGGTCTTTGCTTGCCATTTTTAATCATCGGTATCTCTTTTTGTGTCCTCTTGCCAGGCGCTAATTCATCCAAGTTTTTTTAAATCGGTTGCGATATTTTTCTAGATTTAAATATGTTGATTATACCTAAAACAGCTAACTTGATAATGATCGTTGTATGCTTTAGAATAAATTTAGGCACTCAAATTTTAGTAAAAAATTAAACCTAAAAAATTTAAGCTTATTTCTTATACAACCTATCTCAAACTAAAAAATAGAATTTGAGAGAAAATTCATCGTGCGTTGTCAGGAGGTAAATTTAATTTTCTGCCGCCGGCAATCGATATGCTACTTATCTGTGTTAGTGCTATCTGCTTTTTGTCTTTCTTGTTAGACTTTGTGCTGGCCATAGCCAACTTTATAATTAATAGCACCCCGTCTCTTAAAATTCATCTTAAATTTGCTAAAATCATTAAAATTTAAAGGAGCCCAAATGTCAAATATCTTAATCATAGGCGCGGGCGGCGTGAGCCAAGTCGCGACCGTAAAATGCGCGATGAACGCGGACGTTTTTAACAAGATCACCCTTGCTAGCCGCACGAAAAGCAAGTGCGACGCGATCGCTAAGTTTATCAAAGACCGCCTAGGCGTGCAAATTGACACCGCCCAGATCGACGCGGACGATACCGACGCCGTAGTCGCGCTCATCAAAAAAACGGGCGCCGATTTGCTTTTAAATGTGGCGCTGCCGTATCAAGACCTAACGCTGATGGACGCGTGCTCTCGCGCCGGCATCCCATACATCGACACCGCAAACTACGAGCACCCCGACACCGCCAAATTTGAATACAAGCTGCAGTGGGCGAAGGACGGCGAGTTTAAAGCCGCAAACACGATGGCGCTGCTGGGAAGCGGCTTTGATCCGGGCGTGACCAATGTATTTTGCGCATACGCGCAGCAAAATCTCTTTGACGAGATCCATGAAATCGACATCCTAGACTGCAACGCAGGCGATCACGGCTATCCGTTTGCGACAAATTTCAACCCAGAGATAAATTTACGTGAAGTGAGCGCAAAAGGTCGCTACTGGGAGCGCGGCGAGTGGAAAGAAACCGAGCCGATGCAGATAATGTTCAAATGGGACTACCCAAAAGTCGGCATCAAAGATAGCTACTTGCTCTACCACGAGGAGCTTGAAAGCTTAGTAAAAAACATCAAAGGACTAAAGCGAATCCGCTTTTTTATGACCTTTGGACAAAGCTACCTAACTCATATGAAATGCCTAGAAAACGTCGGCATGCTTCGCATCGACGAGGTAGAACATAACGGCGCGAAAATCGTACCGATACAGTTTCTAAAAACCTTGCTACCTGATCCTGCGTCGCTAGGCCCTCGCACTAAGGGTAAAACCAACATCGGCTGCGTAATACGCGGCTTAAAAGACGGCAAAGAGCGCCAAGTCTACATCTACAATGTCTGCGACCACGAGGCTTGCTACGCCGAAACGGGCGCGCAGGCCGTGAGCTACACCACAGGCGTGCCTGCGATGATCGGCTCGATGATGGTCGCAAAAGGTATCTGGAGCGGCAAAGGCGTCTTTAATATGGAAAATTTCGACGCCAAGCCTTTCATGGACGAGCTAAACAGGCAGGGCTTGCCGTGGGAGATGATAGAAATGAAACCCGGCGAGAGGTATGAAGTCTGATTTAGAGGCTTTTTGCCTCTAAATTTATTATAGGGCTATGAAATTTTTTCAATATTTTTAAAATTTTCTCTGATTTTAGATCTTTTTTTTCATTGTTTATATTTTCAAAAATTCCTATAAATTTATCTATCAAATTCTTTAAATTACTACTTTTTGAAAATTGACTATCCAGAAACCTCACTACGCCTAGACAAAATTTTATATCGGTTAATATATAACTTTTTAGTACTTCATCATCTATTTTTTCAATTAACTTAAAATCATTTAAATTTTCTTTTTTTATTAAAATATCCAAAATAGCCTCTTTGGTACTGGTTTTTGATTTCTCATTTTGCTTTAAAATTTCCCTGTAAGACATTTTTAAATTATCATCAAAATTGAAGATATCATCCATTTCATCAGAATTTAAATCTATGTATTCGGCATTTAAAAACTCCTTCAACTTACTTACTGCAAATGTATGATATATTTTTTCTTTTTTAGGATTAAATTCTTTGATTAAATTAATATAATAAATAAAATTCTGCACCCCACAAGCATTAATCATATCTATGTTAGTCTCGAAAATTTCTTTTATCTTATCACAAATTATTTCGTCGTTCGCCGAAAAATCGCAACGTAAAATAGAGTTATAGTTAGACAACTCCCTAAATGTATCCTCTTTTAATTTCATAAATTTCACAATATACATAATTCTATCTTCGTCAATTATAGATTTTGTTATACACTTAGTAATATCATCTCTTATATATCCATACTCAAATATACTACAAGCAATATACTGCGTTGCTTCTTTAAGTATTTCATTTTCTTGTTTATTTCTATTTTTATCCAAATAATATTCTATCAGCTCGCCAAAATCTATCCTCGCAAACAACGAGTTGATAGTCGCGATTTCTATAATATGTTTAGCTAAAATTTCCATCGTAATTTTAAAGCCATCCAGCTCCTTTTCTAAAAACACAAAGTCATTTAACGCATCTACTACTCGCCTCATAACTCTAATGTTATTTATATTTTTATCTTTAAAATACTCAAGAGGATATTCTTTGAAACACTTTAGCCTATCTTTTACTATTTTGTAAGTATCCTCTACGCTCGGACTATATTCAAATTCATAATCTATAATTTTATCTTTATATTTTTTAGTCTCACCATCAAATTTAATCTCATCAGCATTAAAAATCATAACTATATGACAGTTTTTCTGTTCTTTTAATTCTGATATTAATCCAAATACATCTTTTATGCTTAATTTATTTGATAATCTTTCAAAATCATCAAAACAAATTATGATATTTTCGAAATCTTTCTTTTCAAAAAACGATATACACCCGATAATTGCTGAGCCGAGCGTAGGCACAACCGAATCTAAAATTTTATCAAATTTTAAATATTTAGCTTTCTCTGAAACTTCAGATATAACCTTACTTGCCCTATAAGCTTGAAATATAATCTCCTTTACTATCTGATTAACACTATCCTTGCCAAATAAAGAAATATATACGAAACTTTTATTTAACTCTTTTGAATTGTCTTCTACAAATTTATGCCAAAAGTAAGTTTTCCCAACGCCCCATTTACCATTTATCGTAGTGCAAACAGCACTTTCGTCTTTAAAAATCTGAATGAGTTTTTCTTTTATTTTATCTATTTCATTTTTTTGCATTGTTAATTGCCTCAAATTTCTGCTTTAAAATTTTAAAAACCTCGTGCTTTGAGAGTTCGTATTTGTCGTATATCACGGCGTTATCATCGCCGCTAGGCTGTATGAGGCCATATGCTAGCCCACCTTTTTTAAATTTTATATTAAAAACACTAATTCTGCGTTTGGCGTCTATCTCGGGGATGCCTCGTCTATATATTTAAAATAAAATTTCGTATTCTTGCCGCCCTTTTGTATGAAAAATCCGTCATCTTCGATTTTTCGGTATCACAGAATAAGAAACTAGGATAAAGAGGTAACTTCGGCGCAAGCTAACTTACTGGCGCCGAAATTGAAAGTTATTTTATCACCGCTTCAAAGCCAACATCTACATCTGGATAGCTCTTTCCACCGTGAAATGGTTTGGCGGCAGCGGCAAATTTATCAAAGCTCTCATTTAGCTTCAAATCATTTACAAGATCGACCGAAAATTTTGCCATTAGCTTGCCATTTTGCACTTCATATTTTGTTTTAAAAATTTTTGAATTGCCATTTATGCCAAGCTCAACATCCATTTCTCCGGCTTTATCATCGCCATTTACTGCTACGATCTTGCCATCTACTGCCTTGCCATCGAAAATAATGCCAATCCTTTTATCGCGGTCAGGCAGCTTTGTGTCGATATCTTTTGGCTCAAGCTTAAATTCAAAGCTCTTTAAAAAATCAGCAAAATTTGCATTTTCTTGACTTTTAAAATTTATCGTTTTAAAAGTACCTGGTACGGCTGTTTTATTTGCTAGCTTGTAACCAGTAAATGTTACCTTTGGTTCACCTTCTACGCTAAATGCAAGAGCTGAAACTGCAAAAAATGAAGCTGCTAAAGCAACAGAAGTAAGTTTGTTCATAAAGAATCCTTTTTATAATATTGATAATAAATATCGCAAATTATATACCCACTTACTTCAAAAAAGACTTAAAATCCCTTTTTAATTAATGAATAAATTTTTAATAGCTTCTTACTCTGGATCATCGCTAAAATCGTTATCCCTAAAGATTGCATAAAAATTTATGAGCCAAAAAACAAAAGCGATTGCTATGAGTGTTGCTGGTAAATGAATATAAAAGCCACTCCAAAAATAAGCTAAAATTCCTCTACTAACGCCAGCTAAAAGAACTAAAATAAAAGCAATTTTACTAAGGCGTAAAAACTCAAGCTCTTGCCCGCTGTGACGAAGTCCTGCGACATTAAATATAAGCATCACGCTAAAAATTACCGCATTTATCGCTATTAGATGCATAAAATTTGTTTCAAGATGGAGCCCAAAAATGCCGCTAAAGCCGATACCTAAAAATCCAACTGCTAAAAATAGTTGCATAAAATAGTATAAAAGTACAAAACTATGCCTAAAAAGCTCTTTATAGTGCCACTCTTTAAGCTTTGCAAGTACCACACTTCCGCAAGCTATCGCGGCATAATAGACACCCATGCTTTCCTCAAAAAATATATTTAAAAGCAAAAAAGCACAAACGCAGCAGATAGCGATATTTTTATAGATAAAATTTGGCACAAAAATAGCTTCATCCATGCCTTCTTCTCTTTTTAACGCTTCTTTTCCAAGTACGACACTAACGCGGTAGGAGATGAGTAAGATAGCGATCACGTGGATAAAAACTTGTAAATTTAGAAATTTTTCATTGCCACTTATTAGATAATAAATTTCAAAGCTTAAAATGCCAAATAAAAAGCCAAGTACGCCAAATTGATCATCATTTTTATCTCGCCAGATCATATAAACACAAAGCAAAACCAAGTAAAGCCAAAAAAGAGCGATAAAGCAGTGTGCTAAAAATAGGCTAAAAAGTGCCAAGATAAAGCTTGTAAAAAAGAGTGAAAACAATATATAGGCGTGTATTTTTAAAGATGCTTGAAAATTTGTCCAATCAGTTAATCCAGTTAGCAAAAATCCAGCATAAGCAAGCGCTAAAAAAAGTTGCAAAAATATAAATTTATGCAAACTCACAAAATCAGTTGGAGTAAAAAACACACTAGCACCAAGCACCGCACAGGCGGCACTCATTAAGAAAAATATTCTCATAGGATGAGTAAAAAAGTTATTAATCATAATAAACTTGCCCTTTGAAATTTTCATCTATCATCTTGCTAATAAACGTAAAATCACGCTCTTTGAAATCTTTGTCTATTTCAAGTTCTCTTTGTATGACTGCACCTTTACTTGATAGGAAATAAATTCTATTTGACATCTTTACAGCCTCCATTCTATCGTGCGTGACGAGAACTACGCTCATACCTTCGCTTACTCTTTGGCTAATGATATCGATCAAAATTTCTTTCATATCATAATCAAGCCCAGAAAAAGGCTCATCCATCAAAAGTAGATTAGGCTTTGTCACGACTGCTCTTACAAAAGCGACTCTTTGCCTCATACCGCCACTTAGCTCATTTGGGTATTTTAAAGTGTCCTTTTGGCTTAACCCAACCTTTTTAAAAAGCTCTAAAACAGCGTTAATGTCTGGTTTATCCATAACTAAAAGCACATTTTCAAGAGCATTTTTCCATGTTAGCAGGCGATTTTCTTGAAAAAAGTATGTAGTCTTTTTAAAGTTATTAAAAATTTTTCCTTTTCTAGGCTCATTTAGTCCGCTAATAAGCCGAAGTATCGTCGTCTTGCCACATCCTGATGGCCCAAAAAGCGTCACTACCTCTCCACTTTTTACATTTAGGCTAAAATTCCTTACGACCTTATCTCTTAAAATTTCATACTCTACATTTTTAAGCTCAAGCATCATCTTCTCCAAGGCATCAAAGCTATTTTTAGTGGCTCGATGATAAGGTATTCAAAAAGCATGATAAGAGTGATGCTTAAAAGAACATACGCCATTACCTCGGTTGTTTCAAGCATTGCCCTTGCATTTGCTATCTTTGCTCCCATGCCGTTATTTGCACCTAGTAGCTCAGCCATTATGACTATCTTTACACCCATTGCGACAGCTACGCTAATAGAGCTTATTATGTAGCTTGTAAGATGCGGGATATAAAGGTGTCTTATCTTTTTTAAAATTCCTAGATTATAAGCGTCAAACATCTCTTTTAGCTCCTCATCTACGCTACTCATAGCAACTGCTGAGCTTGCAAAAGTAAGTGGTAAAACGGTTATAAAGATAGTAAAAACGGTGCTAAAATTTCCAAATCCAAACCAAAAAATAGCAAGCACTATCCAAATAATCGGTGGCATTGACAAAAGCAAGGTGATAACAGGCTTTAAAAAGGCTGCAAAACTTTTAAAGCTACCTGCTATTAGCCCTAAAAATATACCAAAAAATGTTGCCGAGCAAACTCCGATCAGTGATCTGCAAAGCGTTATATTTATCTCGCTGTTTTTATAATCTTTTAAAATTTCACAGGCTTTTAAAAATACATCTTTTGGTGGCGGAAGTAGGAGTGGGGAGCTAAACTCGCTTCCCACTTGCCAAATAGCTAAGATCAAAAAAACTACGGCAAATCCGCTAAATCCGCCCCAAAAATAGTCAATTATTTTTAAAAAGCTTGAGCGATCTTTTTTGATACCATCAATTAGTATCATAAAAATAGACCTTTATCTGGCATCTTGCCGCCTAGAAATTTTGGATTAAACTGATAAATTTCTTCAAAAAACGCCATGATCTCATTTTGCAGTTCATTTGCTTTTGTTACTGTTAGATTTGCCTTATCAAAAGCATTTGCAAGCGCTACTTCTGGAGCTGGCAAGTAGCTCGAGCCAATCTTTGCTGCACTTTGTTTGTTCTCAAGTATCCATGAAAGTGCATTTTTAAGATCGCTATGAAGCATATCAAATAGATTTAAGTTTTTCTCGTAAAAGCCTCTTTCTACGATAATGCCAGCCATTGGGATTATCGGTTTTGTACCAAAGCTCTCACCCCAAATTTTTGGAAAATCAACTGAGTAATGCACGCTAACGCCTGCTTTTTTACCGCGCAAAATAGTCGCTTCGCCAAGAGGTTGTGGGACTATTAAAATGTCAAAATCTTTTTGTAAAAATAAAAGCAGAGCTTCAGGCGGCGTTGCTGTATAGGTGATGTCTATTTTGCTAACGTCTATGCCTCGCTTCTTGCAAAGTGCCCTTAGGACAAGATCAGGCATATCGCCTCGAAATGGCATGATAAGCTTTTTGCCTACAAAATCTTCTAAATTTTTGATCTTTTCATCCTTAACCATAGCGTTCATAACGCCAAGTGTCAGTAAATTTAACATCGCAAAATCAAGCCCTTGATTTCTTAAATTTGCTGCGACATTTGATGGCGACATCGTGACTTTGATATCTCCACTAGCTACGCCTGCACGAAGTTGATCTGGTGTTTTCCAGATATTTAGGCTTACATCATAAGTTTTATTTAACTCGCCTTGCAATGCAGCAACTGCTATGATAACGCTTGGAATCGCCGGCGCGCCCCACATAGTAAAGCTCTCTTTTGCAAATAAATTTGGTGCAAATGCGCTAACGCCTAAAGCTGTGCTAAGTCCTAAAAATTTTCTTCTATCTAACATCTTTTTCTCCTTTAAAAACTGCTGTGAAAGCTAATGAAAAATGTCCTGCCAGGGGCATGAACGACTACCGGATCAAGTGCTGCCACGTGATCGCCGCTGATAAATTCTGCATAATCTTTGTCAAATAAATTTGCTACGCCAAATCTTATGCCAACTTTATTTTTAAACTCTACGCCGCCATAAAGATCGAGCAAGCCAAATCCTTTTGCGGCCTCTTTTTTATCGATACCTAGGCCATTTTGCTTGCTAAAATCGCCTCTAGTTTGCTTTGAAACTAGCCTTAGCGCAGTGCCAAGATTATAGCTGCCAAAGCTTGCATAGTCTTTGTAGTCAAATGCAAAATTTGCCTCAAAAGGCCTTATTTGATAAAGCGGCCTGCCATCGGTTTTGTTTTGTCCGTAGTTGTAGTAAAGTGAGCTTTTTAAGCCAAAGTGCCTTGCAAAGCTATATTCTGTATTGAAATTTACACTATAAAGCGTTGCATCAACGTTTCTTGAGATGACGGCATTTTTATTTAGTTGCATCGCAGCTTTTGAGTGGCGTCTATCAAAAATAATCAAATTTTTAACGCTATCAGCGATGAAATGTCCTCCAAAGCTAAAAGCATCTTTGTTTTGAAGCGAGTTTAGGTATTCTTTATAAAACTCGCTACCAAATTTAAAGCCAAGAACCGCTCTATTGTGTCTTTCTGGCTCTAAATTCGGATTTGCTATCCAGCCTTTATCGTCTGGACCATAAAGTGCGTTAAAACGCTCCATATTACTTGGCAAGCGAGATAAGCTCTCAAGCTTTGCAAAGTAGCTATCCTTATCGTTTGGTGTAAATTTATATTTTAGGCTTGCACTAAAAGCGTCTTTTTTGATCTTATCGCTTACGTCCTCACCATAAATTTGACGAAGTAGTCCGCGAGTGGTGCTAATTGGATTTGGTGCAAAATATTTAGTATCAAGCCCATTAAGCTTGCTTCTTTGCTCTTCGTATTTTAGAGCTAGCGAGGCCTCGTTAGCTTCATTAAATTTATAAGCAAGTGTGTCAAAAAGCATAAATTTATCATTTCTAACATCAGCAAATCTGTATCCGTTAAAGACCCAGTTGTTGCCTTGCTTCATGTATCTTTTGCCGTCATGTTTATCTTTTTCAAAGCCAGCGCCTATTTGATTGTGAAAGCTTGCAAAGTCAGCGTCATATTTTAGATTTGTCTCAAATATATTTCTCTTTAAATCCACTTTTACATTTTGATTGGCATCTCTTAGATGAAAATTATCAGCTTTTCGCTCAACTTTTTTTAGGACAAATTCAAAATTTAGCGTATTTGAAAGATCTTCTTCGCCTAATCTAATATTTAGCTTGCCAACTTTTCTTGTCGTTTTAAAAGCGTCCATCTCGTGCTCTGGCTGCTTGTCTTTATCGATATTATCCCTTAAAAACGTAAGCCTAAGCTCGCTAAGCTCATTTGGCACAAAACCTAAGATAGCGCTTTGGCCTTGTCTGTTGTAGCCATAGTCCCATCTTTTGCCACTGCCATCTTTATAATTATTTGCTTTGGTGAAATTTGCATTTAAAATGGTATAAAAATTTGCACCACGATATTTAAAAAGCGATGAATTGTAAAAACTTTTGCCATACATTCCAGCCGAAATATGAAACATATCAGCTGAGTTATCAAGCAAATTTGTAACAAATGGATATTCGCTTCTTTGAGTGCGGTCAAACTGATTTTCTACAAAGGCACTTTGTGCAACGTTTGGCGTGATGACTGGTGGCGGTACAAATTCTCTAATAGGCTTTATAACGTCTAAATTTGCTTCATTTGCTAGAAGCAGTGATGAAAGAACTGCTAGGCTTAAAATGGGCCTCATGTAAACTCCTTTTTAAAGATATAATTATGATTTCTTTTATCAGAATTGTAGTAGCAAAACCCTTTATAAAAGTTGATGTAAGTCATCTTTTAAATTTCTAATCCACATTTACGAACTTAGTGTAGATAAAATGCTTAATTTTATTTTTGTAAGAGTAGCTAAACGGAGTAAATTTAATGTGAAAAATGTATAAAATTTTGATAATTGTTATATAAAAATTTTTAGATCATAGGTTGATTTAATTATGCTCTAAAATTATTAAGCCTATCTCTTAGCTCTTTTGAAATGGTAAATTTTGAGAGTTCATATTTATCAAAAATGATGATCAAATCATCACCTAGTGGTTGCACTAACCCAAAGCAAGCATCTCTATCAAGACGGTTTTTCTTAAATTTTACACTCAAAGTTTCAACTTTTTTCTTATCGCCAAAGCTTTTAATGGCGATTTTGTCGATGTCCTTAAAGTAAAATTTAATGCTTTTTGAGCCTTTAGTGATGATAAATCCATCATCTTCAATACGTAAAAAGTTATTCTGTAAAATTTTTCTAACACAAAAGAACACTGAGAGAGCGCCAATGATGACACCAAAAAGAGACGGCGTGCCAAGAGCTAGATAAAAGTAGCCAATGATGCTAAATATAAAAAGTCCAAGCCCAAATGCAAGCGCCCAAAAAACATCTTTTTTACTCTCTTTTGTTATCATCACTTTTCCTTTTAAGCTAAAATTCCAGCACCATTTATCGCTTGGCTGCGCTCTTTCGCATAAATTCTCTCGCCATTTATTACGTCATATTTCCAGATCGGTGCATTGGCCTTAAAGTCCTCGACAAATTCGTTTATAAGCCTTAAAGCAACTTTTCTTTGAGGGCTCACAATGCCTGCTACATATGAGCTCGTATGCACTGCCACATCGCCTTTTGAGTGAGCAAAGAGTACGTAGGCATTTTCTTTTTTGGCTCGCTCCTGCCAAGCATCTAGCCATTTTTTAAGTATTGGCTCATAGATATCAAAGCTAAGCGCCGAAATACCGCCTTCTTCTCTTACGATTCCAACAAAAGTGATGAGCGCACCGCAGTTTTTATCCTTAAAGCGTTCATACCACTCGTTTGTGATGCTTTGAACATCCAAACTTCCATTATAAATTTGCATCTTAGCCCCCACAAACTGGTGGCAAAATAGAAATTTTATCGCCTGATTTAAGAGCAAAATTTATATCGCTTACGATCTCGTCATTTACGGCAACCGCACAGATATTTAGCCATTTTTTAAGCTCTTCTTTCTTGCTTAAAGCCGCTTTTACTTCGCCTAAATTTTTTGCTTCTACTTTTATATTTTCAAGCCCGATAGGCCCAAGAAATTCGATCTCTATCACGTTTTATCCTTTGAGATTTTTGCTGATTTTACTTAAAAATAAATTTAGATATACTTATTTAAAAATTTAAAAAGCGAGTAAAAATGAACGAAATTTTAAAGAGCATAAAAACCCCAGCCTACGTTTGTGAAGAGGCAAAAGTACGTAAAAATTTAGAGCTTTTAAAGTATGTAAAAGAGCAAAGTGGGGCTAAAATTTTAGTAGCTCTTAAAGGCTTTGCGTTTAGCGGAGTGATGGATATGGTTGGCTCTTATCTTGACGGTGCGACTTGCAGTGGGCTTCATGAGGCAAAATTTGCAAACGAATACGTAAAAGGCGAGATTCATACTTATAGTCCAGCCTTTAAGGACGAGGATTTTGATGAAATTTTAAAAATTTCAAAGCATATCACATTTAACTCTTTTGCTCAGTGGCAAAAATTTAAAGGCATTGCCCTGCAAAATGGCATCATCTGCGGCCTGCGCGTAAATCCAGAGGTCTCGCTAGCACCGACTGATAGCTACAACCCATGCGGTAAATTTAGTAGACTTGGCATCACGAGAGCAAATTTTAAACCTGAGCTTCTTGATGGTATTAGTGGGCTTCATTTTCACGCGCTTTGCGAGGAGAGTGCGAGTAGCTTGCAGACTGTGCTAGAGGCATTTGAGGAGAAATTTGGCGAGTTTATCCCAAAGATGAAATGGATAAACATGGGCGGAGGACATCACATCACGAGGGCTGATTACGATGTGGAGCTACTTATAAAGATAGTTAGGCGCTTTCGTGAGAAGTACGGCGTAGAGGTCTATCTGGAGCCTGGTGAGGCTGTGGGCTGGCAGACTGGCTTTTTGATAAGCAGCGTGCTTGACATCGTGTATAACGAGAAAGATATTGCCATCCTTGACACCTCGGCCGAGGCGCACATGCCAGATACCGTGCTCATGCCTTACCGCCCAGCTGTTAGAGGCGAGAGTAAAAATGGCAAATTTACTTATAGATTTGGCGGCAATACCTGCCTAGCAGGTGATATAGTAGGACTTGAAGCGGGCGATGCGGAGTATAAATTTGATAGTGAGCTAAAAATCGGTGACCGCGTCATCTTTGAAGATCAAATCCATTACACGATCGTGAAAAACACGACATTTAACGGCATAAAACTGCCTGATTTGGTGCTTTTAAAAGAAAATGGCGAGATTAAGATGATCCGTGAATTTGGATACGAAGAGTATAGGCGCAGAAACTAATCATTAGTATTTTGGCTAACTTTTGGCTGCTAAATACTGAGAATTTTTCTACACGGATTAGTATCCATAATTTTTGGCAAATTTGTCTATCTTTGAGCTTTTTTGCCAGTTGTATTCAGTCTCGTTTGCGATCTTTTGGGCTAGCTCCTTGCCAAAATGATCGCTAATAAAACCAAGCGCCATATCCATGCCAGCAGCCACGCCTAAAGCTGTGTAAAATTTACCTGCCATCACCCATCTGGCGCGCTCTTGCCATTTTACCGCCTCGCCTTATCCTTTCATCGACCCAAGTGATCTTTTATTTGAGGTAGCCTTTAAGCCGTCAAGCACTCCAGTGCGAGCTAGCAAGGCTGAGCCAGTGTAGAGACTAAGGCAAAAATTTGAAGCCAGAATATACTTTTTAAGATACGATATAAACTCGTTGCCATTAGATCAAGCGCCTCATAATCATTAAAAAGATAAAAGAGGTTTATTTCTCTGCTTTTTGGATAGAAATTTTAAAAATCTTTGGTGTTCTCGTTTAAATTTTAAAAGCAAAATCTGAAATAATTTTTAACTATAAAATAGGATGAATTTAGATTTAATATTCTTATAAAAATTAATAAAGCTTAAATATTTTTTATAAATTTTTTAGTAATCTTTTTTGCTAAGGTTTGCTTGTGATTAGCTCTGATATAATATCGACCAAAATAGCGTAGCTATGCGATTTAACGTATTTAACCAATACTTAAATTGTTTAAGCTCAAACTCATAAAGGACTACAATGACGAGAATTCTTACTCTGCTTTTTACATTATTTGTAACAGCAATGGCAACTCAAGGACCAACTGGCGTCAATCAATATAATAGTGCCATTTGGGCGGCTGAAAGGATAGAAAATATCAAGCCATACGAACAAGGTTTGGGACCGATATTTACTTTTATCCAAGGTAATGATTACTTCGCAATAGCAGCACTTTCTATCATTTTGGCTGTTATTGGAGCATTTGCATTACACTTTTTAATCATTGGACCAAAACATTTTAGTCATGATGGTAAAAAGGTATTTGCTTTTTCATTGATCATACGTATAGCTCATGGTTTGGCAGCGATCTCATGGATCATTTTAGTGCCAACTGGTATCATCATTATGTGGGGTGCAGAGCTTGGCGGTGGAACATTTGTGCGTTTCTGTAGATACTTGCACGATACAGCAACTGTGATATTTGCTGTTTCTGTGCTTCCTATGTTATTTACCTGGACAAAGAGAATGCTTCCGGCAATTTATGATGTAAGATGGATGATGATAGTTGGTGGCTATTTATCAAAGAAAAAGAGACCTGTTCCAGCTGGTAAATTTAATGCTGGTCAAAAAGCATGGTACTGGATCGCTATCCCTGGTGGTATCGTTATGATAATTACTGGTGCGATTATGTATTTTACGGACTTCAAAGAGCCAGCGGTTGCTTCTTGGTTTGGTCTTACACAAATTGATCTTTTAAGATACAGCGTAATTATCCATAATTGTCTTGGCATCGCATGTGCAGTATTTTTCTTAGTTCATATTTATATGGCAGCTATTGCTATTCATGGTGCTATTTGGTCAATGATTACTGGATATAAAGAGGAAGAAGAAGTTTATGTTCTTCATCACTACTGGTACCAAGAGCTCGTTAGAGAGAATAAAATTCCAGTATCTGATTATGAAAAGTCTTATACAAATTTAAAATAATTAATTTCACTTTGACCTTGCTAGTAGCAAGGTCAAAGCTCTCTTTTATCTCAAATTTATACATTAAAATTTTTAAAATAATTAATATTTTTTTGGCTATAATCCAAACTAGTTTCAAGGTTTGAAATACTAATTGTAAAAGGAAAAATCATGACAACAATTGATTGTAGAAATTTAGAGTGCCCAAAACCAGTCATCATGACTAAAAACGCACTTGATAGTTTAAGTGAAGGCGAAAGCTTAGAAATTTTGGTAAATGCACTAGCCCCAAAAGAAAATATTTCAAGATTTTTAAAAAATCAAAATATAAACTTTAGCCTCGAAAGCAATGGCAACGAAACTAAAATTTTAGCTACAAAAGGCAAAAATGCGCTTGAGCTTACAAATTTTGATGAGTTTGTCTGCGACATAACACCAAAAAATAATAAAGTACTCTATCTGAATGAAGAGCGCGCGGGAAGTGGCGAAGTAGGAATAAATTTACTATCAAAATTCTTAGGAGCATTTCTTCAAGTTGAGAAAAAACCAAAGATAATAATCTGCGTAAATAACGCTGTAAAGATGACTACAAACCGCTCACACCCAAGCTTTAAGCCGCTTAAAGATCTTGAAGCTGCTGGTGTTAAAATTTTAAGCTGCGGAAGCTGCTTGGAGGCTTATAAGCTAGTAAGCGATCTTGCGATTGGCGAAATTTCAAATGCTTATGAGATCATCGACATACTCTCAACTCACGAGCAAATCAAATTATGATCTACCACGACAAAAAGCTTACGCAGTTCGTTAGAGCCGCTGGTTGAGCTGCTAAGCTTGACCCGTCGGGTCTAAACAAAACGATTAGTAGTTTAAATTTATCTCATCCAAATCTGCTCTCAAGCACCAATTCTAACGAGGATGCGAGTGTCTTTAAAATTTCAAGTGATCTTGCACTTGTTCAAACGCTTGATTTTATAACGCCTGTGGTAAACGATCCATTTATCTACGGACAAATCGCTGCCGCAAATAGCCTAAGCGACGTCTTTGCAATGGGTGGCGAGGTGATAAATGCTCTAAATATCGTGGGTTTTGATAGCTGCAACTTGGCACCTGAAATTTTAGGTGAAATTTTGCAAGGCGGAGCCGATAAAGTAAAAGAGTGTGGTGGCATTATTGTTGGCGGGCATACGATCGAGACACAGCAGATGTATTATGGGCTTAGCGTCACTGGAAGGGTTCATCCTGATAAATTTTGGGCAAATAATACTGCCATAAATGGCAATGTTTTGATACTTACAAAGCCCCTTGGAAGCGGCATTTTAAGCACAGCAATAAAGGCTGATTTATTAAGCATGGAGCAGATAAAAGAGGCTGCAACTATCATGGCACAGCTAAATTTTTATGCATTAAAGGCACTTGATGACATCAAAGTCTACGGCGCTACTGATGTGACTGGATTTGGCTTTTTGGGACATTTAAGCGAAATGCTAAATGAAAAGATCAGTTTTGAAATTTATGAAAAAAACGTGCCAATCATTGCAAGTGCAAAGGAATTTGCAGATATGGGCATAATTCCAGAGGGAAGCTATAAAAACCGCGAATTTGCAAAGCATTTTGTAGACAAAGAAGCTGATATTTTGCTATTTGACGCACAAACTTCAGGTGGGCTTTTGCTCGCAGTTGGTGAAAAGGACGCGATGCTTGCAGTAAAACGCTTAAAAGAAGTAGGCTATGAAAGTTCAGCTATTGTTGGCTCCGCGGTGTCAAAGAGCGAGTTTGGTATATTTTTAAGATAAATTTTTAAAAATAGCATGCTATCCATTGCGTTAGTGAAATCTTTTAATTTACTTAACCATTCTATAATTTCAAAAACTACAAAGGAGAGATGATGAATTATCTTGAAATTTTAAAATTTCGTCATGCTTGCAAGGTTTTTGACAAAAGCAAAAAAATCAGTGCTGGAGAGTTTGATTTTATACTAGAAGCTGGTAGATTAAGCCCTAGCTCAACTGGCCTTGAGCAGTGGGATATCTTAGTCGTTCAAAATAAAGAGCTTAGAGAAAAAATAAAAGCTCTTTCATGGAATCAAGCACAAATCACATCTTGCTCGCATTTAGTTGTCGTTTTAGCTAAGATCAAAGAGGTAAAATTTGGAAGCGCATACGTTAATAAAATGATCGCTAGAAATACCAATAAAGATCCTGAAGCCATTGCTGCAAGGCAAAAATTTTACCATGACTTTTTGCTAGCAAATTTTAAAAACGATGATGAGCTAACATTTCAGTGGTCACATGAGCAATGCATGATAATCGCCACAAATATGATGAATGCAGCTGCGAGTTTGGGCATTGATAGTTGCCCGATAGAAGGCTTTGACAGACACGCTTTAAATGAACTTTTGGGGCTTGATGAGAGCTTTCAAAGATTGGCCATCATGGTGCCATTTGGCTACCGCCTAAATCCACAACCAAAAAAACTTCGCAGAGAAATTTCTGATATCGTTACTTGGATCTATTAAGATATTTGAGCCAAATTTTAAATAAATTTTTGGCTCAATTTTAAATAAATCAATAAATTCTAAATAAATACTTGCCTTTATAAACCCAAATCAAGTAAAAATGGGATAAAATCAGAGCCAAAACCTAAACTAATGAGGTGTCTATCGTGCTTGAGAAACAAAAAACCAGCCTTCAAATAGTAAAAATGTTTTATATAAAGGCTATTTTACTTCTACTCTCATTTATATTTTTAGCATTATTTGTAGTTTGTGCCGGCACGAACGATATAAAATATGATCTTAGCTCAACAAATTCAAATATAAAATCATCAATCTCAAATAGCTTTTTTATAATAAAAAACGATCTATTTTTAAAGTCAAAAATGGTTGAAGCAGGTCTTAGTGATATACTATTTGATAAAAATTCAACAAAAAACGATCTTTATATAGCTTTTTACGTTTTTGATAAAAATAGAAATTTAATCTATTCAAAGAGATTTTTAGGTGCTGATGACATAGCCGAAAAGGATCTATCTCAGCTTAGTTTAAATGAGACATATGCCGGGAAATTTACAGTATCAGATCGAGTTTATAAAAACAATCGTTTTAGAGATATTTATGCATCTTATGGACTAAAAAATGGAGGCAGCATTTTAGTTCAAATTGATATAAAATTTTTGCAAAACTACACTAATGTAGATTACGATGATAAAAGTAAAACTTATGCTTATCTGGTAGATAAATATGGAAATTTATCAAGAGATGAGTTTTATAAAAAATTTGATGAATCGATGTTTTTGCCTTATGTGAGTCTTGGCGATGAGTTTAAAGAGGATAAAATAATATTTTCTTTAAGCCATATGGGCTTTTATCTCATAAGCTATATGCCAGAGTATAAAATTTTTGTTATTACCGCTTCAACGAAACATTTTCATATCTTTATGCAGTTTGTGTTATTTTGGCTATCGATCTTTTGTTTTATATCTTCCATATTTTTATGGGTTAGAGATGTAAAATTTGTAAAAAATAGAATAATGCCAGCTTTAAAAGAGGTAAGAGATACTTTAGATGGTGATGAATACGAGATAAAACGAAGCCTTAATGTAACAGAATTTGAAGATATAAAAAATGGAATAAACAAGCTAAAGATAGAAGCCAAAAAAGCAACTGATGGGCTAGAAGAATACAAAAGTAGATTTGGCTATATTTTTGAGCAGAGCTTTTTGAAAATAGTAGTTTATGATGCTTATACTGGCGATATTATTGATGCTAGTAATGCATTTTTATCTTCTGTTGGCTACACAAAAGATGAGATTATAGAGCTAAATTTAAATGATTTAATAGATGACGATTTTGTATTGTTTATGCAAATGAAACAAGATGCTCAAAATAGCGATATGAGTTTTAAAATCAAGCTAAAAACAAAAGATGGCGGCACTAAAGAGGGATTTTTACAAGAGTCGCAGATTGAACTAAGGGATTCTAGGCTAAATTTTATGCTTATACACGAGCTTGACGATGGAAAATTTACGAAAAAGGATAACGAAGCAATAAATGATTATTCGTTTTTATCGCCAAATGTAATAGCAGAAGCTTTAAGCAGCGATCCATTTTCTATCGTAAGAAGTACGCAAAATATCGATAGTGTCTTTAAAGTCCCACAAGATAAGAAGCTTATAAATTTAAAAGATCTAATAAGTCCTGAAAGTTTAGATGAGTTTGCTGTAAATGTTTCTAATGAATCTAAAAAATTCTTTGAAAAAGGTAGCAAAAATAGCGAGATAAATCTCGTAGCCAATATGCAAACAAATGAAAACAACAAAACGCCATTTAAAATAAAAGTAAAATTTATAGATAATGGTGCTGACAAAGAGCAAAAAATCATCTACTTTTTTAATGACTTAAGTGATATAGCAAAGTTGCAAGAAAAATATGATGCTGAATTAAAATATTTTCAAAGCATACTTTGGGCAAGCCAAGCACTTGTTTTTTCGTGGGATAAAAAAAGCGACACCCTTTATATCCCAAATGCTATCGCCAAGTCGCTCGGATATGCATTAAATGGAGATATGAGTATAAATTTTGAACGTGCAAAAACTATATTTGTAGATGAATTTGTAAGCTTTAAGGACTTTTTTGACCTTATAAAAAAAGGTGAAGTATATGATGGCGAAGTGCGTTTTTATAGGGCTGATAAAGAGATTATTTATGTAAGGATTAGAGCAAAAGCAATAGCTTTTTATGATGGTGAAGCAAGCGTCATAAAAGGCACAATGCAAGATCTTAGTGTGCAAAATAACTTTTTTTCTTATCAAGACCTTTTAGCAAAAATTTTCTCATACGCAAAAGAGCAAATTATTATGCTTGATGATGAGTTTAGGATCATAGATGCTAATGACGCTTTTTTCGATACGCTTAACATTTCTAGAGATAAAAATTTTATAGAGAAAATTTACTCAAAAGATATAATAAATTTTAAAAACGGACTAAAAGATATTAAAGATGAAATTTTAAATTCACTTAAAATAACTGGCTTTTGGCAAGGTCTTATTCATGATGTTCGAAGCAAAAATAGACTCGAAGTCATAAGTATAAGTAAGCTTTTAAACGCGTTTGGCGATCAAGAGGGATATATTTTGTTAGCTTCAAGTGCAAATGATGACTGCTACAATAAAGAGTATCTCGAATTTATCGCGTATCACGATACGCTGACTGGACTACCAAATAGATTTTTACTTTTTAATAAGCTAGAAAATCTGCTAAAACAAGCGAAAAAAAGCTTAAAAATAGCAGCATTTTATGTTGATTTTGATAACTTTAAATCGATAAATGACGGATATGGACATCAAGTAGGCGATAAAATCCTAATAGAAATTTCAAAAAAAATAGATGAAATTTTCCCAAAACAAGGAATATTTGCAAGAATAGGCGGAGACGAGTTTATAGGCGCTATGCCTTATGAAAATTTGGGAGAAATTTACGAAACTGCTGAAAACATCTTAAGAGTGGGTCAGAGTAAAATTTCTATTGATGATGAGAAAAAACTTAGCGTAAGTATTGGCATTAGCTTAAGTAGCGATGCACTTAGTGTTGATGATCTAATTGAAAGAGCTGATTGGGCTATGTATCAAGCAAAGCTTAATGGAAAAAATAAATATTATGTATTTAATTCGAAAAAAGATACGTACTTTAAAAATGAATATAGAGATGACTCAAAGATCATTGAAGCTATCGATGCTGGCGAGATGTTCTTGCTTTATCAGCCTGAGATTGATATAAAAAGTGGGGAAGTTAGTAGCTTTGAGGCATTTATTAGATGGAAAAATGGTGATAAGATATTAAGGCCATCAGACTTCTTGCCACTTGCAAAAGGCTCAAAAGCAGTTGTTGCTATCGCATTATTTACACTAAAAGATGCTTTAAAAGCTAGGGCTGTGTGGCTAAAAGAGGGAATAAATGCAAAAGTTAGAGTAAATTTATGCATTAAAAAGCTAATGACTTCTGAGTTTTTTGAGAAATTTAAAAAGCTTTTAGAAGATGAGCAGCTAGACGCCAATGGTCTAATCATAGACATTGTTGACTCCGCAAGTGGCGTAAATTTAGATGATGTTGTTAGATATATCGATGCTTATAAGGAGCTAGGCGTTAGCTTTTCGCTCGATGATTTTGCGTCTTATTCAGGCTCGGTAGAAGCTTTAGGCATGTTAAAAACAAATAGATTTAACATAGATAAAAGATTTTGCAAACAGATTTTTGATTCAGTAGAAGCGCTAAAGACCATACGCATGATAAAGTATGTATCAGATACATTTGATTTTGATGTCATGATAAAAAATTTAGAAGATAAAAGCATGCTTGAAATTTTTGTTGGATTTGGCTTTAGTAGATTTCAAGGACGGCTTTTTGCGCCAGAGCTTAGCCTGGATGATGTGCTTAAATTTAAATTTGCTCTATCATCTCCGCTAAATGTAAGAAATTTTCAAGATGATGAGAACTACAATATGCTTTGCAAAATAGTAGGTGCAAAAGAGCTTATGATTCGTTTGATAAATTTGCTTAAATGCGATGAAAAAGTAAGCGAAAAATTAAAAATCGAAATAGCAAATCAAGTAGATGATATCAGAATAATAAATGAAAAATTAGCTGAAATTTTAGATACGATCCTTGTAAAAATAGACAAAGAGAACGTAATAAATTTAGCTAATGAGGCAATTTTGTTATGCGATAATGATCTAAATTTGAGTGGAGCGAATAAATAATGAATGAAAATGCTTTAAATGTTTATGAGCATGAAATCCCAAATGGAAGCAAACTATACTTTGCCAATAGCGCAAAGCTAAAGAGGCAGATCGAGCAAAAAGCTAGTGAAATTTTAGAAAATGAAGGCTTTAGCGAGATCGTAACGCCATTTTTCTCATATCACCAGCATTTAAGTGTAGATGCGACAAATCTTTTGCGTTTTAGCGATAGCCTAAATCACGAAATAAGTCTAAGAGCTGATAGCACGGTAGATACTGTAAGGATCGTGCTTAGAAGGCTAAAGGCAAACGAATCAAAAAGATGGTTTTATATCCAGCCAGTCTTTCGCTATCCAAGTCAAGAAATTTACCAAATCGGAGCCGAACTAATCGGTGAAAATGATGTTTTAAAAAGCATAAATATCGTAGCAAAGCTTCTTAATGAGCTAAAAATGGATACATTTTTGCAAGTGAGCAATATACAAATTCCAAGAGTGATTTGTGAAATTTTAAGTGTGCCTATTGAAATTTTTGAAAATGGGCAAATGGAGAAAATTTTATCTCAAAATGTTCCATGGCTAAGTGCTCTTGCTCTTTTAAAGTCAGTTGATGAGCTGGATGAGGTGATTAAAATTTCTCCAAGCAAACTAAAAGAACCGCTTGAAAATTTGAGAAATTTAGCCAGTGCTTTAGAATATAAAAATTTAAGAATAGTTCCGCTATATTACTCGAAAATGAGATATTACGATAGTTTATTTTTTAGATTTTTAAGAAATAACAGCATAATAGCAAGTGGCGGAAGCTACGAAATAGACGGAAAAATAAATAGTGGTTTTGCTGTTTATACAGATGCATTGATAGAAGAAAAAATTAATTTAAGGAAGTAAGAATGAGAAAGGCTGATTTAGTAGTTGGAGTTCAATGGGGTGATGAGGGCAAAGGCAAGATAGTTGATATGCTAGGACTAAACTATGACATGATCTGTCGCTCACAAGGCGGCCATAATGCCGGCCATACGATCTGGGTTGATGGCGTTAGATATGCTTTGCATCTTGTTCCAAGTGGAATTTTGCATAAAAATATCATAAACATCATTGGCAATGGCGTTGTTGTTTGCCCAGAAGTGTTAATCACTGAAATGGCTCAGTTTGAAAATTTAGAGGGAAGGCTTTATATTAGCGATAAAGCACATTTAAATCTAAGCTAT
Organism: Campylobacter concisus; assembly: GCF_002092845.1. GTDB lineage: Bacteria > Campylobacterota > Campylobacteria > Campylobacterales > Campylobacteraceae > Campylobacter_A > Campylobacter_A concisus_AQ. Next base: position 95,259 of record NZ_LVXF01000023.1, read on the forward strand.
CATAGCCAAATCGATCAAGCAAAAGAGAGACTAAAAGGCGAAAAAGCTATCGGTACGACTGGCAAAGGTATTGGACCAACTTATGCTGATAAAATAAGTAGAAGCGGTCACAGAGTAGGCGAACTACTTGAGCCAGAACGTTTGTGCGATGCTTTGATGCATGATTTTGAGACAAACAAATGCGTATTTGACGCACTTGGTGTAAAAATTCCCAATGAGAATGAATTGCTTGAAGAGCTAAAAAGATATAAAGAGGTTTTAGCTCCATTTATCGCAAATACTACAAACCTAGTGTGGAAGGCACTTGATGAAAATAAAAAGGTATTACTTGAAGGCGCTCAGGGCACGCTCCTAGATATCGATCATGGTACATACCCTTATGTCACTAGCTCAAATACTATAAGCGCAGGTGCTTGTACAGGGCTTGGACTAAATCCAAAAGAAATCGGTGAAGTAATAGGCGTCATAAAGGCCTATACGACTCGTGTTGGCTTTGGCCCTTTCCCAACAGAAGATAAAGGCACGAGTGGCGATAAGATGTGCGATATCGGCAAGGAATTTGGCACAACAACAGGCCGCCGCAGACGTTGTGGCTGGTTTGATGCTGTGAGTGTAAAATATGCTTCAAGGCTTGATGGTGTCGATACTTATGCGCTCATGAAACTTGATGTACTTGATGGATTTGAAGTGGTAAAAATTTGCAAAGCTTATCAATATAATGGCGAAACTATCGATTATATGCCGACAGATCTTGAAAATGCAACTCCTATCTATGAAGAACTTGCAGGCTGGGATAGCGTAAAAGGCATAAGCAAATATGAAGATCTGCCAGCAAATGCAAGAGCTTATATCGAGCGAATAGAAGAGCTAACTGGCGTAAAGATCGGCTACATCTCAACAAGCCCTGAAAGGAGCGATACGATCATTAGATGAAAAGCAAATTTACCTCTATCGTCCGTGTAAAAAAACAAGAGATGGATAAGGTAGAGGCAAAGCTTGCCGTTGCCAGGCTTAATGTAAGAAATTTTGAAGAAAATTTAGTGCATTTAAGAGCAAGGCTTGAGGAATTTTGCTTGCCAAAAAGTGGCAATATAGGCGAGTTAAAGGAAAATTTAGAGTTTATAAAGATAGCAAGGCAAGAGTTAAATGCCTGCAAAGAGAGCCTTGAAATAGCTAAAAAAGAGGTTTCGCATTACGAACATAAATATAAAAATGCAAATTTAGAGTACGAAAAGATGAAATATCTAGAAAAAGAAGAGTTTAAAAAAGAGATAAAACGCATACAAAAAGCCGAAGCGCTTGCGCTTGATGAGTTTGCGGTGATAAAATTTACAACTAAGAGTGAGTTGTAATGAGAGCGGTTTTATTATTCTTCATTATTTTAAATTTTGCATTTTGTTTTGAAGTACCAGTTGACTGTACGCAAATTTTTGAAGCCAGAAAAGAAGAAATTTCAAAGGAACTTGAAATTATAGATGAACAGCGCCAAGCTTTAGAGGTATTTCGCGCAAGCTCAGCAGCAGCCTATGAAGAAAATAATAAAAAGCTTGCCAAAAAAGAAGCTGATCTAAATGCGACAATGAAAGTGATCGAGCAAAAACGCAAAGAGATCGATGAAGTGGTCGCTAAAAATGAGAAAATTTTAAAAGAACTTCGCACAATGACTAGTGATAAAGTCAATGAGTCGTATTCTAAGATGAAAGATGGCGCGGCGGCCGAGGTGCTCTCTAAAATGCCTAGATCAAACGCAGCCACCATACTTTATGCTCTTGATGCCAAAAAGATATCAACTATAATGGCAAAAATGGATCCAAAAGTAGCATCCGAGATCACCACTTTGCTTCAAAAAGGGCCACCATTTGCTGATGAAAAAGGCGATATGCCAACTCCAGCTGGTAGCATAAATATTCAGTAATAAATTTTTGCACAAACAAGCAAAATTTTAAAAAATTTAGACACCAAAATATAAAGCTCTATGCTTATAAATTTTTAATTTTAAGCTCGCCTAACTTTAGCTTGTATACTTTTGTGGTAGCTATTTTTTAACCAAACTTGCTACGACCCCAACTCCAAGAATGGCTAGAATGATAAAAAGGCTAATTTGTGCAGAAATTTCAAAACCATGATGAAAGATATGAGCAGTTGCATTTAAAGCTAGCTTTGCTGCGATAAAAAATAAAAGCATGATCACAGAAATTTCTAAATACTTTAAAAAATTTTTGAGTGCTTCAAGCACAAAATAAAGCGTTCTTAGCCCAAGTATCGCAAATATCATTGCCTGAATAAACAATCACAGGATCTTTGCTCACAGCAATGACAGCTGGAACGCTATCAAAAGCAAATATCACATCGCTTAGCTCAATCACGCAAAGGCACAAGAATAACGGTGTTGCTATCCAAGTGGCTTTTAGCCTTAAAATTTGATCGTTAAGAGTAGTTTTTTGACTATCTGAAATTTGCTTAGAAATTTCGCTAAATTTAACAAAAAAACTATGTCCAAAAAGCTGCGGTAAAACCGGAAAGAAGCGATAAACTGCCCTATAGGCTATATGGTTTGAATAATCTTTTATATCCTCATCGCACTTATCTTTTTTTATCATCATTACAGCACTATATGCGACTATTGCTGCAAATATTAGCTCCGTCCAAGGCGAGATGGCAAAAAGCATTGTACCTACGGCTACAAAGATGAGCCTAAATATCATAGCTCCTATAACACCAAAATAAAGCACTCTGTGGCGATAAATTTCAGGTATCTTAAACCATGAAAAAATCGCCATCATCACAAAAAGATTATCTACTGAGAGCGACTTTTCTAGTGCATATCCTGCAAAATAAAGACTTGCTATTTCACTGCCTCGCTCAAAATATAAATATATACCAAAAAGCACCGAAACTCCTATCCAAAAGATAGACCAAATACCAGCTTGTTTTAGTAAAATTTTCTCATCATGTTTATGAGCAAAAAGATCTATTCCAAAGGCAAGTGATGCCATTATAATAAAAACTATAATTGTTTGAATTTCTAATGCGTTCAACTTTTATCCTTAAAATTTTAGCAAGGCATCATCAAGACTTCTACTATCTCGCCTTTTTTAAGAATTTCTTTATCCATTGGGATCATTAAAAGTGCAGCTTTGTTTGTTAAATTATTTACGATCGCTGAACTGCCAAGCTTTTTGCCATTTAGATTTACAAAATTTTTTCCTTCACGATTTTCTAAATTTACAGCCGTAAATTCTAAAAATGGCGAACGCTTTTTATAGTCTTCGTCCATTATCGCCGTGATCTTTGGCTCTTCTTGACCAAACCACGCATTTATTAGGACTCTTACGTAAAGCACACACATAACCATTGCCGAGTACGGAAATCCTGGCAGTGCAAAGATATATTTATCGCCTGATTTTGCCACTCTGATGTGACGGCCTGGTTTTATGGCAGCACCTTCGATGATAAGGCTAAAATTTTCATTTAAAGCGCCTTTTACAAAGTCATAATCCCCCATACTTATGCCACCAGTCGTCACTAATATATCAGCTGATTTTAGTGCGTTTATGATCGCTTTTTCGACAAGCTCAGCCTTATCTCTTACGATCTCGCAAAGGATCGGCTCCGCACCCATTTTGCGTATCTGCATAGCGATGCCTACGTGATTTGAGCTGTGAATTTGTGCTGGATTTTCTAATGGCTCGCCAAGGTCTTTTATCTCGCTGCCAGTCGCTAGTATCGCAACTCTTGGGCGTATGAAAACGCTTACGTGAAAGACACCAAGCTCAGCAAGAAGTGCTATCTCAGCGTAGGTTAGACGTGTGCCTTTTTTGATCAAAATTTCACCTTTTTTGTAGCTTTCTCCTACTTCGCGCACGGCAAAACCCTTTGGTACGCTCTTTTTGATGATTATTTTTGAGCCACTAACCTCGACATTTTCTACCGGTACAAGAGTATCAGTGCCTTCACTCATTAGTGAGCCAGTGAAAGTTTTTACACATTTGCTACCCTCTATGACTAGTCCTTTGTCGCTTCCAGCGGGCAGGTCTGTGATGAGCTCAAGCTCGCTTAGACCATCTTTAAAGGCAAAAGCGTATCCATCCATCGCTGAAACTGGCTTTGCTGGGTAATTTTCAGCGGCTATCACGTCGTAGGCGATATTTCTATCAAGCGCGTCCGTGATGGCTACTTTTTCGACCTTTTCCCACGCATTGATTGTATCTTTTAGAATTTTTAGGCTATCTGCGTAACTCATAAAATCTTTCATTTTTATCCTTTTTATGAAATTTTTGCATATTCTATCCATTTCGCTCTTAAAAAATTAATCTTTGTTTTATTTAATGATTATTAAAATGTCGTTTAAGAAATCAGTTTGATTTTACCCTATACACAGGAATATTCATGAATAAAACAGTGCTTTACATCATCGCAGGTGCAAGCTTAGGCATTCTTGGCCCAGTGCTTGTTTATTTTGGCAATCCAGCAAATATGGGCGTTTGCGCAGCTTGCTTTTTAAGAGATAGCGTAGGTGCTTTTGGCTTTCATCAAGCCAAAGTGGTACAGTATCTAAGGCCTGAAATTTTAGGACTTATCATCGGAGGCTTTTTAGCAAGTATGCTTTGGAGTAGAAATTTCACTCCAGTATCCGGCAGTGCGGCATTTTCTAGATTTTTTCTAGGTGTGTTTGCTATGATTGGTTGCCTTATTTTTTTGGGTTGTCCATGGAGAGCGTTTTTGCGCCTTGGTGGCGGAGATATGACAGCTATTGCTGGTTTTGTCGGTCTATTCGCCGGCGTTTTTATCGGACGATTTTTCAAGAAAAATGGTTACGTCATACCTGAAAATGATGCCACTACAAAACCAGTTGCCTTTTTACCATTAATTATTGCTGTTTTACTTTTAGCAGCCCTTGTTTTTGGTTTAAAGCTTGGCGATAATGGTGCATTATTTAGCTCAGAAAAAGGTCCAGGCTCACAGCATGCAAATATCTTTATCTCGCTTATTTGCGCCATTATTATTGGCATTTTTATGCAAAGAAGCAAATTTTGTTCGGTTGGTGCGATCAGTAAAGTTTTCGAGCGTGATTTTTCGATGTTTTACGGCATCGTATCGGTTGTTGTTTTTGCTAGCATTACAAATTTAGTGCTAAATCAATACAAATTTGGCTTTGAAGGTCAGCCTATCGCTCACAATGACATTCTTTGGAATTTCCTTAGTATGACGCTCGCTGGTCTTTGCTTTAGTCTAAGTTATGGCTGCCCAGGCAAACATTTGGTGCAAATGGGAGCTGGAAATTTAAGCTCGGCTGTATTTGTTTTAGGCATGGGTGCAGGTGCTGCGATAAGTCATAACTTCATACTTGCAAGCTCACCAGCTGGCATTACTCCTTATGCTCCATATGCCGTAGCGATCGGCTTTATCTATGCTATTTATGTTGGAGTTTTTACTAAAAAAGCATAATATAAATTTGGCTGCCTTTGCAGTCAAATTTACTCACTTTTTATATCCCTCACCTCATCAAAAAGTCCAAAAAGCTCACGTGGGTGTGTGATCATTAAAATACTAGCCTTAATCTAAAATTTTTTAGTGGCAATAGTAATGCATTTTTTAAGATGGCAAATGATAATTTCAAATCGAACTAAAATTTTAACAATGGATTGGCAAAAATTAATAAACATCAATATAAAGTAAATATTTTAAGCTATTTTGATATAGAATATCGATTTTAATTTTATCTAAAGGAATTCTATGAAATTTAGCATACTTGCTTCATCACTGATCTTTAGCTCACTGTGGGCTTTAGATACAAATAACAGTGATTATTCAGTTGTTTTACCAACTATCGAGGTGGAAGGTATCTCGGAGCAAAATACCCTAAAAGGTTATATCGCGTATGATAGTGCGGATATCAATAGAAATGGGCTCAGCAATAAAGAGACGCCACAAACTATCGAAAATATAGATATACAAAAGAATAGAAACTACGGCACAAACGATCTTTCAAGTATCCTAGAAGGAAATGCTGGTATTGATGCAGGCTATGATATGAGAGGCGAGAGCATCAAGATAAGAGGCTTTAGTGTTGATGGTGGCGATATATATAGAGATGGTGTTAGAGACTCTGGTCAGATAAGACGCAGTACAGCAAATGTTGAGAGGGTTGAAATTTTAAAAGGACCAGCTTCGATCTTATATGGAAGAAGCGATGGCGGTGCGGTTGTAAATCTAGTTAGTAAGAAGGCAAATTTTATGCCTGTTTATAAACTCTCAGGAAGAGTTGGCAGCTGGAGTAGATATGGTGGTGGTATCGATATAAATCACGTAGTAAATATCGACTAGCTGCAAGGCTAACGACTGATATGGAGCGTGGAAAATCATGGAGAGAGGGCGTAAAATATAAAAATTTTATGGTAAGTCCAAGCATTATCGTGACAAATGATGGCGGAACGGTAAGCTTTGAGGCGCAATACACATATGATAATGCTTGGCGTGTACCTGATAGAATGCCAACAAAAAGTGTCTATGACAAGCTTGGTATCGACTATACAAAGGGATTTTCTCATGATGGAGACTTTGTTGAAGATAAGCTTCATTTCTTCCGTACCGAGCTAAATGCAGAGTTGGTGAAGGATATGAATTTAAAATGGGTTTTTGGTTATAGAAAAGCTAGTCAAAATTTTGACCATTATTTTAGTGGCACTATCATGCCTGGAAATAGACTAAAACAAAACTATGCTAAACAACAAACTGATAATGACACACTCTCAAATGCTATAACACTTACAAAGGAGCTTGAATTTACAAGATTTAAGCATAATCTTACTTTTGGATATGACAACAGCGTAGAAACTCGCCATCCAAGACTTTGGTTTGATAGTGCAAAAAATGTAACTATAAATCCATATGCATCAAGATCAAGTTGGGGTAGTGTGGGCTATATACCACTTAATACTGATAATAAGCATAAAGCTATAAACAATGGAGTGTTTCTCGAGGATCTAATAAGCCTAGATGACAAATATAGGCTACTTCTTGGCGGTAGGTTTGACTTTTATAAGTTTAAAACAAGAAATATTGCAGATATGACAAATAGCTACAAAGGGCACTCTTTTAGCCCAAGAGTTGGCTTGCTATGGGATTTTTTACCAGAGCATACCGCGTATACTTCATACTCAAAGAGTTTTGCTCCATATGGTGGTCGTGGAAATATAGGCATAAGTATAGGCGATACAACGATGCTTGATCTAAAACCACAAAATAACGAGCAATACGAAATTGGCTTAAAAAGCACATGGGCTGATAATAGATTTAGCTCAAACTTAGCGATATTTCAGATCGAGCATAACAATATAAGATATAGACCAGATCCTATAAATGATCCATATACTTGGGCGCAACGTGGTAAAGAGCGAAGTCGTGGTATAGAGCTAAATATCTTGGGTAAAATTTATGAAAATTTATATCTAAGAAGCTCTCTTGGATATATGAGAGCCATTATTGCAAGTGACAAATCAAATCCATTAAACGAAAGACTTAGTCTAAATAATACAACCAACTGGCAGGGCAATGTTTTTTTAAGATATGCTAAAAACGATAAATGGTATGTTGAAAGTGGCGTAACAGGATACTCTAAGCGATATAGCTACCGCACAAGTAATGGTAGAGTCATAGATGAACATCTTCCTGGTTTTGCTAGATTTGATGCAAGTGCTGGATATAACTTTAACGAACACGCTCAAATAACATTAGCGATAAATAATATCTTAAATAAAAAATACTGGCGTTCTGATTCAAGACCGGGCGACGAGAGATCGTTTATGCTAAATATGCACTACACTTTTTAACTAAAATTTACACCGCCTTCTATTTGGCGGTGTAATCTTTTGTCATGTGAAATTTGGAGAAATTTAGCCACCAAAGATGGCTAAATTTGAAGTTATCTTAAAATTTGAATCTTTGCTTTTGCGCGGAGTTTGTCAAAATAATCAGCCATAAGTTTTTCTTGCTCACCTTGATAAAGCTCGTTTATAACATTATCCTTAACGTCTGCAAAGCTTGGAGTGTATGAGCCTATTTTTTCCTTTACATAAAACATATCAAAACTATCAGCGCCTTGTAGTATTTGGGTAAATTCTCCATTATTTGTACCAGCTATGATGGCAGCTAGTCTTGGATCTATGCTCTGATAGTCTAGGCTAAGCTCTTGTGTTTGCACACTATTAAGTAGTGATGGACTTGTTTTTTGAGCTTCTAGTTCTTCAGGATTTTTTGCCCTATAAAGGACTACTTTAGCAGTGCTAAAGACCTTAAATTTATCAGGATTAGCGTCAAAATACATCTTTGCTTTTTGCTCATTTACATTTTTGCCAGCTTCAGCCAAGATGCTTTTATAAAGCTTTTCTTGAAGCATCTTTTTTTCTATGTTGTTTTTAAACTCCAAAAAGTCCATGCCTTGAGCTTGGATAGAGCTTCTAAACTGCGAATTTGTCATGCCATTTTGCTTTGCGATTGATTCGATTCTATCGTTTAGCTCAAATGGTGTTACGCTAATGTTTAAATTTTTTATCTGAGCATCTTCGAGTCTATCTCTTATGAGTAAATTTAAGGCATCTTGTTCGCTAGCTCTTAGCTGCTCTTTCAAGCTATAAACTTCATAAAGCGTGATTGGTTCGTTCTCTACAATAGCTGCGATACCGTTTATCATCTGAGCCGAATATAAATTTAAAGCACTTAGTATGCCAGCAGCCAAAAAGAGCAATTTTTTCATAATAAAACCTTTATTTAAGTATTTAGTAAATATAATTTTGGGCAATTATAACATAAAAATAAGGCACAAAATGATAGTTACTAGATTTGCTCCGTCGCCTACTGGATATCTACATATAGGCGGACTTAGGACAGCCCTTTATAATTATTTATACGCAAGAGCTAATAATGGAAAATTTTTACTTCGCATCGAAGATACTGATTTAAAACGAAACTCAGAAGAGGCCACGCAAGCCATAAAAGAAGCGTTTGCTTGGTGCAAGCTAGATCACGACGGCGAAGTGACATATCAATCAAAGAGATTTGATCTTTACAAAGAGTATGTTAAAAAACTACTTGAAGAAGGCAAGGCATATAAATGCTACATGAGCAAGGACGAGCTTGAAGAGCTTAGAGCTAGCCAAGAGGCAAGAAAAGAGCGTCCAAAATATGATAATAGATATAGAGATTTTAATGGCACGCCTCCAGCTGGCATCGAGCCAGTCATCCGTATCAAAGCCCCACTTAGCGGCGAGATCGTTATACATGATGGCATAAAGGGCGAGGTTAAATTTAAGGTTGAAGATATCTTAGATGACTTTATCATCGCAAGAAGCGACGGCACACCAACTTATAACTTCACAGTTGTAATAGATGATGCACTAATGGGTGTAACAGACGTCATCCGCGGCGACGATCACCTCTCAAATACCCCAAAACAGATCGTTCTTTACGAGGCGCTTGGCTTTAAGGTACCAAAATTTTATCATGTAGCGATGATAAACGGAGAGGATGGCAAAAAGCTTAGCAAAAGGCACGGTGCAACTGACGTTATGGAGTATAAAAAGATGGGCTACCTGCCTGAAGCGCTCTTAAATTTTCTCGTTCGTCTTGGCTGGAGCCACGGCGATGATGAGATTTTTACTATTGAGGATATGCTTAAATACTTTAATCCAAACGACATCAACAAAAGCTCAAGCACTTATAATGCTCAAAAGCTTGACTGGCTAAATTCTCACTACATTAAGACCCTGCCTTACGAGAGGCTAGCGCACGATATGCTTGAGTTTGGCGTTGATTTTAAGGCTTTGGTAAAGGGCGAGCTACTGCTAAATTCGCTCCGTGAGAGATCAAAGACATTAATCGAAATGGCAAATAGCGCAAATGCGATCATCAACGCTCCAAAAAGCTACGATGAGAAAGCATGGGCTAAATTTATAAATGAAAATAGTAAAGAAATTTTGGCTAAATTTGCTCAAATTTTAGACCGCGACCTTGACGCGAAGGGCTATGAGGAGCTAACTAATAAATTTTTAGAGCAAAATGGCTTAAAACTAAAAGACCTAGCTCAGGCTCTAAGAATAGCGCTAACTGGCTCAAGCGTGAGCCCAAGCATCTTTGAAGTGCTTGAAGTAGTGGGCAGTAGCGAGACGAAAAATAGAATACAAAATTTATTAAAGGAAGAAAAATGACACATGTAACTAAAGAAGAAGCACTAAACTACCACATAGGCGGCAAGATCGAGATAAAGGTAAAGACGCCTTGCGAGACGTCAAGAGACCTTTCAATGGCCTATACACCAGGTGTTGCAGAGCCTTGCAAAGAGATAGAAGCTGATAATGAGCTAGCTTATAAATATACAAATAAAGCAAATCTAGTAGCCGTCATCACCGATGGCACAGCTGTTCTTGGCCTTGGCGACATAGGCGCTATCGCTGGTAAGCCAGTTATGGAAGGAAAGTCAGTTTTATTTAAAAAATTTGCAAACGTTGATGCCTTTGACATCGAGCTAGACGAGCATGATCCAGATAAGATCGTTGAGATTTGCAAGGCTCTTGCTCCGACATTTGGCGGTATAAATTTAGAAGATATCCGTGCTCCAAAGTGCTTTGAGATCGAGAGAAAGCTTCAAGAAGCAGTCGATATCCCAGTTATGCATGACGATCAGCACGGCACAGCGATGATAACAAGTGCTGGCATGATAAATGCGATGGAAATTTCTGGCAAAGATATATCTAAGATAAAAATCGTGGTTAGCGGCGCAGGTGCGGCTGGCATTGCATGCGCGAAGATGTATAAAGCGCTTGGCGCAAAACACATCGTGATGATAGATAGTAAAGGCCCCATTTATCTTTAGAGGTGCGCTTGACGTTAGAGCTAAAAAGATCACTGAAAATATGAAAATGGCTGCAGCTAGAGCGCTTGCGCAGCTTGCAAAAGAGCCAGTACCAGCTGAAGTTTTAAAAGCAAGTGGCGTTAGCGAGCTAAAATTTGGCAAAGAGTATATCATCCCAAAACCATTTGACAAACGCGTGCTAACAGCGGTCGCTCCAGCAGTTGCAAAAGCTGCGGTTGAAGATGGCGTAGCGAGAGTAAAAGATTTTGATGTTGAGGCTTATAGAGCCAAACTTGCAAAAGGATTTTAAAATTTAGCCCAAATTTTGGGCTAAACTCTTTTTGGCATTTTGTAAAGATAAACCTTCTAAAAACAGTAAATTTAAGGATAAAAAATGCAAAACGTGAAGCTCATCTCGCACCCATTGATCGAGCATAAATTAACCATTCTACGTGATAAAAACACCCAACCTTTTCAGTTTCGTATGCTAGTTGATGAGATCAGTTATCTTATGATCTTTGAGGCGACTAGAAATTTAAAGGTAAAAGATGTCAAAGTCCAAACACCAGTTGCGGTGGCAGACGCAAAAAGGCTTACTACAAAGGTGATGATATGCCCTATTTTAAGGGCTGCGCTTGGTATGCTTGATAGCGTTTTTACCATCATTCCAGATGCGAGTGTGGGCTTTTTGGGCTTTCAGCGAAACGAAGAGACAGCACAAGCTGAGTTCTTCTACGCAAAGCTTCCAAAAGACGCAAAAGAGCGCATGGCGATCATCATCGATCCTATGTTTGCGACTGGCGGCACGGCGATAGATGCAGTCAAATTTTTGCGTGAAAAGGGCGTTAAGGAGATCAAATTTATCTCTATCATCGCTGCTCCTGAGGGGCTAAAGAGATTTAGTGAAATTTACCCAGACGTCGAGGTCTATACGGCATCGATCGATGAGAAACTAAACGAGAAAAACTACATCGTTCCAGGTCTTGGTGACGCTGGCGATAGAGTTTTTAACACGCTTTAAGGGTAAAATTTGAACAAAAGACTTTTGCCAGCCTTAGTCGCCTTTTTCATTGCTATTATTGTTGGCACTTTTTTCTTTTCAAATAATGGTAGTGAGGCAAATAAAAATGCTCAAATTTTGCTTGAGCAGCTAAACAAAGAGGGGCAAAAAAGCCAGAGCCTTACAGAAAACGGTTCATACACTTCAAAAGATGAGGTTGCTCTTTATATCTATAAATTTAACAAGCTACCAAAGAATTTCATAACTAAAAAAGAGGCACTTGATCTTGGCTGGGATACAAAAAGCGGAAATTTATGGCAGATAAGCGGCGGCAAAAGTATCGGTGGGGATAGATTTTCAAACAGAGAAAAGAGGCTGCCTGAGGCTAATGGCAGAAAGTGGTTTGAGTGCGATGTAAATTACAATGGTGGCAGGCGCGGCGCTGAGAGAATTTTATACTCAAACGACGGGCTTATCTACTACACGCCCGATCACTACGAGCATTTTTACCTGCTTTATGAGAAGAGGATGCAATGAAAAGCGTGATCTTAGATGCCAAAAAGATGCTCAAAAAAGAGAAGATGCATGAGTATTTTGCTAAGAAATTTGACCTGCCAGAGTACTACGGCAAAAATTTAGACGCGCTCTTTGACTGCCTTTGCGAGATAAATGAGCCAACGCTTATAAAGCTAAAAAATGAAAAATTTTTGGATGATAGTGCAAAAGAGAGCTTAATCCAGCTATTTCGCGACGTTTGCAACGAAAACGAGATGGTTAAATTTGAGCTTGTAAAAGATGAAAAATGATATTTGGAAAGATTGATTATTTAAATTTACTCCCATTTCACGTATTTTTAAAGGCAGCTCCACTCAAAACTCAGGTAAAAAAGGCAATAGAGTTTAAAAAAGGCGTGCCAAGTAAGCTAAACAGGGCCCTAAACGCCAGAAAGATCGACGCTGCGGTGATCTCAAGCATAGCTAGTAAAAAGGCAAATTTAAAGAAGCTAAAATTTGGAATAGTCGCCAAAAAAGATGTCAAAAGCGTGCTTGTTCGCAAAAACTCAGATATGAAATTTGACCCAGCCTCAGCTAGCTCAAACGCCCTTGCAAAGATACTTCATCTAAAAGGCGAGGTGATCATAGGCGACAGGGCGCTAAAGGCATACTTAAGCGAGGGCAAAGAGTGCTTTTATGACCTTGGTAAAATTTGGCACGAAAAGACAAATTTGCCATTCGTTTTTGGTAGATTTTCTTACGTAAAAAACGGCTCGTTCTACAAAAAACTGGTCGCAAAATTTTTGCAAAAAAATGTAAAGATCCCAAACTATATCTTAGCCCAGTACGCTAAAAGCCGCGCCATAAGCGAGCAAGATATCAAGTGGTATCTTAAATTTATAAGCTACAAAATAGGTCCAAAAGAGCAAAAATCACTCCGAAAATTTTTTAAAGAAAATAGGCTATTAAAAGCAGCAAAAAAGAATTAAATCTAAAGCTGCTTAGCAACTTCCAAGAAGCTATGAAATTTAGTGTGTATATGCATATTAGATGAACTCATATTTTGCATCATCATCTTGTGGTGATCATGCATCGGCATATCTGCTGGCATGTTCATTGGCATATTTATCTGCATATCCATCGCGCCGTTTTCAGCCTTGTAGCCAGTTATGGTAGGATCAACCATGCCAAATATCATAGCGACGTGTCCTACGATCAAGAAGAAGATGAGCAGGCAAAAGTGAAGCTTTAGTTTTGCCTTTTCGCTTGCGCTTTTATAGATCAAATTTAGCTCTAAAAGGGCGATGCCAAGAAGTGAGATGACGCCGATGAGATATGAGTAGATAGCGATGACATCAGCATATCCGCGCCATTTTATAGTTGGATAAATTTTTGCTATAAAGTAGATCACAAGAGCTGTAAAATAGACCCCAAGCGCTATGCCAACAAATTTACATATTGATAGCCAGAATAGTTAAAAATGCCAAACATAGCTGCAAAATTTAAGAAGATATAAATTTACTCCTAGCCAGGCTAAGAGTAAATTTAAGCTAGTCTTTAAACTCGTGTGAGATGACTGGAGAAAATTCTTCCCAGTGAAGTTTGGTTTTGATTGTTGGCATCTTGCTTTGAAATGGCTCTTTTTTAAGAGTTGCCATAGCGACACTATCGCCTTTTGGTTTAGCTGGTGCTTCTACGTTTAAGACCGCTCTTTCAAGCTCGATGAAGTCTTTTAAGATGATCGCATACGAGCGAAAGAAATTTGCCTCTTTGTGAGCTGAAAGTAGCTGAGAAAACTCATCTACAAATAAATTTAAAGTTTCAGAAAATAGCTTATTGCTAATATTTTTTGCATCATCAAACTCATCTTTTAAAAATGTAGCCATTGCTAAAAATATAAATCCAACGTAGTCCTCGCTGTCTTTACAAAGCTCGCTATCACGTCTATATGGGCTTAGTTTTAAACATTCAATAACCCTAAGCCTAGCTGCTCCGTTATCTCTGCCCTCTTCATAAAATGAAGCGCTTAAGGGGATATTTGTAAAGCCAAAAAGAACGTCATTTTGTTCTTTTGAAAATTCTTCAAAGCTAAATTTATCTAAATTTTTAAATGCAGCATCACTATCCTCGCTTAAAGGATTTGCGCTTAAGTATCTTAACTGCTCTTTCCACCTTGAAAATTTCTCATCATTTGTGTAAAAAAACATAGGATATGCTAGAAATTCGTAAAAATATGATCTTGCTTTTATAATGTTTTTATCCATTTAATAAATCCTCTTTCATCGCGTTTATTTGGGCTTGAACCATTAGTTTGGCCTTACAGTCAGCACAGCAGTAAAGCGCTTTTATCTTGACCCTATCGTTGCCAAATCTTGGTTGCATTATAGTTGCGATCTTTTCGACTGCTTTTTTAGTTGCAAACTCTTTTCCGCACTCAACACAGGCAAAAAGCTCATCTCGTGCTAGCTCGTTATAGGTAAAAAACTCAGGCTTAAGAGAAATTTTTCCAACTTCAAGGCTTATGGTATCTTTTTCAGCACAGCTTAGTTCGCAGTATCCGCAAGCCGTACAGACGCTTGGATTAAATAAAATCGAATTTGTCTTTTTATCAGCCACTAGCGCACTTACGTTACAAGCGCCAACGCAACTTAGACAAAGTGTACAGCTATCAGTATTTATCTTGACATCACCGTATCTTATCATCTCGCCGCTTTTTACCACGCCAAGATCTTCGCTACCTACTAAAAACTCGAGTCTTTTTGCAAAAATTTCTCTTTTTGGCAAGGCATATTCGTTTATCGTGTGTTGTGAGTCAGCTATAAATTTTACCTTTTTGAGCGCATCTTCAAGCTCATTTTTATCTTTAGCGTGATAGATCGCCGTCTCTTTAAATTTAAGCTCATAAATTTGATTTAAGATGCTAATGGCGTCTTTTTCGCCTTTGCCAAGAGTTTTGCTAAATAAAATTACACTCGCACCACTTTCTTGAAGCAATGTAAGGAGATGAGCTTGATTTAACATATGTGGTGCTGATATGAAAAAAGGTAAGACATTTTCAGGTAGGCTTATATTTAGCTCATCTAAATTTGTTTCATTAGAGATTATTAGTGGAATTTTACCTTTGTAAAGTTTGGCAATAGTAGCAAATGAGTTTTGTGGCATAAGTGTAGAGTCAAGAGATCCGCTAGGGCAGACGCTAATGCAGTTACCACAATTTACACAATCAATTTGTGAGAAAACAAGATGCTTTGTCTCGTCTTCTTTTAAAATGGCCACAGTTGGACAAACATCGACACAGCGTACACAAATTTCATTTCGTCGTTCGTGATATTGACAGATCGAAGAGTCATATTGAGTTAGACTTTTGTACTTAAATTTTGGAGTTTTTTCATTTAAAATTTTAAGTACAGCTTCGTCTTTTAGCCCAGCTATTTCGTAACAGCCGCTTTGCTTTAGCATATAATCCCTTGCGTTTTCAACCAAGAAAAAGTCACAATCGACCTCAAATTCGTCATTTGCTCTAAGTATCAAAACACTAAGTTCGCCAGCTGCGCCATAAATAAATTTCACTTCAAAATGCGTTAATTCAATGACTTTATAGCCATTTTCTTTTAATAAATTTGCTAGTTCCTCACGGCCTGAGTTGCTTACTATTACGACATTTTTGCCGACTTCTTTTTCGTAATCAACATCCTTTGCCATGTCAAATGCAGTTGCTCTTGCTTCATAAAGTAAAAGTGTATTTTTAGCTTTTTCTAAGACGCTTGCGGTTGTATTTTTTAGATAAAAATTTATCTCAGGTGCGGTAATGTTTGCTTTAAGCTTTGGTGAGTTAGAAACTAAATATTCTTCCTTTTCATTATTTATTTCTATCTGTTCATTTAGCATTAAAGTATCGTCAAAATCGTTATAAAAGCCAAATTCTTTCATAATTTCTCCTATTATCAAAAACAGGCTTATTTTAATATTAATGGGATTAATGGACTCTGAATTTTATATGTTCCTTTTTGCTCTAAGGTTTAATTTATAATATTTTTTATGTTAAAATCACGGCTTGGTAAAACTAACTTACTAGGAGCACGAATTGAGCGATTTAAGAGATATCCCACAAGTTGATAAGATCATAAAAAACGAAGCATTTTCAGGATTTGATATAAATTTAGTCACATTGCTTGCAAGGCAAATTTTAAATGAAATTAGAGCTAAAATTTTAAATGAAAATGCAAATTTCTCGTTGCAAGAAATAATAGATTTAATCCTAAACGAATATCATAAATTTAATGAATCAAGCCTTCAAAGAGTGCTAAATTTAACCGGTGTAACCATTCATACAAACCTCGCTAGAAGCGTTATCGATAAAGAAATTTTAAGCCGAGCGACGCCTGTTATCACAGGGTATTCAAACCTTGAATACAACCTAAAAACAGGCAATCGCGGCAACAGATATGACTATATCGGTGAGATGATTGCAAGAGCATTTGGTTTTGAGGATGCTATCGTCGTAAATAATAACGCAAGTGCAGTATTTTTAGTGCTAAATACCTTTGCAAAGGGTAAGGAAGTCGTCGTTAGCAGAGGCGAACTAGTCGAGATCGGCGGTAGTTTTAGAGTACCTGAGGTGATGGCAAATGCGGGCTGCTTTTTGAAAGAGGTTGGCACGACAAATAAGACTAGGCTAAAAGACTACGAAGAAGCGATAAGTGGCGAAACAGCGATGCTTGTAAAGGTTCATCGCTCAAATTTCGACATCGTGGGCTTTAGCGAAGAGGTTACAGCAAATGAACTAAGTAAATTGGCATGTGAGCAAAATTTGATAGATTATTTTGATCTTGGCAGTGGATTTTACGGAAATTTGCCCTTCAACTTAGACAAAAATGAGCCAGATCTAAAAAATTTAAAAGATGTTTCGCTAGTTAGTTTTAGTGGCGATAAGCTGCTTGGCGCGGTGCAGTGTGGCATAATTGTCGGCAAAAAAGAGCTCATCGCAAAACTTAGAAAAAATCAGCTTTTAAGAATGCTTCGAGTCGATAAAGTGATCATCTCGCTTTTGGCTGAGAGCATGAAAGCTTATTTAAATAAAGAATTTGAGCTAATCACAACACAAAAACTACTTCACAAAAGCGTAAAAGAGCTTGAAAACTTAGCAAATTTTATAAATAAAAATTTAAAAACTCCGCTTGAGATAGTGCACACACAAACCTTTGTAGGAGGCGGTGCGATGCCAAATAAAAAAATTCCAAGTATAGCTTTGGCAGTTAGCGGAGATGCGGTTTTAAATGAGCAAAAATTTAGGCAAAAAAAGGTGATTGGCCGCATAGAAAATGATAAATTTTTACTTGATTTAAGAACGCTTTTAGATGACGATGTAAATGAACTAATAAAAATAATAAATGAAACGGAAGAAAAATGAGTTTAATAATAGGAACAGCAGGGCATATTGACCACGGAAAAACCGCGCTTATAAAGGAGCTAAACGGCTTTGAGGGGGACAATCTTGAAGAGGAGAAAAAGCGTGGCATAACGATAGATCTAAGCTTTTCAAATTTAAGTAAAAATGATGAAAATATCGCCTTTATCGATGTGCCAGGACATGAAAATCTCATAAAAACGATGATAAGTGGCGCGTATGGCTTTGACGCGTGTTTATTTGTGGTGGCGGCAAATGACGGCCTTATGCCTCAAAGCTTGGAGCACCTTGAAATTTTAAATCTCCTTGGTGTGAAGTCTTTGATCGTGGCACTTACTAAGTGTGACCTCGTAGATGAAGCGACTATAAATTTAAGAAGAAAAGAGATAAAAGATGAAATTTCTAAATTTAAAAACCTGCAAATTTTAGAAATTTTTGCCGTTAGTATAAAGGATAAGGCAAGTATCGACGAGCTTAGAAACTACCTCTTTACGCTAAGAGCTAAAAAGCGCGATGAAGAGGGCGTTTTTAGATACTACATCGATAGGGTTTTTAGCCTAAAAGGTATTGGAAATGTTGTAACTGGCACCGTTATAGAGGGAAGTGTTAGTAAAAACGAGAAGCTTTTTAACTACGATGCTGGTAAAGAGGTGCTAGTAAGAAGCGTGCAAAGCCACGATAAATTCGTAGATAGCGCAGGAGTTAGCAGCCGCGTGGCGCTAAATTTGACAGGAATTGAGCTTAATGAGCTAAAAAAAGGACAACTACTTAGTAAAAAAGGCTATTTTAGGGGATTTAGAGAAGCTGATGCGGTCGTAACTGCTAAAAATCTCATTCACTCGCAAAGCGTAACCTTTTGCGTAGGAGCTAAAAATGTGCCTGCAAAGGTGCTAATCCTTAGCCAAAAAGATGATAGCTACTTTGTTACTTTTAAATTTCAAAGCGATATGTTTTTGAAATTTGACGAGGCATTTGTGCTTATCTCAGATGCACGCGTGATAGGCGGTGGCAGAGTGCTAAATCCTGTGCTTGAGCCACTAAAAAAAGCTGGCAAAATTCTCTTTTTGGCTGCACTTTTAAAGCATGATTTCATTGGAGCATTTTCTATACTTAAAGAAGCCCACAAAAATGGCTTTGGCATAATCTCTTCTTATCAAAGGTTTGGACTAAGTCACGAAGAGGCTGTAAATGTGGCTAAAAAAGTCTCAAACGTCTTTGTCGATGAAAAGGCTTTAAATATCTACGATCTAAGCGCGGTTGAGCGGATAAAATCTGTGGTTAAATTTATGATAGAAAAAAATGAATTTGCCGTTTTCTCAGCTCAAAGTATAAGCCTAAAGCTTGCTTGGGCTAGTCAAAATTTAGCTCAAAAAGCACTTGATGAGCTTGAAAGTATAAACTTAATCTCTAAAAATGATGGCGTCTATACAAAAAAAGGCGTTGATATAAGCAAACTAAAAGTAAGGCTTGAAGATAAAATTTATGAAATTTTAGAAAGTGGAAAGCTAGCTCCAACGGCGCCTTATAATATATATGATGAGCTGGAAATAGATAGGCTAAGTGGTGATAATGCCCTTAAAAAACTAACTGCAATGGGCAGAGTTGTAAGGCTGGAGCATAACCTTTTCATCACCAGAAATTCGCTAAAAATGGCACTTGATAAGCTAAGAGAGATCATCAA
Source organism: Campylobacter concisus (assembly GCF_002092845.1). Taxonomy (GTDB): domain Bacteria; phylum Campylobacterota; class Campylobacteria; order Campylobacterales; family Campylobacteraceae; genus Campylobacter_A; species Campylobacter_A concisus_AQ. The sequence continues at coordinate 114,690 of NZ_LVXF01000023.1, forward strand.
AAATCAAGGCTTTGTAAATGTCACAAACGCCAAGGATGCACTAAATTTAAGTAGAAAATATGTAATCGCTTATCTTGAGCAACTTGATCTTGAGAGTGACATAATGAAGCAAGGAAATGATAGAGTCTTTCGTGGTTAGTATTCATTTACAAAAAGCAAATATAATCCGCCAAATTTTTAAAAAGGAAAAAAATGAAAAAAGTGGTTTTGGCCTCAATATTAGCGGCAACTAGCCTAATGGCAGCAAGCGATAAGCAAATAGAAGATTTTTACTCAGAAGTTTTTAAAAATCAAAATATCGATGGTGTTAATGTAAAAGTCGTAGAACGCACTAAAATTTTAGATGATATAGAAAAAGTAAGCTTAAAATTTAGCAAAGGAGATATGTCTCAAGAAGATGTGACTTTTGTTAAGGGCGATCTTATGTTTCCTGATGTTGTAAATTTAAAGGAGCAAAAGTCTTATTTGGCTGAAGAAAAAAAGGTAATCGCAGAAAAAGCAGCACTTGATTTAGTAAAATCACTAGCTAAAATTTATAAAAATGAAGACAAGGCAAATGTTGTAACTCTTGGCAATGATAGCAAAAAGCCAACTCTTATTATGTTTTCAGATCCTGAATGCCCATATTGTAGAGCCGAGCTAGCAAAGATCGAAACGACATTAAAAGACAATAACGTTGAAATCATCCTAACTCCAGTGCATGAACTATCATCTTTGCAAAAAAGTGCTTTGATCTATAAAGATATAAAAAATGCAAAAAGTGATAGCGATAAGGTTAAAATTTTAAGAAAGTATTTCTCTGAAGATTATAACGTGGATGAAAAAAATGTTAGCAAAGAAGAGAGTGACAAGATCGATACTTTACGTAAAAAATATTTCTCAGCTGGAGTTAGATCAGTTCCATTTATAATAAATAAAAGTGATTTAAAATAATCTTTTCTAGGGAGCTCTCCCTAGAATTTATACTTTAAATTAGCCTTTCTCTCAAAATTCATAAAAGTTAAAATATTAAATATATTTTCTTATATTTTTAACAATAACTTAACATATTTAATTAAAGCTTTATATTTACTTTGATTATCTTGCAATTATGCTAAATTTGCAGAGTTTAAATCTAGGCTATAAAAAGCCCTGAAATAGGCCTTGCAATATTTTAGAATTTCTAAAGTTGCAAATTGTGAAGACCAATCAAACCAAATTCTCAAATTTTTAAGTTTGAGAGCTAAGGAGAAAAAATGCAAGGATCAAGAAGAGATTTTCTAAAAAAATCTCTAAAAGTCGGTGCTGCCGGCGGTGTACTAGCAGTCTCAGCCGTAGCAAAAGTGACTAGTGACGACTTAGCTCCTGATGACAATGGTGTCGTCGTTGGCAAGTCAAACAAAAAAGAGGTGCTTTATAAAAAAAGCAAGAACTGGGAAACCTACTATAAAATCGCTTACTAAGGGAGAAAACCATGAGTGATGCACGTATAGGAAGACGTTCATTTTTAAAGCTAGCCGCACTTGGTGCTGGAAGCACAATGGCTTTTGGAGAAAATGAAACGATAAGAAAAGCAAGTGATGAGGAGATAAAAAATCCTTTCCCTGGCTCAAAAAAGGTTAGAACGATTTGTTCTATTTGCTCAGCAGGCTGTGGTATCGAGGCTGAGGTAAAAGATGGTGTTTGGGTTCGTCAAGATATGGCGATGCATCATCCGATATCTCAGGGCTCACACTGCTCAAAAGGTATCGATCAGATCGACCTTACACACAGCAAACAACGTATCAAATATCCTATGAAAAAAGTTGATGGTAAATGGCAAAGAATTTCATGGGACCAAGCTGTAAACGAGATCGGCGATAAGATGCTTCAGATCCGCAAAGAAGACGGCCCTGATAGTGTTGTTTTCTTAGGATCTGCGAAATTTAACAACGAGCAAGCATATTACTTTAGAAAATTTTGTGCATTTTGGGGTACAAACAGTAACGATCACGTAGCAAGAATTTGACATAGCGCAACAGTCGCCGGTGTGGCGAATACTTGGGGTTATGGCGCGATGACAAACCACTTTGGAGATATGGCTGCGAACTCAAAATGTATATTTATCATTGGAGCAAACCCAGCTGTGGCAAACCCAGTTGGTGGCATGAAGCACACTTTACAAGCAAAAGATAGAAACAATGCAAAAGTAATTGTAGCTGATCCAAATTTTACAAAGACGGCTGCACATGCTGATCTTTATTTGAGACAAAGATCAGGAACTGATATCGCACTTGTTTATGGTCTTATCCACATCATTCTTAAAAATGGCTGGGAAGATAAAGAATTTATAGAAAATAGAACTTACGGTATTGATGAGATAAGAAAAGAGGCTGAGCACTGGACACCAGAGGTTACGTCTGATGTTACTGGAGTACCAGTTGATAAGCTACTAAAAGCCGCAGATATCCTAGCTCATACAAAACCAGGTACTGTTGTTTGGGCACTTGGCATCACTCAACACTCAGTTGGTACATCAAATACAAGAATTTTACCTATCCTTCAACTAATTCTAGGAAATATGGGTAAAGCAGGCGGCGGCTGTAATATCATTCGTGGTCACGACAATGTTCAAGGCTCAACTGATATGTGTAACCTTTCAGATAGCTTGCCAATGTATTATGGCTTAACTGATGCAGCATGGAAATATTACTGCAAAGGCTGGGGCGTTGATTATGACGAATTTATTAAACGCTTTGCAGTCTCAACAAAAGAGCCAAAACAAGGCGGTACTCCTGTTAAAAACACAGTCTTTGAAGAGTATTATTACCACGATCCTAAACATCCAGAAGATAGAAACTGGAGAAACGAAAAAGGCTGGTCACTTTCAAAATGGTGGCAAGGCGTCTTGAAAGAGGAGAATACATTTAGTAGTGGTGCATTAAGAGTTCTTTGGGTTCAAGGAACTGGTCTGACATCTATGGCGCACTTGGCTAAAATCCAAGAAGCAGCTTCAAAACTAGATATGATCGTTGTAGCAGAGCCATTTGTAAATGAAATTTCTATCCTTTCAGACAGAAAAGATGGCGTTTATATCTTGCCAGTAGCAACTGCATTCGAAAATGAAGGTCACTTAAGTGCAACAAACCGCTCAGGTCAATGGAGAACAAAAGTTGTTGATCCACTTTATGAGAGTAAGGGCGATCATGAAGTCATGTTCTTGTTTGCTAAGAAATTTGGCTTTTACGATGAATACGTAAGAGGCATGAAAATGGGTATCGTAGATCGTGAAATAAAACAAGTAAAAGATGATTTTGTATGGCCTGATGATGCGACAAATGAGATAGCAAGAATTGGAAATTCTATAGGTTATGGTGGTAGAACAGCTGAGATGTTTAGACGCCATCAAGCAAACTGGGATAAATTTGATCCAGATACGCTAATAGGTATTGGCGGTGAAGTTAAAGGTGAGTACTACGGTAAACCATGGCCAGCATGGGATGAAAAACACCCTGGAACACCAATACTATATGATATGAGCAAGCCTTATGTTGAAGGTGGTTCAGGCTTTAGAAATCGCTTTGGTCTAGAGCATAATGGCGTTAGTCAGCTAGCTAGCGAAGAGACAACGCTTGTTGGCTCAGCTATAAAAGGTGGCTATCCACAAATCACAAAAGAGAATATAGAAAAAGTCTTAGGTATAACTCTAACTGAAGAAGAGAAAGCTAAGATGGGACCAAGCTGGAGCATGGATTATAGTGGTATTATCTTTGAAAAATGCCGTGAAAAAGGTGTTGTGCCTTATGGTAATGCAAGGGCAAGAGCTATCGTTTGGGAATTCCTCGATCCTATTCCAAAACATAGAGAGCCTATTCACTCACCACGCTGGGATCTTGTTCAAAAGTATCCGACATTTGATGATCAAGCTAGAAATTTCCGTGTTTCTACTAAGTTTAAGTCAGAGCAACAAGCAAAAGATTGGTCAAAAGAATTTCCAATTGTGTTTAGCACGCAACGCGTCGTAAACTTAAGTGGTGCGGGAATGATAGAAAGAACTAGTAAATATCTATCAGCTATTACGCCAGAGATGTTTGCTAATGTTAATCCAGAGCTAGCTTTAAAATACGGCATAAAAGACCGCGATATGATGTGGATTCACAGCCCACAAGGCACAAAGATCAAAGTAAGATGTTATCATAGCCAGATGGTAACTCCAGATAGAATTTGTATGCCATACAACTTCGCTGGTATTATGCAAGGTGTTGATCTTTCAGCTCGCTATCCAGAGGGTACTAAGCCTTATGTTATCGGCGAGAGCTTTAATACAGTTACTAACTACGGATTTGACCCAGTTACTCAAATTTCAGAGTTTAACGCAGGTCTTTGCCGTATAGAAAAAGCTGAGGAAAATACATTTAAAACATCGTTTTTCCATGAATATGGCGAGAGAGACGCCATGGGTAAAGAGTAAGGAGGAATAAAATGGCAAGAATGAAATTTTTCGTAGATACTGATAGATGTATTAGTTGTTATGGTTGCCAAGTTGCTTGCTCTTCTGCTCATGAACTTCCAGTAGGAATTTATAGAAGAAAGGTCATTACGCTTCACGATGGCATTGAAGGTAAAGAGGTTTCAACTACTATTGCATGCCAACACTGTACTGATGCACCTTGCGAGCAAGTTTGCCCGGTCGATTGTTTCTACATTAGAGCTGATGGCATCGTGCTTCATGATAAAAATATATGCATAGGCTGTGGTTACTGCTTATATGCTTGTCCGTTTGGTGCACCACAGTTCCCTAAAGATGGAGCATTTGGTGTAAAGGGCGTTATGGATAAATGTACAATGTGTGCAGGCGGTCCAGAGCCAACAAACTCACACGAGGAGAGAGAGCTTTACGGTCAAAATAGAATGGCCGAAGGAAAAGTGCCTATGTGTGCGGCTGTTTGTGCTACAAATGCACTTTTAGTTGGAGATGCGGCTGAAGTATCAAACGTATATCGCAAACGCGTTATGCTAAGAAACACTGGGCTAAATGCCTAACAAGAAGGAGAGTATTTGCTCTCCTTTAAATTTTAAACTTAAAACCTTTTCATTTTTATAAAGCTACTATTTTTTATTCAAAAGATAAATTTTAAATTTACATTAGAAAATTTCTAAAACTATTTAAAATTGGCTATTTGAAGACAAATTTCTCTTTATTATCTCAATTTGCTCTATTTTATGATAATCGTTTTTATTTTAATCAAAGTAAAACCTTGGTAATATTCGCTTCAAAAAAATCTCACAGGTGGTTTATTTAATGAATAAATTCTTAAAATTTATGCTAATTATGTTGTTGCCTATTTGGCTTATAGCAAAAAATGAGGATTACGAGCAGGTCGCAGCTCAGATAAAAGAGTCGCTACAAAAAGTAATAACAGAGTATAGAGCGGGCAATGTTGAACAAGCGGTCAGTGATACTCAAAATGCTTATTTTGGCTTATTTGAAGATGTCGAAGCTGGCATCAGAATAAATTTAGGTCAGAAAAAAGCTTACTCAATGGAGAAGCAGTTTGGCGAGATCAGAAAGGCGATAAAAGCAGGCGAAGCGCCAGATGATGTGCAAAAAAGAATAGATCAGATAAATAGCGAGATCGCTGAAGTTCTACCAGTTATCTTAAAAGGACATAGACTAGTTGGTGAGTATTCAGACAGCCCAGCTCAAGCTGCTACAACTGATTATGATACTTCTAAATTTATCCCTGAGTGGAAGGTGGCATTTACAAATTTATCAGCTGATATAGATAAAGCAATAGCAAGCTATGAGAGCGATAAACAAGATGATGCTAAAAGTGCTATCCAAGATGCTAAATTTACAGACTACAGAAATACTCAACTTGAAATCGCTATTCGCCAGCATATAGAAAATGGTAAAAGCATAGATGCTGATATCCAAAGAAAGATGGGCGAAGCGATCAGCGGTATCACAAATGGTATAAGCAAAGATGATTTTAAAACTAAGCTAGATGAGATCAAAAAGCTAGCATATGAGGCAATCTCAAAACTACCAGCTGATACTGCAAAACTTGCAAAAGTTGATATGAGCGATGTAGAAGCAGCTTCTGAAGAAGATAGTGGTGTAGATTATACCAAAGTCGTTCAAAACATAAACGACAAAATTCAAGCTGCTATCACACTTTATAAAAATGGTGATGTAAAAAAAGCCATGGGCGATATCCAAGACATCTACTTTGATGAGTTTGAAGGTAGCGGTATGGAGAATAAAGTAGGTGCAATAGATGTAAATTTAAAAACAGCTATTGAAGCTACATTTGGTAACCTCGTAGCCCTTATGAAGTCAGGCGCAGATGAAAAAACTCTTCAAGAAAGTGCAAGCAAAATGTCATCTCAGCTTGCAACTGCACTTGAGAAAACTAGCAGCTCAAGCTCACCTTGGTCTTTATTCGTTTGGGCTTTGACTATTATTTTAAGAGAAGGCTTTGAAGCACTTATCATTGTTGCTGCTGTTGTTGCATATCTTGTAAAAACTGGTAATGCTAAAGCGATGGGTAAAGTTGTTTATAGCTCAGTTGGCGTGGCTGTTATCTTAAGCTTTGTCATGGCGTGGCTAATGAATGTCATTTTTGGCGAGGCAGCAGGTCAAAAAAGAGAGCTTATGGAAGGCATCACGATGCTTGTTGCAGTGGGACTTCTATTTTATGTTGGTTTCTGGCTTCTTTCAAATGCTGGTGCTAAAAAATGGAATGACTACATCAAATCACACGTCTCTGACTCTATCTCAAGTGGCTCAACTACAACGCTTTGGTGGACTGTATTTTTAGCAGTATTTAGAGAGGGTGCTGAAACTGTACTATTTTATCAGGCACTTATTTTTGGAGCTAAAGATTCAGCTGGTTACTCAATGATAGCAGCTGGCTTTGTGATAGGACTTGTCGTTCTTTTAATAGTCTATTTCTTATTTAAAATTTTTGCTGTTAAAATTCCTATTAAACCATTTTTTATATTTACGTCAGCGATCATCTTTTATATGTCGATCGTCTTTGTTGGTAAGGGTGTCGGCGAGCTAGTTGAGGGTAAAATTTTCATCCCAACTATCATAAATGGACTTAGCTTCCCTGACTGGATGAGGGACTGGCTAGGACTTCAGCCATATTATGAGAGCTTAGTGCCTCAAATCATTATGGTGCTTGCCCTAGTTATTGGCATCGTTATTATGAAATCAAAACAAAATAAAAATTAATCTTATTTAAAGGAGAGAATATGAATAAAATTCTTAGTTCAGCTCTAGCACTTAGCCTAGCAGCTGGTTTTGCACTTGCTGGTGAGCACCCAATCGGTGAGCCTGTAGAGGCTAATGGTATGGAGATAGCTGCAGTTTATTTGCAACCAATCGACATGGAACCAAAGGGTATTGACCTAGCTCCAAGCCTAGCTGATTTTCACCTAGAAGCTGACATACACGCTATTGCTGGTAATAAAAACGGCTTTGGCGAAGGTGAGTGGATCCCATACCTAAAGATTAACTACGAGCTAAAAAACCTTGATAACGGCAAAGTTAAAAAAGGTACCTTTATGCCAATGGTTGCAAGCGATGGCCCACACTACGGTGCTAACGTAAAAATGGATACAGGCGTAGGCAACTATGAGCTTAAATTCCACATTGATAATCCAGAAAAACAAGGTTTTGGTCGTCACGCTGACAAAGAGAGCGGTGTTGGTAAATGGTTTGAGCCTTTCACAACAACTTATAAATTTCAATGGACAGGCGGTCCTGTTAAATAATCACCAGGGGCGTTCTCGCCCCTTTTAAAAATTCTCATAGGGTTTAGTTATGTCAATTTATTTCTATCAGGTCTTTTTAGCCCTCCTTGGATTTACGCTTTTTGCTGCCTTAAATAACAAGGATAAAAGTTTAAAAACACTCTTTTTACCGTCACTTCTTGGAGTCGTAGCTGGCGTATTTATTTTTAAAGTCGTTCGTCACGCACTTATAGATGATCAGTTTAAAATTTTCATCGATTCAGTGACGCTAGTTTTTCTACTAATTAGCATTTTATGGATATTTCTTGAGCTTAAGATAGCAAAAATTGTAACGTTTTTTGTTTTAGGCATCGGCTTTGGCTTTGGCTATAGTTCAAGCAGTGTGTTATTTCCACTATTTGGTGGTGAGCTACTAGATACGCTTTCGGTCATTAGCTTCTTTCTAATGATATTTGCAATGATTTTGCTCGTATTTTTATTCTTTTTTATTTCGAATTTAAAATCTAGCATTTCTCCATTAATAGCTAAAATTTTAGCCCTTATCACTTTAGTTTTCTTGCTAATCGATAGGAGCTCTCAGACAGCACTTGAGCTTTTGCGTGCTGGGGCTTTAAAAATAAGCAGTGAGTTAAACTCTCAAATTCTATCTATCAGTGCAAAAGGTATTTACGTATCAGAATTTGGTACTTATTTTTATATCTTTGTGATCTTACTTTTATGCATCACTGTACTTTTCTTTATGCCAAAAAGTATTGATAAAAATAAATTTGGTTCTATCAAATACCGCTTTACAAAAGCCATTAGAGAAAATATTTCTGATAATGCAAAATTTGCATTTTGTAGTATTTTGATAGCACTTGGATTTTCGCTCTATTATGATCTTTACGCATCTCGTCCACCTGAAATTTCAGAGCCAGTGCTAGTTGAGCCAGTGGGAGATAAATTTATATTTGATGTTGATATGCTAAAAGATAATGAACTTCACAGATTTGCCTACATTACAGATGAGGGCAAGCAGATAAGATTTTTCTTGTTAAACCGCTTTAGCGACCGTGTATCGCCTGTTATCGTCTTTGACTCATGTATGATTTGCGGCGATATGGGTTATATAAAGAGAGGAAATGATCTTATTTGTATCTCTTGTAATGTTAGAATTTTCTTGCCATCAGTTGGCAAAGAGGGCGGTTGCAATCCGATACCAATGCCATTTATCTTCGATGGCAAAAATATCATAGTCGACTATAAAACTATTACAGATGGAGCAAATTTCTTTAGTAAGGTTGTCGAAAAAATGGTGCTTGACCCAGTTAGCCGCAAAAAGGTGAGCAACCTTGAGTCAAGATCATATTTATACTATGGACGCACATATTTCTTTGAAAATAACGAAACTCAGGCGAAATTTGAAGCAAATCCAGAAAAATATGTAGAAACAAATGGAACGTTAAAATGAAAAATATGCAACTAAGAATGATAAAAAGCTCGATCACGGGCTCAAAGGTGCAAAAGACGATGGCCTTTATCACTATCTTGCTAGCTGCTCTTTTGATAGCTTGCATGCTAAACATTACGCTAAAAATCGGCGATCAAGTAGCAACCGAGCTTAGAGGATATGGCTCAAATATCGTCGTTTTGCCACGCGGTGAGAGCCTAAGCATCGAGATAGAGGGTAAAAATTTCACCCCACTAAAATCACAAAATTTACTCCCAGAGGCTGATATCTATAAGATAAAAGAGATCTTTTGGAGAAATAATATCGTTGCTTTTGCGCCGTTTTTAGAAACAAAAGTTAAAGATGAAAAAGGAATTGAATTTGCCTTTGAAGGAACCTATTTTGATAAAAATATCGGTCTAAAAGATGAACCAGAATTTAGCACAGGCGTTAAGAGCTTGTATGGTTTTTGGGGCGTTGAGGGCGCTTGGCCAAAAGATGAAAGTATGGATGAAATTTTAGTTGGCGAAGAACTTTCTAGGGCTAAAAATTTAAAGGTTGGCGACAAGCTTAGCCTTGTGGGCAAAAATGGCGTAAGAGAGGTTAAAATAGTTGGAATTTTAAAAGGAGCTAGTGATGAGACGCATAAGCTAGTTGGCTCGCTAAAGCTTGCTGGAGATCTCTCTGGACACGCTGGCTCATACACAAAAGCTGAGGTCTCAGCCATGACGATCCCAGAAAATGACCTATCGCTAAAAGCAAGAAGAAATTTAGACAATCTTGATAGCGCAGAGTACGATAAATGGTACTGCTCAGCCTATGCAGGATCAATCGCATTTCAGATAGAAGAAAATTTACCAAACGTTAGCGCAAAGGCAAGCCTTCAAGTAAGCGATGCAGAGAGTAATATCGTAAAGAAAATCCAAAGCCTAATGGGTATCGTTAGCATCATCGCTCTTGTGGTTTCAGCTATTGGTATAACGTCACTAATGACAAGTGAAATTTACCGCCGTAAGAAAGAGATCGGCCTTTTAAAAGCTATAGGTGCTAGCAACTTTGAAATTTACGCCCTTTTTGCTAGCGAAAGCCTTGTGGTTGCCTTTTTTGCTGGCATCACAGGAGCATTTTTAGGATATGCGCTAAGCTACGTGATGTCTTACATCATATTCTCTCATGGCATAGGCATAGCTTGGATCGTGCTACCTATAAGCGTGGCATTTGCCTTGCTTATCTCAGTCGTTGGCTCGCTAATGCCAATGAGAAACGTCATAAATTTACTACCTGCGGAGGTGCTATATGACCGCAAATAGCAAATTCTTTTACAATACAATTTATAAAAGTTTAAAAAATGGCTCATCAAGAGTAATGGTCATCGTGATCTCTATCTTGCTTGGAGCATGCGTGTGTGCGGCTTTTGTTAATGTCTATCTTGACATAGACTCTAAGGTCTCACGCGAGCTAAAAACTTATGGTGCAAATATGATCTTTGCTCCAAAAGATATGGCTACAAGCGATGATATGGGTGAAAAAACTTACAATGAGATGATCGCTAAAGTGCCAAAAGACAAGCTTCTTGGTGAGAGCGGCTATCTCTTTGCTCAGGCAAATATCGGTCCAACAAACGCTATCGTCATGGGAACAAAATTTAGCAATCTAAAAAAAGTTAAACCATTTTTAGATGTTAGAGATGGAACGATGATAAATGTCGATTTTGACGATAAAAACGTGCTAATAGGCGTCGATCTAGCTCGTCAGGCTGGCTTTAAAGCAGGCGATGACATAGAAATTCGCGCCATTGGCTCAAATGAGAGTATAAATGTAAAGATAAAAGGTGTAGTGGCAAGCGGCGACAAAGAGGACGCACTTTTGATCACATCACTATCTTTGGCTCAAAAAATTTCAAATAAAGCTGGCAAAATAAACTATGCTGAAGCTGTTGTGCTTGGTAACTTTGACGAGATAACATCGCTTGCAAAGACTATAAGCAATGATGAAATAGCTGCAAAACCAGTGGCAAAGGTTTCAAAGTCTGAGGGCTATATCTTGGAAAAGATCAAGCTATTAATGGCACTTGTTAGCCTTGTTATTTTGCTCATTACTTCAATGTGCGTAAACACAACGCTTAGTGCTATCTTGCTCTCTCGCTCAAAGGAGATCGCACTTCTAAGAGCCATAGGTGCAAGCAAAAAAGATGTATTAAAGCTATTTGGCTTTGAGACATTTGTGACAGCGCTCATCTCAGCATTAGTTGGTGCATTTTTAGGATATTTACTAGCTCAAATTTTAGGTTATGCGATATTTGATTCTAGTATTGATTTTAGAATTTTAAGCATCCCAGTAGCTGTGATAATTTCGCTTTTATTTGCAGCGATCGCAGCATTTTATCCGATCAAACGGGCACTTAATAATAAAATGGCAGATACATTAAGAGGAGAATGATATGCAAAATGCACTAGAATTAAAAAATATTTGTAAAATTTTTGGCGATGTTAAAGCACTTGATGATATAAATTTTGAGGTTAAAAAAGGTGAGTGGGTCAGCGTCATGGGACCAAGTGGTAGCGGTAAGAGTACGCTTGTAAATATCCTTTCACTAATGGATACTCCAAGCAGTGGTACTTATATGCTCGGTGGGGATGATGCGAGCAATCTAAATGCTGATGATACACTTAAATTTAGACGTGAAAAGATCGGTCTTATTTTTCAGCAGTTTCACTTAGTGCCATATCTTAGCGCACTTGAAAATGTGATGATCGCTCAGTACTATCACAGCTCAGTTGATGAAGAGGATGCTAAAAAGGCGCTTGAGGCAGTTGGTCTTTCTCACAGACTAACACACAGACCAAGTCAGCTAAGTGGTGGTGAGCAACAACGCCTTTGTATCGCACGCTCGCTCATAAACGATCCTGAAATTTTGATAGCAGATGAGCCAACTGGTAACCTTGATGAAGCAAATGAAAGAGTTATACTTGATCTATTTTGCAAGCTAAGAAAAGATGGCAAGACGATACTTCTAGTAACTCACAACCCTGATCTTGGCGAGTATGGTGATAAGATCGTCTATCTAAGACATGGCAAATTAGAGAAAATTCGAACTATTGAAAACCCAAAGGTGCCAAATGAGATATAAAATTTTATTTTTATGTCTAGTCTCAGCCCTAGTTATGGGCTGCGTCAAGCAGTATGAGAAGCATCACATCACTCTAAATGACTCAAGCGGCATTGATACGCAATTTTTCCCAACAGAAAAGCGCCTAAAGATAGACGATAAGCCATATATGCTATTTTTCTTTGGCACTGACTGTGGAGTGTGCAAGGCCGCAATACCTGATCTAAATACGCTTGAAAAAGAGTATGGTAAAGATGTTCAATTCATTGGAATTTTAGGGCCTAGTAAGGGTTTTGATAAAGATATTGAGCTTTTAAAAGAGCACAACATTACATTCAAAACTACGAGCGATAAGGTTTCAGTTGATTACTTTAGTAAGGCAGTTGGTGGCGTCATGGGCGTGCCAGTTATCTATTTTTTTGATAAAGATGGTAAGATGCGATCAAAATTTATCGGTCTTACACCAAAAAGTGTACTTGAAAGTGCTATAAGATCGCTCTTGTAGGAGTGAATATGAAAAATTTCTTTTTATTTGTCTTAGCGGTATTTTTTGTTGGATGTGCTAGTAGTACTCCAAATATCTCGGTCAAAACGAGCGAGCCTATATTTTTTACGCTTAATGAAGCAAATAAAAGCGTTTATGTAAATTTTAAAAATAGTGCGACTGGACAAGATGTAAATGCTGAAATTTTAAGCGAGTTTGCAAAGGCTGGCTTTAGAAACGAGCCAAATATCAAAAACGCCGACTTCATCATCCTTGGCGATGTGCAAAGCTTTTCCAGGATAATCAAAAGAGATCCTAGATTTTCGATGGGCATGGGATATGGCTTTGGCAGACCAAGCTTTGGCTTTGGCTACTCGATGTTTTTCCCATTTGGCTATTACGATGATGATGACTTTAATACGAATAGCTATACTTATCACATGCAAGTAAGCGTACTAGTGCGTCCAAAAAATGGTGGCGAAAAGGCGACAAATATCTCGCTTATGCAAGCTGGTAATGTCTATTCGCCAAGCTACATTTGGCCGTTTTTTAAAGAACGCCTAGCAAAACAGATCGTTAGCTTTTTTTATAACGTCTCGCAAAAATAGGAGAAATTAGTAAATTTAAAAGGATTTAAATGCTAGTTGATGGAAGCTATGAAATTTCATCTTGTGATGATATTGAACTTGGTATAAAAAGAAGCTTTCCTCTCTCCTTTTATTCCTGTTATGACGATGTCAAGGATGCAAAAGCTCTTTTGGTGATTATCCCTGGGCTTGGAGAAGACTCTGACCTTGGATATAGAGCTAATCTTATTCGGACTATGGCAGAGACTTATGATGTTGCATGTATTAGTGTGGATTATCACTGCATAGGCAATCGCCCACAGCTTGGAGCGAAATTTGGACTTGATGATATAGATCGCAAAATCTTAACAAGAGAACTATCAAGCATAGGTATAAATTTACCAATTGATCTAAAAAGTATCGACTGCCACGAGAAGGTTGATTTGCTACTTAAATTTCTTAGCAAAGAGATTACTATTCGAAAAGAGAGAGGTATTTTGCCGGCTGATTTTAGACTAAATGCTAGCATTACGATGGTGCCAACAAAAAATGAATATCAAAATTTTGGCGTTATGCAAGCAATGGATGTGCTAAATGCTGTACTTTACGCAAAAAAATATATAAATAATGCCAAATTTGAACATCTGCCAGTGATAATGATAGGCAGCTCACATGGTGGATATCTGGCACATATGTGTGCTAAGATCGCTCCATGGCTAGTTGATGGGGTGATAGATAATAGCTCTTACGCTATATTTTTATGGCGGCTTATTGGTTTTGGTAAAGAGATTGATTTTACTAACTATTTTTGTTTTGGCACTGACACTTTGTATCAAAATTTATATATTTATTTTTTTGATAAGACCCACTGGACACTTAATGAAAAATCACCATACTATTTTATTGACGCAAGAGAAGAGATAAGAAATATCCTAAATTTAGATCATTTAAATGTTCAAAGCAGCTATAAAAAGCCAATTTACGTGAGCTATCACTGTATTTTCGATAAAGAAATAGCCCCAGCAAAGGATAAAATCGAGCTTTACGAGGCTCTTAAGAAGCTTAAATTTAACGCAACACTACATATGATAAAAGATGAGAGTGAGGTTGATGGCAAATTTATAAAGTCTCTAACGCATGGAATGGGGATGTCTTATAAACTACTTTTACAAAAAGAGCTTCCCAGTATGATGGAGAAAATTTTATCTCAAAAAAACAAGAAGAGCAGCAAGAGTATTGAGTATAAATGCGGCGATACGATCTATAAATTTAGTGAAGTCTTAGATCAAATAAATCTTGAAATTTCAGATATTGCTTAGTATTTAAAATAGTTAAAACTAGGTGCATAAAGACCTAGTTTTTATCAGTCATTATCTATCTCAAAGTCATAAAATTCGCTTTCATACTCAACATTTCCTATTTTGCTGTATTGTATAAGAGCTGCTTTTATATTGTCTATTTGCTGATACATTAGGCCAAGAGCTATTCTATTTTCGATAGCACTAGCATCATTTAGTTTTGTTAGCTCTAAAAGTGCGATCGCGTTTGATACTTTTCCAGCTCCTGTTGCTGCCACAGATGCTAAAAATAATGTGCTAGCGTCATTTACTTTAAACTCATCGATTGCCTGATTATAAAGTTTATAACTCTCCTCAAAATCGTTTGTAAAGATATCGACATAGGCTAGAGTTTGGATTAAATTTATATTCTTTGGAGCATTTTTTAGCTCAGCTCTTAACTTATCACGCTCTCTTGTAAGTAAGCCTGAAATTTGAAGTAGCTTGATGTATTGCTTTTTGATGATATCAGCACCGTGATAGAAAGCGTTTGAATCAAGCTGCTTGCCATTAAAGTGAATTTGTATCGCTTTTGCATACTCTTTGACATTTTGCTCTTTGTTTTTCGAGATGAAATTTAAGATATTTGCAATAATATCATTTGGCAAAATTTTTAGTAGCTCATCAGCTTTTTTTACCATTAGCTCATCATTGTTTGAAATTTTAGCGATGATGATATCAAAGGCTAAATTTAGCATTGTCTGCTCTTTTGGCTCTTCAAGCCATCTTATCATCGCACTTTGGTTTCCGTTAACCAGGCTTAGAAGCGAGGCATATAAATTTACAGGCTTTAAACTCTTATCATTTTCTAAATTTTCGCCGATCTCTTCAATGAGTTTTGGGTTTAAATTTCTATTTATATCTAGACAAATCGCCCCAAAAATACCTGCAAGATGGTTATTTACATCTTGATGATAGCTTGCTATGAAGTGCTTTGCTGCAAGGCTAAAATTTCCAAGCTGAGCGTAACTTAAGGCGAGATTGTATTGCAAGATAGAGTGATTTGGATAAGTGCTGGCTAGCTCTTCAAACTCTTTATTTGCTTCTTTTAAGCGGTAGCTTAGTGCTTTTGCAATAGCTTCGCTAAGTTTTGCATTTACTTTTGAAGCAGCTGCACTTTGGCTAAGATAGTCATTTGCTGCTGAAGTGTCGTCTAAAAAGACACTAACGCCACCTTTTCTTATCTGCTCGATACTCTGTTTTGCATCAAAGACCTTGTAAGGTGCGAAGTAAAAAAGGGTCTCATAGCGCCTTGTTCTATCAAAAAACATATCGTCACTAAAGTGTGCCTGAGCTAGGCTGACATCAAAAAGATCAGGCTTTAGTATCGTTTTTATCTTGTAAATTTTGCTTGGCAAAGAAGCATTGTAGTCGTAAACATCTTTGATAAATGCAGCCGCGTCGCCGTAATCAGCAGTTTTTAGATCAATTAGCGCCTCAGTCATCTTGATAAGATCGATATTTGGCGTGTTTTTAGAAGCTTTTGTTAGATAATCCCTTGCCTTGTCGTATTTGCCAAGTCTTGCGTAGAGCTGCGCTAGCGTGAAGTCGGCCTTAAATGCCTTTTGGCTCTCGAGTTTGGCTATTGCTCTCTCATCATCTCCAAGAAGTGATAAAATTTTTGCACTTAAATATGCATATTCGTTTTTATAATCTGCAGTATTTGGATGAGAAAGTGCTTGAAGCGCCTCGTAATAGTTGCCTTTATAGTAGTTTATAAGCGCGTAGTAATAGCTATAAAGTGGCGAGTTGTTTTCATACTGCAAAAATGAGTCAGCAAGTCCTATATAGTAGTTAAAATTTTTGGTGTTATTTAGCTCGAGTGAGCAAACGGCAGCGTTTATCGCACTAACCGCCGTGTTTTCTCTATCAGTTATAGCTTTATTAAAAGATACGATCGCCTCATCACATCTTTCTTGTTTCATCTGCGAAACACCGAGGTTGTAGTTTGAGAGAGACTGGTTATAAACAGCTATATTTTCATAAATTTTTAGAGCTTCAAATTTATTGCCACGCTCATAAAGCTGATTGGCTTTATTTATCATTTCATCGATCTTTGAAGCGCCAAAATTTTGCGTTTGGTAGTTGTTTTCTATATTTTTTACGATACTTGCAGTATCTATGTTCTCTTTTTTGTCTTTCTTTAGAAAGATAACTAGCAAAACCACTATCAAGATGATAAGCACTAGAACGGCCACGCCTGCTATTATAAAGAGCTTTTTATTGCTCTTTTTTACAGGGATTGGCTCTGGGATGCTCTCATCTTGTAACACGCCTTCACTTGCGATACTCTCAAGCGAGACGATCTCTTCAGGTGCTTCGGCTTTTGCCTCTTCAGGCGCTTGCTCTGCTTGCTCGCCAGGTGGTTTTAAAACTACAACCTCTTCTTCAGCCACTACATATACCTTTTAAGAACTTCTGGAATTTCGATAGTGCCATCTGCTTTTTGGTAGTTTTCCATGATAGCAATAAGAGTCCTACCCACAGCTAGACTTGAGCCATTTAGCGTATTTACAAGCATATTTTTCTTACCATCTTTAAAGCGAATTTTTGCACGCCTTGCTTGAAAATCACGAGTGTTAGATATAGAGCTAATTTCTCTATATTTACCTTGACCAGGCAACCAAACCTCAAGGTCTATCGTCTTTGCCGCGCTAAAGCCTAGATCGCCGCTGCAAAGAAGCATGTGGCGGTGAGGCAAACCAAGGCTAGTTAGCAAGTCGCTAGCACAAGATATCATCTCAGCAAGCACGCCCTCGCTTTGATCAGGTTTTGTGATGCTTACAAGCTCGACCTTTTCAAACTGGTGCTGGCGGATCATGCCTCTAGTGTCACGTCCTGCTGAGCCTGCCTCTTGGCGGAAGCATGCTGAGTAGCAAGTCATCTTTATAGGTAACTGCTCAGATTCAATGATCGTGTCATTGTATAAATTTGTCACAGGCACTTCGCTGGTTGGGATGAGATAGAGGTCCTCGTCACACACTTTGTAAAGGTCCTCTTCAAATTTAGGCAGCTGACCAGTACCAAAAAGCGTGTTTGAGCTTACTAGATAAGGGACATTTACAAGCTCGAAGCCACGCGCGCTGTTAAAGTCGATCATGTAATTAACAAGCGCTCTACTAAGCCTTGCTCCCATACCACGAAGTACGGTAAAGCGAGATCCTGAGAGCTTTGCGCCCCTTTCAAAGTCAAGCCAGCCAAGGCTCTCGCCTAACTCCCAGTGTTCTTTTGGTGTAAAGCTAAATTTAGTTGGCTCAAGCACCGTTTTTATACAGACATTATCGTCCTCGTCCTTACCAAATGGCACGTCATCGTCGGTGATATTTGGCACGTTAAATGAAATTTGCTCAAGCTTTTCTTCATATTGTTTAACGATCTCATCAGCATCAGCAAGCGCAGCTTTATTTAAATTTAGCTCATTTTTAAGCTCACTTACGTCTTCGCCAGCTCTTGCCTTTATGCCAAGCTCTTTGCTCTTTGCGTTTTGGATCGCTTGAAAATTTTCAAGTACTTTGCGCTTTTGTTTTAGCTCGTTAAAAGTTTGTAAAAGCTCGTCAAGTAGCCCAGCTTTTACATTTTTGCCCTCAAGTTTTTTTACAAATTCATCGTAATTTGTCTCGAGTAGTTTTAAATTTATCATCCTATATCCTTAAACCATAAACATAACTTTTGCAAAAAGTACGATAAAAACTGCTGCTGTTAGCGCAAATGGATGGATGTTGCCAAGTGGGCTAGGGCGTTTAAATATAAATTTGCAACTCAAATTTGTTATAACCGCAGCTACGATTAGCATCGCTAAGAAAAATTTGATCATAAAAATGATTTGTAAATTTGTCTCAAAGTAGCCACCAGCCTTTGATCCGACCCAGTTACTCATCATCATGCCTCCAGTTAATACCAAAAGCAAGATACAAAGTGGCATTATCTTAATAGCAACTGAACCGATAGCTTGTTTTGCCTTTTGAGCAAGCTCAGGTGGCATTTTTTTACAAGCTGCCTTAAAAATGATTACATCAAAAAAGAGGTAACCAACAAAGATGATTGCACAGAAAAGATGAACTATCTGTGCGTATGGATATAAATTTTGCATATTTTTTCCTTTATTAATAAATTCCGACTGCTTCACGAACTTTTTTTATCGTTGTTTGAGCAACATTACTTGCCTTTTTGGCTCCTATTTCTAAAATTCCAGACACTTCGTCAGGATTATTTTGATAATGCTCAAATTTCTCTCTCGCATCTTTAAAATAGTCCCAAATAAGCTCATTTAGATAAGCTTTAAAGTGCCCATGACCCTCGCCACCACGCTCGTATCTAGCTTGAAGCTCTTTTTGTCCACTCTCGTCTAAGAAAAGTTTGGCGATATTATAGACGTTGCAGTTTTGCCACTGTTTTGGCTCTTCAAGCGGTGTGCCGTCTGTCACGATGCTAGAAATTTGCTTTTTAAGCGTTTTAGCATCGGCAAAGATGTCGATTGTATTGCCATAGCTTTTGCTCATCTTTTCGCCGTTTGTGCCAGGCACAGTGGCTACATTTTCATCGATCTTTGCCTCAGGCAATGTAAAAATTTCTCCATGCTCGTTGTTAAATTTTATCGCGATATCACGAGCGATTTCTACGTGCTGGATCTGATCCTTGCCTACAGGCACGACCTGTGCATTATAAAGCAAAATGTCAGCTGCCATCAAAACCGGATAGCTAAATAGGCCATGATGCGAGCTAAGGCCTTTTGCGACTTTATCTTTGTAACTATGCGCGCGCTCAAGTAGGCCCATAGGCGTGTGCTGGCTTAGCACCCAGTAAAGCTCAAGAACGTCTTTAACGTCACTTTGCACCCAAAATATGCTTTTATTTGGGTCGATCCCAAGTGCCAAAAACGCACACGCAGCCTCAAAAGTGTTTTGTTTTAGGGCTTTGGCCTCGCTAAGGCTTGTCATCGCATGGTAGTTTGCTATAAACATAAACATCTCATTTTGCTCTTGCATATCAACCATCTGTTTTATCGAGGCAAAATAGTTGCCAAGGTGTAGTTTGCCGGAGGGTTGGAGGCCGGTTAATACTCTCATCTTATCCTTTCAAATTTTGGCTTTTTCTCGTGAGCGCTTTTGATAGAGATTTGAAATTTTAAGCTTTCGGCAGACTATGTGTCTAGCCTCGGCTTAAAATTTCTACACAACTATCAAAATCATCTCACGATACTTCGCTAAAAATACTTTTTAAATTTTAACGTTACATTAGAGTTTTAGTATCTAATCTAATCTTAAAATTTAACTAGCAGATTATGCGTCTAGCCTTGGCTTAAAAACAAAATTTCGCCTTGCCAAAACGTTTAAATTTTAACATCACGTTAGACTTTTTAGTCCAGCTTAATCTTAAAATTTTTATCACACAACTCTCGTCGCTTTAGCGTTGCGAACAAAGTGAAGCAAAAAATTATCTTACGATACTTCGCCAAAATTTCTAACTACAAAACGTTAAATTTAGCTCAAAGACTCAAAATTTCAACACCACGCCAGATAGCCATCTAGCCTGATCTTAAAAATTTATCGTTGCAAGCAGCAATCACACTACTTTACAACTAAATTTTTAAAAGCATCCTTATCTCTTTTACGATTTGCTTTGGAGTTTTACCCTCGACTTCGACGATGTAATCAGCCTTTTTCTCATAAAGCTCCTCTCGCTCCAGATGTAACGCCTCAGCTCTTTTTAGATCACTTAAAAGCGGACGTTTGGCGAGTTTTTTCTCGCTATTTTTACTATTTTTTAGTCTTTGCATGATCGCATCAAAACTAGCTTTTAGATAGATCACGGTGCCAATTTTCTTTAAATTTTTAACCTTCGCAAAGCCTCCGCCAGTTGAGATGATTGCATTTTTGACATTTGTTGCTAGAAATTTAGCCAGATCCTTTTCAAGCTGCCTAAAATGCTCCTCTCCGTACTCTTCAAAGATAGCTTTTATCTTCATATTTTGTGAGCTCTCCAGTAAGTCGTCGCAGTCAAGGTTCATGGTCTTTAAAGCCTTGCTAAGCGCCCTTGCGGTCGTGCCTTTGCCAACGCCCATAAATCCTATCAAAACGATATTATTGTTCTTTGTTTTCATCGCTCTCTCCACGTTTTTTAGGGATTAGCACGATAGGTACGCCAGTTATATTAAAACTCTCTCTAAGCTTATTTGTTAAATATCGTTTGTAGCTAAAGTGTAGGCATTTTGGGCGGTTCATTATGAGCGCTATCATGATAGGTGCAGTCTTAAACTGCACTGCGTAGTAAATTTTCACAACTCTGCCTTTATCTCGTGGCAGTGGGTGCGCTTTGATCGCTTCGCCGATCACTTCATTTAGTTTTGAAGTTTGGATTTTTTGTGTGTAGTTTTTGTAAATTTCAACTATGAGCGGGTAAATTTTATGCACTCTTTTGCCACCAAGTGCCGAAACACTGATGATCGGCGCGTATGCTAGAAATTTAAATCTATCCTTTATCTCTTTGCAAAGCTCGTCAAATTCTTCACTACTTTTATCCCATTTGTTTAGCACGATGATGACGCCAAGCTCAAATTTCGAGGCGATGCCAGCGATACGCTCATCAAGCTCAGTTAATAGCTCAGAGCTATCAAGCACTAGTAGCGCTACGTCCGTCTCTTCTAAAATTTTCTCAGTCCTATTTAGTGCGTATCTCTCGATGCCCTCGATCTTGCCACGCTTTCTAATACCAGCAGTATCGACAAACTCAAAAACTCTGCCATCATGCTCATAAATTTCATTAACTGGGTCGATCGTAGTGCCTGCCACGTCGCTAACAACGGCACGACTCTCTTTTACAAGAGCGTTTAAAAGCGAGCTTTTGCCGACATTTACACGGCCTATGATACCAACTCTGATGTTTTTGCTTTCATAGTCTATCTCGTTGCTTAGCTCGCCCTCGTCATTATAGTTTTCTAAAAAATCATCAAAATCTTCGCTTGTATCGGCCTTTATCTGCACTTTGTCCTCTATGTGCTTTGCTAGCCACATACTAAGCTCATCTATGCCTGTGTTGTGGCTTACTGAAATTCCAAAGGCATTTTTCGCACCAAAGCTTACAAATTCCCACTCTCTTTGCTCATCTTTTTTGCTGTCTATTTTATTAATGACTAGTGCGATTGGTAAATTTAGCTTACTAAGCTCGTAAAAAATGGTTCTATCCTCGTCATCTGGCATCATTTTGCCATCGACCATGTATAAGATGACGTCTGAATTTCTAGCCTCTGCCAAGGTCTTTGCTTTTACATTTTTAAAAAGCTCGCTACTATCATCAAGACCGCCACTGTCGATTAAAATGCACTCTTTGCCCTCAACCTCGATCTTAGCTTTGTTCGTATCTCTTGTCGTTCCGCTAACATCGCTTGTTATGGCGATACGACGACCAGCTAAGCGGTTAAAAAGTGAGCTTTTGCCGACATTTGGCTTGCCTACTAATATTACTTTTTGCAAATTTTGTCCTTTTCGTGATGGCTGATTATACAAATTTTTGACTTATATAAAGTATAAAAATTTGCTTAAAAGCGCCAAAATAAAAGAAAAAATCAACCAAAATTTAAGCCACTTTTCATTAAAATGGCTACTTTAAATTTAAAGGTCTTGTGATGTTAAAAAGGTTTTATATTTCGCATCTTGGTATTTTTTATATGCTTTTTGCTTGCTTTATGTTTGCCGTTACTGGCGCATTTGCAAAGTATCTTAGCAAAGATATGCCATCTATCGAAGTTGTATTTTTTAGAAATTTAATAGGCCTTTTTATCGTTATTTATGCCATTTATAGATTTCCATTTAAGCAAGCTGGTGGACACTTTTTTTTACTGATGTTTCGCGGTTTTGTGGGTACGGTCGCACTTTTTGCCTTTTTTTATAATGTCGCTCATGTAAATTTGGCCACAGCTTTTACATTTCAAAAGACAAATCCAATCTTTACAGCCATCCTCGCAGCCTTTATTTTCAAAGAGCGTCTAAGCTCACTTGGCTGGTTTGCTGTATTTTTGGGATTTGGGGGAATTTTGCTTGTTATCCAGCCAAATTTAGGCATAAGCAAGACTGATATTATCGGCGTTTGGAGTGGCCTTGGTGCAGCGATCGCATATACGAGTGTAAAGGAGCTAAACAAGAGTTACGGCACGAATGTTATCGTACTAAGTTTTATGCTTTGGGGCTCGTTTTTGCCACTTATTTGCATGGGTTTGGCAGAATTTTTCACCTACGAGCCACTTGATTTTTTGTTTTCAAAATTTAGCATGCCAAGCTGGTATAACGTTGTTTTTATCTTGCTAATGGGGCTTAGCGGATATTTTTTTCAATCCTACATGACAAAGGCGTTTGCAGTTGGTAAAAAGGCTGGAGTGATCGCCGCGGTTAGCTACGCAGACGTTATTTTTACGCTTATAATTGGCTATTTTATGGGTGATGTATTACCAAATCAAACGGCAC
Organism: Campylobacter concisus; assembly: GCF_002092845.1. Lineage (GTDB taxonomy): Bacteria > Campylobacterota > Campylobacteria > Campylobacterales > Campylobacteraceae > Campylobacter_A > Campylobacter_A concisus_AQ. Next base: position 137,793 of record NZ_LVXF01000023.1, read on the forward strand.
TTTTAGGAATCTTGCTAGTAATAGTGAGTGGAATTTTAGTTGTGAAAGAAAAATAAAGGAGAAAAAATGATACTAATAGCGGGACCTTGCGTCATAGAAAGCGAGCAGCTCGTTTTCGACGTGGCAAAAAGGCTAGTTAAATTTAACGAAGATAAGCGGATAGATTTTTATTTCAAATCAAGCTTTGATAAGGCAAATCGCACAAGCATAAGCTCATTTCGCGGGCCCGGGCTGGAGAAGGGTTGCGAAATTTTAGCCAAGGTCAAAAAGGAATTCGGTTTTAAAATTTTAACCGATATCCACGAGAGTTATCAGGCCGCACCCGTAGGCGAAGTGGCCGACGTGCTGCAAATCCCTGCGTTTTTGTGCCGCCAGACCGATCTGCTAGTGGCTGCTGCAAAGACAAAAGCCGTGGTAAATATCAAAAAAGGGCAGTTTTTGGCGGCGTCTGCGATGAAGCATTCGGTGAAAAAAGTGCTAGAAACGCGCGGCGTAAAGGGCGAAGGATACGAGGTCGCTAAACAAAACGGCGTGTGGCTAACGGAGCGAGGCAGCACCTTTGGCTACGGAAATTTAGTCGTAGATATGAGAAATTTGGTGCTGATGCGCGAATTTGCGCCGGTGATTTTCGACGCGACGCATAGCGTGCAGATGCCGTCGGCTTTGGGTGAGAAAAGCGGCGGTGACGCGAGATTCGTGCCGTATCTAGCGCGAGCGGCTGCTGCTGCTGGCGTGGACGGATTTTTCTACGAGACGCACGTAAATCCTTGCGAGGCGCTTTGCGACGGACCGAATATGTTAAATTTGGACGAGCTAGACGCAAATATCGCTCAAATTTTTAAGATAAAGCAGGCTCTTGGCTATGCAAACTAAGGGCTTTTTATGGGTGCTAGGCGGCGCGGTCGCCGAGTGCGGCTGGACGTACGGGCTAAAACACGCCCAAAACGCCGTAGGATTCGCGCTTACTGCCGCGTTGGTCTGCGTTAGCTTCGTATCGTTTATAAAGGCTTTAAAATATATCCCCGTTAGCGTCGCGTATACCGTATTTGTGGGACTTGGAGCGTTTTTTATCGTGGTTGCCGAAAGCGTTAGCGAATACGGCTCAAGCGGCCAGGCGCCAGATCCCTTGCGGCTATTTTTCATAGCGACGCTGATCGTGGGCGTACTGGGGCTAAAGAGGCTAAAATCTTGACGCACGTTTTAGCTCTTTTGGCGGCCGGGTGCTGCGAGGTCTCGGGCGTACTTTTTCTAACCAAATTTCAAAAAAGCGTCGGCGTGAAAAAGCGGCGAATTTTTTGATTTTAACCGCGAATTTCGCCCTTTCGCTCTGGCTTTTGAGCTACGCGATGCAGGCGATGGCGATGTCGGTGGCGTACGCGATTTGGACGGGCATGGGAGCTGTTGGGGCGGTGCTGGTTGGCGTGGTATTTAACAACGAAAAGGTAAATTTAGAAAAAGCCCTCTTTTTATCGTTCGTCATCATTAGCGTGGTGATGTTAAAGATCATTTAAGTGCTAAATTTAGAAGCATGAACATGAAGTTAATTTGATAAGATAAGAATAGGTTTTAAAATACATAACTTAAAAATTCATTTACTTAATATATTCTAAAAAATAATATCAAAACTAATTTTAAGAAGTTTTTATATTAAATATTATTTTTTACAAAATATTGATTTTTAAATTCAAAATAAATTTATACAAATAGCAATACACTTTCAAACTAGTTTTAAATTCAAGGAGATTTTATGAGAATTTATAGAATTTTATTTGTATCTAGTATGGCATCCAGCTTAGTCTTTGCATCGCAAGATCTGCTACTAGAAGGTGTTGTTGTAAGTGCGGCTGGTATATCATCGAAAAAAACAGAGCTTAGTAAAAGCGAGTTAAAAAAGGGTCAAATTTTCTCTGAGCGAGATCTTGTGCGAAACGAAACTGGCGTAACTGTTACAGAAGGTGGTAGAAGTGGTAATAATGGATATGCTATACGAGGTGTAGATAGTGATAGGGTTTCTTTAAAAATAGACGGAATGGAAGCCGTTGAGAGTTTTATGCCCCGCTCTTATAATATTTTAGGGATTTTAAATGGAAACCGAAATAGCACCGAGCTTGAAAATATAAGCAGTGTAGAATTTGTAAAAGGTGCAAATTCATTAAACAAAGGTAGTGGCGCAATCGGTGGTAGCGTTAGTATGCAAACAAAAAATATTGATGACTTTGTAAGGGATGGGCAAAATGTTGGTTTTTATAGCAAAAGCGCATATGCATCAAAAAATAGTGAATTTAGGCAAGTTGCAGGTGCAGGCGTAAAAGCAGGCGGGATCGAAACACTGTTTCAGCACACGTACAAGCGTGGCAAACAGACAAAAAATTTTTACAGCGGTAAGTTGGACGATGTGCCATTTTGTGGAATGGGGACTAGTATGGAGGATTCGTATTTGGCAGATAAATACCCAGAACTTTGCTCTTTTGGTAGAATTTTGCCTGATGACGTGAGATTTCGCACACACTCAAATTTGATGAAATTTGGCTATAGGGTTGACTCGCATTTTTTAAATACATCATATGAAGACTTTAGGCAAAACTATTTTACAGAAGAGAAGAGTAATAGTACCGCAACACTTAATAGAAAGCAGACAAGAGATAGCATCCCTTACAAAAGATATGGAATTTACTATGAGTTTGTACCAGACCATGATGCTTTACTAAGTAATTTAAAGGTAAGCTTTTATAGGCAAAGAGTGCAGCAGAGGTCAAATTTCACAAGATATCATGCAAACTATCCAAACGACATGCAATACAACTCAAGTTTTGATCAAAAAGATAGCTATGAATTTTTTCAAGATAAAAAACAGTTCGATATAAGCGGCATGAGTGGTGACATTAATGCAGGTAAAATTTCTCACATCTTGAGTTTTGGTCTTGGTAGGCATATCTCTACCTTTAAAAATAAAAATTTACAACTTAGACAAAGTTTTAATACAAAATGGAGCGGTAGTGGTTTTATCGTAGATCCAGCAAATCCTTTTAAGCCGGTTAAGGCAACGGATGTAACCTTTGCTCAGCCAGTAAAAAGCACTCTTGAATATGCTTTTCTAGGTGACGATATGAGCTTAAATGAGGCCTTAAGTCTAAATTATGGAGTTAGGCTTGATAGATATGTATATAAACCAGAGCAAGCAAATATTGCCTCTGGTACAGGATATAAAATGGTGGCTACGCCATATCTTAAAAATAGCAAATTTAAAGCTATTACTTACAATGCAGGAGCCCAATATGATATAAATAACAATGTGAGTGTTAACTATGCGTTTAGTACCGGTTTTCGTGCACCAAGAGTGGAGGAGATGTATTTTGATACACCTAGGGACAGTACAAGATATGTTAGAAATTTGGAGCTAAAACCAGAAAAAGCCTTTAATCATGAAGTAAGTTTATTGTCATCAGGTCAGAGTTATGCGCTTGCTCTTAGTGCTTTTTATTCTAAATATAGAGATTTTATTGATACTGATTATGATGTTGGTATTGATGAGATAGAAGAACTTGATTTTGATACATGGGAGCTTGTAAAAAAATACAGTAAAAAAAGTCTCGATTTTAAACATGTAAATGTTGGTAGAGCTACCGTCAAAGGCTTGGAGCTAAATTCACGTGTAAATGGGAATGCACTAAATTTAAGTGAAAATTTATATGCAAGCTTAAAAGCGACCTATGCACGTGGCAAAAAAAATGATGGGACTTCACTTATGGCTATTCAGCCGTTTACTGCAGTGGCTGGGCTTGGGTATAGTGATAATAAATTTGATCTTTTATTAACTAGCAAATTTGTAGCAGCTAAAAAAGCAAAAGATGCGGTTTCAAAAATACCACCAAATTTTTCTCAGATAATCGTCGATAGAGATACAGGCAAAGTGACTGGTATAACTCAGTCAGAAGCACATAAATTCCTAAGCAAAAGCTATTTTGTCTTTGACTTAACTATGGGTTATAAGATCAGTAAAAATTTCAGCATCAATGCAGGCGTGTTTAATATTTTTAACAAAGAGTATTCTACTTGGGAAAATTTAAGACAGCTTAGATATAACGGTAACCAAAGCTATGTTAAATTTGATGGTACCGGACTTGAGCGATATACTGCTCCTGGTAGAAATTTTAGCGTTTCTTTTGAGATTAGATATTAGCTTTAGTTTAAATAAGATTTTGATAAACTAGGCAAAAATCTAAGGAGAAATTAATGAAAATAATCGAAGGAAATTTGGCTCTAAAAGGCGGCGAGAAGGTCGCTATAGTGGGCGCGAGGTTTAACCACATCATCACCGATAGGCTGGTCGAGGGCGCGAGGGACGCGTTTTTGCGTCACGGCGGCGACGAGGCGAATTTGAGCCTCATTTTGGTGCCGGGTGCGTTTGAGATACCGATGGTGCTAGAAAAGGCGCTAGCCAGCGGTAAATTTGACGCCGTTTGCTGCGTGGGAGCGGTGATCCGCGGCTCTACGCCTCACTTTGACTATGTTAGCGCCGAGACTACCAAGGGCATCGCAAATGTCACGCTAAAATACGGCAAACCGGTGACATTTGGCGTGCTAACGGTAGATAACATCGAACAAGCCATCGAGCGAGCTGGCTCAAAGGCCGGAAACAAGGGCTTTGAAGCGATGACGGGCGTGATCGAGATGCTAAGCTTATATAAAAATTTGGAGGCGTAAAATGGCGACTCGTCATCAGGTTAGGCAGGCCGTCGTTTCGCTGCTATACTCAAATGAGATAAATCCGGTAACTGCTGCATTTGAAGAGGAATTTCTGGAAGAGAAAAAGATAAGAAACGAGCGAAAAAGTGAGGCGCAGCAGACTTTTAAAGAGGTGCTCGCAAATAAAGAAAAACTAGATGAAATTTTAAAGCCATATCTAAAAGACGGCGATTTTAGTAAGGTTGGTGCAACTGAACTAGCCATCCTTAGACTTGGGCTCTATGAGATGAAATTTAGCCAAACTGATAAGGCTGTTATCATAAACGAAGCGATCGAGCTTGCGAAAGAGCTTGGAAGTGATCAGGCACCAAAATTTATAAACGGTGTACTTGATAAGCTAAAGGGCGATCTGTGAGGCTCTGTGTTGCGCTTGATATGGCTAGTCGTGAAGAGAATTTAGCCCTTGCTAGCGAGCTAAAAGGGCTTGATCTTTGGCTAAAAGTGGGGCTTAGAAGCTATCTTAGGGATGGGGCAAAATTTATAGAAGAGCTAAAAGGACTTGGAAATTTTAAAATTTTCCTCGATCTAAAGCTCTATGATATCCCAAATACGATGGCAGATGCGGCTGAAGTCGTCTCAAAAATCGGCGTAGATATGATAAATGTGCATGCTAGCGCTGGTGAACGCGCGATGAAGACAGTTATGGATAGGCTAGCTGGTCTTGGAAGCCGTCCTTTGGTGCTCGCAGTATCGGCACTTACTAGCTTTAGTGAGAGCGAATTTGACGCTATTTATAACGATACGATTGCAAGAGCTGTTAGAAAATTTAGCCAGATGAGTTTTGAAGCAGGGCTTGATGGAATGGTCTGTTCCGTTTTTGAAAGTAAGCTCATCAAAGATGTAACAAATGATAAATTTATCACACTTTGCCCTGGTGTTAGGCCTTTTGGAGAGAGTGCTGGAGATCAAAAAAGAGTAGCAAACTTAGTGAGTGCAAAGCAAGAGGGTAGTGATTTTATCGTTGTTGGTAGGCCGATTTATGAGAATGTAAATCCAAGAGAAATTTGTGAACGAATTTTGGAGCAAATTTAATATTTGAACTTGTGTGAAGTGGTTTTTAACTAAGCTTTTTTACAAAATGTTGCGTGAAGATGATATCAAAGCGAAGTGAGGAACTAAATTTGAGTGATTTTAAGAAAATCCTCTTGTTGGCTGAGCGGCTAAAGCGTATCTACTAGCACTTGGTTAAGGATATCGCTTTACTAAATGGCGCGGATCATAGCAAGATGTTCGAGTGCACAAAGGCGTTTGGTCGCGGTAGCGATAGGCGTTTTTATATGTTTTATCGTATGATTTGCTACTACGCCAATACGCCGCACCCAGACAAAGCCAAGCTAAAATGGTGGCTTTTGAAGGACTAAATTTATAAATTTTTGTTTTAGATTTTCTATCTGAGGTCTGCAATTGTGAAATGTAAATTTAAGCAAGATATCAGCGGCCTTCAATTATAATGCGATTTCTTTTTTATGGACAGATGGGTGAGTGGCTGAAACCACACCCCTGCTAAGGGTGCAGCTCTTAATCGGGGCTCGAGGGTTCAAATCCCTCTCTGTCCGCCACTGCTTATAGATAATCATACAATTTTATTATTGTTTAACATTATTTTTTGAACATCTTTATATAAAATTTTCCGCGTTAGAAAATTGCTTACCTAGTAAAAACTTAACTATAAGTTTGTAGATTTTAGACTGATTATTTTTTGTGAAATTTATAAGTAAAAATTTTATAGTGATCACACATTTTTTAAAAAATATGATTTTTTTGGTTATATTGTTGTTTCAAACTAATTAAAAATATCTTAAATTAAGTTTTTATTATAAAAAATATTATATTTTGCTTAATTAATTATATTGATAATCAAAAAGCTATTTTTTGATAAAAGCTCAGAATTCGCTTTTTACAAACTATTGACATTTGGAATTTATATATTTAATTAATATATTTTTTTCTTAAAAGATAAAATTTCTCATATAAAGTTATATCTTATAAAGATAGTATATAATCACGTAAAAATTTAAATAATACAAAAAATAATAATAAGGAGTAATCTTGGCTAAAGAAGCTGGAGTAGTAAAATTTATTAGTGGCAAGGCAGTTGCTATCGATCAAAACGGAAATGAGAGAGATCTAAAAGTAGGTGACATCCTTTATATGGGAGAGAGCATCAAGACAAGCGATGCAGCTGATAAAATAACAATTGTTTCAAATAATGGAAAAGAGATTACGATTGTAGGCAATGACACACTTGCTTTAAATCAAAGTACTATAGGTGCGGAAGGCTTGGCAGATATTAGTGATTTGCAAAATGCTATTTTAAATGGTGGAGATTTAACAAAACTTGAAGAGACCGCAGCTGGTGGAAATACTGCTGCTGCTGGTGGAGATGGCGTTAGCCTAAGTGACGCTAAATTTGCTGAGGGTGGTCACTACTCAAACATTAATGCAACATATAGAAATTTAAGTGATACAAACAGAGCTTTTGCATCATACGATAGCCCAATAAGCGGATACAATGGTGGAGATGATACTATAATCCCAAGCAATCCTCTTGTAACTTTTATAAGCGATCTTAATAACGATGGTACTTTAAGTAGGGTTGAGCATGCACGCGATACAAATTTAAATACATCAAAAGTTCTTATTACAATTCCAAATGATGGCACAGTAAGGGCTGGAGATATACTAAATATCACTATAACTAAGCCAGATGGTAATACTGAAAATAAAACAATTCCTATCACTCCAACTATCATAAGCAATGGTTATCAGTTTGATGCACCAATACAGACTGGTAAAATTTCAAAAGTTGATGCAACTATTACAAATTTTCAAGGAAATGTTAGTGGTAGAAGTGAAGATAGCGTAACTTCAAGTGGCTTTAGTGCTCCAGAAGTTAAATTTACAGAAGATAACAGCCCTGATAATAATCTATTAACATATACTGAAAATGCTAAAGATGGCAAATTAAATGAAACTCCAGTACTTATAACTGTAAAAGATGTGATTGTTGGAGATGTGCTTCACGTGACTTTGACAAAGCCTGATGGCACAACCGAGGATAGAAATGTATCTATTGATCAAAACATAATAGATAATGGATATAAGATAGATAATATGCCAGTTGAGCACGGTAAGCCTTCAAAAGTAGAGGCTTACGTAGCAGATAGCACAAACACGATGAGAAGTGCAACTGCAAGTGACTCTACTACTCTTGATGTAAAACCGACTTTGAAATTTACTGAAGATACAGATGATAATATCTATCTATATGATAATGAAAATAAGCAAGATAACGACTTTAGAAGTACGACAGTAGAAATAACTCTACCAAAAGATGTAGTTATTGGCGATAAGATAGTTATAACTTATACCGATCCACTAACTAAGCAAGATACAACAAAAGAAATTTCTCTTACACAAGAGATGATTGATAATCAAAAAGTAAATACATCTCTTCCGATATTTCCAGATGTAAGAACATCAGCTAGTGTTCATGTGGTAGATAAAAACAATGTTCGAAAAAGTGAAGAGTCAGATCAAGATAGTGTAATGCCTATTGGTAGAAATTTAGAAATGACATTACCAGAAGAAAAGACTCTTCATGAAATTTCAAGACAAGAAAGTACTGATGACAATGAAGTAAATAAAACCACAGCAAGGATTACTCTGCCAAATAAAATTGATAATGGTGATAAGCTTACACTAACTATTACTGGACCTGATCCTGATGATCCTGTAAATAATCCATCTAAAACTTATACAAGAGAATTTACTATACATATGGATAGTAAAGGTGCTGTGACTAGTGTAACAGAAAACGGAACTTCTAATGTTTTAACACCTATAAAAGCAGGTGATAATCAATATATCATCAATGTTTCTGGTATACAGCTAAAGCATGGAGAAGATACGACTATTAAGGCCAAAGTTACAAATTTAAATCCAAATAGACATACATCTATAAATGAGTCAGAAGTATCGGCCAGTTTAGAATATGTAAAAAAACCTGAAGTTATCTTTGGAGAGGCTAATGGCACTAGGAGTATGAGCAGAGAGCAAGCTATGAGTGATGGTGATCTTGATAGCACAACAGTTACCATCAAGCTTCCTAAAAATGCAGTAAGTGGAGATAAACTAACTGTAACTATAAAAGAGCCAAATGAAGCTACTGCTAGAGAAATAAAATATACTATTGGAAAAGATAATAATGGTAAGTTCTTTGTAAAAGATAGCAATGGCAATAAAATAGATACAGAAATAGATGGTAGAAGCTTTAAAATTTCTGGCATTAAAACAGCAACTGGTCTAGAAACTAAAGTAACAGCTGAGATAAAAGATAAAGATGGTATTCAACATGCAGAAGATACAAGCACGGTTACTATCTCAAATATAAACGATATGGCAGTATATTTCAAAGAGGATGCTGACCGTAACGTATCTTTAACGAGAGCAGAGAGCAAGGACGCGGATGGTGACCTACATAAAACGACAGTAGTAGTAAAAGTGCCAAATAACGTTATAGCTGGTGATGTGGTAACTGTAAAAATAGATAATGGCACTTCACCTAAAACTTATAAGGTTACAGGTAGAGACCCAAGCGGTAAAATCATGCTAGAAGATACTTCTACTCATACTTCTATAACTGCAAGTGATAAAAATGAGATAGAAATTCCTGGCGTAGAGATCATTGCTGGCAAGACCATCAATGTAACTACTGAGACCACCGATGCAAGTGGCGGCAAGAAAGCCGAAGCTCAAAATCATAATACTCTTGAAAAGCTTCATGAAGACATGGAGATAACTTTTGAAAAAGATACCAATAATGATGGTATTTTGGGCAGCACAGAGGCAACTGGAGCGACTACTATAGCAACTATCAAGCTTCCTTCAAATTTTGTTTTAGGTGATAAATTAATAGTAGAGTCACACAACGAAGATACACCAAACAATAAAACAACTAAGACATACGAGATAGTAAAAGATAATAACGGCAAATTGATAGCCAAAAATGGCAGTGAAGAGCTTGATATTACCGATGATGCTGATGGCAATAAGGTGGTCAAATATACACTTGGCTTAACAGAAGATCATAAGACTATCATTAATGCCAAGGTTACTGATAATACTGGTGCTGATAAGGTTGAGACAAATAGCGATATTACGCTTGATGCTCAAGGTAGCGGTTCTGGAACAGGCTTTAGGCTATTTATTGATGAGGATAAAGATAGAAACGGAGTTCTAAGTAGAGATGAAGCCATGAAGGATGGAAATTTAAATACCACTTCGGCAATACTTCAAATCCCAACCACTGTAAATAGTGGCGATACTATAAAAGTTAAGGTAAATGGTGGGGCAGAGAAAACTTATACCGTTGCTTCAAATGATGGTACAAACGTTACTATAAAAGATGCGGGTGGCAGCATTGTTGCACTTGAGCCAGGAAATAAACTAAAAATTTCTAATGTTCATATAGATAAAGATCATCCAGCAGTGGTTGAAGCTACTATAAATGGAGTAACAAAGACAGCTAAAGCTACATTGGAGTCAGTAGATACTAAAAATTTAAAGATTGAATTTGTTGAAGATAATGCAAGTAGAGACAATGTAATAGACAGAGATGAAGCTATTTTGGACAATGATATAAAAAAGACAATTATAAGCGTTCAGGTGCCGCATAATGTCACAAATGGTGATAAGATAGCAGTAACTATAAAAGAGCCTAAAGCCGATGGTACTACGGCTGATAGGACAATAAATTACACAGTTTCAAAAACTGCCAATGGTAAAATTTCACTTACAGATGATACTACTCATGTTACTACACAGTTAGCAAACAATACTATAAAAATTCCTGGCGTTGCTATGCTTCCAGGTCGTGAAACTAGTGCAGTAGCTACTATAACAAATGGTGCTGAGACTACAACTAGCAGCGAAGCAAAAGCTAAACTTGCACCTTTAAGTGAAGCGGGATTAAGTGTAAGCATAGTTGCTGATAAAAATGATAATGGCATTATCTCAAGAGATGAGTCAGGTAGTAAAATTTCAAAGGTTCATGTTTCTATCCCAGGAAGCGTTATAGCAGGCGATAAGATAGATGTTAAGATAACAAATCCTAATGGATCTATCTTAACTAAACATTATGAAGTTATGGGAAAAGATGTAAATGGAAAAATTACACTTAAAAATTTAGATGATAATTCTCAACAAACGCTTGATAGAGATAAGCCACTTGATCTCAATGCTACTATCGCAGTTGATAAAGAAACAAAAGCTGAAGTTACTCTAACTGACACATTTGGTGAGAGCAAAACAGTAAGCGATACGGCACATGCTGAAATCGATGCTATAAGAGGCATCATGTTTAATAAAGATATAAAAACCTCAGAAAGTGGCGAGAGATCTACTACGGTTAAAGTTTATCTTAATGAAGATGCTAGAAATGGAGATACGGTAGAGTTTAAATACACTGATCCAGACAACCACCATGCACTAACCAAGACTGCAACACATACTTTATCGGCTGAAGATATAACAAAAGGTGTATTCGAGCAATCATTAGATATTAATGCTAGATCAGCTTATGATTTGGAAGTCAAAGCTACTCTTAAGACCTCGGATTCGGATGGTTTAGTGTCTAAGTCTTACGAGCCTTATAAACCACTTCATATAGGCATTGAAAACTATACGGTTAAATTTGATGCAAGTAAAGATATGAAAGGTGGCGAAGGTCATGATACTTTGGTGTTTGATAAGCAAATAGTTGATCTTAGAGGTATTACTAATCTTGATTCAAAAGTGGAAAGCTTTGAAAATCTTGAGCTTAAAGGAAAGACAGAGATCAAATTTAATGCACAAAATATCCTTGATATCACTGATAATCCTGACACGGTACTTAAGATAAAAGGTGGTGATGTTGATGCTAATGGCAATAAAATCACAAAAGTTGATCTAGTTCATAAATGGACAGCAGATCATACATATGATACTGCTGGATTTAAAGGCTACACAAGCATAGATCAAATAAATGGAAAAACTATCCATATCCAAATAGACGACAAAATCCATACCGATCTTTAATCCCCAAAATGAGTGCGTAAATTCGCACTCATTTCAAACTCAAACTCACATTATTTTTTAAGTCTTGTTTTACTAATATTTGCTCCTTAAAGGAGAAAATATGAAAAATTTAATAGCCGTTATTATAGTTATTGCTGCACTTGCTTTTGGTGCTTTTAAGTATATAAATTCATTTGTTGCACTTGATGAAAATGTAAATGCAAAGTGGTCGCAGGTGTTAAATCAATATAAAAGAAGAGCCGAGCTTGTACCAAATTTGGTTGAAACTGTAAAAGGCTACGCAGCTCATGAGCAAAAAATTTTTGAAGATGTGGCAAATGCTAGAAGCAAGAGCATGCAAGTAAGCGTTGATGCAAGTGGTCTTAGCGATGAAGCTAAGATGAAAGAATTTATGACAGCACAAAGCTCATTTGGCTTGGCGCTTGGCAGGCTTATGGCAGTTAGTGAGAACTACCCAGAGCTAAAAGCAAATCAAAATTTCTTATCTCTTCAGAGCCAGCTTGAAGGTACGCAAAACCGCATAAGTGTAGCAATGCATGATTATATCGAAGCTGTAAAAGAGTATAACGTAGCCCTTAGAAGCTTTCCAAATAAATTTATAGCAAGTACTTTTTATCCTGAACTAAAGCCAAAACAAAATCTTGAAATAAGCAACGAAGAGAAGATAAACCCAAAAGTTTCATTTGAGAAATGATGAAGAAAATTTTTGCTCTTTTATTTTTTGCATTTTGCTTTTGTTTTGCCATAAATTTTAACGAGCAGATAAATGACGAGGCTCAAATTTTCTCTAAAAATGAGAAGGATGAGCTTTTGGGCTTGGTGCAAAATTACGAGCAAAATAGTACGACACAAATTGCTATCGTGACGCTTAAATCACTAGAAAATAAAAGCATAGAAGATATCTCTCTTGGGGTAGCTAGAGGCTACAAGCTGGGACAAAAACAAAGCAGCAATGGAGTGCTTTTAATAATTGCTCCAAACGAGAGAAAAATACGTATAGAAGTTGGCTATGGACTAGAAGGTGTGCTAACTGACGCTATATCAAGCCAGATCATAAATGATGTGATAGTGCCTAAATTTAAGCAAGGCGATATGGGCGGTGGCGTCATAGAGGGCACAAAAGCTATCATAAAAGTGGCTAGTGGCGAAGAATTTGAAAGTGTGAGTGATGATGAAGAGATACCGTTTGGAATAGTTGCCTTTTTTGCTGGCATGATCTCGTGTTTTATCTCTGGCTTTTTAGGTAAATTTTTTATGCGAATTGGCTTTAGTGCGTGTTTTGCAGGGCTTGCATCTACGGTATTTGAGCAATTTTTTGGCGTACAAAATTACTTCATTGTCTTTGCCATTGTGTTTGTAATATTTTTTATTATTTTAAAAAATGCCTTTAAAAAAAATACTCAAAGCAAAAATACACACAGTAACTTTAGGCGCGATAGATCAGACTCAAATAGCAGTGGCAGCGGCCATTCAAGTAGTTCAAGAGGTGGTGGCTTTAGTGGCGGCGGAGGCGGTTTTGGCGGAGGTGGAGCAAGTGGCAGTTGGTAAAATTTCATCAAAGATTAGCTTGTAAAGCTCAAATCCTTTAAAATATATAAAAACTTAGGAGCAAAGATGCTAGCTGGTGAGTTGCTTAAAAGCCATTTTGCTAAATTTGATCTAGTGGCTGTGCTTAGTAAATTTTTAGAGCAAAGTCATTTTGATAAAGAAAAATTTGGCCTACTTAAACAAAATAACTTTAAAATTCTAGATAAAAATATAAAGCAAGAGATAGTTGGTACTACTGGTTTTAAAGAGTTTTTTGACGATAAATTTCAGAGCTTTTTATGCGAGCTTATGCAAAGTAAAGTTTTGATTGTTTCTGGCAAAGAGTATAAATTTAGCGAGCTTGAAATTTATACTTGTTTTGATGCAAATACCTATAAAAGGCAGTGTGAGGCAGGGGAAATTTACTTTCACAACTTTGGCTTTGACATATCTTTTAAAAGCGAGCTATCTCTTTATGGTGGCGTTTTAGTAAGAAGCCTAAAGCCCTTAAACGGGCAAAATTTTATCTTTGGGCCAAGAAAATGTGCCTTGCATATCTTAAATAGCAAAATGAGCAATTTAAACTTTGATCTAAAAGAGGCTGATTTTAGAAAAGATAAGATTACTTTTACACCACGTATTAGATCATTTGGCGATGAAAACCAGCAAAAAAATGATTGTCTTAGAGCATTTACTGCTGAGTTTGAAAAAGCCTTAGAGTATGATGAAAATTATAAAAAGAGATTAAATGCCTATAAAAAGGGGTGAGATTCATCTTCTTATCAGCTTTTGCGGTGAGAAATTTAGCCCAAAAATGCTAGATAAAAAAGATCGCAGAAGAGTAAAAAAATACCCAAATTTAATAAAACAAAACTCATTTAAAATATCTCGCTACTTAAAATTTAAAGCAAAGATGCGAGGTAAAATCTGTCTTTCTCATAAAGAAAATATCGCAGTTTTAGCCATTTCAAAAGAAAAGATCGGAGTCAAAGATTTAAAAAAGAAATTTTAGCTCTAAAATCAATGAAGGATTTTAAGAAATTTATGCTTGATGAAAATACGAGTGTATCTTACGTGAGTGGCTTTGTAAAAGGGGCTCAAAGTGATGAGGTGCTGAAGCGCCACAACGCTTTTAGCCTAAATTTTGCTGATTCGCTAAATGAAAGCCTAACTCAGGCAAAAGAGCTTGCCTTAAAGCTAAAAATAGCAGCGCTTGTGATCGCGTTTTTACTGCTATGGTTTTATTTTAGTGCGCTTATCTCGGCACTTGTGATGGGCATCATCATCTTTGGCGTGCTTCTTACGCTCTTTATCTTTGCTATTTTTGGCATAAATTTAAGCATTTTTGGTGTCTTTGGACTCACACTTGCAAGCGCTGTGGGGATTGACTACATGATATTTGCGCTAAATGATAGTCTTAGCGAGAAAGAGCGAATTTATGGGATATTTTGTGCATTTATCACAAGCTTTATCTCCTTTTTTACCCTCTCTTTTAGCCAGACCGCGGCTCTTAGCGTATTTGGACTAAGTGTTAGCCTTTGCGTACTGATATATGGGCTATGTGCTAGCGTTTTATCTTGTAAAAATATAAAAATTTAGTTTTATTTTTATGCCCCAAGTGGCTTGCTCGGGGCTTTGGTGATATTATTTTATGACGGCTAGTTTGCCTGTGCCTGCGTTTTGATTTACCTCGTTTTGGACATTTGAGGCTTTGAGGAGCTCAAATTTATATGGAGGCTCAAATGGCGGCTTGGTTAGCTTTTCGCAAACGCTGCCCTTTTTAGAAAGGTCTATGTTGCCGCTTTCAAAAATGGCGCCTTTGTTACATTTGTAGCTTATCTTGACGCCATTTGTAAAGTAGTTGTTTTGAGCGTATATTAGCGAGCCAAAGCGCACGCCAATGGCGTATTTTTGGTCATAGAAGCCATCTTTTGAGTCATAAAAGTTGTTATAGACGTGCACCTTTGCATTGCGTGCCATAGGTAGGCGTTGCGCGCAGTTGTCAAAAATGTTATGAGCGACCGTTATCGTCCTTGTTTCGCTACTGCCATCTGAGTCTCTTGAGCCTATTAGCATCGTTTTGTCGTGGTTTTCAAAGATGTTATGCGAGATCGTGATAGCCGCACTGTCTCCCTTGATGTCGCATAGTCCGTCGTAAGTCTGCCATTTGGTAAGCTCTCCGCCTGCTAAATGGACATGACCAAGCTCGACCGTGTCCTTAAAATGGCAGTGATCTACCCAGATGTTTTTGCTTGACTCTATGCTGACGCCGTCATATTGCGCATTAAAGCCGTCATTTTTTTGTATATCTGGAAATGGATCAAAAGCATCTTCGATCTTCATATTGCGGATCGCGATATTTTGGACATTTTTTAACAAAAGCGAGCCGCCTTTTATGCCTGAGTTTTCGCCTAGGCCGATTATCGTGGTGTTGCTAGCTACCGGCACTACGATGAGCTTTTTGTACTCGTTGGCTAAATTTTTGCGAAGCGCTGCTAACTTTGGATCTTGCGAACCATCTAAATTTGCATGGCACGAAGCGCCGTAAGCCTGCATAAATTTGGCATAAGAGCTAAACTCGCTACCGCTAATCTCGCTTATAAATTTATCCAGCCCATCGCTATTGCCATTTTGTGGGATCTTGCCTTCGCTAAGGTCTATGAGCCCATCCACATAGATGACGTAACCACCCACTTGAGCGTATTTTACGAGCTCTTGTCTGTCTTTTACGACGACTTCTTTACTCTCTTTGCCGACGTATCCGCCAAAATTTTGCTCTGCATCAATGCTAGCGTAGCCAAAGGGCAAGTCGCTTGCTTTTATCTCGCCCGCTTGTGTCTCAGCACCAAATGCAAATAATGCACCAACGGCGAGAAACAATATCTTTTTAAACATCTTTAGCCTCCCAAATTTGGCTTTTTATTTTTGATCTTCTGCTAGAAAATCGCTGCCGAATTTTATTTTGGCTCATTAAATTTAGCGTAAGACTTTTATAAATTTTTAGTAAAAGCGAAATTTTACGCGAAAAATATCTCGCTTTTTAGACGAAGTAGGCATAGATAGGCACTTAGCACGCTTTGCTCTCTAACGTAGTTGCGCTCCCCTTTTAAAAGTAGCCTCTCAACCTCGATGTTGCCGTTTCTATCGCCAGCTGCGACATATACCGTGCCAACTGGCTTGCTAGCTGTGCCACCACCTGGTCCTGCTATACCGCTAATAGCAAGCGCGAAGTCCGCATTTGTCGTGCTTAGCGTACCTTTTATCATCGCTTTTACGCAAGGCTCGCTCACGGCTCCGTAAGTATCTAAAATCTCATCCTCAACGCCTAGCCACTCGTGTTTTATGTGGTTTGCATAAGTCACCAATGAGCCATCAAAGCTAGCCGAGATGCCGCCATATCTTGCAAATTTAGCCGCCGCAAGCCCAGCCGTGCAAGACTCAGCAAATGAAATTTTAAGTCCCTTTTGCATGAGCTTCTTTGCTATAAATTCGATCATATCTTTTTGTGGGATAAATTTTTGCGAAAATAGCGTTTTTACCCCTTGCAAAAAGCTCTCGATCTGGCCAAATTTATTGCTTTTTGCCCTTACTAGTATCAAATTTGGCAGGATCTGCGCAAGAGTGATATCAACCTCGTAAGTTTTAGCAAGTGGCAGCATAAGGATCCTCGCACTATCAGCGTCGATGTCCATTAGATGAAAGTAGCTAAAATCAGGCTCATATTCGACTAAAAACTCGCCCAGCTCTTCATTTGGGTTGGCTTTTATGAGATTTATCTGGGCGTTATTTAGGCTGGCTAAAAAGCTATTTTTAGAGTAGTCTAAGCTATCTTTAAGCGCGAGCGTCGTGCTATCTTTTAGCTCGAGCGAGCCCCCAGTTAGCGTCGCTACTATCTTTGCAGCGATGGCAAAATTTTCATCCGAGCCAAAAATGCTTACAAAGTCGTAATTTTTTGATAAATTTTCGATGATAAAAGGTAGCTCTTTGCTATTTTTTGGAGCAAAACTGACCACTCCAAGCTCGCCAAAATGATCCTCGTAGCTTTGAAAAATGTAGTTTAGAAATTCTCTATTTATCTCAAGATCTTCGCCTATTATCAAGATACTTTGTCTCATTTTTAAGCTCCTTTTTTTGCCTCATTATACTATTTTTCAGTGTGATTTAACCAGCACAGGTGTAAAATTAGCAAATTTTAAAATCAAGGTAAAAAATGGACTACAAAGAGACACTTTTACTCCCAGAGACAAATTTCCCGATGCGCGGAAATCTCCCACAAAATGAACCGCAAAGACTAAAATCATGGTACGAAGAGCGCAAGGTTTATGAAAAAATGAAGAAAAACCGCCAAAATGCGGTTAAAAACTTCAACATCCACGACGGCCCTCCGTATGCAAACGGCCACCTACACATCGGTCACGCGTTAAATAAAATTTTAAAAGATATCATCACAAAAACGCACTATTTTTGCGGCGAAAACGTCCGCTACGTGCCAGGCTGGGACTGCCACGGCTTACCTATCGAGCAGCAAGTCGAAGTAAAGCTTGGCGATAAGAAAAAAGAGCTTAGCAAGGTCGAGATCAGAGAGCTTTGCAGACAGCACGCGAGAGAATTTATAGACATTCAGCGAAATGAATTTAAAAGCCTTGGTATCATCGGCGACTTTGAAAATCCATACATGACGATGAAATTTGAGTTTGAGGCTGACATCTACAAAGCGCTTTGCGAGATCGCTAAAAAAGGCCTTTTGATAGAAAGAAGCAAGCCGGTTTATTGGAGCTGGGCGGCTAGATCGGCGCTAGCTGAGGCTGAGGTCGAGTACGAGGAGAAAGAGGACTACTCTATTTACGTAGCATTTGAGCTTGACAGCGACGCGCTAGAAAAGCTTGGCGTAAAAGAGGCAAGCGCTGTCATCTGGACGACCACGCCTTGGACACTCCCAGCAAATCAAGCCATAAGTCTAAAACCAGATGAAATTTACGTGCTAACGGCTGAAAATTTGATCTTTGCAAAGCCACTACTTGAAAGCGTTGTGCAAAGTGGCCTAAGCAAGGGCGAGATCAAAAAAGAGTTTAAATCAAGCCTACTTGAAAATACTCACGCGATAAATCCATTAAATGGCAGAAAGTCGCGATTTTTACTAGGCGATCACGTCATGATGGATGGTGGTACTGGACTTGTTCATACAGCTCCAGGTCACGGCGAAGACGACTACTACGTATGTTTAAAATATGGTTTTAGCGAAATTTTGATGCCAGTTGATGATGGTGGCTGCTACGATGAGAGCATAAAACATCACGGACTATTTAGAAGCGACGTGGTAGATGAGTTTGTCGGTATGCACATCTTTAAAGCAAATGAGAAAATTTTAGAGCTACTTGGCAAAAGCTTGCTTAGCGTCTCTAAATTTAGGCACTCTTATCCATTTTGTTGGAGAACGCACAAGCCTGTTATTTATAGAGCTACAAAGCAGTGGTTTATAGCTATGGATGAGGCTAAACTTGGTAGCAAAACGCTTAGACAAACAGCACTTAGCGAACTTGAAAAGGTTAAATTTTATCCAAGTGTTGGCATAAAAAGAATAGGCTCAATGATAGAAAATCGCCCGGACTGGTGCATCTCTCGTCAGCGTGACTGGGGCGTGCCGATCGCATTTTTCAGAGATAAAGCGACAAAAGAAGTTATATTTGATAGTGAAATTTTAGACCACATCGTGGCTATCTTTAAAGAAAAAGGTGCTGATGCGTGGTGGGCGTTAAGCATAGACGAGCTTTTACCAAAGGGCTCAAAGTACAAGGCTGAAAATTTAGAAAAAGTGATGGACATCCTTGATGTTTGGTTTGATAGCGGCTCGACATGGCATGCGGTCTTGCAAAGCGACAACTACGACGCTGGCAAATACACTGCAAGCATGTATCTAGAGGGCTCAGACCAGCACCGCGGCTGGTTTCAAAGCTCACTTTTAGTAAGCACAGCTATAAATTCTCACGCACCTTACGAGAGCATCCTAACTCACGGCTTTACAGTCGATGCTAAGGGCGAGAAGATGAGCAAGAGCAAGGGCAACGTCATCGCTCCACAAGACGTGGCTAAGACTCACGGCGTGGAAATTTTACGCCTTTGGGTTGGCATGAGTGATTACTCAAGCGACCTAAAAATAAGCGAAGATATATTAAAACAAATCAGCGAGCAATACCGCAAAATCCGCAACACTATCCGCTTTTTACTAGCAAACGTAAATGACCTTGAGAGCCTAAATACAGAGTTTAACATCCTTGATAAATGGATCTTAGCTCGTGCTAAAAAGGTCTTTGACGAGGCGAGCGCTTGCTTTAGAAACTATGACTTTTCAAAGGGCTTTAACATTCTTTTGAATTTCCTATCAGCCGATCTTAGCGGCGTATATCTTGACGTTTGTAAAGATAGGCTCTACTGCGACGCAAAGGACGCTCCAAGAAGAAGATCAGCTCAAAGCGCAATGGCGATCATCACAAAGGCACTTTTGCCACTCATCGCTCCAACGCTTACTTACACTGTTGATGAAGTGATGGACTACGCTCCAAAGATCATCAAGGGCGAGGCAAAAGACGCGTTTGATCTAGTCTATGAGCCAATCAAATTCGACCTTAGCTTTGAAGATGAGCTACTTTTTGCCAGTAGGGAGAAATTTAACGAGATCGTGGACGTTCTTAAGAAGGACAAAAAGATAAAATCAACCCTAGAGCTAAGTCTAGAGACCACAAACCACAACATCACAAGCTACGACGAGCGCGAAGTGGCCGATCTTTACATGGTAAGCTCGGTTAGAGCTTATGATGATAGCGAGTCACTAGCCGAGTTTGAGCTTGAGGGTGATAAATTTAAGATTATAGCAAGCAACCTTCACAAATGCCCAAGATGCTGGAAATTTAATGCTAGCAAAGAAGATGCGCTATGCCCAAGATGCGAAGAGGTCATAAGTGCTAAGTGAGCCAGTAAGCGTAAGTATCATAGTAATAACGATCGCTGTGGTGGTCGTTGTTAGCTTGTTTGGCATATTTTTGGTTAATAAATTTAAAGGATAAAAATAGTGGTAACTTTGAAAGAAGCTTTAAAATTTTCAGCTGAAGAGATAAAAAATTTACGAGCTGAACTTGAGGCAAAGATCATAAAAGAAAAAGAGCTTGGCGCTTATGTCGAGCAGCTAGTAAATTTAGAGATCGCAAAACTAGGCGAGGGTGTGCCGATCGCCATAAAAGACAACATTCAAGTAAAAGACTGGAACATCACGTGTGCTTCTAAAATTTTGCAAGGCTATGTAGCGCCATATAACGCAACTGTCATTGAAAAGCTACTTAGCAAAAATTTAGCTCCATTTGGCCGTACAAATATGGATGAGTTTGCTATGGGAAGTACGACTGAGAGCTCATTTTACGGCAAAACATTAAATCCACTAAATCATGCTCACGTCCCAGGCGGCAGTAGCGGTGGCTCAGCAGCAGCAGTTGCAGCTGGTCTTGCAGTCGCAGCACTTGGTAGTGACACTGGTGGCTCGATCCGCCAGCCAGCAGCATTTTGTGGATGTGTGGGACTTAAGCCAACTTATGGCAGAGTGAGCAGATATGGCCTTGGTGCCTACTCAAGCAGCCTTGATCAGATAGGGCCGATCACTCAAAACGTAGAAGACGCAGCCATTTTATATGACGTGATCGCTGGGCATGACGAAAGAGATAGTACAAGTGCTGATGTGCCATTTATTAGCGTTAGCGACAAGATAGATGGCAACAAAAAACTAAAAATTTGCGTCATCAAAAACTACGTCGAAAACGCAAGCGAGCAGACAAAAGTCGCTTTAAATTTAGCGATCGAGAAGCTAAAATCACACGGACACAGCGTAACTTACACAAATTTTGAAGACTCAAAATATGACGTTGCTACCTACTACATCATAGCAACCGCAGAGGCAAGCGCAAATTTAAGCCGCTACGATGGCGTAAGATACGGTAGACGCGCAGATGCTAGAAATTTAAAAGAGCTATATGTAAATTCGCGTTCTGAAGGCTTTGGCGAAGAGGTAAAAAGAAGAATTTTGCTTGGTACATTTGTGCTAAGTAGCGGATACTACGATGCTTACTACATCAAAGCGCAAAAGGCAAGAGCACATATAAAAGCTCAATACGAGAGAATTTTAGAAGAAAATGATCTTATCTTCATGCCAGTTGCTCCAAGCACAGCTTATAAATTTGGAGCACACAGCGATCCGCTTCAAGCCTATCTAAGCGACATCTACACGATCAGCGTAAATTTAGCAGGCCTACCAGCTATCTCTGTGCCAGTTGGCAAAGATGATCAAAATTTAAATGTGAGCGCCCAGCTCATCGCAAAAGCGTGGGACGAACAGACCTTGATAAATGGTGCCAAGAGCTTAGAAAATTTAATAAAAGGATAAAAATATGAAGATAGTAAAGAGAGCTTTAACATTTGAGGATGTGCTTCTTGTGCCGCAATACTCTGAAATTTTGCCAAAGCAAGTTGACGTGAAAACCAGGATCAGCAAAAATGTCACACTAAATATCCCGATCGTCTCTGCTGCGATGGATACGGTGACTGAGCATAGAACCGCTATCATGATGGCAAGGCTCGGCGGTATCGGCGTAATACATAAAAATATGGACATCGAAAGCCAAGCAAAAGAGGTCAAACGCGTCAAAAAAAGCGAAAGTGGCGTCATCATCGATCCTATCTTTATAAATCCAGAAGCAACCGTGGCTGAAGCTCTAAGCCTTATGTCAGATCTTCATATTTCAGGCGTTCCAGTCATCGACAAGGACCGCAAGCTAATAGGAATTTTAACAAACCGCGATTTGAGATTTGAGACAAATATGAGCACTTTGGTAAAAGACCGCATGACAAAAGCACCGCTTATCACTGCGCCAAAGGGCTGCACGCTTGATGATGCGGAGAAAATTTTCTCTCAAAATAGAGTTGAAAAGCTGCCTATCGTCGATAAAGACGGCAAGCTTGACGGCCTTATCACTATAAAAGATCTAAAAAAACGCAAAGAGTATCCAAACGCAAACAAAGATAGCTACGGCAGACTTCGCGTAGCAGCGGCTATCGGCGTGGGTCAGCTTGACCGTGCTAAAGCGCTAGTTGATGCTGGTGTAGACGTCATCGTCATCGACTCAGCTCACGGCCACTCAAAGGGCATCATCGATACTTTAAAAGAGGTAAAAGCAAATTTTAATGTCGATGTCGTAGCTGGCAATATCGCAAATCCAGCAGCCGTAAAAGACCTAGCAGAAGCAGGAGCTGACGGCATAAAAGTTGGTATCGGACCAGGTTCTATTTGTACTACAAGGATCGTTGCTGGCGTTGGCGTGCCTCAAATTTCAGCGATTGACGACTGCGCAAGCGAAGCAGCAAAATATGGCATCCCAGTTATCGCTGACGGCGGACTAAAATACTCAGGTGACGTAGCAAAAGCCCTTGCAGCAGGTGCAGCTTGCGTTATGGCAGGTAGCTTACTTGCAGGTTGCGAGGAGAGCCCAGGCGAGCTTATAACATTCCAAGGTCGCCAGTATAAAGTATATCGCGGTATGGGCTCAATTGGCGCTATGACAAAGGGCAGCTCTGACCGCTACTTCCAAGAGGGTACCGCTCAAGACAAGCTTGTACCTGAAGGTATCGAGGGTCGTGTGCCATTTGCTGGAAGCATAAAAGATGTGATCCATCAGCTAATAGGGGGCCTAAGAAGTGCTATGGGCTATGTTGGCGCAAAAGACATCCCAACTCTTCAAGAAAGAGCTGAATTTGTCGAGATAACAAGCGCAGGACTTAAAGAGAGCCACGTCCACGACGTAGTTATCACTCATGAGGCACCAAACTACAAAGTTAATTAGTGTTAAATCTTCAAACCAGAACCATTAAATTTAACGAGCCACTCTATCTTGAGAGTGGCCGTATGCTATCAAATTTCAAGCTTATTTATGAGACTTACGGCACGCTAAATGCTGATAAAAGCAACGTTATCGTGATCTGTCACGCCCTAACTGGCTCACACCACGCTGCTGGCACCTACGCAGGCGATGAGAAAGCTGGCTGGTGGGACGGACTAATAGGCAGCAAAAAGGCGGTCGATACCGATAAATTTTACGTTATTTGCGTAAATATCCTAGGCTCGTGCTTTGGCTCGACCTCGCCGCTAAGTGTAGATAGAAGTAGTGGCAAAGAGTATAGGCTAAATTTCCCAGTACTTGCCATAAGCGACGTTGTAAAGGCGCAAATGAGGCTATTTGGCGAGCTTGGCATAACAAGGGCAAGAGCCGTGATAGGTGGCAGTCTCGGCGGTATGCAGGCACTTTGCTACGCTATCGAGTTTCCAGAATTTGCCCAAGATATCATAATGCTTGCAAGCACCTATCAGACCAAGCCATGGGCGATAGCTTTTAACAAAATAGCCATTGAAGCCATTTTAAACGATGAAAATTTCAAAAATGGCGAATACGACTTGGAATTTATAAGAAAAAATGGGCTAAAGGGTATGGCTTATGGCAGGATGGCAGGGCATATCAGCTTCTTAAGCCCTGATAGCATGGATGAGAAATTTGGACGCAACTACGTCGAAACAGACGGCCTTTATGAGCTTTCTGGGCGCTTTCAGGTGGATCGCTACATGGAGTACAACGGTTACAACTTCCCAAAGAGGTTTGATCCACTAAGCTATCTATACATCGTAAAGATGATGAATATCTTTGACTGCACAAGACACTATGACAACTTAAAAGACGCCCTTGTGCCGATAAAAGCAAATTTGCATCTAGTTGCATTTAAGGGCGATCTACTCTTTCCGCCAAGCTGTATGAGAGAAATTTATGACACACTTTGTGAGATGGGGCGAGGAGAGAATACAAATTTCGTAGAGATAGATAGCAACTACGGCCACGACGCCTTTTTGGTCGAGATAGAAAAATTTGATGGATATATAAAAAATATATTAAAAGGATAGAAAATGGAGCAAAAAGAGCAAAGCTTTGAAGAAAAATTAGCCCTAGCAGATAAAATTTTAAACGATCTAAACAAAGATGATGTGAGCTTAGAAAATAGCATAAAGCTGCACGAACAAGGCAAAAAGCTACTAAACGAGGCAAGAGAAATTTTAGAAAACGCAAAACTTAGCATAAAGCAGGTGGATGATGAGTAGAATTTGTGCTCTTCAGCTACCAACGCAGCCTTTAAGTGAGGCGAGGCTTGATTATTATCTAAAAATTTGTGCGGACAAAAATGCGAGACTTGTTGTGCTTGGTGAATATGTGCTAAATAGCTTCTTTAAAGAGCTCATTAGCATGCCAAAAAGCCTTATAAAAGAGCAGAGCGAGCGCAAGAAAGAGGCTCTTTTTGCAATGGCAAAAAAGTATGATCTAAATATTGTTGCACCCATTGTAAATCTAAAAGGCAAGGAAATTTTTAAAAGTCTAGCCAAATTTACCCCAACACAAGTCAAGCTATATGATCAGCAAATTCTCATGCCTTACGCTCACTGGAATGAGGCGAAATTCTTTAATAACACAAGCGATGAGCTAAATTTGCCTATTTTTACCTACGATAAATTTAAAGTTGGCGTCATGTTTGGCTATGAGGCGCACTTTGATGTGTGCTGGGCCTATATGAGCGCCAAAAAGGTCGATATCGTGCTCGTGCCAACGGCTTGTACATTTTTTTCTCAGGCGCGCTGGGAGGAGCTTTTAAAGGTTAGAGCCTTTACAAACAACGTCTACGTACTCCGCGTAAACCGCGTAGGAAGTCATAAAAGTGACGATGCTCAGTGGAGCTTTTACGGCGATTCGATGCTTATTAATCCGTTTGGTGAAGTTAAAAATAGACTCGGCAAGAACGAAGAGATGATGATAGATGAGCTTAGCAAAAAGGAGCTTAGCGAGGCTAGAAGCACCTGGGGCTTTATGCAGATAGAGGCTAAATTTAAAAGATAAAATAAGGCCGTAACTGGATGGGAAAGCGAGCTTAGCAAGAGTGAGCGCTCTTTAAAGGAATTTTGGAGTGAAATTTGAAACGAAGTGACGTTGAGGGATATATAAAAGAGAAATTTGACGTTTTTGGTGAGCAAATTTTTCCAAAGTATCCAAAAATTAAAGTCTTTTGTCACGAGAAAAACAAGAAGTGGTTTGCACTGCTTATGGAGATAAGTGCAAGCAAGCTTGGGCTTGAAAGTGACGAGATGATAGAAGTTTTAAATCTAAAATGTAGCCCTGATCTAGCCATGGTGCTAGTTGATGAGATGCAAATTTTTAAGGCATATCATATGAATAAAAAGCACTGGATAAGTGTAAATTTAAACTCCAAAATCTCACAAAAAACCGTTTTTGATCTGATAGATGAAAGCTTTAGCTTAAGCAAATAAAAGCCATTTTCAGCCTTAAATTTAGTAGTTTTTGTTAAAATCACGAAAAACTTAAGGATAAAATTTGCAAGAGTTGAACAACGAGATCAAAAAAGTCCATTTCATCGGCATCGGCGGCATCGGCATCTCAGCCATCGCTAGATTTTTACACGAAAAAGGCCACAAGATAAGCGGCAGCGACATCAAAGAGAGCAAAACGACGCTAGAGCTAAAAGATGAAGGTATCGAGGTCATCACGCCGCACTGCAAAGAGGCGATAAAAGACCAAGACTTTGTGGTCTATTCAGCTGCGATAAAAGAGGATAACATCGAGCTAGTGGAGGCCAGACGAAAGGGCATAAAGTGCTTTTCAAGAAAAGAAATTTTACCTTATGTGCTTGAAGATAAGTGCGTTTTTGCAGTTGCTGGCGCGCACGGCAAAAGCACGACTTCAGCGATGCTAGCAAGCCTAATAGAAGGCTCAGTCATCATCGGTGCCATCTCAAAGCAGTTTGGCTCAAATATGCGCTACGCTAAAAGCGATAACGTTGTATTTGAGGCTGATGAGAGCGATTCAAGCTTTCTAAACTCAAATCCATATCTAGCCATCGTCACAAATGCAGAGCCAGAGCACATGGAGCATTACGACTACGATCTAGCTAAATTTTACGCAGCCTACAAGGGCTTTTTGGAGCGCGCAAAGGTTAGAGTGATAAACGCTGAGGACGAGTTTTTAAGCACGCTTAAGCTTGACGCGATCAGGCTTTACCCAAGCAGTGATATCACTGAGCTTACGATGGTTGTAAGAGACTATCAGCCATACACTAGCTTTAATCTTAAAAATTTAGGCAAATTTGAAGCCTTTGGCATGGGCGAGCACATCGCCATAGACGCATCTTTGGCAATTTTAGCTGCGATGCACGAGACGCCGCTTAAAGATATCAGAGAAAATTTACTAAATTTTAAAGGCATAAAAAAGCGTTTTGATATCCTTAGCGCAAACAAAAATTTCGTTCTAATCGACGACTACGCGCACCATCCAACCGAGATAAAAGCGACGTTAAAATCAGTCTTTGAATACGCCAAAATTTTAGGCATAAACAGCGTCACAGCGATATTTCAGCCACACCGCTACACAAGACTTAGCACAAATTTACCTGGCTTTAAAGAGTGCTTTAAAGGCGTTGATGAGCTTGTCATCTTGCCAGTTTATGCAGCCGGAGAAAATCCGATCGAAGTTGATATGAAGAGCGAATTTAGCGAGTATAACCCGATCTTTACCGATAAGGTCGAGAGGGTTGAAGAGGGGATAGAATTTACAGATGAATTTGGCGTGAAAAACCGCCTAAGTGACGGCATCGTAGTTGGCTTTGGAGCGGGCGATATCAGCGTGCAGCTAAGAGGCGGATATTAATGGATCTAAGCACTTTCAAGCCCCAAGATGAAAATGAAATTTTAAAAGAGATAAAAGAAAAAGAGCTAAGCGAGGATGAAATTTCAAGCCTTATAAATTTAGGTAAAAAAGATATCTTGATCGCGCTTGCAAGGTCTCAAAAGCTAAGTAGCGCCCAGATAAAAGATATGTTGCCAAATGCCCCATATCTAGCCGTTTGCTTGCTGGTTGAAAAGCAAGATATCAGCGAAGTGAGGGCTGAAATTTTAGAAAAGATAAAGCCTCATGCCGAGCTTTACAAAGAGCTCATCGCAAAGTATAAAGGCGTGAAATGGTAAGAAATTTGATAATAATCGCTGGCGTGATGCTGCTTTTTGGAGCGATCTGGGCGATAAAAGATGAAAAGATCAGCAAAGGCGTTAAAGCGCTTGTTAGCGCAGTGCTTGTAGCGATCCTTGTTTGTGTCTATTTTTACGAGCAAAATTTATCAAGAAATGAGGACGCCATCTCAAAGCTAGTTAGCGATTTTAAACAGGGCAAAACACTAAAATGTGGCGAATACAACGTGAGTGCTGAGAAATTTAACTACGAATTTGGCACGGCGTCATTTTTAGCTAAAAGAGAATTTAGCGATCTCTCAGGCGTTATCGTGCCTATAAAAAGTTGTGAGCAATGACTGAAGAGATATTTTTAAAGCTAGATCTTGGCGAGTATCTTGATAAATTTAACTCCTTTTTAGCAAGGCAAAAACCGCTATTTTTACAAGGCGACAGCAAAATCCACTTTGAAAACATTAGCGAGCTTTCAAAGTATGATTTTAAGGCGCCTGATGAGATAAAAGAGCTTGATGACGCGCTTATGAGACTTAGCAAGCAAGCAGTGCTTCACATCAGCGAAATTTACGAGTTTGCAAAGATCATTAAGTATTTTTCATATCTAAAAAAGCAAAAATTTGAAGGTAGGCTTGGCGAGTGGATCGCAAAGGTTGAAATCCCTGAAGCGATGAGCAAGATGGCAAACAGCTTTGATGAAAACGGCGAGTTTAGCGACAGCGTAGATGAGAGATTTGCTGCGATAAAGCATGCGTTTAGCGAGAAAAAGCGCCAGATCGACGCTGAGCTTAAAAAGCTCATCTACTCAAAGCATATCACGCCCTATCTTGTAGATACCCAGACGCACTACATCAACGCACAAGAGGTACTTTTGGTGCGTGGTGGCTTTAATCACGCCCTAAAAGGCACCGTGATCGCTAGAAGCTCAGGCGGCTACTTCTACGTCGCACCTGCAAGCACCGAGCGCCTAAAAAAGGAGCAAAGCGAGCTACTTGATAAAAAAGAGGAGATCATTTTTGAGCACTGCAAGAAATTTAGCCTGCAGATGAGCAAAAGCCTGCTCTTTTTGAAATTTATAAATAACGCTTTTGATCAGTTTGACGCGTATCAAGCTCGTGTAAATTTGGCTAGATCGCGTGACTATGAGTTTGTTTTGCCAAATAGCTCGCACGTTATCAAGCTTGAGAAATTTGCCCACCCAGCGCTTAAAAATCCAAAGAGCGTGAGCGTGGATTTTAGTAAAAAAGTGCTTTTAATAACCGGCGTAAATGCTGGCGGTAAGTCGATGCTTTTAAAATCAATAATTTCAGCCACGCTGCTTGCAAAGTATCTGCTGCCTATGCGTATCGACGCAAACCGCTCAAGCATCGGCTCTTTTAAAGAATTTGACGCGATCATCGAAGATCCGCAAAGCGTGAAAAACGACATCTCGACCTTTGCTGGCAGGATGGTGCATTTTGCAAAGCTTTTTACTAAAAAGTCAATCATCATCGGCATCGACGAGATCGAGCTTGGCACCGACTTTGAGGAGGCTGCGAGCTTGTATGGCGTCATGATAGAGCGCCTCATCACTCAAGATATCAAAATGATCATCACGACCCACCACAAGCGCCTTGCGATGCTATTAGCTAAAAATCCAGAGGTTGAGCTAGTGGCGGCACTTTACGACGAAGCGGCTCAAAGGCCTAAATTTGAGTTTTTAAAGGGCACGATCGGCAAGTCTTATGCCTTTGAAACGGCGGCAAGATACGGCATATCTCAAAATTTAGTGGCGCAGGCAAAGAAAATTTATGGCGAAGATAAAGAGAATTTAAACGAGATCATCACAAAGACGCTAAATTTACAAACCAAGCTTGATGAGGGGATAAAAGAGGTCACGGCAAAAGAAGAGCGGCTGGAGCGCTTGCTTGAGGAGCAAAAAGAGCTAAAAGAGAAAAATGAGATCAAGCTAAATGCGACTATTTCTCGCCTCGAAAAAGAGTATTATGAAGCGATAAATGCGGCAAAAGCTGTTATAAATTTCAAGGATATAAAAGATAAGCAAAGGGCGCTAAACGTGGCAAATGAGAAAAAAGCCGCCATCGTTAAGCCTAAAAAAACTGAGCGAGAGAGCCTAAAAGTAGGCGATAGAGTGAAGTATGAAAATATCAAAGGTACGGTTTTAAGTATCTCTAAAAACGATGCGATGATCGAGTCAAATGGTATAAATTTACGCGTGCCACTCGAGCTTTTAAGAAAAAATGGCAACGAAGTGGTCTTGCCTAAAAAAGGTGGAGTAAGTTTAAGCGTAGATAAGCCAAAAACGGCCTCGCTCTCGCTTGATCTGCACGGCATGAGAGCTGACGAGGCGATAGCTAAGCTTGATAAATTTATCTCAGATAGTCTTGTTATGGGGTTTGATGAGGTTAGCGTATTTCACGGCATTGGCACTGGCAAGCTCGCCTTTGCTGTCAAAAATTTCTTAAAAGAGCATCCAAGCGTGAAAGAATTTTTTGACGCACCGGCAAATCAAGGTGGATATGGAGCTAAAATAGTCAGGCTTTAACTTCTTCCTAAAAGTTAAAATTTATTTTAAGGTTGATATAATCAGGGCAAGTACACAAAATAAGGGAAGTAACTTTTGAGTAACAAGGACGAGCAAACGGGTAAAAATCTAAACATCACTAAAACGATTATAGGTTTAGTGTTTATTTTGGGAAGTATTTTTTTAGTCGAAAACCTGGCAGTTTTTTATTTTAAATTTAATAATGCTTCTGCTGAAAATGGCTTTAATCTTCGAAAGAAAGTTGATTATTTGACATATCAATATGTTGATTATTTCAAAAATGTCAGCAAATATGATGTCGCAAATTTCCAATCTTACATTAACGATAGCGCTATGGGTGATGTTCTTTTATTAAAGGATGATAATAAAAATGGATACAAGGTCGTAGCATCTTCAGATAAAAGAATAATAAATCAAGAGTTTAATGACAAAAGCTGTGGAAATATCTTTGCTCATAATTTCCAAAAAGATTATTTTTGGGCAAAAATTTTGCCAGAAAATGCCGCTCAAGTTTGTATGTTTGTGCCAGTTGGAGAGTATATATTAGGCTTTAAAGGAAAGGTCGATCAACGTATTACTGGCACGCATGATGAGTACTTTTTTGAGTGGCTTTTAAACAATATGGCTTTAACATTCATCTTAAGCCTCATTGGCGCAATAGTTGCTTTGTCTACTTGTATATGGTATGCGGTCAAATACATAAAAGAAAAAAATAACTATAACGCATTAAAAACAGATACTAAAAAACAGATAGAAGAGCTTGGAGAAAAGCTTTATATCGATCCAATGACTGGACTTTTAAATAAAACAGCATTGGTGCGTGATATTAATAGCTATGAAAATCCTAAAGTAGTGCTTATAGATATTGACGATTTTGGCAAGATGAATGACTTTTACGGTAAATTTGCATGTGATCAGATTTTGGTAAAGATGGCTGATTTGATCAGTGAATTTGCCAAAGATGAGAATATGAAGGCTTACTGTATAGAAGCAGATAGGTTTGCTCTGGTAGAAGATAGCGATAGCTTTATCGATAGATATGAAGATATGGTTGAAGATTTGATAGAAATTTTTAAAGGCCGTATGCTAAGTATAGTCGATGAAGATGGTAGAGAGATAGAAGGTATCGAGATACATAGTACAATAGGCTTTGCTCTTGATAGTGACCAAACACTAAGAAAAGCAACAATAGCGTTAAAAACAGCAAAAGAGCAAGATAAAGACTATGTTTGTTATTTCAAAGGGCTAAATCAAAAAGAGGAATACGCAACTCAAATAGAACGCTCTAAACTGATACAATACGCCACTATAAATAACAATATTGTTCCTTATTTTCAGCCGATAGTTAATGACCAAAAGGTACCTGTAAAATACGAATGCTTGATAAGACTTTTAGATAGAGGCGATGTTATATCACCAAATGTCTTTTTGGATATCTCAAAGCGTATTAAGCGTTATGCTGATCTTGAGAAACAACTCATTGTAAAGTGTTTTAAACAACTTGTAGAGGATAAGAATTTAGTACTTTCTATAAATTTAAGCAGTAGAGATATGATCGATGGTGATGTTAGCTCACTTGTTTTAAATTTATTAAACAAGCATAATGTTGCTGGTAGAGTAGTATTTGAGATCGTTGAAGATGAAGAGCTTAAAAATTTAGAGAGAGTTTCAAATTTTATCGAGCGTGTAAAAAGTATGGGCGCAAAGATCGCTATTGATGATTTTGGCTCAGGATATTCAAATTTTTCTTACATTATAAAGATCAAGCCTGACTACGTGAAGATCGATGGCTCTATTATAAAAGATATAGACATAAATAAAGATTCACACTCCATCGCAAGTGCGATCGTGGCATTTGCAAAAGACCTTGGTATAAAAACTATTGCTGAATATGTGCATTCAAAAGAGATATTTGAAATCTGTAAAGAGATCGGCGTAGATGAGTTCCAGGGCTTTTATTTTGGTGCACCAGAGCGTGCTGGCTCATAAGGTACTTAGTGGTAATTAGCTTTTTAAAAGAGCTTTTAAGCTTTCGCTCTATCACACCTAATAATGCTGGAAGCTTAGAATTTATCGCTAGATTTTTGCCTGATTTTGAGGCAAAATTTATAGAAAAAAACGGCACCAAAAATCTCATACTCTCTAAAATTTATGGTGATGGCGAGCATCTAGCTTTTGCTGGACACGTTGATGTCGTGCCTCCAGGTGAGGGCTGGGATAGTGAGCCATTTACTCCACTAGAAAAAGATGGCTACATCTACGCAAGAGGCGCACAGGATATGAAAAGTGGCGTGGCTGCTTTTGTTTGCGCTGCTAAAGATGCGAAATTTGATGGCAAGCTAAGCCTCATCTTAACAAGCGACGAAGAGGGTGATGGCACATATGGCACACCTTTGGCACTTGAATATTTACGCGAAATAAATGATTTGCCAAAATTTTGCGTAGTGGCTGAGCCAACTTGTGATAAAGAATTTGGTGATAGCATAAAAGTTGGCAGGCGCGGCTCGATAAATGGCAAGATCATGATAAAGGGCGTTCAAGGGCACGTGGCATATCCTGAAAAGTGTGTAAATCCGGTAAATTTGATAGCTCCACTTTTAAGCAAGATTGCAAATCACGATATGGACGCTGGGAGCGAGTTTTTTAGTCCAAGCAAGATTGTGATAACTGATATTAGAGGTGGCATGCAAGTTTGCAACGTCACGCCAAGTGAGCTTAGCATAATGTTTAATGTGAGAAACTCAAATTTAACTGACGTAAATGACGTCGAGAGCTATCTTAGAGAGGTTTTAAAAGGGCTTGATTTTGAGCTTAGTATAAAGCAAAGCTCAAAGAGATTTTTAACAAACAAAGATAGCAAAATCGTAAAAAATTTAATGGCCTCTGTCGCAAAAATTACCGGTATTACACCGGTTCTAAATACAAAGGGCGGTACGAGTGATGCAAGGCACTTTGCTGAATTTGGTGTAGATGCGATAGAATTTGGTGTCATAAACGACCGCATACATGCCAAAAACGAGCGAGTTAGCGTCCGTGAAGTAAATAAACTTTATGAAATTTTTAAAGATTTGATAGAAAAATTTTAATCCATAAATTTCATTATTTTTAAACCAAAAATTTATTAATTGTCTAAAAAATACTTTCAAAAGCTATTTTGATTGATATTTTTGTCAAAGAATTTTAAGATTAAGAAATTTTCTTTATTTGGCAATATTGCTATTATCTGTTACAATTTATGAAATAGCTGGGTTTTGGCAATTTTAAGTAAAACCTAATGGAATGCCCTTTTTAACGAGTACAAGATAAAAGTTATAAATATGTTTGTAGGCGAAAAATATATCCAGCACAATCCTAGCTTTAAAGATGGTATGGATATCATTTCTAATTTATAAAAAAAGTAAAATTTCAAATAAGTAAAAAATGCAAGTAAAACGAAAAATATACAAATCTTTTCAATACGAGAAAATGAGACATAGCTTGCGAGCTAGATTATTCTTTTTAGCCGTAGCAGTCGTGATTTTGGCAATCGAAATTTTTATCGCAGTTTTTGTCAAAGGTGGCTTCGTGCGCCATTATTTGGGTGATGTGCTAGTTACGGTGATGCTTTACGCATTTGGACGAGCTGT
This sequence comes from Campylobacter concisus, assembly GCF_002092845.1. Classification (GTDB taxonomy): domain Bacteria; phylum Campylobacterota; class Campylobacteria; order Campylobacterales; family Campylobacteraceae; genus Campylobacter_A; species Campylobacter_A concisus_AQ. The sequence continues at coordinate 171,412 of NZ_LVXF01000023.1, forward strand.
GTTTAAAACTACACCAAAAATTTTAGCATTTGAAATATTTATTTTCTCGCTATTTATAGAAATTTTACAATACTTAAAAGTGCTTGAAATTTTAGATATTCATAATTTAATAATACGCATAGTCTTTGGCGGAACATTTGACGTTAGCGACATCGTATGTTACGCGTTGGGCTGTTTGCTGGCTTATTTGATTGATGTCATTTGCTTTCTGCAAAAGTATAAAAGTCCAAAGATATAGTGATAAACTACAACTTTGTTTTTAAGTATAAAGCAGGAGTTAATCATCTTAAAAGCTCCAGCAAAATTTATCAGTTTATTTTAGTTCGCCCCAGTTTTTAGCGATATTTAACGATGTTTTAAGTGGTACATTTAACGTGTAAATTTCCTCCATCGTCTTTTGCGTCGCCTTGCCAAATTCCTGTGCAAATTCGTCTTTTACTTCAAAGATCAGCTCATCGTGGATCTGAAGTAACATTCTCGCGTTTTCATCTAAATTTGCTCTAACTTTTACCATAGCCATCTTGACAAGGTCTGCCGCAGAGCCTTGAAAGACCGTATTTACCGCCTCGCGCTCAAACATAGCTATTTGCATAGGCGTAGCACTTTTAAAGTCAAAATAACGCCTTCTGCCAAGTAGTGTCTGCACAAAGCCATCATTTTTAGCTGAAATTTTTATGCTCTCTAAAAAGTCTTTGATCGTCGCAAATGCCTTAAAATAGCGCTCTATATACTCTTTTGCCTCGGCTCTTGTGATATTTACTTGATTTGCCAGCTTGCTTGAGCCCATGCCGTAAATGAGGCCAAAATTTATGCTCTTCGCCACAGCTCTATTTTGCCCATCACTACTGCCAAATATACTAATAGCCGTCCTTGCGTGGATATCCTCGTCATTTTTAAACGCCTCAAGAAGCGCAGGATCACGGCTAAAGTGAGCTAGTAGTCTAAGCTCGATCTGGCTGTAGTCAAGCCCCACAAAACTATACCCATCGCGTGCTTCAAAACACTCTCTAACATCCTTTGCGAGGCTGCCACGAGCTGGGATATTTTGCAAATTTGGATTTTTACTTGATAGCCTGCCAGTGCTCGTGCCAGTTTGCAAAAAGCTCGTGTAAATTCGTGAGCCCTCATCCTTTTTCGCAAGCGCTAAAAGTGGCTCGCAGTAGGTGCTTTGTAGTTTATATAGCTCCCTATAGGCTAAAATTTTCTCAATCACTGGATGAGCGTCCGTAAGCTCAGCTAGCACGCTTTCATCGGTGCTGTATCCTGTTTTTGTCTTTTTCTTAGTTGGGAGTTTTAGATGCTCAAAAAGTATGACGCCAAGCTGTTTTACTGAGTTTATGTTGAAATTTTCGCCGCTTAGCTCGTAAATTTCACTTGTTAGCGCCTTTAGTTTGGTGTCGTTTTCAAGGATGAGCTTTTGCATTTTGGCTTCATTGATCTTGATGCCGTTTTGCTCCATATCAAAGAGCGTGAGGATAAAAGGAAACTCGTGCTTATCGGCAAGGACTAGTAAATTTTTATCAAGCTTGTTTTGAAAAGTTTTATAAAATTTAAGCGTTATCCAAGCATCCTCACTCGCGTATTTAGCGGCATTTTCTAGCGGCACATCGCCAAAAGTCTGCCCCTTTTTGACCACATCTTCAAATTTGATCGTGTCGTAGTCATAAAGCCTTTTTGCCAGCGCATCCATGCCGACACTTGAGTTTGGATCGCTAAGCCACGCAAGTATCATCGTGTCTTTAAAATTTGCTGGTGGGTTGAGCCCAAGGTTGTTTTTCACGATCTCAAAGTCATATTTTAAATTTTGTCCGATCACGCAGCCTTTATAAATTTGCCCTACCGCCCAAGTGGCAAAATTTAGGTCTATTTGCTTTGGCGCGCCTAGGTAGTTGTGAGCTACTGGCACGTAGTAGGCATCCTCGTCGTTAAAGCAAAAGCTAAAACCAACGATCTTTGCGCTCTTGCTATCAACGCCCGTGGTCTCGGTGTCAAAGGCGACGATGGTCTCTGGCGTGACGTCTGATAAGAGCTTTTCAATGCTAGCCTCATCAAGGAGTAAATTTGCTCTAAAGCCAAGCTTAAATTCAGCATTTTCTTCTTTTTGCAAGCTCTTAAGAAGCCTATTTAGATCGTACTCTTTTAAAATTTCTGAGATGTTTATCAGGGGATTTTGCTCTGGAAATTTAGAGTGCTCAAGATCAAATGAACTAACTGCGTCATCAAATAGAGTGGCTAGCTTTTTGCTCAAAAATGCTTCGTCTTTTGCAGCGGCAAGCATATTTTTAGTGCGCTCGTTTCTAAGAAGGGCTAAATTTTCATAAATTCCCTCTAAGCTCCCGTACTCAGCCAAAAGCTTCTTAGCTCCCACTGCGCCGATGCCTTTTACACCTGGGATGTTATCTGAGCTATCGCCTGCGATCGCTAGAAAGTCCCTTACCTGAGCTGGATAGACGCCATACTTTTCAAAGCAGCTTGCGCTATCATGATCAATCTTGCTTTGTGGGCTGTAGATGCTCACTTTGCCGTCCTCTATGAGCTGGTAAAGGTCTTTATCGTGGGTGACTATTCGCACAAATATATCTTTATCCTTGCAAAATTTAACCGCGCTTGCGATGATGTCATCGGCCTCGTAGCCCTCGCGGCTAAGGCTGTAAAGTCCCATTTTTTCTATCATATCTATGCAAACTGGAAGCTGTTCTTTCAGCTGAGCCGGCGGCTCGTTTCTATTGGCTTTGTAATCACCTAAAATTTCGTGGCGTAAGGTCTTGCCTTTGCTATCAAGAGCGAAGATGAGATAGTCGCTTTGGTATTCATCCTTGAGGCTTGCTATAAAATTTGCAAAGCCACTAATCATACCGCTTGGCTTACCCTCGCGGTTTTTAAGTCCACTCATGGCGTAGTAGAGCCTAAAAAAGAAACCAAAAGTGTCAATAATCGTAAGTGTTTTCATTTTTATCCTTTGTGTAATTTTATGAAATTTAGGCAAAAAATAGGCTGATTTATAAAAATTTTTGATATTATGGCGGACATTACAAATAAAAAATCACAAAAACAAAAAGCTTTGAGGTCATGAAAAAAATAGTTTTTTTACGTATCAATCCAAATGCAGTCGGTGGTGCCGAACGCTATTTAAGAAGGCTTACTAAAGCCCTAAAAGACGTAGGTATAGACACATCTATACGCTCATATCTAGGAGAGGCTAGGATCTCGTCATGGAAAAAGGCTTTGAGATTTAACGCACAAGTAAAACGCCAAAAACAAAGTGATGAGATATATTTTAGCTTGGAGCGAGTGAGCTGCGCAGATATTTATAGAGCAGGGGATGGCGTGCATAAAATTTATCGTGCCACAAAGCCATTTTGGTGGGTTAATCCTCTAAATTTTGTCTATCCATATCTAGAAAAACGTTGCTTTAAAAATTCTAAAAAGATAATCGCAAATTCAAACTACATAAAAGAGCAAATTATTTCAGCTTACGGTATCGATGAGTCAAAAATCGTTACCATTTACAACGGTATAAACTTGCCACAAAAGGTAGAAAAAGGAGAAGCAAAACTTAGCGTATGCGAAGAATTTGGACTCGATTACAATTTACCAATTGTGCTTTTTGTAGGAAATGGCTTTAAAAGAAAAGGAGCAAAGGACTTTTTGCTTCTTTTATCAAAGCTAAAAACGCCAGTAAATGCGCTAATAGTAGGCAAAGATAAAAATTTAAATTCTTATAAGAAGCTAGCGAAAAAGCTAAAGATAAAGGCATTTTTTACAGGTGAGCAAAAAATGACTGCAAAATTTTATGAAGCAAGCGATATTTTTATATTTCCAACACACTATGAGCCATTTTCAAATGTCGTTTTAGAGGCGCTTAGCTTTAAAAATATTGTCTTTACAACGGCTCAAAATGGGGCAGCTGAAATTTTAGAAAATCGTTTTATCATGCGTGAACCAAATGATGAAAGTATACTGGAGCTAGTGGAGCAGGTGCTTAATGATAATGACATGATGAGAGAGCTGCAAGAGAAGTCATTTTTACTTTCGCAAAAATTTAGTATAGAAGAAAATGCAAGCAAAACTCTTGAAATCATAAACGAAGTGCTAAATTTGGAGCAAAAGTGAGAGTTTTTATAGAGCTTCCAACTTGGCTTGGAGATGCTGTGATGGCGAGCGCAGCGATAGAAAATTTAAGTAAAAATGCTAAAAATATTGTATTTTTTGGCTCTTACGTGGCCTGTGAGCTTTATAAATCACATCCAAAGTGCGAAAAAGTAGTCATTGACGATAGTAAAAAACAAAATTCAAGATATTTAAGTCTTATAAAAACGGCTAGAAAGCTTGGAAAATTTGATATCGCTATTAGTTTTAGAAGCTCATTTGCTAGTAAATTTTTGCTATTTTTTCTAAAAGCAACACAAAAATTTTGCTTTAAAAAGAGTAGCGAGAGCTTGCATCAGGTACAGAAATATCTAAATTTTATAAAGCAAAGCCTAAATTTAAAAGAAATTTCAAACGAACTAAAGATTTACTATGAAGCTAAAAAAAGCAAACAAAAGCTCCTAGTGCTAAATCCAGGTGCTAGCTACGGAAGTGCCAAAAGGTGGTATCCGCACTATTTTGCAGAGGTTGCACTGCGCTTTAAAAATGAATTTGATGTAAAGATCACTGGCTCAAAAGCTGAGCTTGAGATCTGCAATGAAATCGAGCAAATACTCTTGCAAAATGGTATGAAATGTGAAAATTTGGCTGGAAAAACGAGCATAAAAGAGCTTTGCGAGGTCATAGGTTCTATAAAAAATGGCATCTTTTTGACAAACGATAGTGGTCCTATGCATATCGCAGCTGCTTATAAAGTGCCGCTTGTGGCTCTTTTTGGACCGACTAAATTTAAAGAGACTAGCCCATGGCAAGATGAGAGTGCAAAGATAGTGCATTTAAATTTAGATTGTATGCCATGCATGAAGCGAGTATGTCCTATAAAGACACATGCCTGTATGAAGGAGCTTACGCCAAAAATGGTTATTGCTGAAATAAAGCTATTAAGAAAAAAATTAAATTTTTGAAATTCTAAATATAATTAAATATATACATACATAATTAAAAAAATTTTAGTTTTTATTTGATTACATTTTTACCAAATATTTGACATTGGTTATCAATATAGCTATAATCACGCAAAAATTTTTACTAAGAAGGTATTATGGAGCTAATTAAACATCACATTGATCATGTAATTATTGCGATTTTAGGCATTATGAGTTTTTTTGTACTTTGGTATACGATTGAGCGTATCATTTTTTATTCGCGCGTTGATATAAAAGGCTACAAAAGTATCGAAGCGCTTGAAGAGGCACTAACCAAAAATTTAACCACACTTTACATTATCTACTCAAATGCACCATATATAGGACTTCTTGGTACAGTTGCTGGAATTATGATCACATTTTATGATATGGGTATGGCAGGCGGAATCGATACTAAAAGCATAATGGTCGGCCTCTCTCTTGCGCTAAAAGCAACTGCTTTTGGACTACTTGTGGCGATACCAACTTTGATGATTTACAATGGTTTTGTTAGAAAAGTAGATGTAATGCTAAATAGATACAAGGCTGAAAATGCGTCTAAATAAAAAAGATGGGTTAAATATTGTCCCATTTATTGATATTATGCTTGTTTTGCTTGCTATCGTGCTTAGCATCTCGACTTTTATTGCTCAAGGTAAGATAGCTATTGATCTTCCAAGCGCAAACAGTGCCGAGCAAAGCAAAGAGGACGATAAAAAGGTAAGCGTAGTAATTGATAAGGATAATAAATTTTTTATAGATGATGTAGAAATTTCTGAGAACGAACTCAAAGATAAGCTAAATGCGGTTGATATAAAGACATTGATCGAACTAAAAAGCGATAAAAATTCGAAATTTGATAGCTTTGTCAAAGTAATTGATATATTAAAAGAGAAGGGCCACGAAAATTTTGCAATCCAAACAATCTCTGAATAAAATTTCAAATTACAGCGGCTTAGCTGTTTCGCTTGTAGTGCATGGAGCAGCAGTATATTTTTTGCTTTCACATAATTTTGATGAGATAAAAATAGGTGAGCAAAAACCGATAAAAATAGCTCTTAATTCATTTACTCCAGTGCCACAAGTCTCAGCACCTCAAATAGCGGAGCAAATGCTTATACCAGAGCCAACTCCACCAGCTCCACCGCCACCACCAGAGCCACCAAAACCTGAGCCAAAGCCGGAACCAAAACCTGAACCTAAAAAGGTGGAGAAACCAAAGCGTGAAATAAAAAAGGTAGAGCCTAAAAAAGAGAAAAAAATAGAGCCCAAGCCTGAACCGGTAATTGCTCAGCCAGTGCAGCCTATTGTACCGCCAGCTAGTGTAAATACAAATTTACCAGCCAATAACAAGTCTATCGCTGCAGCTCCAGTTCAAAATGTAACACCTGAGCTAAATTTATCAAATTCGCAAGGCGATGAAGATTTTACGAAGGTTATAATCGCAGTTAAGAGGCATAAAAGTTACCCAAATAATGCTAAACGTATGAAACATCAAGGCATTGTAGAAGTTAGGTTTTTACTCAAGCAAGACGGCAGCATAGATGAACTTAAAGTTAGCAAAAGCTCTGGTTTTGAGTCGCTTGATAATGGTGCTTTAGAAAACATTCAAAGAGCAAGTTCTGAGTTTCCAAAGCCTAAGCGAGATTGTTATCTGCGCCTTCCTATTTTATTTCAAATACACTAAAATAAATTACAAGCTTATTTAAGCTCGTAATTTATTATCTGTTTTGTAGAATTTCTTTTATATTTCAAGTCAAAATAGAAAAACATAACTTATTTTATTTAAAAAAGTGTGTATTTTAAACTTGCTTTAAATATTAAACATGTATAATCTGACTTTCTTTAACGGGTGGTTGGATAGCTCAGTCGGTAGAGCAGCAGACTGAAAATCTGCGTGTCGGCAGTTCGATTCTGCCTCTAACCACCATTTCTTTACTAATCCCTATTTTATTGATATTTCAAAGCTTTAAGGTTTGGACAGGTGCCATCTTGGGTGCCATTTATTAGTCCATTTTCTACTAAAAAGAAAAACTAATACACGGCGAAATAGAAGATAAAAATAAAAATTGTAAAAATATTTTTTGTAAAAATCAAACATTTCAAAAAGCTTAACATTTTCAACAATGTTTTTCTAGTCTAGTTATGGCAAATGCCAAATTATTACACAGGCCCTAACTTTTTATTTTAATGCATAGAGAATACAGTAAAACAATAAAAACTTTTTTGCATGGGCGAGGATACTTTTTGTCTGACATGCAGACAAAAACCTCGTTAGGGGTAACCCCTAAGACCCCTTTTGGTCATTTTAAAATTATAACGTAAAAATATTATTTTTTATTATTTTATAAAAAAATTTAATACTGCTTGAATAAGACACTAACGAATTGTAAAGATTGGATCCTAAAATAATATTAATTGTATGGTTATTTGTGTGTAAAAATGGTCTTGCAAATAAAATACAAGACCATTATAGGAAATCAATTTCAGCAGTTTTTTGAGGAAATTTACTTTCTGTCTTTTGTAATATTTTATATTGTGGCTGAGATTTTTGATTATATTGATTTATGATATTTCGGCGTCTTGTGACAATTTCATCAATGCCTCGCTCTGTTTTTGCATAGAGGCTCCTAAGTCCTGCAACTCGTATTCGAATGTTTTTAATTCCTGAGATAATGGATTCAACTTGTTTGATAATGTGTTGCACACCTGCAATAATTGACATAAAAGTTCCATTTTCTCGCTCTCTTGTCTCTCTTTTTCTTCTAACTCTATTAATAATGTTTGCTCTAATAGCGTCATTATCTATCCTTTTATCAAAAATTGTGATTTTATTTTTTAGTTGTCACCATTTATATATTTTTCTATATAACGATTCATCCCTTTGTTCTCTTTTTCTAAAGACGATATCTCTATTTTTGTTTTTATCAACCATGTTGTTATAACTATTATTATCACCAATAGTATCAATGATATGATCTTGAAAGCCTTTGTTTTGTTTAGGTTCTCTTTCAGCTTGACTTTTAAGCCATCGATCTCTTTTTTGAACTTGTTTAATACAAGCTGCTTTGAGTCTATCAAACTCTTTTTCTCGCTTTGATACGACTCTTGCATCATTTTCATTTCTTGATAAATCTCTTGTATCTTTAAATTCTGCTGCTCTTGCATCTGCTTTACTTCTGAGTTGCTCCATTGCCTCAATGCTTGTAAATTTTTCATTAAACATATCTCCTTTAAATCTTCTTGCCTTCTTTGAATTTGGAAGCTTTACACTAACATAGTCTCCTCCAACCCTAGTTATTTCTATATTGCTGTCGTTAAATGCTTTTAATATGTCGCTCCTGCAAGTAAATTCTTGATTTATGAACTTATCTATTAATATTCTTTCAAGCTCAATATAATCTTTGATTAGGCTAAGCTCTTTTCTTTGGCCTTGAAGTATATGGCTCTTAGCTGGGTCTTTTGGGTCTGAGAAGTTATATCTTAAATTTGTATAGTTTTGCCAACTATCTATTAATGGCATATCTGCTTTATGATAATACGGATTAAATGCTAGACCACTTTTTAAGTCTATTTTTGGAATAACAAAATTTAGTTCCAGCCTTCCTTTGTCTATATGCTCAACCCAAAGAACGTTGAATCTTTCTCTGTACATACCAAACAGTATTCTTTCAAATTCGCGTATTAACTCTTTTTTACATTTTGATCAATATTGTCTTCTTCAAACGACAAACATCCAATACAAGTTTTTTGTCTATTCTCAATATTATTTATAATCTGTCTAGTAACATGCTCATTTCCTTTTATGACATAGGCTGTTTTATTGGCAACTCTACTGTTTAGTAGATAGTCTATGCCTGATTCACCACCACTGCTATTGGTTTTAAAAAAACTTAATAAGCATGCTACTTAGTCTTGCTTAACAATACATCCAGGTCATTATCAATAGATATTACGTGTTTTAAGACAATTTGATCTATGCTTTTGTTTAAATTAACATACCTTGCAATCTGATTTAAATTGTTGCCTATCTTTGATATTTTTACCATCATAGCTCTATCAAATTTATGAATGGGTGGCTTAGAACTAGATACGGCATTTCTTATATAGCTAGAGACAGTAATGCCGGCCATTGCAGCATTTAATTCAATATTGTTCTTTTGATCTTCACTGAAACATACTGATATCTTACAGGTATGGTTTGGTTGTATCATAACACTATCTCTTTACCTCAATAGCGTGGTACTCAAACCATTCATCTAGCTTGGTTCTATCGTATCTTATGATCTTATTTATTTTAGAAAACGGTATTAAGCCTCTCATGCGATATTTTGCTTGAGTATTTATGCTTATTCCATACTCTTGCACAACATCCTTCGGCGTTAGCCAACGATTTTGTTTTATAGGATTATTCATATGATATCCTTGTTATCTTTTCGGACATCATAGTAAAAATCAAAAATTTAAAAGCACAAAGAATGGCTAAATTTTTTCAAATTTTTGCGCTTTTATCAGACTTTGATTAAAATATTTTTCTCAAACTCTAAGTTATTTTCCTCAAAAATGTAATCTATTGCATTATTTAAAGCTACTATATATGTATTTCGTTTAATTTCTTGAGATATTTTTAAATTTCTAAATTCTGATATTTTCTTAAGTATTCCGTTTATAATTGTTATATATTTCTCATAATTTTTAGAAAAGCAATCTTGGTATTTTTCATCATGATTGCCAAATGGAAAATTTTGTTTCCTCAGTGTCTCAATTGCATCAAAGAAATCTTTAAAATGTTGATTCTTGGAATATAGGATACTGTTAAGCTTTGTTACTATATACAAAAACGTGTGCCATGCCAATTCTCTAATAAAAATATCTTGATTTGTAAGATATGGGGATAATTTCAATATTTCAATGTCTCCACCAAACATACCCTTAACTTTTTCCATGTTTTCTACCGTTTGGCGAGGATCGATAGTGCAGTAAGAATCATCCTCTTCAAAGTATACAAACTGTGCTGAACCAAGGTCGTCTAATTTGTCTTTATCAACTTTTTCTACGACTATAAAATTTTTAAAAATATCCATTATTTGAAGTTGTGCATTGTTAATAACTCCATATACATAAAAAGCACTTATAAAAAATTTTTCGTTAATAAAAAATTCGCATATATGTAGTATTAAGTTTGATGTTAACTGCGAAAAAGCATTCTGAGGATCATAAGTAAAATTTATAACATTATCAAAATTCATAATCTTCCTTTATACTTTCTAGTAGCTCAAGTGCCTTGTAGCTATTTATATAAGTATCGTAAGTTACGTAATTTTTATATGTAACACCATCTCTTTTGTGAGTTAAATGATCTTTAATAATATCACTATTTGCGCCAAGCTCTTCAAGTGCCGAACCGCTTATATGCCTAGTACCATGCAGTTTAAAATCATCAAAACCAACGAATTTATCGAGTTTCATCTTTTGTCTATCCGTATTTTTAATAGACTCGCCAGTTTTTGGGCTTGCAAATACCAAGCCGCATCTATCGGCCGGTATTTGCATTATGGCTTCTTTTACGAGCAAAGGAAGCGGCTTTTTATAGTCGTTTCTGTTTTTGTATCTATTAGATAATATACGTTGTTTTCCAGATCAACATTTTCCCATTTTAAGCCAACAACTTCTCCTTTTCGTCTACCATACAAACAAAACAAGAAAAATCCTCTCCAAAACGGATCATCTTTATAAAGCTCCAAGATAGCCGTTTTTAACTTATAAAATTTACCGATTGCATCTTTTACTATCGTTTTTCTAGTCGTTTTAGATATTTTAGTTAGCAGAGCGCAAGGATTTACCACTATTAGCTGATTGCGAAGCGCTATGTCAAACATCTCGCCTAAAATTCGTCTTGTATTATCATATGCCGTACGCTTTGACAATACATGCACTTTTCCCATTGTTTTATTAAATTTTCCATCGTGCATTAGATTATGGATAACATTGTCTATTTGGGCAGCTATGACGTCTACTACGATCTCTTTGCCGATACTGTCTTGCAAATATTTCTCATAAAAAGCGATGTCGCTAGCGACAGACTTTTTGTTGATATCTTTTTCGCCTTTCCACAGCTCAAACAAATCATTAACCTTGGTAGTATCTTTAAATTTCAGCCCCTTTAACTGCTTACTTACGCCATCTAACCACTTTACAAGCTCTTTTTTGGCTTCATTTTTGTATTCTCTCTTGCCCCATCCGCTACGAGTATCTAGCGTAAGCACTTTTGTAAAATACTTGCTTTCTATAACTTTTCTTAATAAAAAGACATTTGGCTTTAGTTTGTTGATAAAAAGCCCAGTATCTACTTTTTTATAATCACTCTTTACTATAGCCATCTCTCACCCCATAAAACCAAACGGTAATGCAAACATATCATCATCTAGTTTTACAGCCGTATCTCCGGCGTAAAAGACTATGCCCTTATCAAATTTACTTTGCAAATTCTCTTGTAAGTGGTAGATGTGCTTAAAGTCATCTTTGCTAATAGTTTTTGAGGATTTGACCTCTACGGCTATGAGCTTACCTGATATCTCAAGGATAAAGTCTATCTCTTTTTGATCGCTCGTTCTGTAGTAGTATATATTTGCTCTTTTTTTGCTACTTGTATTTGCCTTTAGTAGTTCATCAAATACAAATGTTTCATATATTGCGCCTTTGTATGAGGAATTTGCAAGCTCTTGCGCTGAAGAAATTTGCAGTAGATGCGCTAGCACTCCTGTGTCAGTAGCAAAAATTTTAGGACTTTTTATAAGTCTTTTTAGAGCGTTATTAAAATATGGCTGGAGCTTTTGGATCTGATAGGTATGTTCAAGCACGCTAAAATAGCTATCAAAGGTCTTATTATCAAGCCCAGACTCTAGGCATAGCTCATTTTTGTTAAAGATGTTGCCACTTCTTAGCATACATAGGCGGTACATAGTGATAAATTTATCCATATTTCTGATGTTGCCTATCTCTTTGGCATCTGATTCTATATATGTTCTTATGTATGAGCTAAACCAGAGATATTTTGATTTTTCAGAGGTTATCTTTGTGATCTCCGGATAACCACCATTTATAATCTTTTCAGATAAGCCCTCATTATCATACTTCTTTAGCGAAAGATGGCTTATATCGCCACTTAAAATATCTATCAAATTTTCATCGCTATGACTTAGCTCTTTTTGAGAAAGTGGATATAGCTCTACTATACCTATCCTGCCAGCAAGCGAGTCTGAAATATCTTTAAAACCTTTTAAATTTGCAGAGCCGGTTAATATAAACTGACTGTTCGTTCTGTTTTTATCTACAAATTCCTTAATGGCAACAAGTAGTATCGGTACTCTTTGTATCTCATCTATTATTATAGGCTTATTGCAGTGTTCTATAAAGCCTTTGGGATCGTTTCTTGCGGATTCATATATGTTTATGTCGTCAAGCGTTATGTAGTTTGGTATCTCTAAATTTAAGGCAAGTGTTGATTTACCGACTTGTCTAGCCCCGCTTATCAAAAGCACTGGAAAGCTTTTCATATACTCTTTTATTTCGTCGCTTATGGCTCGTTTGATATACATAGTATTTTATCCTTAAATATTTAGGAGTATGATACTATAATATATATAAATTTACAAGGATGGTTTGGTTAAGTTCGTCACATTGTTTAAAAAAGATCAATCCTCTTCTAAAATTTCGCAAAGTAGCCATCCAAACGGCTGTTTATTTATAAGCCATATAGTGGTTTCCTCATCTCCAAAAGATGGTTTTTGCCCTTTACCCTTCATTATTTTTATCTTTCTCGCGCCATCTACCGTAACGGCTCTTGCGCCACTATGCTTTCCAACTCTCAATAAAAATTGATTATCCGTAAGTTTTAAATGCTCGTATTTCTCAATAAATTTATCAGATAGTCCTTCGCGTGTAAATTCGTCCGTTTCATAGCTAAACTGAGAGGCAAATATCGGCATATAGTGAGAGTTGCAGGCTTTTATTAGCTCGTCAATGCCAAATTTATTGTTTTTTATCGTAAACGTTGTTTTAAATTCGCTTTTTGAGTTTATCACCTCGTATCTTACTGGTATGCCTTGACTACCATTTTGTCCTCTTGGCTCTCTGTTTCTTTTTATATTTATAGCAACTGAAGCAAAAGTATGCGACTCTACCACTTCGCTATCAGATACTAAAAAATCACTAAAATGCTCTTTTGTATCATAGCTTCTACTCTTTTTAAAGAGCATTTCGCCAAAGGCTGTCGCTATTGCACCCTTTAAAGAGCTTCCAGGAATAATGGCTTTTTTTAAATTTGGAGAGATAAGTGTCTTTTCAATAACCAGTTGGTTTATGACTTTTTTACCACCACCCTCTCTTTGAACAACTTTTCCTATTTTTTCGTTATAGTCTTCTGTGATATTTTTTAGCGCCTGTACTTTGTAGTAAGAGATTTTTTTGGCCAGAGAACTCTTCTCTTTTATAAATTTTTGCAACTTAAGTATGCCCACATCCGTAGCATCTGAGGATATTTTATTAAATTCTTCTTTAGACTTATCATCAAGCCCTTTAACAAATTCAAATTCATCAAAAACATACATATAGTATTTATCGTCGGCGCCTTTGTCTATGACATAGTTCATCGGCTCGTAAGCCTCTCCAGTACCTATATGTATCGGGCTTATGGGCGTTAGTTTTATTTTGTAGGTTTTAGTTTCATTACGCATTTTTTATCTCCGTAGCTATTAGTATGCTATATCCTTGGTGTACCGTGTTCGCATTTGCGGAGTGTCCTCTTATAGCTTTTCCTAGATATTCTTTCTCGCAAATTTCATCATATACTACCACGCTACTGCTATCAGCCATTATAATAGGACTTTTAAAAGGATTCGTGTTTGCAAGCCCTCCGCCATGTTTGCCAAACCTAGTAAATGGCTCATAGAAAAACTCTTTTAAATTTTCATCATCTATCACAGTAGGGCTAAGCGTCATAAAGGCATTTGAGCTTTTTTTGATAGCTACTTTTTCAAACGCGCCATACTCAAACGCTCCTTTTCCTATGCTAGCTCTCTTGCCGTAGCCGCTTTTAGACACAACCTCAAGCGCTTTTTCTAGCTCATCAAGTTTAAATTTATCATCTAGCAAAAAGTAGATATCTTGTCTGCTAAATTTCATCTCCACTAAAGCATAAGGCGCAAATTTACCGCTCTCATCAGTCGTAAACGTATGGTAGTTTATGGAGTTTTTGATCGTTGCATTCTTTGTTAGCTCATAGCCGATCTCACCACTTGTCTTAGCGTTTTTGAAATTTCCGCTTTGCAGATCCTCCATGCTAAGCCAAATTTTCTTTCTATTTTCTTTTTTTAGCTCCAAATTTTCGCCCAAAAGGTGACTTGGCATGCTAGGCTTTGGCAAATATCCACTAGCAAAACCATCAGAGACTATCAAAAACGGCTTTTTGTCGTAGTCGCCTAGTAGCTCATTTAACCTATCTTCTCCAAGTGCGTATCTGATCGCCCAACAAATTTGCCCAAACAAAGTATCACCCTTTAGTGGTGTTGTAAAATTTGACTTGGGCGTTATGGTAGTTTTATAAAGCGTCATTATTCCCACCTTAAATTTGTAAATTCAACCCTTCCGTAACCTCTTGAGCCGCTACCGCCTAGATAGTCGTTTTCTATTAGCTTAAGTCCGCTCTCAACCATCTCTTTTAGTTCATTTTCATTGTCGTTATAAGGCTCTTTTTCATCAAAAACTTTTAGCCTAATAACAAGGTCAAATTTCACTCCAGCCGGCACGCGCTCGATCTGGCGAGGATGTTCGGCGGTTCCGCTTTCTCTGTTGATCACGTTTTCATATTTTGCTTCGCTTAGTTTTAGCCCTTCGCTCTCTTTAGACAATAAACAATCCCCAACGCTTATTCTAGTAATACCAAATTTATTCTCTTTATCGCCAAAAATTTTTAGTAAATTTTGCGCCGCTTTTTTATCTGGCTCTGGTACTTTTTCTAAAATTTTAGAGTTAAAAACCTCTCCTTCGCTATATCCAACCAGCCTATTATTCCACTCAAGTAAGCTTCTCATTTTACCTTTTAGCGAGCTTCCAGGGATGTAAGGTTTATTTGTATTTATATCTTTTATTACCTGCGAGTCTATGCCGCCTATCTTCATAGTATCATCGCCACCACCTATATGAAGTCCGCTTAAAAGCTCTATTTGTCCCTTTAAAGTTAAAATTTTCATACTTTCTCCTTATTTTTTAGCAAAGCCTATAACGGCCTCAAAAAAGAGTTTAAATACCCTTAAATCATCTTTTGTTTTTACCTGAGACACGCATTTGTTTATCATCTCGACAAATTCATCGCTTGAGCATTTTCTTGACTTAGAGTAAGCCGCTTTTGAATTTAGCATCTTTACAAAAGGCAAAACTTCGCCAAAGTCTTCGGTGTTTGATTTTTGTTCTAGTTCTATGACATAGTCATAAAATGCTCTCATCTGCGTAGCTTTTGTTCCTGATATTTTCTCAGCAACTGTTTTTGCCGTTGTATCAAACAAATTTGGATCTTTTTTGTAGTCTAAAACTATTGGTGGCAAAGAGTTTGCTTGCGGTTTATTGCCGGTATTATAGTTACCGCCGCCATTTCTATTGTATCCATTCATCGTTCTCTCCTTTTATATATGTATTCACAAATAGCCATTTTGCTCTCCTTTGGATTGTTTTCTATCGCATTATTTAGCATAAGAAGCAGCTCGTTCATCTCGCCGCCCCCCTGTTTGCCTTGCATATTTCTAGTAAAGCTATAGCTTAGCTTTGATTTCCACATCGTATTTTTTACGTCTTCGCATACCTTTTTGCTCATCTCGCAAAGCTCGAGCAACCTATACAAAAACGCCGTATTGTCTATATTAAATTTTTCAAATTCACTTAAAATTTTACTTCTGATGCTCAAATAGCTATCCCACTTAGCAGTCTCTCCAAAGATACTAATCGCATCTTTTCCACTTATCTCTTTTGAGCTCTCCAGCCACTTTTCGCTAGTTTGTGCTAGAAAGCTTATAGGCGTGGACGGTTTTGCTAAAACGATGCCAAAAGAGATGCTTAGATCCTTTGTTTTTATAAATTTCATAAACTCTTGCCTTACAAAAATGGCAAGCTCTATCATCTGATCATAGCTACCAACTATCAGCAGATCATCTCCGCCTGCAAAGACCGTATAACTATTTTCAAATTTCTCTTTCATCTTTCTTGGCACATATAAAGAGAAAAAGTTATTTATTCCCTTTGAAAATGTGTCAAAATTTGCAAAGTTTTGCGTAACGTCGCTATGTTTTATGAAATTTCCCATATTATCCACGTCAGCTTTTATAACGGCGATCGCATTATCTCCGCGGGATTTTTTAGCCAGATCTTCAAAGTCCACTATGCTGCCCGCACTTTTAGCAACGTATGATCTTATATTTTCGCTTATCTCAAGATCCACGTCCATAAAGTCTATGCCTATATCTTTGCTATTTATCTTCTTGCTATCGCCAGCTAGCTTTTCGCCAAGACGTACAAAGGCGGCACAAATTTCGCATTTATCTTTGTCGTGAGCTATCTTTCTTATATTGCAGATCCTACAAAGAGTTTGATTTGTTATGCCCTTATCGTATGAAAGCACCGGGTCTTGCTCTTTTAAATTTAGTTTTTTAAATTTCTCTAGCTCCACAGCCTTGCTGATCTTATCCCTTAGCTCTTTATATCGCTTAGGCTCCGTAAAGTCAGCCCTTTTGCACTCCACGCAAGATAGGCTAACACCGCTAACGCCAAAGAAATTTTTTATAAAATAAGCGTTTATAACGCCTTTTATCTCTTTAAAAGCAGCTTCGTCAAATTTAGGCGATAGTATCTCAAATTTACCGGCCGTACACGATAAGATACATTTTTCATCTATGCCCAGTTTTTGGCAGACAAATTTAGCCAAGACCATCATAAAAAGCTCACAGAATGCAGACTTTGCCCTTAGTACTTTAGCCGCGTTTTTTGAGCCTAGGTTGTCAAATATAAATTTTTGTATCCCGTAAAAGTCTCCACCTATTAAAAACATCCTATCCTGCAATATCTCATCTATGCTCTTAGATCCTTGCTCCAAAGAGACAAACTCATCACTAAAATAACTGCTAAATTTGCTCATTCATATCCTCCGTTTCTATTTTCCCTAGTCCAAAAACAGTCTGCTTGCCTACGCCTATTATCTCACCTAGCTTTAGCAGCTCCATACACTCTTTGCTAACGCCCCTCATCTCCAAAGACCCCACCAGGCCGCCAAAATTCATAGTAATGTTTTGTCTATTGCTACGCCTAGTTAGCTCCACGTATTTTAGGTCTTTTTTAGTTATCTCGCCTTTTATCTCGCACGCTAGCGCCTCGTGAGCTTGTCCAAAGATACTTAGGCGCCTTTGATAGATGGAGTTTAGTAAATCTCTTAGACTTATATTGTCATTTTTTAAAAAAACATTATCTTTTTTTATCCTAAGTGGAGTTATAAATTTGACCCTGACATCACCCCCATCACCATCAAAGCTAAATTCTCTCACGTACTCTTTAGGTAGACTTATTTTATCCTCCGCCAAGCACGCCTCGCCGTTTACAAACATATCAAATTTCTCGTAACTAATCCTATCTTTGCCAAGGCCATATCTCTTTAGCATCATATATGCCGCAGAGGCGATATATGGTAGTTTTTCACACGCACTTTCTAGCAAAACTATGCCAAAGTCATACTCTTTAGCCCCTAGCTCAAAGTCCAGCCTATATCTATGGTAGCTATTTTTCTTTTCATAAAAGTCGTAGTATAAACAGCTCTCATTTGCAAAGCATTCGTCGCACTTATGGGCGTGATTTATACAGCTTACGCTTTTTAGCGCATATCCAAAGGCTCCTCGCACCTGTGAGCCGATAAAAAATGGCGGCTTTTGTGACGGCTCAAATTTCACTCTAAGCTCGGCATACCTCATCTAAACTCCTTATCTTCACATAGTCTAAAACCACGCCCACCATGCTCTTTTTTAGAGCATTTTTTCTATTTATTTTAAGTTTGGGTATAAATTTATTAAGAACTGGTAGTTTTATCAGCACGCCAAGACTATCTCTTATCGCCCCTATATAGCGAGAAAAGGTCAAAATCATATTAGTTTCGTTATTCACTTCAACGCTCGATTTTAAAATTGTCTTATTATATATGATTTAAAGGCAAATGTTTATGATTTTTAAATTTTTGTTTAAAAATTATTATTTTTGTATATTTTGCGCACCTTTATCGCTCTTGGTTTTTAGCTTAAATTTCCATCTTTTTGGCTAAAATTTCAAAAATTCGTGATTTTAAAGCTATTTAAAATAGGTTCTTTTACTTATCATTGTTAAATTTGACCCGATCAAGGGGATTGAAACTTTGTAATACCTGCTTTTGTTTCGGTTGCAAGTATTATTTAAACAAATTTGACCCGACCAAGGGGATTGAAACTTTTCGTAGTTAGTCAAAACTTCTATGTCTGCATAATTTAAACAAATTTGACCCGAACAAGGGGATTGAAACGATTTGCCATTGCTAATCACCATCTCAGCGGCGGGCAAATATATTTAAACAAATTTGACCCGATCAAGGGGATTGAAACATCTATCATTGCATACCTCACTGATGTAGATAGGTTTATATTTAAACAAATTTGACCCGATCAAGGGGATTGAAACTTTATGAAATAAGTACCATTGGCTTTTTGTTGAGCTTTATTTAAACAAATTTGACCCGATCAAGGGGATTGAAACACTAGCTCTATGACGTGAGCAAAATCCTCATATGATATTTAAACAAATTTGACCCGATCTAGGGGATTAAAACATTTTACTATAACCCTTAGACTTACCATTTGAGATAACCAATTTAAACAATTTTGACCTGATCAAGGGGACTAATGAAATTTGGTAAAGTGTAGGTAGTGGCTTATATTGTTATTTGTAAAAATAAATGAGTGGTGCTTATATGCGTTTATTGGATAAATTTAGATAAGAATAGATTGGCTTAGGCTTATGAAGGACTGCAATAATGATAGGTTTTTGTGATTTGCGTAGATAAATAAAAGCTATGAAAACGAGCCCTGCAAGATAAACCAAAAAAGAAATTTCTACGCCACCAAGATCGCCTCCGACTCAACACTCCATATCAATCAACTAGGCGTCTTTCTAGGCCTTAGTAAAAACAAATTTACTATAAAGCAATACGGCAAAATTTACAAAGAATTTCCCATCTCTAAAATTTCTCGCATCATCGTTGATAGCGAGTATATCTCGCTATCCTCTGCGGTGATCTGGCGCTGCGCAAGAGAAAAGATTCACATCGACTTCATAGACAAGCACTACGTCCCATACGCTACCTTGCTAGCTTACAATAGTACCTCTACGCAGACAGCACACAAACAAGCCATGCTCCTAAACACACCAGCCCAGCTATATCTCGCCGTCTCTTTTGTCGAAGCAAAGATAAGAAACCAAACCAACTATCTAAAATACCTAAACAAATACCATAAATTTCTAACTCCAAATATCCTAAAACTAGAAAACATCCTAGCAAGAAAGCTAAAATACGCCAAAAACACAAACGAACTTATGGGCTTTGAGGGCTCGGCTGCTGCTATTTACTGGGACGGCATAAAGAGCATATTGCCAGTAGAATTTGAAAAACGCATAACATTTGGCGCCAAAGACATCGTAAATTCATCGCTAAACTACGCCTACGCCATACTCTACTCCAAGGTTCAAGAGTGCCTATATCTAGCAGGCCTTAGCCTACATATCTCATTTTTACATGCGCTTGATAACACGAAGCCAACCTTAGTCTTTGACATGATAGAGCAGTTTAGGACATTTATGGTAGATAGAGTCATAGTCTCGATGCTAAACAAAGATGAGCCTATCTCGCTAAACAAAGAAGGACTTCTCACCGACGCTTCTAAAAAGCTAATAGCCCAAAACATGAAAGAAAAACTCGGCAGCTACACTATGTGGAAAAAGGAGTCATGCAAATGCGAAAACATAATCATGCAAGAGTGCTACGACCTAGCTCGCTTCATAAACGGCGAGAGCAAAAGCTATAGACCTTTTGTAGGAAAATTCTAATGAAATTTGTAATAGCCTACGACATACAAAACGATAAAAATCGCAAAAAGCTCTCAGACATCCTTGAAGGCATCGGGTATCGTGTAAATTTTAGCGTCTTTGAGTGCGAGCTAAATGAAACCAAGCTCAAAAAACTGATAAAGTCCGCCAAAGCTTTGCTAAACGTCAAAACAGATAGTTTGAGATTTTACAGACTATGCGAAAACTGCGTGGGAAAAAGCTTTGAGCTATGCGATAAAAAAGGTATCTTTGAGATGCAAGAGCTCTTTGTTTAGCTTATGTAGTTCTTAAATTTCTATTGGATTTTTGATTTGCGAACTTTTTTAGCTGAAATTTGACCCCTTTTGGCTAAAATCTCGCGAAATAGGTTCGCAAATCTAGTTTTTGTCAAAATATCTCTCATATATTTGCGAACTTTTAGTTATGCTTAAGTTTAGGATAGCCTATTTTAGGACCTTGCGAAACTTATATACCGCTTAAAGTTCGCAAACCTATAAAATTTGAAATTTTTAAAAGAGATTTGCGAACTTTTTTAAGATGACAAATGCCTAAATTTAGGGGTTCTTTCACTTATCATTGTTAATTTTATGGAGTTAGTATTTTTAAATACCCATACATTTGCGAACTTTTTTGAGCTTTTCGCGAATTTTAGGTATCTTTAAAGCCGGTTTCTTAAATAATTTTGCTAATTTTTTCTTTGCAAAAGTAGTCTTTTAGGCTATTTAAACAAATTTGACCTGACTAAGGGGATTGAAACACTTCTACCTCCAAGACATCACACAACTCTATCATTATTTAAACAAATTTGACCTGACTAAGGGGATTGAAACTATCTACCCCTGTTAAGGTAGCAGGGATTTTGATATAGCATTTAAACAAATTTGACCTGACTAAGGGGATTGAAACGAAGAAGCTAATCTCTCAGCTTCTACTCTAGCTAGAATTTAAACAAATTTGACCTGACTAAGGGGATTGAAACACCCACTAGGGATCTTGACGTAGATGTGTTCTACGCCACTATTTAAACAAATTTGACCTGACTAAGGGGATTGAAACACTTGTTTGTCTCCCTTTGAGACTATGTTATAGAAAAGGTATTTAAACAAATTTGACCCGATCAAGGGGATTGAAACTATTCTTTATCGTCTGATTTTCTTTGTCTGCAATTCTCATTTAAACAAATTTGACCCGCTCTAGGGGATTGAAACGCGACGCGACAATAGCTTTTCTTTGCTATCATTTCGCTATTTAAACAAATTTGACCCGATCAAGGGGATTGAAACGCTACACGACAATATGACTTTTTAGCTATCATTTCATCATCTATTTAAACAAATTTGACCCGATCAAGGGGATTGAAACAAATCGCTTACTGCTTTTTCAGTAACCGCTGTGTCCTCTGCTTTATTTAAACAAATTTGACCCGATTAAGGGGATTGAAACCAGCATCGCTTTGATTAGTTACATTTCTGTCTGCAATGATTTAAACAAATTTGACCCGATCAAGGGGATTGAAACTCGATCAAGTAGCCACGCTCTACTAGCTCATTTACAAATTTGACCCGACCAAGGGGACTAATAAAAATGGTAAAGCGTAGGCGCTTTATGTTGTTACTTATAAAAGATGAGTAGTGCTTATATGCGTTTGTTCGGTAAATTTAGATAAGAAGATGTGGAATGATAGGTTTTTTGCGATTTGCGTAGATAAATAAAAGATACTTCAAATGAGCCATGAATTTTGCTTCATGGCTGCATGGGCCAACTATTTAGAGGTTAGCTTCATGCGAAATGTGCCCTTAGTGGTTTGGACTTTGGTATAGCCACCAAAGCTTTGACCCACTTTTTGATGAGCACGAGCAGATGAGTAAGATCTGCTTGATGATGAAGAAGACTTTGAGTAAGAACGTGAATAGCATTTTGCCATTTTAACCCCTTTGTATTGAATTATTTTGTTTTGTTGAGAGAATTATAAAAGAGCGTATGGACATATTGTGTATAATTCATAAAAAACTTTAGAGAATATAAAGGATAAAGTAATGGACGCCCAAACCAGGATACTATGGCTACTTAAAAAGCTAAACCGCGGCGAGATAATCGACACCGCGCAAGACGAGCTATGGGTAAATGAAAAAGACGAAACGCCAAGACTAAACTACAAAACCATAAGACGAGACTTTGATGCGATAAAAAGTGTTTTTGGTGAGATAGAGATAAAGCGCATAGAGTCTGGCTGCTATCAAGCGATCAATACAAATTTACTTGATGATCTACTTGATGAGAGAAAGAGAAATGTCTTAAAGATAATCTACACGATGCTTGCCAAAAACTCTCAAAAATTTAACGAAACCAGCAATAAAACGGCTATATCTCAAACTATAAATGAATCATTGGGCGTTTATGACTTTGTCACAAGCCCGATCGAGACGGAACTAGACAAAAGCGTCGTAAAAACACTAGAAGATGCGATACGCTATAGAAAAAAGCTCGCGATCGAGTATACCCCGACAAATAGGTCTGATAGTAAAAAATTTAAAGAGGTAAAGCCATATAAAATTTTGCTAATCAACGAAAATTTATATCTGGCAAATAGCAACAACGAGTATGATTTTTCACTTTTTAGGATAGCTGGGATAGTAAATTTAGAGGTTATTAAAGGCGAAACGTTTAATCACGACTACAACATCGATGATTTTATAAAAAATATCCAGACGCCATTTGCGGT
This sequence comes from Campylobacter concisus, assembly GCF_002092845.1. Taxonomy (GTDB): domain Bacteria; phylum Campylobacterota; class Campylobacteria; order Campylobacterales; family Campylobacteraceae; genus Campylobacter_A; species Campylobacter_A concisus_AQ. Next base: position 194,347 of record NZ_LVXF01000023.1, read on the forward strand.
CTTTTCTCATGAGTGGAGAAGCTCGCTCATAGAAGTGCAGCTCGAGATCAGTCCTAAAAAAGCCTTTTTGTTTGAGAGAAAAAACTTTTTTCGCTCACAAAAGATAATAGAGCGAAGGCCAGACGGGGCGATCGTAGTTAGCTATCATTTTACGGATCTTAAGGAGATAGAGTTTTTTATCATGGAATTTTTGGGATACGTCAAAATTTTAGCCCCAATGGAGCTAAAACAAAAGATCATAAAAAAGATAGAAGAAGGTAAAAATCTACTCTAGCTAAAATAATCCTTGAGGCATGCTTTTAACTAGTCTAAAACATGCTTCAAGCGACTTGTCGCCTATGCCCGGAGCTTTTAGCAAAGAGCTTAGCGAGTGATATAGCCCACTATCTATGGCATCTTTAATGGCTTGAAATCTTATATTTTTTACGCCTAAGGCTTTGGTTTGCCTTTTTAGCTCGTTGATATCAAAATTTAGAACAAAGTCATCGTATAAATCATCACTTGCTTTCTTGTCAAATTCCCAAATTTCGCACTCTATATTTAAAGGCTCGAGAAATTCCATCATCAAATTTATAACTTCGTCTTTATCAAGGCCTCCATTTGCTACGCCCAGAAGCGGAAATGCGACGTGCTCGATCTTTTTGCTAGCATAGGTATTTGTAAATTTTTCAAGACCAGCTTTTATGTAGCTCATTTTAGATGGATCTTTCCAGTGCTTTTTGGTAGGGAAATTTAGCACTTGTCGTCCATCGTTTGCTTTATATAGCCATAGTTTTCCTATCTCTATTTTATTTGGGTTGCCTTCACCGCAAAGCTCGACATATCGCAAGAACATTTCAGGATAGCGCAGCCTAAACTCATAGGCTATACCAGCACCCATAACGCCTACGCAGTTAATGGTATTTACGATAGTGCCTGCTTTGGTGTTAAATATATTTCCATGTTTTAGAGTTACCATTTTTTATCCCTAGAAAAATTTAGCCGGATCAACTACGACGTTGATATTATACATTTTAAGATCGCCAGCTAGCTGCTCTTTGATAGTTTTTTTACCAACTTGATCTTTAACATATATAGAGCGTATGTAGCGGCTATAAACTACATCGTTGATCAAAATTTCTGCCATCATTTTTTGCTTGATATCATTGTTTACAATGCCATTGTTGCACCATCTTAAAGAAAAGACATCGTCAAAATCTATAAAATTTGGATCTTGTAAGTCTGGCAAATATTTACTAAATTGAGCTTCATCTGCAGACGCATTACGATTTGATACCAAAAAGCTATTTTGGTGATCTTTGATAACCCTAACGTCAAATCCTAAAATGATAACGCGAGCATTGTTTCTATTTTTATAAAGCATGGCATTGCGAGGATTAAAATAAAATGGGACATAGTCGTGAATTTTATGTCCATACATGTGCTCAACCTTTTCGCGTCTTGCATTAACCTCTTGGTTGCTAATATCTACTTGCCTGTAGGTGTTGTAGTGATTTTGTAAGCCATGTAATAAAATATTTTTCAAGTTGCTAGAGTCTGTCATATGAAAAATTTCGCTCATGCCATCTAAGAAAGCTTGGTTGCTCATTATAACCTCCGTTATTTTTTCGGAGATTATAAGAGGCATTATAGACATATAGTGTCTATAAAAAATATTAAATAGCTAACTATCTTGTATTTTTATAAAGTCTTGATATTTGTCAAATAGCTTTTTTATCTCTTGTTTGATATGGCTAAATTCCTCTTCACTGATATTACCATGTGCGAAGTCATTACGTAGGTCATCTAACTGCTTGTGATATTTTGCCAGTTCATTACTAGAGCCAAATTTTGTATTTATAATCCGTCTAATTTCTTTTATATCTTCTTTTGAGAGTTCAAGATACTTTAAATTTTTCATAGTCCTGCCGACAAAGTCATCATCAGTCTCATAATCTCTAGTTTTTAACGACTGAATAAAAAAATTGCTTATCAGATAATTTTTTCTAACGCCCATAGTAGAGCATTCATCTAAAATTTTCTTAAAAATGATAGGGATATTTCTTTCAAAAACTCCAACTATATAGCTATTTACACTTTCAAACAATAGCACCAACGACTGCAGCAAATAGCCTTTTTTAAACATATCTTTGGCTAATTTATACCTAAAGACATATGCGCTGTCACTCCAGTCACATATTTTATTTAGTCTATCTTTTAGATCCTTGGCTCTTGATATTAGTGCGATATCATCTATCTTATCAAGCTCTTTGATCAACTCGTTATGCGAGCTTTTTAGCTTTGCAATATTTAGGCTTAGTATATTATTTGAAAAATCATTTAAAGCATTTGCTAGTGACTCAAATCTTTTTGCCCTTATGTGTTGAGCCAAGGTATAGTTTTGAGAAAAAGCTGCGATCACAAAGGCGATGTTGGCGATATCTAGGTATTGTCTTAGATCTATTATCTCGTATAGCTTGGATTTTTCTATTTCCTTTGCAAATAAAATTTGATCTATTTGAGAGACGTTTGAGAAATTTTGTATAAGTAGGTCAACTAGTGCTAGTAAAGGTAGATGCCTAAAGCCATGCGTCACGTCAAAGACGATCTTGCCAACACCACTTTTAACTAGATCGTCTACAGCTCTTTCAAATATCTCAAATATAGCTTCAAAATTTTTCTCATCTGTGATCTTGTAGCTATCGTTAAAATTTATCTTTAAATTTACATAGTGCGCTATTACCGCTTCGTTAAACTCCCTAGCTTCTGCCGTATATATAGACACTATATTTTCAGCGCCGAATTTATCTGCTAGAAGAGGCAAGGTGTTAAAAAATTCTTGCGAGTTATCAGGACCCTCGCCAGCAAAATAGTACTTAGCACAGCCTTTGGTTTTAATGTTGTCTTTTTGACCTTGTATACCAAGGATGGTGATGACGGCTGTTTTTTTATTAATCTCTTCACTCTGGGGTGGATTTGCTTTTTTAACTATAGTTAGCGGCATTTGCTTCCTTTGAATTTAACAGCTTATATTTTTGAAGTGTAGGAGATTATCTCGTTTTGCAACTTGTGTTTTACTTAATAAAAAAGTAGGTTTTATAAATACTCCCTAAATTTTTCATGCTTAAATTCTCGCCTGGTTACCAATTTACCATCTATGGTAAGCTCTTGAACGATACGTTTAGTAGTAGCGTAGATAGTTTTTATACCTATATTTTTAGCAAAATTTATCATGTTGTAAGTAGCGCCAAAGTCACCCTGTACTAGCAAAATATCACCAGCTTCAGCTTCAAGCATCAACTCCTTTTTATATTCGTTTAAAGCATATAATATATTTTCATCTGCTGGGTCGATATTTGACCACGTATTATCGGTGATATTTATTATATAGTCGATATTAAACGATTTTAAAGCTTGATCTTTTTGCTCTTGTGTTAAATCATGGTTTATTAGAACAAACATTTTTTTCATTATTACCCTTTTTTAAATAAAACAAGATGGGATGGTATCTGATAGGTTGGACACAATATGACAAAAAAGAAGCAAAATAGAAAAATTGCCTAGTTTTGAATTTTTGTGACATATGCTGTAGATTTTGCGCCTTATAATTGTTGTATTTCAATAAAATAAAGGATAAAAATGAAAACAAAAGCAAGAGATATGGTTATAGTGGAGTCTATCAAAGGAAGTATTAGCTTGCATGTAAGAGTCGTGAGATCTAAAAAGATCTACACAAGAAAGTAAAAACACACAAAGGGTATTAAAAGACTAACATAGCAGGTTTATATAATGCAAATCGTTCCAAGACTATTGTACAAAATTCACATCCAGCCTATATCCCGCAGCATTTGCATAAGCATTTAAAGTAGAGATTGTTGGTGAAATTTTAGAGTTTAGGCTCTCTAATCTTGAGATGTTGCTTTTACTAGTATTCATCCTACTAGCCATCTCCTCTTGAGTTAGATTTGCAGCTTTTCTTATCTTTATAAGCTTTAGTTTTAACTCAAACTCAATCTCTAGCCTATCATATTCTTTTTTTACCTCACTTCTTTTTAGAGCTTTTTCTTTAAAATCCTCAAATGTTGGTCTCATTTTATCTCCTTTGCTCTTTGCATAATGATCTTCATATCTTTTTTAGGAATGGTGTCTGATTTTTTAATGAGCGTATGCAAAATCACTATTTCTTTATTTATAACATTTACAAATACACTTCTTGCAATACCTTCTTTGCCTTTTGCCCTAAACTCAAATAGCCCATTTCCAAGAGGAGCACTATGTGGTCTGCCCAGATTTGGTCCAACCTCTTTTGCCATTTCAAGTACTCTAAGTAAATTAGCCAAAATAGTATCTGGCAAAGATAGTGTCTCGTCTTCAACGCTCTTATCATAAAACGTGATTTTCCATAATTGCTCTTTCATGTCGGCTATATTATCATTTTTGATAACTTATTGTCAAATATGATAACCTTTTAAAGTCATTGTTCTTTATTATGTATTTAAAATTTTTACAAGGGTAATTTTATCAAATCTCTAGTGCTCAAAATGGGTACCATACTGGGTGCCATCTATTTAGACATTTCTAGCAATTTTAATAAAACCACATAAAATTTAGAATATCGTATTTTAGGGATTTATACATCAAAATAATTCTTAAGAAATACTAGGTAGTTCGATTCTGCCTCTAACCACCATTACCTTTCTTTAAACATCAATCCTTTTTCTCTTAGTTCTATTAAATTTCGTATTTACAAGGCTTCTAGGTTATTTATAAAATTTAAATAAATTTTTATTATTAATAAATTTAAAATATAACAATACTATTTTCTTTTTATATATTCTAAGACAAATAAAAATTTCAAGATCAAATAAAAAATTGTAAGAGACAATCTTATAAAAATTTATCCTAAATAAGCCTTCTTAATCAAAAAATTATATTTGTATCAAATCATCCTTAAAATATAAGTTTAATCTAAATCCATAAGAGATATAATCTTGATTAAATTTATATTAACTTAGGAGGTTTCATGGATTTTCTCATGAATTTAAGTGAAGGCATGCAGTTTGCTATCCAGCTTCTCATCGTCCTTATCTGTTTGTTCTACGGAGCTAAAAAAGGCGGTATCGCACTTGGTATGCTAGGTGGTATCGGTCTTATAGTTCTTGTTTTTGGATTTAACATCGAGCCTGGTAAGCCAGCTATTGATGTTATGCTAACTATCCTTGCTGTTGTTGTGGCAAGTGCTACGCTTCAAGCTAGTGGTGGTCTTGATGTTATGCTTCAAATAGCAGAAACTATACTTAGAAAAAATCCAAAATATGTAAGTATCTTGGCTCCTTTTGTAACATGTACGCTTACTATTTTATGCGGTACTGGACACGTTGTTTATACCGTGCTTCCTATCGTTTATGATATTGCTATCAAAAATGGTATCCGCCCAGAGCGACCAATGGCAGCAAGCTCGATAGCCTCACAAATGGGCATCATCGCAAGTCCAGTTTCAGTTGCTGTTGTAACTCTTACAAGCTTTCTTATTAATGCTAAAACTCACTTAGCTGGCTTTGATGGATATTTAGATCTTTTAAAGATTACGATTCCATCAACATTTTGTGGCGTTTTAGCGGTAGGAATTTTTAGCTGGTTTAGAGGTAAAGATCTTGATAAAGACGAAGTCTTTCAAGCAAAGCTTCAAGATCCTGAGTTTAAAAAATATGTTTATGGCGATAGTGCGACACTTTTAGGCAAAAAGCTTCCTGGCTATCAGTGGGCTGCGATGTGGATATTTTTAGGCTCTATTCTTGTAGTTGCGCTTCTTGGATATTTTAAAGATATTCGTCCAAGCTGGACTACTTACAAAGATGCAACAGTCGTTCAAGTAATAGCCAACCTACCAACTGAGCAAAAAGTCTTAAAAACCTTAAAAATAAAAGACGCTAGCATCCAAACAGAGGCGGCTGAGCTAAAAGTAGCAAACGATAAGCTAAATGCTAATCAAAAAGCTCAATCAGTCAAAATCATCGGCAAAGATGCAAATCAAACTCTTACCCGCACGGCTGATGGCGCAGTAACATATATAAATGAAAAAGGTGCAAAAGAAGAATTTCAAGGTGCTTACATCAATATAAGCAACAAACAAGCATCTTCAAAGAGCTTAAGCATGGTTCATGTTATCCAAATTTTCATGCTTTTAACTGGTGCTATCATTTTAATCTTTACACCAACAGATGCTAGCAAGATCGGTAAAAACGAGATATTTAGATCAGGTATGATCGCTCTTGTTGCAGTTTTTGGTATCTCTTGGATGGCTGAGACTATGTTTGCAGTACACACTCCGATGATGAAAGAGGCACTAGGAAGCATCGTAAAAGAGCACCCTTGGACTTATGCGGTTATGCTTTTGATTATCTCAAAATTTGTAAATTCTCAAGCTGCGGCCTTGGTTGCATTTGTGCCACTAGCTTTAAATATCGATGTTAATCCTGCTATCATTCTAGCCTTTGCGCCAGCTTGCTACGGATACTACATCCTGCCAACATATCCAAGCGACCTTGCAGCTATTCAGTTTGATAGAAGTGGTACGACACATATTGGTAAATTTGTTATCAATCACAGCTTTATCATTCCGGGTCTTATTGGTGTTATATCCTCTTGTATATTTGGCTATATTTTTGCAACTGCTTTTGGATATCTATAATAGATAAATTCTCTTGCTGCTAGTAATTTCTAGTGGCAAGAGTAGAATTTATCAAAGCTTATCTTTAAATTTTTGTTTATTGCTCATATAAACGAAGCTTAGCACTTCGGCCACGGCCCTAAAAAGATGTGCTGGTATCGTATCATCGACTTCACAAATTTTATAAAGCTCTCTTGCAAGTGGTGGGTTTTCATAAATTTGCACACCATTTTCAACGGCTATTTTTTTGATTTGCAGTGCTAAAAAATCAACACCTTTGGCAAGTATTATCGGCGCCTCGTCGCGACTTTTATCATATCTTATCGCCACGGCGTAGTGAGTAGGGTTTGTGATGACTACGTCAGCTTGTGGGATATTTTGCATCATTCGACGCTTGGCTGCACGCATTTGCGCTTGACGAATTCTGCCTTTTACCTGAGGATCTCCTTCCATTTGCTTATACTCATCTTTTATCTCTTGCTTGCTCATACGAAGGTCTTTAAAATATTGAAAACGCACGATAAGAAGGTCGATAAGTCCGATCACGAAAAGTATAAAAAGCATGACACTAACAAGAATGATGAGCTTTTCTTTTAGCCAAGCAAGCTGATCAAACATAGAAAAAAAGAGAGTGTGTGGTAGCTCCTTTATAAACTGCAAGAAAAAATAAAATCCAACTCCAAAGACGATGCTAACTTTTAGCACGATTTTAATGCTATCTATCACTTTTTTCATCGAGAATAAATTTTTTAGTCCCTTTAGTGGATTTATCTTGCCAAAATTTGGCATTATAGGCTTTGTGGTAAAGATAAATCCAAACTGCATTACATTTGCGATGACACCAGCAATCGCCACACAGATACAAACCGGAAGTATCATAAGAAGCGACC
>NZ_LVXF01000024.1:0-2460 GCF_002092845.1 Campylobacter concisus
CAAAGGAATTTCCTTTGGGATTAAAAGTCTAGATATTAAAGTACGTGTATTTGGTCTTGAACTTCGATTGTAGTTGTACCACTAGTATAAGTAGTATAACCACCAGAACTAGCACCTTTAGTCCAACTACTTCCAAGAGTAAGCTCATCGTTACTATCACCATCTATTTTTAGCTTATTCTCATTACTATCACGTAATATATCTTGAACATTGCTAGCTGTAAGAGATAAGGTTGTCTTTTCTCCATTAGTCATATCTAGTTTTTCGATATTTTTAACATGGCTAAAGTCTATGCTATTGTCAGCTACTTTTAATGTATCAAATCCGGCTCCGCCGTCGATTTTTGTATCATTCAAGATTGCACCCTTTTCGATCGTGATCTCATCGTCGCCTGCTCCAGCTTCGACAACTGTATTATTCATTAAGTTTGCACCTTTGTTGATAAATATCTTATCATTTCCGGTTTCGGTCCTTATGTTGCCATTATCAAATTTTGAACCATCGTTAATGTAAATTTCATCATCACCTGCTCCGCCGTTTACGCCACCATTTGTAAATTCTGCTCCGTTAACATATACCTTATCGTCGCCATCATGTGCATATACGTTACCGCCGATAAATTTAGCACCGCTCTCTAGCGTTATAGTATCATTGCCATTTCCAGCAAATACATAAGACGCATCTTGGAATATGGTTCCCTCTTTTATAGTAATTCTATCGTCGCCGTCGTCTGTTCTTAACTCAGATAAACCTCTATTATTACTATTCATAAACGTGGTATTAGTAACCTCTACTATATCGTTATCCGCTCCAGTATTTAAAGAAGAGCTATCAAATACTATACGATCGCCGTTGGCTGTTTTGCCGTCGTTAATTTTTATAGTCTCCTCGCCGGCACCGGTATTAATAACGGTGCTAGTGAGCGTTACCCCGCTAGCGATATTTACTTTATCTATGCCACCCTCGGTCATAATATTTGATTGATTGCCAACATCAGCAGTAATATTAGCATTGATATTTACAGTATCTTTGTCAGCTCCCGTATTTATATCGATCTTATTTATTGTCGCTCCAGCGTTAATATTAACGATATCTTCGCCCTCAATTGTTTTAATTTCGGAATTTATGAGCGTTCCGTCAATATTTATGATATCCTTAAATTTATTACCCCAAACAGTCTTTGCATCTAAATTAGTAACATTTGAAATATCTATCTTATTTTCGCCGTTTCCGCCGGATATTCCGCCTATATGAGAATTTTTAATTTTCATTTCATCATTGCCGCCCCATATACCGCCTTCTACAACTCCCTCAACAGTAGAGTTTTCAACAGTAATGTTATCCTTATCAGAATCTGCAGCTCCGCCATATATGCTAGGGCTTTCGCCGCGTCCGCCACTAACGTATCCTTTTACTTTTGCGCCGTCTAAAATTTTAATAGTATCGCTATCTTCGTTGCCTTCTATGTTTTCGGTTACGACGGTACCGGTATCTTTTACGGTTATCTTATCGTTACCCCATCTTCCGACTATACCGTCTACTTTAGCGCCTTTTTCTACCAATATCTCGTCATCGCCGCCTCTACCGTTTATACCGCTAACGTAAGTTCCGCTATCGCTTACGGTTACCTTATCGTTTCCTTCGTCGGCCTGTATAAGACCTACTTTTGCGCCTTTATCCACGGTTATATCGTCGTCTCCGTTGCCAGCGCCTATGAATCTGACCTGCGTTCCGTTTCCGCTTACTTTTATGGTATCACCAGCAGCACCGTTATCTTCTATATCTATATTTTTTCCTTGGCTTGCTTGATATGCTTTTTCATGTACATCATTTTTAGTTTTATTATCACCTAGTAATGTATCTACTTTTGAGCCACCCTCTACGGTTATATTATCGCTTCCTGAACCGCCGGAAACGCCAAAGACTTTGGCACCGTTTTTGAGATCAACGTTATCGTTTCCAACTCCTCCAAGCACAGACGCTATTTGTGCACCGTCTACGGTTATATTATCTATATTATCCGATCCAAACACTCTTAAACTTGGATTAGGATTTACTATCTTAGCTACTGAGCCATCATCTGGATAGTTTGAAGCTTTTGCTGTGCTAGTTACTGCTAGGTCTTTAGCATCATCTTGACCAATAGCTAGTTTACCATCATTGCTTACATACCAACCGTCTTTGTGTTGGAATGCACTAGGAGTAGTAGGATCATCAGGAGTTAGATAATCTCTACCATCAGTATGTCTATATACATGATATCCATTAGGTATAGAGTTATAAAATGAAGCTAATAGTCTAGAAGATGTGCTCTCTCCTACATACGCTGATAAAGGAATTTTTATACTTCCTGCTGGTAAAGCAGGTTCTATTGCCCCAGCTCCAACAGCACTTCCTCCACTTACACCAAAGCTATTATCTCCACCTGCTGCTAGAGATAAAGCATCTATGCTTCCTACA
>NZ_LVXF01000025.1:0-2192 GCF_002092845.1 Campylobacter concisus
CTTTCTTTTAAAGAGCAAATTTTAGAAATTTTAAGGTTTATTTATGAGTAGAGTGAATAGATATCTTTTATTTAACTTCTTAGGGACTTTTGCGTCGCTATTTAGTACGCTTTTTTTGATCATGTCGATCGTATTTTTCATCCAGATCGCGCGCATCACTTCTTACATTGAGATCAGCTTTAGCGAGCTTTTTAAACTCTACTCATTTATGCTTCCACGTGTACTACTTTTTGTCGTGCCTATCGCATTTTTTGTATCACTTGCGATGACTCTTTTTAGATTATCAAAAGAGAATGAAAGTATCGTTATTTTTACGCTTGGTGGCTCACCAAATAAGATTGCTAAATTTTTCTTAATATTTTCAGCATTTTTAAGCACCGCTCTACTTGTAATCGCTACCATAATGATACCAATAGCCGCACAGCTAAATGCAAATTTTATTGATTATAAAAAGACTGTCGCAAAGCTAAATTTAAAGCCAACTCAGTTTGGACAAAAATTCTCTGACTGGATGGTTTATGTGGGTAGTGAAATGCAAGATAACAACGGCACTACTTATAAAGATATCGTGATGTTTAATCCTTACATTAAAGACTCCCAACGCTTAATCACTGCTAAAAATGCAAAAATCACTAATACAAATCAAAGCATCGAACTCTCTTTATTAGATGGAAAAATGTATGACATAAAAGATGAAATTTATCACCAAAGTAACTTCAAATCTATGAAGATAAGGACTGCCCAAAGTGAAGAGATAAGCAATATAGGCAGTATAAAAGAGTACTGGACGGAGGCAAATAGTAGCGAAAAAAGAAGAAAAGATCTTAGTACGTATGTACTTGTTGCACTATTTCCACTTGCCAGTACACTTTTTGCTATAAGCTTTGGCATCGTTACTTATAGATATGAAAAAGGCATGGTTTATGTTGGGACATTTGGCGTTTTATTTGGGTATTTTACGCTCATAATGCTATTTTCATCAAAGCCAGCTTTTGCGATTCCACTCATATTTTTTGTCTTTTTATTGGCAGGAATTTTACTTTTTAAAGCCAAGATCATGCGAAGATACTAATGAAAATCCAACTAATTTATAGCTACGATGGCTCCAAATTTCAAGGCTCGCAAACTCAACCGCATGAAAATGGCGTAGAAGATGAGCTTTCGCGTGCCCTAGCTCACGTCGGAATATTTGAAAAAATAGTCTCTAGCTCACGTACAGACAAAAACGTCCATGCGATCAATCAAAGCTCAAGCGTAATTTGTAGCGATCATTTTAAAAATTTAGAGCATCTAAAAGAGCTAATCAACCGCCATGCTCATCCAAATATTCATATAAAACGTATAAATTTAGTTGATGAAAATTTTCAAGCAAGATTTGACGCCGTAGCAAGGTCTTATAGATACATTATAGATCATGGAGAATTTGATGTTTTTAGCTCAAACTATAAAGTCTTTTTGCCAAAATTTGATATCAAAAAAGCAAATGAAATTTTATCTAATTTTGTTGGTGAGCATGATTTTAGCTCCTATATGAAAACAGGAAGTGATACAAAAAGTCCAGTGCGAGAAATTTTTAAGGCATTTTGCTATGAATACAAGAACCAAACTATCATCGTTTTTAAAGCGAACGGTTTTTTGCGCGCACAAGTACGGCTTATGGTTGCAAATCTACTTAAAGCCTTGAGTATAAAAAATGGTGGTGAGCTCATCAATGCTTCACTTAACGGATGCTCTGTCCTAACTCGTATCCCGGCTCCAGCTGAAGGACTTTATCTAAATAGAGTTTTCTATAAATTTAACTAGGTATTTAAAATATTCAATAGTAAGCTTATTTAAAATATTAAATAGAAAATCTTATAAGTTAAGATTCTTAGCTAGTTTACACACTCTCCTACTTTCTTAACCAACCACCTCCTAAAAGCACAAGAAGCTTTAGAAGATAGTCTAAGAAGCATTACTTTACAAGATCTATTAGATGAACTTATTAATTTATAAAATTTAAAAAGTAGACAAACTAAGTTATAGAATTTAAAAATTAGGCAAATATATAAAAACCAATCTATTTTTTATTAGGAGCACCATGTGCTCCTAACTATTTTTATATACTTTATGTAAGAATTTTTATAAATTTCTAGATTTATTACTCTTTGCTCTTCTCTTTTTTAGCTTTACTCTTTTTCTCTGCTTTATCT
>NZ_LVXF01000026.1:0-1311 GCF_002092845.1 Campylobacter concisus
ATCTTCGTAGGTTATTTGCATCTGTTTTAGGGCGTTTTTGATGCGAGTTATATACTTGTTTTCAAGCCCAAGCATCTCAAGATTCATACCAGCTACACCAAGTGGAGTCTTTAGCTCATGCATGGCGTCATTAAAGAAGTTGTTCATATACTTTTGAAACTCTTTATAAGGCTTAACGCTACTTAGATATAAAAAATAGACGATAAAAAGCACCGCTACAAGGATGACAAGGAGCATAAGTGCCGCTAGAAATATACTTTTTTCATTATCAAGCTCTTTTTCAACGACAATGTAATAAGGCGTTTTATCCTTTATAAAAAAGCTTTTATAAAACAAGCAGCCATTTTCTTCAAGTGTTACAAATTTAAAGTTGCTTGGCTGCCTGGAGAGATTTGAAATAATTGGATTAAAATTTACATCATAGATCGCAAATTTATAATTTAAAGAAGGAGTTATATTTTCATTTTTTAAAAACGAATTTTTGATAATAGTTTCATGCTTCATCGCACCAAAAAGTGCTTTTGAAGTACTGTTTTTTTGGCTTAAATTTAAGATCACAAAGCTTTGAAAACAAAAAAGCGACATTATGACAAATGTCGCTATGATCTGGATCTTAAAGCTCTTGTGCATCTATCTTGTAGCCTATACGCCTCTTTGAAGTGATAAAGTCACTAGTTGTTTTGTTTCTTATCTTTAAAACATGCATTCTGATATCAGCGCCTTCTATCTCTTTATCATTCCAGACAAGATCTCTTAGTTCTTCCATGCTGACGTAAGAATTTAGATGTGAAACTAGACACTCAACAAGTGCGACTTCTTTTGCACTAAGATCGACCATTTTGCCGTTTTTAAATAGCGCACGCTTGTTTAGATTAAAGCTAAACTCGTCATTGATCTTTACTATGTTTTTATCGTCAGTTCCATAGTATTTTCTCATAAGCTCAGCTACTCTAAATTTAAGCTCAGCAAGCTCAAATGGCTTTTTTAGGTATTCGTTACAGCCAAGCTCGTAGCCAATAGCCATATCGTCTATATCAACTAAAGATGTTGTTATCATGATAGGAGCGTTTGGATTTAAGCTCCTTATGTACTTGATAACCTCATGTCCATTTACGCCAGGGACTTTTATATCAAGTATAAAAAGATGATAGAAATTTTTCTCTATCAGATCACACGCCTCTTGGCCATCGCTCACTGCTGTAACTTCATAACCAAGCGTCTGCAAAAACTCACAGACGCTCTCTTGAAACCCTAAATCATCTTCTAAAAGCAAAATTTTCAAATCTCTCTCCTAAAAAATAAGTCTTATTA
>NZ_LVXF01000027.1:0-1270 GCF_002092845.1 Campylobacter concisus
GGATAAATTTATTAACTCTTTTAATGAATCAAAGAGTTTAACTAGAGTAGATAAAGGTATGTGGGAAGATGGGGATGAGGGGGTAAATGTTTTAATAGAGATTAAAGATTATCCATTTACACTAGATATGCTAAAACAAGTATTTACCAATATAAAAACAAATCAAGAATATATCTTGCAAGAGATGGTGGATGAGCTAAATAGAAGAGATGATGATGACGGAATTCAAATGTATGTAAAATATAAGCTTGATACTAGAAATAGATTAGAGCATTTTTTTGGGCAATGTGCGGTAGAGGCAAAGACAACAAAAGGTGATTTTACTTTAGAAGAAGAGTTAGAAAAATTTACAGAGAATAATATAATTAGCTATAGAGGTAAAGCTAGATTAGAAGAAGCTAAAAACTATATCCGCAATATTACGATAAGACAGATCCTTCAAAATGGGCAAAATTTGTTGGTAACGCTATGTACTCTGATCGTGGAAAAAATCATTTAGGCAATGAAGGTGGAGATGATGGATTTAATTTTAGAGGCAGAGGAATTAAGCAATTAACAGGGAAGGACAACTATGCAAGATTTAATAATTATTCACACAAAAAATTTTTAGTCGACAAAGATATAGATCTATTAAAAAACCCTGATCTCATATCACAAGATGGTAAATACGCCTTAATAAGTGCTGCATATTTCTGGATTATAGAAAGGTCTAACCCTAAAAAATATCGTCTTTATGAAATAGCCGATGAAAGCAAAGCGGATTTGGATAATAGTGATATAGTAGAACGTATAACTGCAGTTATAAATCCGCAAAAACTTAGCCTTGAGCATAGGAAAGAAGCCTATAAACGCATTAAAACAGCAAATGTGTTTAAGATTTTTCAGTAAGGAAATATGATGAAATTTAAAATTATATTATTAACTAGCTTGAAAGTAGGCTTAAGTTTATATGCTTACGAGCCTTTAAGCCCAGACGAAGCTATGATAAAATTTGCCTCTGACTTTTCGCAGATAAACGACTATCCACTTGATCCCATAATGGACTATGGCAGCCATACTATTTCACCAAGCTTTGCTTGCTATGATGCCAAGGGCAAATATAAATTTAAAAAATACTCTCTAGAAGACTTTATATACCAGTCAGACTATAACTCTTTTAGAGATAATTACTTTGCAGATCTTTATAATCTAATAGTAAAAGAAGCTCCAAATTTAAAAGATAAAGCTCAAAAGATAGCTAGAGAAAGGATAAAAGATAGTAAAAAAGAGT
>NZ_LVXF01000028.1:0-1055 GCF_002092845.1 Campylobacter concisus
AGACGAAGCTATGATAAAATTTGCCTCTGACTTTTCGCAGATAAACGACTATCCACTTGATCCCATAATGGACTATGGCAGCCATACTATTTCACCAAGCTTTGCTTGCTATGATGCCAAGGGCAAATATAAATTTAAAAAATACTCTCTAGAAGACTTTATATACCAGTCAGACTATAACTCTTTTAGAGATAATTACTTTGCAGATCTTTATAATCTAATAGTAAAAGAAGCTCCAAATTTAAAAGATAAAGCTCAAAAGATAGCTAGAGAAAGGATAAAAGATAGTAAAAAAGAGTGCATTAGATACTCAAAAAAAGAGTATGACTATAGCTTTGTAGAGAGCAAGGCTTTATTTGTATCTGAAAGTATAGGTTGTATAAGTGAAAAATATAGAGACTTTGCAGCAAAGCTAACTTTAATGCTTTATAAGGACGATAAAGAGCTATTTAGTAGAATTTACGGCGAAGACTATGAGAAATTTAAAGAGGTTTTTGAAGATACTATCTCTATATCAGACCTAAAATTTGAAGGCATAAGCGCAAAACAAAAAGAAAAAAATTTAAAGCTTTATAAAAATTTTGAAGAAAAATATAAGGACTACGATATTGAGGGCTTTGGGTATAATCATTGCTGGGATGCAAGCTATGTTTTATTAGTCCAATACTCCCTAATAGACAAAAATGGTCATTTAGTTTTACCAGAGAATAGAAAAGAGGAGTAGCGTGCCTACTTCTCATCACTTCAAACTCCCCTCGTCTAACAACAAACACCTAAATTTCTCTTTATTAAATTTCGCCAAAGAAAATAACTTTACCCTAAGAGATGATAAAGACTCGGCTATGTTTGATATGAAGCTTCGTCTAGCTCATGGCAACAATGTAGTGCCTACATCAGCATCAAGTTCAGGTCTTACTCTTACAATAAACAATCTCATCATTGAAAACGAAGATGGTAAGGCAAGTGAAGATATAGATAAGATATATCTTCATCACTGCTTTGATAAAAGTATATATGAGAGTATATCTTTAGTAAAAAATGAAGACTCAGATATC
>NZ_LVXF01000029.1:0-1043 GCF_002092845.1 Campylobacter concisus
TAAATTTAAAAGGCTGTGAGATAAGTGAAGCGAGCCTAAATGCAGCACTTGATGAGAGTGAGCCAGTGGATCTTCTCATTAGAACTGGGGGCGAGAGCAGGCTTTCAAATTTCATGCTCTGGCAGGCAAGCTACGCGGAGCTGTTTTTCACGCCGACACTTTGGCCTGACTTTGGTAAAGATGAGCTTACAAGCATCGTTAGCAAATTTAAAAATATAGAGCGAAGATTTGGCGGAGTTTAGCGAGATAATGGATAATTTAGTCATCTTTTTTGCCGTTTTTGCTTTTGTTTTGGGTATTTGCGTGGGCTCATTTTCAAATGTGCTGATCTACCGCCTACCAAGAAATGAAAGCATAAATTTTCCAGCTTCTCATTGCCCAAACTGCGATCATAAGCTAAATTTTTATCACAATATTCCAATTTTTTCGTGGATATTTTTAGGTGGCAAATGTGCCTTTTGTAAGCAAAAAATAAGCCTCATCTATCCAGTAATAGAACTAATTTCTGGGATACTTTTTTTGATCTGTTTTTTTAAAGAATGCAGCGAAATTTTAAGTGTAGAAACATTGCTTTACGCGCTATTTTTAGGGCTTTGCTTTATAATGCTGCTAGCTCTTAGCGTCGTAGACATAAGATATAAAGCTGTGCCAGATGCGCTTCTTTTTACAGCGCTATTTTTCGCACTTATCTACGCTCTGATGCTTTTTATATTTAAAGGAAATTTTGCCCAGATTTTAAATTTATTCCTTTTTGCATTTATCTTTTGGGCGCTGAGATTTGTCGTAAGCTTTGCCATAAAAAGAGAAGCGATGGGTAGTGCAGATATCTTTATAGCGGCAATCATCGGAGCTATCTTGCCAGTCAAGCTGGCTCTAGTGGCGATCTATCTTGCAGCACTTTTTACGCTTCCAGTCTATGCGGTCGTTCAAAAAAGGGGCTACGAGCTGGCTTTTGTGCCATTTTTAAGTCTTGGCTTACTTATTACATACGCTTTTAAAGAGCAAATTTTAGAAATTTTAAGGTTTATTTATGAGTAGAGTGA
>NZ_LVXF01000030.1:0-912 GCF_002092845.1 Campylobacter concisus
GAGTCAAATTTAAACGCATCAGATGTATCAAAGTGCGAGGCTTTATTTCAGCCATTTGTTACAAAGATAAATTCTTTACTAAGCACTCAAAGCACAAAGATCTTTAACCTTGAAAACGTATACTGCGTAAATTTAGTCAGCTCAAATGCCTCAAATACTTCAAGAATAAATAAGCTCTTAAGGCAAAGAGAGGAGGAATTTTACAAACAAGAAAATATACTCTTGCTATGTCCAAGGAAGATGACGACTCCTATTAGAGTCTTTCAACCTAAAAAGAGCGAATTTACCGTTGTGCTAGCTAGTCAGACTCCATTTGATTGCAGTGAGCTAAATCCAAAAGAGCTAAATTCTAGTAGGCCAAACTATGGTAAAGTAAATTTATGCGAGCTAATACTTACTGACTTTAAATTTGACTCTTACGAAGATAGTAAAAATGAAGAGATAAAATTTAAAAACGCAAAGAGCAAAGATACGGTAATACTCTATCAAGAAAACAAAAATGAAGAAGATAAGATAAATGGTGCTACCTTTACTAGCATAAAGCAAAATAGCGATGATATAGAGTATAAACTAGAAGATGGCGTTATAAGCATGAAGTACTTTGAAGACCAAACGTCTAACAACAAACACCTAAATTTCTCTTTATTAAATTTCGCCAAAGAAAATAACTTTACCCTAAGAGATGATAAAGACTCGGCTATGTTTGATATGAAGCTTCGTCTAGCTCATGGCAACAATGTAGTGCCTACATCAGCATCAAGTTCAGGTCTTACTCTTACAATAAACAATCTCATCATTGAAAACGAAGATGGTAAGGCAAGTGAAGATATAGATAAGATATATCTTCATCACTGCTTTGATAAAAGTATATATGAGAGTATATCTTTAGTAAAAAATGAAGACTCAGATATC
>NZ_LVXF01000031.1:0-903 GCF_002092845.1 Campylobacter concisus
TCTCATCTAAATTTTTTATCTCTTTATCAAAGACTTTTAGGCTGCCACCTTGATAGCTTTCAAGCCCGTTTATACATCTTAAAAGCGTTGATTTGCCAGCACCACTGTGTCCCACTATAGCAAAAATTTCACCCTTTTTAACTTCTAAATTTATATCAAAAAGGATCTGCGTATCACCATAAAATTTGCTTAAATTTTCTATCTTTATCACTATTTTTCTCCAAGAGCTTCTAATTCTTCACATACTTTTTTAAATTTAGCCTCAGCGCTTTGCAAAGCCTCTTTGTTTGTCTCTATAACTTCTTTTGGTGCGTTTTCCACGAAATTTTGATTATTTAACATACCTGAGAGCTTAGCTATCTCTTTTTCAAGCTTTGTCTTTTGAGACTTGAGCCTTGTGATGATACCGCTCATATCAAGCCCTTCAAGTGGGACAAATGCCTCTAAATTTTCGCTCACGTCTCTGATAGAATTTTCTATTTTCTCACCTACAAAGCCAATCTCTTCGCATTTTGCAAGCAGCTTGATATACTCTTTGACCTCGTCAAGATCGATTTTTTCATTAAATTTAACAAAGGCTTTTGCGATCTTTGAGTTGCCAAGATCGATGGTCGCTTTTGCACGGCGAATAGCCACGATCGCTTCGATAACTAGCTCAAATTTCTTTTCAACCTCTAAATTTCGCTCTTTTATCTCTGGATAGCTCGTAACCATTATTGATTTTGCATTTTCAAGCTGTGTGCCGCTAAGCTCTTGAAATAGATACTCTGAAAGAAACGGCATAAAAGGATTTAGTAGTTTCATCGCCTCTTTAAATATACTTCCAAGCTCTTTTACGCTCGCTTTATCAGCCTTGCTAAGCTCAATACCCCAGTCGCAAAACTCGTCCCAAAGGAATTTATA
>NZ_LVXF01000032.1:0-699 GCF_002092845.1 Campylobacter concisus
ACTTTTAATGTATCAAATCCAGCTCCGCCGTCGATAGTTGAAGTATCTTGAATACTTGCATTTTTACCGATAGAGATAACATCGTCTCCGCCGCCACCGCTTACGGTAGAGTTATTCTTAACGGTTAGATTATTTCCGATAGTAATCGTGTCTTTACCGTCAGTAGCGTTATTTACTCCGCCACCGCCTTCGCCCAGTCTCCGTAAATTCCGGCATTACCGTCTAGGGTTAGGTTATCGCCTATAGTAATGGTATCTTTTCCTTGACCACCTTTTACGTCGGCATAGTTTTTAAACGTTACGTTATTTCCTATGGTTACCGTATCGTTACCGAAAGTACTTTGGTGAGTCGTATCACCATCATCCATATAAATATCAGAGTCATCTATAGTAACGTTATTTCCTATTTTTGCGGTATCACTATGGAATCCTAGATCCATATGTGTACCTTTGCTAATATTAACTCCATCCCCTATCTCAAGTGCATCAGATAAGACGACTGTTACCCTAAATGCGACAAAAGGTGAACGACTAAATATTACTGGTCAAGGCGAAGAGGACGTATTTACTCTAAAAGGTGGCTCTACCCTTAATTCTTCTGGAGTTAATTTAGGCAACGGTAATAATACTATCAATGTAGATGGTGCTAAGATTACAACATCTAGCCTTATAACTGGAAGCAATGACGATATTATCAACC
>NZ_LVXF01000033.1:0-667 GCF_002092845.1 Campylobacter concisus
CGTTATTTATAAGACGATGGTGAGATTTATCGGCTCAATTATCATCGCACTTGCAATCGAGGCGCTCATGCTAGTCTTTAAATTTGCTATCACTGCACCTGAAAATATCATAAATGCTATCTATCTAATAGGCGGTGTGGCGATGCTGATGGCGGCACTTAGCTTTTATCTTTTCAGCGTAAAAAGACAAGAGAACAGATGATCGCTATTATTGATTATGGTGCGGGCAATATCAAAAGCGTGATAAATGCTTTTAAATTTCTTGGACATGAGTGCGTTTTAGTAAGTGAGCCTAATAGTTTAAAAGAGTACTCTCACATCGTTTTGCCAGGCGTTGGAGCTTTTGGTGAGGCGATGACAAAGCTAAAAAATAACGGCATGGACGAAGCTGTAAAAGAAGCCGTAAAAAGCGGCAAAGCTTTTATTGGTATTTGTCTTGGCATGCAGCTTTTATTTGAAAAAGGTTTTGAATTTGGTGAACATGCTGGGCTTGGACTGATAGCTGGTGAGGTCGTAAAATTTAATGAAGCTAATTTCGATAAACCATTAAAAATACCCCACATTGGTTGGAACGCTTTGGAATTTAAGCAAAATAGCCCATTAAATTTAGGACTAAAAGAGCTTGAGTATTTATATTTTGTACATAGCTATCATGTGGTTTGTGATG
>NZ_LVXF01000034.1:0-126826 GCF_002092845.1 Campylobacter concisus
ACTAGATATGACTAATGGAGAAAAGACAACCTTATCTCTTACAGCTAGCAATGTTCAAGATATATTACGTGATAGTAATGAGAATAAGCTAAAAATAGATGGTGATAGTAACGATGAGCTTACTCTTGGAAGTAGTTGGACTAAAGGTGCTAGTTCTGGTGGTTATACTACTTATACTAGTGGTACAACTACAATCGAAGTTCAAGACCAAATACACGTACTTTAATATCTAGACTTTTAATCCCAAAGGAAATTCCTTTGGGATATTCTTTCTTATCATTAAATTTTTATAATTGTTTATATTTTTAACTAGCATCAGATCTACAAAATTTTAGTTGTTTAAGTAGTTGGTATATATAAATCAGTAAGTCTGGATGATAAATAAAAGTTGAAAATGGATTAAAATTTGGTGGTAAATGTAGATAAATTTACCGCCGTAAGGATAAATTATTTTCCAGTTGGGTCTAAGCCATTTAAGATGTAATTTACTTCATCATCGCTTAGCTCGTAGTGTAAAAACTCTTTATAAAATTTCTTTGTCTCAGCTGCTATATCTATATCTTTAAAAATTTCAGGGTGTAATATCTTAGCCGCCCATAAAATTTGCAATGCTCCCTCGGCGCCGTATCTATCCCAGCTAAAAACGCCAGTAGGATTTACGTAAACTCTTTTATTTTTTACAGCGTTAATGTCTGCGTAGATAGGGTTTTCATATATCTTTTTTAAAATTTCGGGAGCTTTGGCTCTACCTATGATGATCACATCTGGATTTATATTTGGGATCTCTTCTGCGTTTAGTTCAAGCATATTTCCAGCTTTTTGTACTGCATTTACTCCGCCTGCGACTCTTATCCACTTGTCTATGATTGTATTTGTGCCATCAACCTTGAATAAATTTTTGCCGCCGGCTATGTGAAGTACTTTTGGTTTATTGTATGATGGCGCGATCTTGCCTATTTCGTTTTGTACTCTTTTAAGGTTGCCGTCAAAATACTCATTAAATTTTTGAGCTATCTTCGGCGCTTCGCCGCCTATGACCTCAGCCATTATAGATACGCTTTTTTTCATATCCGCATGATTCGTAAATGATGGATAAAGTACGGTAAAGCCGTTTTTGGTTAGCTCTTCTTTGTTCTTTTTATCGGCGGCTATAACGATGTCTGGGCTTAGTTTAATTAGCTCTTCTACCTACAAATCTTTGCCGTTTACGCCGTTTGGGATGCTTGAAATTCTAGGATAAACGTGCGCAAACCATTTGTTATTTTTGATTAGATCGGTAGTCGCTACTATCTTGTCTGCGCCGCCTAGCATTAATATGATTTGATTGTTCGCATACCAAAGCGTGGCGATTTTTTCTACTTTTGCGGGAACCTTTACGACGTCGCCAGTGACGTCTTTGACGTCTCTAAACTCAGCTGCATTAAGTAAAATGCCTGCAAACAGCACCACTAAAGCCATGAAAAATTTTGTCATTTTTTCTCCTTATATTAAATATATATTTTTATATATAAGTGCTAATACTATATGTTATCGCCTTAATAAATAATATCTTTACAATATAAATTTCTAATTTTATAGTTTTAAAATTTATGAGCGAATGTAGATTTTTATCTATTATTGATAGATTAAATTTGTAGTAATGGCTCCCCTTCTTGCACTTGGCAAAAAGGGGAGAAAAGAGAGATTATTTCTCGAAAGCTTTTTGTAAGCTAAATGGAAATGCTTGATAGCCCATAGTATTTGTCATTTTTATCTCGATGCTAGGCTCTTTTGCGCCCCACTCAAACTCATCGATGTGCGGACTAGGAAGTCCTACTGGGCGACCTTTTGCGATGTCAAACTGCATGCCAGCAACAGCTGAATAGACCATCACACTATCAAGGTCATCTTGATACTGCGTAAGGCTAGTAACTGAGCTATACCACTCTTTGCCGCGCTCTTTGCCGTACTCCCAGATCTGCTCAACGGTCTTTTTGTTCTCATCGATCTTATAAACGACCGCACGAGAGTACTTCATGCCAGCGATGGCTGGTTGCTCCATGCCCCTTGTGTCGCCGTTATCAAAGACGCTTAGATAAATTTCGCCTTTTTTAGACTTGCTATCTATCCTAAATGCAGTATGTTGCGTCCATTGCCAGTCAAAGCCACCTTTATCGCTCTCGTATCCTGGGCATTTTGAGTACTCATCTTCGCAGACTATTTTATTGCCTTTGCTATCAACTGGCTGGAGGAGTTTGTCTTTAAATTTATCGCTCCAGCCCTTGTGAGCACCCATAATCCATTTTACTTGTTTATCACGGCCGATCTTGATAACTGCGTCTTGGTGGCGGCTTGAGATGATGATACTATCATCGCTTGGGTCATAATCCACGCTATTTACGTGCGCCCAGTTGCGTCCGGGACCAGCGCCAACTATGTCGCCCCATTTATCGTGCGTATCCATAGACTGAAGCTCATCTGTGCTTGCAGTGTGGCCTGCTTTTTTAGCGTCTATATTTAAGCAAACTGCGCCTTGATCAAGCGTTTTTAGCACGATGTCGCGATAAGGATCAAGAATTTCATATAGTCTAAAGTCATCAACTACGTTGCCATCGCGGTCAAGCTCAACGATCACGTCGCGCACTGTTCTTACGTTTTTGCCATCAGCTCTTTTATAATCAGCATTTGCCACGCGTAAGAAGTAGTGTCCGTTTTGTGCTACGTCCATTGAGTGAGAGAAGTCGTTGTAGCTAGCTGGTAGCTCACGGTTGAAAATTTCTCTACCCATGATGTCGTATTTTGCGTATCTTTGACCATATCCCCAAGTCATCGCACCATCGTCATTTTGCTTAAAGCCCATCATTACGCCAGCGTGAAATGGCTGTTTTAGATCGTAAATTTTACTTGGTTCAAGATACCATCTAACCTCGCCTTTTGTATCAAGGATGAAGTTATTTGGGCTGTAGTTCCACTCGATCGCACCGCCAGCTGGGTTGTTCCAAACGACTTTTGTGCCCTTGCCTGTTTTATTTACGAAGTTATTTACGTAGTAGAGGCGGTTTGCAAATTTAGCACTCGCAGGCTTAGTAACCTCGATCTTATCAAAGAGCGCGCCCTTTTGATTTGGTGTGCCTGAGCTTTCTAGGTAGATAGCTGGAGCGTAAATTTTATAGCTCTCTTTTACGTGCTCGCTTTTGCCCTTGTAAATCTTGTCGTATTCGACTTCAACTGTATTTTGATAGTCAGGATACATGCCAAAAACTGGAATACCGCCATGTGTGCGAAGATGCTTGTCAGCCACTTTATAGCTTATTACTTGACCGCCTTGTTTTGGTACGATGGTTACTTTGGCATTGCTTAGTGTGTAGCCACCATTTTTGATAACTGCGGTAAGTGGAGCAGTGTCGTAAGGATTTACTACTACTTCGCCGATTTGCCCAGTGATAGCATAGTCAAGCTTGGCTCCACTTGGACCTCCTATGGCAAAGGCCGATGAACAAAGCACAGAAGCTAGTGCAAGACAACTCAAAGTATTTTTCATAACATCTCCTTTAAATAAATTTTATAAATTCTACCCATAGAACTTATAAAATTTAGTAAAGCCCTGGAACACCCAAGGCTTAAATCAGGTAAAAGGAGTAATAAAAAATAATTGTCTCCTTTGTAATTGTAATAAAACCTTATAACATAAAAATCACAACAAGCTTTATAGTAACTTAAAATTTAAAAATATATTTAATTTGAGGGCAAAAATAGGCGTATCAAAGTGCTTAAGCTGGCATTTACGCTTTAGTACTTATAATCTGCCCTAAACAATGGAGCAGACCTCATGAAATTAACTAATAACGCAAAGAAAATTTATGAAACTTGGTTTAACTCAAGTTGTGAGCTTGAGTCAGATAGTAGCGATTTTCTAGAGGATTATTTAAATTTTTTAGGTGATATCGGCGATAAGATAAACATCGACGAACAAACAAGGCTTTTGGTTATCGTCGCCTCTCTTTGCGTGAGTGGAGGCGCAAAAAGCTCATTTAAAAGCTTTGTTAGAGCTGCTTTAAACGTAGGCATATCAGCAGGAGATATCAAAGAAATTTTATATCAAGCAGTCCCTTATGCCGGGCTTGGCAGAGTAGAAGATCAGATATTTTTAGCTTATGAGATTTTTAATGATCGTTGCATAAAGCTCGAAAATATGCCTAAAAAATCAAGAGAAGGTAGAGGTGAACGAGGCCTTGAGATACAAAGAAAACTCTTTCCAGCAGTTGATAAATTTATCGCCTCAACGCCAAATGACCAAAGGCATATAATGGAATTTTTATCGCAGAACTGCTTTGGTGACTTTTATGCAAGAGGTGTGCTTAGCCTGGAGCTTAGAGAGCTTTTAACCTTTGTTTATATTGTAACTCTTGGTTTTGCAAAGCCACAGCTTTTAGGACACATTGCGGCAAATTTTGGCATCGGCAATGATAGAGCTAAACTAATAAGCGTTGTTACGACACTTATACCATTTATAGGCTATCCAAGTGCTTTAAACGCATTATCAGCAATAAATGAGATAAGTTCTAGTAAAAATTAAATTTTTAATCAATGCGATATCTTATAAATTTCAGCCAAAATTTATTCTAGCGTTAAATTTGCGGTTGAGCTTGGTTGTAGAATAACTCAAAATAAATCATCTAAAGGAGATTGTTATGAGTTTTCTATCTAAATTTAGCAAGGCTATCTTTGCTGTTGCGGTGGCTGGAGCGATTAGTGCTAGTGCATTTAGTGAGGGCGAGGACTACGTCAAGCTTGAAAAGCCACTAAGCGTCGGACAAAATACGCTAGTTAAAATTTTTAGCTACGCTTGCCCATTTTGTTACAAGTACGACAAGAGCGTCACTCCAAAGGTGGTCGAGAAAATTCCTGGACTAAAATACGAGCCATTTCACCTAAAGACAAAGGGCGATTATGGCGAGGTTGCGAGTAAGATTTTTGCCGTGCTTATCGTTATGGACGAGGCAAAGGGTATTAGCTTATTTGATGAAAATTCGCTATTTAAAAAGGCTAAATTTGCCTACTACAAAGCTTATCACGACAAAAAAGAGCGCTGGGGTGATGGCAAAGACGCTGAGGGCTTTTTAAAGACTGGACTTGATGCTGCTGGCGTTAGTAAAGCAGACTACGAAAAAGAGCTAGCTAATCCAAAAGTGACTGAGCTACTTAAAAAGTGGGATGAAAGCTATGACGTGGCTAAAATTCAAGGCGTACCAGCATTTGTCGTAAATGGCAAATATCTCATCATGACAAAATCAATCAGCTCGCTTGACGGCATGGCAGCACTCATCGAAGAGCTTCTTAAAAAATAAGGCGCCACATGAGCTTTTTTAAAAAAATGGCTAAATTTCAAGACTCACGCATCTCTTGGGCGATCTTAGTCTTTGTAAGCGTCGCGCTTGTCGTTATCGCGCATTCGCTCTTTCAAAACTACGCCTATATGCCTCCTTGCGAGCAGTGCGTCTATATACGTTTTGCATTTTTATGTATGGCGCTTGGCGGCGTGATCGCTATGATAAACCCAAAAAATTTGTTCTTTGCTCTAATTGGCTACGTCTTTGCCTTTTGGGGAGCGGTGCAGGGCATAATGTATAGCGTAAAGCTAGCTAAAATTCACGATGCAGTGCATGGCGATGATCCTTTTGGTGTGCAGGGCTGCTCGACTGAGCCGCACTATCCGTTTGGTTTGCCACTTGAAAAGTGGGCGCCTGACTGGTTTATGCCAACAGGCGACTGCGGATATGACAGCCCTATGGTGCCTGACGGAGCGGTGCTAAGCGATTTGCAAAAGAGCATAGTTGATCTTTATGCGGACGGCTGGTATCTTGTGCCATCATCTAAATTTATGTCGATGGCTGATTGTACGCTACTTGGATTTGGTGTTTGTTTTGTAGTGCTTGCACTTATGCTCGTTTCAAAGCTTTTATCCTTTTTAAAATGAATTTAGTTAGCCCAAATTTGGGCTAACTTAGGATATACTGCGCGTATGGGTATTAATTTAAAATCACAAAATATTAAAATCTACGCCATTATCTTGCTTGCTAGCCTTTTTGTGATACTTCTTGGGCTAAATATTTACAGCAACGCCAAAGAGAAAATCATAGAGCTATCTGATAAAAATAACATAGCAGTTAGCAAAAATATCGTAAACAACTTTCAAATTTGGCTTGATGAGCGGATAAATTCACTCATTCGTGCGTCAAAATTTATACAAAATGCAGGCATCGTAGATGACGATGAAAAGATAGCTGGCTTTATAAAGCTCTTTAAACAAAACGCGAAAGAATTTGATCTAATGCAGCTTTTAAGGGATGATGGAGAAATTTTTGTAGACGGAGAAAAAATTTTAGAAGAAGTTATGCCAAAGAGTGAAAGAGCAGGGCTTATCTGGTATGTGGAGACAAAAAATACAAATGCCCCAAGTGTAAATTTCATGCAAAAACATAAAATTTTAAAAGGCTCAACTCTAAATTTATGCGTTCCAGTCACAAAACAAGCGGAATTTAAAGCAGCACTTTGTGGCGTCGTGCGTATAGAAAATATCTTTAACAGCATTAAAAATTTTACTCTTGCGCCAAATTCTTACTCATTTTTAGTGACTCATAGCGGTGAAATTTTAACATCGATACCTGATCTTGCTTTAAAAAAAGAGATCGAGGAGAAATTTAAAGAGTTGTTTTTAAAAGATGAAGACATTACAAGCTTAAAAATAGGACAAAATTTAATCCAAGTAGCTGAGATACCAACGATAAATTGGTTCATAGGAGCTGGCACAAATAATGAAGAGGAAATTTCAGCTTTAACAAAAGAAGCTTTAAAAAATGCTCTAAGCTTGCTCTTTGCCTTCGTTGCGCTCACATTTTTGGCAAATATTCTTCATAATTTTATGTATAACAAGATAAAAAAGATACAAGATGAGTATGAAACCTTACTAACTCATAGAGCCAAAATGAGTGAGGCTGGCGAGCTAATAAGTGGTATCAATCATCAATTCATTCAGCCAGTAAATTCGCTAAAACTAATGCTAAGCTCGGCGATAATGTTAAAAAAAGAAGGTAAATTAAGCGACGAGGAGCTAATAAATTTGCTTGAAAAAGGACAAAGCTCAGTCAAACTTCTTTCAAGTACTATTGAAATTTTTAGAAATTTTTACAAAAGCGCTGAAAATGTGAGCGAATTTGAGGTGCAAACAAGCATTAAAAATCTAATAACTCTTATGCACACAGAGCTAAGCCGTGCAAATGTTAGTGTAAAATTTAGCGGCTTTAACGAGCAAAAAGTTCGTCAGATAGAAAATATAATCC
Source organism: Campylobacter concisus (assembly GCF_002092845.1). Lineage (GTDB taxonomy): Bacteria > Campylobacterota > Campylobacteria > Campylobacterales > Campylobacteraceae > Campylobacter_A > Campylobacter_A concisus_AQ. Next base: position 7,320 of record NZ_LVXF01000034.1, read on the forward strand.
AACAAATTTTACTAATCCTAATACACAACGCAAAAGACTCACTTGTCGAAAGCTACAAAGATGAGCCACTAAAACGTATCATCGAAATAAAATTTAGAAGCTTTGAAGATAAGTGCTACATCGGAGTTTATGACAATGGAAATGGCGTAAGCGAGCAAATGAGTGAGAAAATTTTTACTTGGCTAAATACCACCAAAAAGCAAGGAAATGGTATAGGACTTTATTTTGCTAAAAAGCTAGCACAAGAAAAGCTAAATGGTGACGTAAGACTCGTAAATAACGCAAAGCCAACGGTGTTTGAGCTAAGTTTTGATATAAATTTAAAGGACTAAAATGCAAGAAGTCTTAGAAATTTTAAAAAAGACGTCCGTTTTGGTAGTCGAAGATGACGATATGGCAAGAGAGCTTATTATTAGTGGGCTTAAGCCTTATTGCGAACAGGTAATTGGTGCTTGCAATGGACAAGATGGCGTGGAGAAATTTAAAAAGCAAGGCTTTGATATTGTGATGAGTGATATTCACATGCCAGTGCTTAATGGCTTTGAGATGATGAATGAGATGAAGCGTACAAAACCGCACCAAAAATTTATCGTCTTTACCTCTTATGATAGCGATGAAAATTTGATAAAAAGCATGGAGGAAGGGGCGATGCTCTTTTTAAAAAAGCCTATTGATATGAAAGATCTTAGAGCAATGCTTATTAGTTTAAGTTTTGAACGAGATGAAAAGCTAGTTTATTTAAGCGATGAGGTGAGTATAAATTTAAAAAGAGAGAAAATTTATAAAAACGGTATTGAAATTTATCTTAGCTTTTTACAAAATAAGATATTTTGGCTCTTTGCTTATAATCTAAATAAGCTAGTTACTTATGAGATGATAGAAGAATTTGTCTATGAAAGCGATGTTAGCAAGGCGGCTATCCAAAATGTGATACTTCGTCTAAAGCGTGAGCTTGGTGTGAAATTTAAAAATATCAGCGAGAGTGGATATATTTTAATCACAAAATCTGAATGATTTAGAATTATCGCCACCTTGTACCATAGTACAATATACAAAAGTAATTAAATATACTAAAATACCGACAAATAAAAATAAGGAATAAAGATGGCAGCAGTAGCTGGTATAGTTAAAAGCGTTTCATCTGATGTTATAGCGATAGACCAAAATGATCATGTAAGAGTTTTAGACGTAAATGATAAAGTATATATCGGAGAGGCTATAAAGGGCGAGAGTGAAAGCTCAAGCATCACAATCACTGCAAATGATGGACAAGATATATCAATAAACGGATATGATACTCTTTGGCTAGATAGTAGCGTAGTAAGCGATGATATTGGTGAGTCTAGCATAGATACTGACGCATTGTTTAAAGCACTTCTTGGCAATGATTATGTATCGATTTTAGATCATATAAATGAAAAAGTAGATGATATTCTTAGCGCAACCAATTTAGAGCAAGAAGAGCCAAATGATGAGGCTAGCGTAAATATTAGTTTTAATGAAATAGATCCAAATTTAGCAAATGAGCATGGATTAAGAGAAGATGATCTTTTAACTAAAATGAATGAACATAAAGAGAGCGATAAGCATATAGATCCTAGCTTTGAGCATACAAATCTTAATGCAACTACGATATATATAGATATCGATAACGACTTAAATAAACTTTCATAAATTTGAGCTTTTTGCTCAAATTTCTTCTGTTTTAAAAAACTCAAATTTATCTAATATCCTCTATAATAAGCCAAAAATTTCAAAGGAAAACGATGAAAAAAATTCTAATCATCGCAGGCTCTTGTAATAGTGGCACAGCTGGGCTTCAAGCAGATATAAAAACATGTGCTAGGCTTAATTGTTATAGTGCAACAGCAGTAACCTCTTTGGTCGCTGAGACTACGGATGCTGTAAAGAGTGTAGTTTGTTTAGAGCCTAGTTTTGTCAAAGATCAGCTAAATACGCTCGCGGAAGAATTTAGTTTTGATGCGATAAAAATTGGCATGCTATTTAGTGAAGAGATCATGGAGGTGGTGCGTGAGTTTTTACTAGCTCAAAATACCAAAGTAGTGCTTGATCCAGTTTGCGTCTCAAAAAGCGGACACAAGCTTATAAAAGATAGTGCGGTGGCAAAACTAAAAGAGCTAATGAGCTTAGCTACAGTAACTACTCCAAATTTAGATGAGGCAAATGTGCTTTTTGGTGATGATTATAAAGATTTGCCTTGTGACGTCATCGTAAAGAAACATATCAGTGAAGATAGCAGTATAGACACACTTTATAAAAAAGATGGCTCACTAAGGAATTTTAAAACCCCACTTGTTAATCCGCTTGTAATGAGTGGGACTGGTTGTAGCTTTTCAACTGCACTTGCTTGCTTTTTAGCAAAGGGCAAGAGCTTAGAGGAGTCTATACAACTTTCAAAAGAGTATATTTGCTCTATTATAAAAGAGAGCATTGATACAAAGCTTGGCAAAAACCGCCTACTTTGGCATGGAGCTAAGTAAAAATTTACCCCTCTGATCTTTGCACGGCAGCTGAGTGAGTGATGATGTCGTGCAGATTTAGTTTATCTTTTCTAAAAAAACAAAGGCAAAGTCCAACTATGCTAAAGCCAGCAAAAGCAAAGCAAATTTGGCGCAAGATGGTGTGAAAAAAGCTTAGTTTTCTGCCAGTTTTTAGGTTTATCAGATAAATTTCTTGTGCTTTATAGCCTGGAGTTTGTGCTTTTATGCTAAAAAAAAGGCACATTATAAGTGAGATCAGGCTATTTGCACCAAAAATAGCAATTTGGTTATGCAAAAATGCCTCTTTACCATCAAGCACAAGATATGTTGTCGCATAAAATATCGGCATACCGATGATAAAAAGATCGATGATAAAGGCCTTCGCTCTAGCCCAAACAGATGCGATTTTTGCCTTTTGTTTTGCCAACTCAATTTCCTGTATTTATGTAGATACGGCTAAATTTCTCCCAGTCATATAGATAGACTAGGTTGTCACTCTCGCCGCTATCATGCGTGACGCAGAGCATAGTAGAGGCACGTGAGACCTTGCACCAGTGACTATAGAGATCAAGTTTTTTGATATCGCTTTCTAGTACACCAAAACAGCCTATATATTCATAAATACTAAGATCAAAAAAGCTCTTATTTTCGGTCTTTAGCAGGCGTTTTTTGCTATTTTCTTGCATTAAACTAGCTCTACGCCTTTACCATTTACTACTTCACCGATCACGTAGCCATCGCTACTAGCTAGGACGGTATCAACATTTTCTTTTGGCACAACTAATATCATGCCAACGCCCATGTTAAAAGTCCTCATCATCTCACTTTCTTCTACTTTTTGAGCGATGATTTTAAAAATTTCAGGCGTTTTTATAGCGTTTTTTTGAACCTTCGCACCAAGTCCAGCAGGGAAGACGCGAGGCAAGTTCTCAACTATGCCACCACCAGTGATGTGAGCCATTGCTGTGATCTTATCTTTTAAACTTAAAAAGTCGCTCACATAAATTCTTGTTGGCTCAAGAAGCACGTCGATGAGCTTTTTATCGCCTACTTTTTCATCAAATTTTAGTCCAAGCTCGCTTACCACTTTTCTTGCAAGAGAGAAGCCATTTGAGTGTAGACCACTGCTTGGAAGTGCAACTAAAACATCACCAGATTTTACAAATTTGCTTCTGTCGATCTCATCAGCCTCGGCAATACCAACGGCAAATCCAGCAAGGTCAAAATCACCCTTTTCATACATCGATGGCATCTCGGCTGTCTCACCGCCTATTAGCGCGCATTGAGCCTTTTTGCAACCATTTGCGATGCTTTTTACTACCTCTTTGGCACTCTCTATCTCAAGCTTTGCTGTTGCGTAGTAGTCGAGGAAAAAGAGTGGTGTAGCGAAGTTGCAGATGAGATCATTTACGCACATTGCGACTAGATCCTCGCCCACACCGTCAAATTTCTTAGCATCGATAGCTAGGCGAAGCTTTGTGCCAACGCCATCAGTTGCACCTAAAATGGCAGGATTTTTATATCCACTTGGTAGTCTGACCGCTCCTGAAAATGACCCAATGCCACCTATGACGTTTGGTGTTTGTGTAGATTTTACGAAAGGCTTTATCGCCTCAACAAAGCTATTTCCAGCATCTATATCCACTCCAGCATCTTTATAGCTTATCATCTTTGCCCTTTTTTGTAATTTTTTAAAACTTTAGCCAAAAGTTGCTAAAATTGTCATCAATTTTCAAAAATGGAGCGAGTTTGCAGAAATTTCCAAACGCTTATGTCTTTACAGGCTCTATTGCTAGCGGTAAAAGCACAGCTATAAATTTGCTAAAAGAACGAGGCTTTAGCGTGATTGATGCGGACCTCATCGCGCACGAGCAGCTTGAAATTTGCAAATGTGAGATAGTAGAAGCTTTTGGCGAGCAAATTTTAGATGAGGCTGGCAAGATAGATCGCAAAAAATTAGGTGACACCGTCTTTAACGAGCCAAAAAAACTTAAAAATTTAGAGCAAATTTTACATCCAAAGATAAAGGAAGAAATTTTGTCTTGCGCTGTAAAGCTTGAGTGCTTGGGGCAGGTTTATTTTGTCGATATCCCTTTGTTTTTTGAAAAAGAGGATCGCTACGATGAGTTTAAAAATGTAGCCGTGATCTACGCGCCAAAAGAGCTTTTGCTAAGCCGCTTAATGAACCGAAACGGTCTAAAATTAGAAGAAGCAAAAGTAAGAGTGGAGCTTCAGATGGATATCGAGCAAAAGCGAAAAAAAGCAAATTTTATAATAGATAATAGTGGCGATAAAGAAAATTTAGAGAAAGAACTAGAGAAATTTCTAAGGCAAATTTGTGGCTGAGTTTATATAAATTTGGCAGAAAATAGAGCAATTTTAAAGGAAAAATAATGCAAGTTTCAAAGTACAACGCTAGCGGCAATGATTTTGTCATATTTCATACATTTTTGAGCAAAGATAGAAGTGAGCTAGCAAGGCAAATTTGCAGCCGAACAAACGGCGTGGGAGCTGATGGGCTAATAGTACTTTTGCCTTACGAAAAGGGCGTGAAATGGGAGTTTTACAACAGCGATGGAAGCTACGCTGCGATGTGTGGCAATGGCTCGCGCGCGGCTGCTAGATATGCCTATCTAAACGGTCTTGTTAGTTCAAACGAATTTGTCTTGCTAACTGGCAGTGGCGAGGTGATGGCAAGCGTGAAAGACGAGTGCGTCGAGGTCGTGCTAACAAGTCCAAAAATTTTAAGCGAGCCACTAAATGAAGGCGGCAAAACTTGGTATTTTTACGACACAGGTGTGCCTCATCTTGTAAATTTCACACAAAATTTAGATGAATTTGACATCAAAGAGTGCAGGGTACTTCGTCAAAAATACAATGCAAATGTAAATTTAGCCAAATTTGAGGGTGGAGTTTTAAAGGTTAGAACCTACGAAAGGGGTGTGGAGGACGAGACGCTAGCTTGTGGAACTGGCATGGCGGCTTGCTTTTACGGCGCTACTTTAAATTTAAACGCAGCGCAATGCCTAAAAGTCTATCCAAAAAGTGACGAGGAGCTTGGACTTAGGCTAGAAAATGATAAAATTTTATTTAGTGGAGCGGTGAAACACTGTTTTGATACGAGTATTGAAATTTAGCTTTTAGAACGAGTTTTAAGGTCTACTCTTAGCTAGTTATGGTAAGCAAATTTTTCAAATTTATATTACTAAATTTGCACCTAGCTGATGAAGTAAAATTTTATAGTGGCATTAATTTAAAATTTGAATACAAAATAACTAATTAAAAACTCAAAAAAATAGATTTTAATAAAAATTTGAATAGAAATTTAAAAAAAAGAAGATCTCCGCCGAAGCGGAGAAAAGGTGTTATTTTAAAGCATCTTTTGCTTGTTTTGCAAGTGCCGCAAATGCCTTCGCGTCATTCATAGCTAGATCAGCTAAAATTTTTCTATCAAGTTCGATCTTAGCTTTGTTTAAGCCGTTGATAAATCTTGAATAGCTAATGTCGTTTAGTCTGCAAGCTGCATTGATACGAACAATCCATAAACGTCTGAAATCACGTTTTTTCTGGCGTCTGTCGCGGTATGCGTAAACTAAACTTCTCTCTAGTTGCTCTTTAGCTTTTCTAAAGTGTTTGTGTCTAGCACTAAAAAAGCCACGTGCTAGCTTTAAAACTTTCTTATGGCGTCTTCTTCTAACTACGCCTGTTTTTACTCTTGCCATATTTATCCTTTTACAAATTGGCGCTCACGAAGTGAGTCTTGCCCCTAAATTTGGGGGAGTTTGAATGACTTTTTTGTCAAAAACTTAAATCTACGCTGCTTATACGCCGAGCATTTTGCGAACGGCTGAGACATTTGTGCTATCCACGTAGTGTGGGCCACGAAGGTCTCTCATACGCTTACTAGGTTTTTTTGTTAAGATATGGCTTCTAAAAGCAGAGCCTCTTTTTATCTTATTTTTACCTACTTTAAAGCGCTTAGCAGCACCGCGAACGGTTTTCATCTTTGGCATGCTAATCCTTTTTAAAATTTTATACGCAATTGCGTAAGTTTTGGATTATAGCGAAAAATCCTTTAGAAAATTTAAATTTCACTTAGACAAAATTTGCAATAAATTTACATTAAACTTAAAAGAATTTTAAAATTTATAATTAAATTATTAAAAATTGCATATAATTACATAAAGAAATTTTATTTCACTAAAGGAGTAAAGAATGAAAGGCAAAATTCTTGCATCAATTGTTGCTATGAGTGCGATTTTAGGCACAAGTAGCTTGGCATGCACTACCATTTTAGTAGGAGATAAAGCTTCAAATGACGGTTCCATGCTGGTTGCCAGGAGTGCAGACAGCAAGGCTGTAAAGGCACAAGTCTTTTTGATCCATCCAGCAAAAAAGAATCAAACTGGTATGCATAGCTCAAAAGCCCATGACGGCGCAAATGACTTTACATATCCGCTTCCAAAAGATGGTATGAGATACACAACCATCGCAAACTCGCACACAAAGCTTCATGGAGCGGTCGGCTACAATGAAGCTGGCGTTGGGCTAAGCGGCACTGAGACTATTTACGCAAAAGACGAGCTTTTAAAGATCGACCCATATAACGAAGAGAGCGGCATCACCGAGGATGACATCCCAGACGTGCTTTTGCCACGTATGAAGAGTGCAAAAGAGGGTGTTAAGCTCCTTGGCGAGATAGTCGAGACTAATGGCGCTGGAGAGGGCTTTGGTGTGGTATTTATCGATGCAAACGAGCTTTGGTACTTTGAGACTGGTACAGGCCATAAGTGGATCGCTACAAAGATCGCTCCAGATGAGTACTTCGTCACTGCAAACCAAGGCAGACTTCACGCTTATAAAGAGAATGATCCAAATTTCATGGGAGCAAAAGACGTCATTAAATTTGCGATCGATAACAAGACTTATGACCCTGCAAAAGATGGCGAATTTAACTTCACAAAGGCCTATACAAGGGATGATGAGAGAGATGTGACTTACAACTACCCACGCGTTTGCTGGGTACAAAGCATGTTTAACCCAAGTCTAAAACAAGACTTCGCCGATGGTCAGAAATTTCCTGTATTTTTAAAACCAGAGAAAAAAATAAGTGTTGAAGACCTAAAAGCTGCGATGAGAGCCCACTACAACGGCACTGCGTTTGATAACTACGCTAGCAAAGACGAAGATAAGAAAAACATCTACCGCGCCATAAGCGTCTTTAGAACATACGAGTCTCACGTCATGCAGGTACGCCCTTGGCTACCAAAAGAGATCGGCCGCGTGACATATGTAGCTCTTGGCATGGCTGATCTTAGTGTTTATTTGCCGTATTACGAGGGACTTGATGGCTTTATAAAAGGCTACTCAGATGGCTCATACGACGCTGATGACACCTCAATATACTGGGTTTATAGAAAGCTTCAAACCCTTGTGATGACTGATTATGAGAAGTATTCGCCAGTGGTTAAAGAGGCCTACGCTAAATTTGAAAAGGAGTTGGCGGTAAAACAGGCTAAATTTGAAGATGAGTACATGAAGCTTTACAAAAAAGATAAGAAAAAAGCAGACAAACTCTTAAACGAATTTAGCCAAAAGACTATGCAAGAGGCTAAAGATCTAACTCAGCAGCTTACAAATAAGGTCTTTACGATGCTCACAGCTGATATGGATGCTAAGCTAAAATCCCTAAATAAAGGTAAAAAAGACTAAAAAAATCTGGGCGTGAAATTTAGTAGCGCCCAAACTTTAAACAAAAATTTGGCAAAGAGCGTTTATAATGCCGGACAAAATTTATCTCAAAGGAAAAACGCTGATGCCTTGTCCCATGCATAAAGCTCATTAATCTCGGCAAAAAACATATCAGCGATTTTCAAAAATCACGCAAATTTTTAAACAATTTCACATTTTTTTATATTGAAATAAATCCCTTTTTGCTAGCAGGTCCGCTGCATTGTAACTGCATTTTTAATAGCAAAGCTAAGCAGTGTTTAAAATTTGGCAAGGATCTTTTTAGTAGAGCTTTTTATAAATTTTACTTTAGTTTAAGAAGAAGCGGGTGTCATCCGCCGTGTTTTGGGTGACCCAGACTTGTGCGCAGCACAACAACATTGAACATGCTGGGGGTTTGGGTCGCAGGGATAAGGGGGCGGTTTCGTAATTCTGACCCCTTGTACCTGCATAAAAATATTCAAGGTTGCTGTGCAGGGTACAGATTTAATTTAAAAAATTAGAAATTTATAAAGGATAAAAATGATAAAAAGTTATGTTTTAGGTTTTCCAAGAATCGGAGAAAAAAGAGAGTTAAAGCGTGCATTAGAGGGCTTTTGGGCTGGTAAAGAGGGCTTTAGTGAAGAAAATTTACAAGAGACTGCAAAATCGCTTCGCCAAAGACACTGGAAATATCAACAAGACGCTGGCATCTCGGCTATCAGCGTCAATGATTTTTCATTTTACGATCTAATGCTTGATAACATCATCGCTTTTGGTGCTACGCCTCCAAGATTTGCAAATTTAAGCGGCTTGGAGCAATATTTCGCTTGCTCAAGAGGCAACAAAAGTGGCGTTGCGATGGAGATGACAAAGTGGTTTAACACAAACTACCACTACATCGTGCCAGAGCTTAGCAGCGAGAGTAAATTTAGCCTAAAAGCAGACAAAATTTTAAATGAATACAAAGAGGCGAAGGCTAACGGCGTAAAAGGCAAGGTAAATTTGATCGGCCCTATCACATTTTTGGCCCTTTCAAAGACGACTGACGGTAGCTGCCCATTTAAGCATCTTGACGCGCTTGTAAGCGAGTACAAAAAGTTACTTGAGCAAATTTCTAAGCTTGATGATGAAATTTTAGTGCAGTTTGACGAGCCGATCTTTGTAACAGACAAAAACGAAAGCGATCTTTTGCCACTTATCACAAAGGTCTATAACGAGCTAACAAGCGTAGCTAGCAACGTTAAGATCGTATTTGCGACATATTTTGAGCATGCGATTAAAGCAGTTAGCGAAGTGGCTAAAACTAAAATTTACGGCATCGCACTTGACTTCATCCACGGTAAGAGAAATTTCGAAGCACTTGAGACTATCAAAAACAGCCATTTGACGCTATTTGCTGGCGTGATCGACGGCAGAAATATCTGGAAAAGCAACATCGATGAGAAAGTAAAACTTGTTTGTGAAATTTCAGAGAAAATAGGCGGCAAAGACTTTTACATCGGCACTTCGTGCTCGCTTCTTCACGTACCATACACTCTAAAATATGAAGAGAATTTAAACAAAGAGATCAAAAGCTGGCTAAGCTTTGCGGTTGAGAAGCTTGATGAGATCAAGATCATCACAAAACTAGCAAATGGTGAGAAGCTTGATGAGAGCGAAACAAAAATTTACGAAGAGAACAAAAATGCCGTTAAAACTCGCGCTACTTCAAAGCTCATCCACTCTGAAAGCGTTCAAAACCGCGTTAAAAATTTAAGCAAATTTGAGCGTGATGAGAAATTTGAAGACCGCATCAAAATTCAACGTGAAACGCTAAAATACGGCATCTTACCAACAACAACGATAGGTAGCTTCCCTCAAACGGTTGATCTTCGTGTACTTCGCCAAAATTTCAAAAAAGGCGAGATCGACGCAGCTGCTTATGAAGCTGGCATCAAAAAATATATCGATCACTGCGTGAAATTTCAAGAGGATATCGGCCTAGACGTGCTAGTACACGGCGAGCCAGAGAGAAACGACATGGTTGAGTACTTTGGCGAGCAGATCAGCGGATATGCATTTAGCCAAAATGGCTGGGTACAAAGCTACGGCAGCCGCTGCGTCAAACCACCACTTCTCTTTGGTGACGTAAGCCGCCCAGAGCCGATGACTGTTAAGTGGATGAAATACGCTCAAAGTATCACAAAACACGTAATGAAGGGTATGCTAACAGGTCCTGTGACTATGCTAAACTGGAGCTTTGTGCGTGATGACTTGCCAAGAAGTGAGGTGGCAAAACAGCTTGCACTTTGTATCTATGACGAGATCGCAGACCTTCAAAATGCGGGCATCAGAGTGATCCAAGTCGATGAAGCGGCGTTTAAAGAGGGCTATCCGCTAAGAGCTGAAAATATCCCAGCTTATGAGAAATTTGCGGTTGATTGCTTCAAGCTTTCAGTAAGCTCGGCTGAAGCAAAAACTCAGATCCATACGCATATGTGCTACTCTGAATTTAACGATATTATTAAGACCATCGAGGCAATGGACGCTGATGTTATCAGTATCGAAACTGCGAGAAGCGGCAACGAACTACTTAAAATTTTCAAAGCCGTTGGCTACAAACAAGAGGTCGGACCTGGCGTTTACGACATCCACAGCCCACGTGTGCCAAGTGTCGAGGAGATCGTCGCTCAGATCAAAGCTCTACTTGAAGTCTTGCCAAAAGAGCAACTCTGGATCAACCCAGATTGTGGCCTAAAAACTAGAAAATGGGAAGAGGTCGAGCCAAGCCTTAAAAACATGGTAGAAGCTGTCAAGATCGTAAGAGGTCTATAATCCAAATTTTAGCGTCTAGCTAGCCTAGGCGCTAAACTCCGTTTAAATTTCAAAAAAAGTTAGAAAATGTTAAAAGATAAGATCATAAACAATGAAAGTGGCATAGTGCTTTATGGCCTAACGCCTCCAAAGGCTGAATTTGACGAGGTGAAGCTTAAAGAGATCGCTGCAAAATGGGACAAGAGGATTACAGATGTGCAGGCTGATGGCTTGGTGCTTTACGAGATCCAAGATGAAAGTAGCCGCATAAAAAGCGAGCGAACTTTTGAATTTAGCGATACATTAAGCCCTGAAATTTACTATTCAAAATATCTAAATTTAAAAACACCAAGTATCTTTTATAGAGTCGCAAATAAATATAATGAGAGCGAATTTAGAGCAAATTTAGCCAAAAGTAGTAGCGATATAAATGTCTTTGTTGGCGTTGCTTCTGGTAAAGTAGAGTCTAAAATGAGCTTAGAGCGTGCTTATAAGATCGCTAGAGACGAGTTTAAAGAGCTTGTAGTGGGTGGTGTTTGCATAGCTGAGAGGCACGCTAAAAAGGGTGATGAAGAGCAAAGGATGAGCCAAAAGGCCAAAATGGGAGCAAAATTTTTCATCTCACAGGCGGTTTTTGATGTAAATTTGGCTAAAAATTTACTAACAAGTGTGGCAAGAAGTGGGTTAAATTTGCCTATTATTTTGACATTTACCACTTGTGGCACGCCAAAAACGCTAGAGTTTATCAAGTGGCTTGGAATAAGCGTTGATGAAAAGAGTGAAAAAAGGATGCTTGAGAGTGATAATTTTTTAGCCACGGCATCGCAAATTTGCCTTGAAAATTTTGCAGAGCTTTATGAATTTACTAAAAAGCTTGGTATAAATATCGGTGTCAATGTTGAAAGTGTAATGGCAAAAAGAGCCGAGATAGAAGCGAGCCTAGAGCTAACGCATAAGATGAGAGAGGTGTTTTGATAGTTTAAAAGCTATCAAAACTTATATTTTATATGGTTTTAGTAAGTTCTTAGTCTTTTTTAGCTTTAATTATATAAGATTTTTAAGCTCATTTTAAAGTAGATAAAATTTATGACAAATATATTATTATGTGGTGGTTCTGGTACGAGGTTGTGGCCTATTAGCAGGACTTTAATGCCAAAACAATTTATTAAATTATTTGACAATAGGTCACTTTTTCAGCTAACTGCACTACGAAATAGTGAAATTTGTGACAATACATTTGTGATTACAAATATTGATCATTACTACTTGGCGATAGATCAGATAGAGAATTTAAATATCACAAATTTCAAATATCTTCTCGAGCCAGTCGGTAGAAATACTGCACCAGCGATCACATTGGCTTGTCTAGCACTTGATCCAAATGAAGTGGTTTTAGTAACGCCATCGGATCATTTGATAAAAGAGATTAAAGCATACCACACAAGCGTAAAAGCTGCAAAAGAGCTGGCAGAGCAAAATTTCTTAGTTACTTTTGGCATAAAGTCAAGGTCGCCTGAGACGGGATTTGGATATATAGAAAGCTATAATGGTGATGTAAAGGCTTTTTATGAAAAGCCAGACTATGAAAGGGCATTGAAATTTCTAAAAGATCAAAATTTCTACTGGAATTCAGGTATGTTTGTCTTTAAGGCAGGCGTTTTCTTGGATCAGATGAAAACTTTTGCTCCTGAGATACTTGAAGCATGTAAATTAGCTTTTGATAACGCAAAAAAAGACGAAATTGATATCAAGATAGATGTTATTGACATGCAAAATATTCCGCAAAATAGCATAGATTATGCTGTGATGGAAAAGTCTGATATCGTAAAAATGGTAGCCCTAGATGCATCTTGGAGTGATCTTGGAAGTTTTGATAGTTTGGATGAGCAGCTACAAAAAGATATCAATGGAAACACAATAAATAGCGATCTGGTGCAGATAAATTCTCACAATAATCTAGTCCTATCTAGTGGTAAAAAAATAGCTTTGATAGATGTTGATGATCTAACTATAGTTGATACAAAAGATGCTCTTTTAATATCTAAAAAATCCTCTAGCCAAAAAGTAAAAAATGTGGTGGAAATTTTAAAAGAGGAGAGCTCTGAGCTTTGTAATACTCATCTTACTACGAACAGACCATGGGGAAACTACACTGTCCTTGAAAATCAAGATGGTTATAAGATAAAGATAATAGAGGTAAAACCTGGCAAAAGACTATCTTTGCAAAAGCATTTTCATAGAAATGAGCATTGGATAGTGTTATCAGGTAGCGCTACCGTTACGATAGGTGAGACAACTAGACTCGTTTGTCCTAATGAGTCTATCTATATAAAAATGGGTGAAATTCATAGGCTGTCTAATGAAGGAAAAATTCCTGTGGTTTTAATAGAAGCTCAGGTCGGTGAATATACAGGTGAAGATGATATAATTCGCCTAGATGATGATTTTAAAAGGTGATTTATGGATAAAAAAGTAGCGTTAATAACTGGTATAACTGGTCAAGATGGATCGTATTTAGCGGAATTTTTACTAAAAAAGGGCTATATAGTCCATGGTGTAAAAAGGCGAACGAGTCTTTTTAATACAGATAGGATAGATCATCTTTACCAAGATCCTCATGTTGATAATAGAAATTTTTTCTTGCACTATGGCGATATGACAGACTCTATGAACTTAACAAGGATCATCCAAGAAGTACAGCCAGATGAAATTTACAACCTAGCTGCCATGAGCCACGTGCATGTTAGCTTTGAAACCCCAGAATATGTCGCAAATGCTGATGGCACAGGCACTCTTAGATTGCTTGAAGCTATAAGGATATTAGGGCTTGAGAAAAAGACTAAAATTTATCAAGCCTCTACATCTGAGCTTTACGGAAAAGTGCAAGAGACACCGCAAAGCGAAACGACTCCATTTTATCCAAGAAGTCCTTATGCGGTCGCAAAGATGTATGCGTACTGGATAACGGTTAATTATAGAGAGGCTTATGGCATTTTTGCTTGTAATGGCATATTATTTAATCACGAATCACCAGTTAGAGGTGAGACATTTGTAACTAGAAAGATCACAAGGGCAGCTAGTAAGATAGCGCTTGGGCTTCAAGACAAGCTTTACCTTGGAAATTTAGACGCCAAAAGAGACTGGGGTCATGCAAAAGATTATGTAAAGATGATGTGGATGATACTACAAGCCCCAGAGCCAGAAGACTGGGTGATAGCAACTGGACAAACAACAGCGGTTAGAGATTTTGTAAAATTTGCATTTGCTTATGCTGGCATAAATTTGAGATTTGAAGGGGCTGGTGTAGATGAGGTAGGAGTCGTGGACTCACTAAATTTTGAAAAAGCAAAAGAGTTAAATTTAGATATATTACATTTAAGTATCGGACAAACTGTGGTTTGCGTAGATCCAAGATATTTTAGGCCAACAGAGGTTGACTTACTGCTTGGAGATCCTAGTAAAGCAGAGAAAAAACTAGGCTGGAAAAGAGAATTTAACCTTCAAGACCTAGTAAACGATATGATGAAGTCGGACTTAAAGCTCATGGCAAAAGATGTCTATCTAAAATATGGTGGATATGAGATAATGAGCTATTTTGAGTAAAAAATGGATAAAAATAGCAAAATTTATGTAGCAGGACATAAAGGACTAGTAGGCTCTGCTATAGTGAGAAATTTAAAATCAAAGGGCTATGAAAATATAATCACAAGAACTCATAGCGAGCTTGATCTAATGGATCAAAAGGTAGTTTGTGAGTTTTTTGAAAAAGAAAAGCCCGAGTACGTGGTGCTAGCTGCTGCAAAGGTTGGTGGAATAGTGGCAAATAGTACCTATAGAGCTGACTTTATCTATGAAAATTTACAAATTCAAAATAATGTGATCCACCAAAGCTATGTGCATAAGGTAAAAAAACTACTATTTCTGGGAAGTACTTGTATATATCCTAAAAATGCTCCACAGCCAATGAGCGAAGATGTGCTTTTGACATCTCCACTTGAATATACAAATGAGCCATATGCGATCGCTAAAATAGCTGGCATGAAGATGTGTGAGAGCTATAATCTGCAGTATGGTACAAATTTTATATCTGTTATGCCTACAAATTTATATGGTCCAAATGATAACTTTGATCTAGAAACCTCGCATGTGTTGCCAGCACTTATAAGAAAGATACACTTAGCAAAGCTTTTAAGCGAAGAAAAATTTGACGCAGTGGTAAAAGATCTAAAAGCAAAAGATATAAATGAAGCTATGGCTTATCTTGGTAAATTTGGTATTTCAAAAGATAGAGTAGAAATTTGGGGTACAGGAGAGCCTAGGCGAGAGTTTCTACACTCAGAAGATATGGCCGATGCTTGTGTATTTTTACTGAAAAATAGAGACTTTAAAGATACTTATGACAAAAATAGCAAAGAGATAAGAAATACGCATATAAATATAGGAACTGGCAAAGATATCTCTATAAAAGAGCTAGCAAATTTGGTTAAAAACATAGTTGGCTTTAAAGGTGAGCTATATTTTAATGATAACAAGCCTGATGGAACGATGCTAAAACTAACTGACCCATCTAAGCTCCACTCTCTTGGCTGGAGTCATAAAGTAGAGCTTGAAGACGGGATAAAGACACTTTATGAGTGGTATTTGAAAATAAATGATAGATAAAATAATATTATTAAAAAATCATCAAGGCTTTATGAAGTATTTTAAAAATACCTCATGGATTTTTTTTGAAAAAATACTCCGTATGTTTGTTGGACTTTTTGTGGGTATTTGGGTGGCTAGATATTTAGGACCTGAAAGATTTGGGCTTTTTTCATACGCTCAAAGTTTTGTAGGACTTTTTACTACTATTGCTACACTTGGACTTGATAGTATAGTGGTGCGAGAGATAGTAAAAGATGAAAGCAAAGCAACCGAGCTAATAGGTACCGCTTTTTATCTTAAGCTCATGGGTGCTATTTTGACGCTATTGGTTTTGGCAATTGCTACCTATTTTACTTCGAATGATAGATATACAAATTTATTAGTGTTTATTATAGCTAGTGCTACTATATTTCAAGCATTTAATGTTGTCGATATGTATTTTCAATCAAAAGTTTTATCGAAATATATAGTGTTTTCTAATATTATCTCTCTTTTTGCAAGTAGTATAGTAAAAATTATACTCATTTTGATTGATGCCCCACTCGTAGCTTTTGCATGGGCTATTCTATTTGATAGTATAGTTTTAGCTTTAGGGTTTATTTATTTTTTCTTGAAATATTCAACTCTTATGGTAAGAAAAATATATTTTAGTAAATTGATTGCAGCTGATTTATTAAAAAATTCTTATCCGATTATATTGAGTTCGGCAGTAATTGCAATTTATTTGAAAATAGATCAAGTTATGATTAAAAGTATGTTAGGAGAAATAGCTGTTGGACAATATACGGCTGCAACTAAGTTAAGCGAATCTTTTTATTTTATTCCACTGGTTATTTCTTACAGTTTCTTTCCTGCGATTGTGAATTCAAAAAATTGCAATGAAATATACTATGCTAGGCTTCAAATGCTTTATAATTTGGTGGTATGGATAGCTATTGCGATAGCGCTCCCAGTTACTATTTTGTCTGATAATATTATAGATATACTTTATGGTGATCAATATTATCAGGCTGGAAGTATTTTAATAATACATATTTGGACCAACATACTGATTTCCATAGGTGTTATTAGTGGAGATTGGTTTATAGCGGAAAATTTACAAATTTTTGCATTTTGGAGATCATTTTGTGGAGCTAGCATAAATATAATTTTAAATTTTGTATTAATTCCAAAATATGGAATTCAAGGGGCTGCTGTTGCAACTTTGATTAGTTACTTTATTTCAAACTTAGCTTTTGATTTTTTTAATAAGAAAACTAGAAAAATTTTTTTTATTAAATTAAAAACAGTTATTTTAACAAGAAGAATATTGTCATGGCGTCAATTTTAATTTTAAAAGATTTATTTTATATAAATAAAACTATAAATATATTTTGGAATAAAGTATGAAAATAGGCATTATAACAACGTATGACGAATTAAATTTTGGAGCCTATCTTCAGGCCTATTCGTTATCAAATTTTATAGAAAGTTTGGGGCATAATGTTGAGCTTGTTAATTATAAAAGCTTAGAATATAAGATAGCTGAACTTAAGGCAACATATAAAATAAAAAATCCAATATATCTTTTAAGGGTATTTTATAAAAGTATAAAATTTAATAGAGTGCTTTCGCTATTAAATATATCTAAAAATTTTAATAATATTAAAGAAATAAATGATTGTTCATATGACCTATTGATCTTTGGAAGCGATGAGATATGGAATTTAAACAATGCCTTAGGCGGCATTATAGATACGTATTTTTTTGGAGATGGGCTGGCTGGTAAAAAAATTTCTTATGCAGCCAGCTTCGGAAGTACAGATGTATATGATGGAAAAATAAGTAATATTAAAAATATGCTTTTAGACTTTTCAGCTATTTCTGTTAGAGACCAAAATTCAAAAGATATTGTGTCAAAAATTTCTAATATGCCAGTAGACATAGTTCTTGATCCGACATTTTTGATAGATCATAACGTTCCAAAGCCAAATTTGGACGGTAGGTATATTTTTTATTACTATCTTGGCAATAATAAAAATTTAGAAGATGAAATGATAGCTTTTGCCAAAGGAAAATCACTTGATATCATTTCTTTTGGATATAAGAGTAAAAGATTTAAAAATATTATTTCTATAGATCCATTCGAGTGGTTAAGTTATTTAAAATATTCCGATTTCGTAGTTACTAATATGTTTCATGGAACGGTTTTTTCTATTTTATTTGGTAAAAAATTTATGGTTGATATTACGGATTATAGAAAAAACAAACTAGAGTTTTTAATAAATATGTTTGAGCTAAAATATAGAAAATATTGTGAGGGTTGCTTTCAAAATATTGATAGTGATATAAATTATGAGCACGTATTTAATATCCTTAAAGCCCATAGAGCCACTTCTATAAACTTTTTAATGGAAGCATTAAAATGATAAATATATTAAGAACCATAAAAGCTTATATTATGTTGTATTATTCGTGTTTGTCTGATATACATAGGTATTTTAAATACTCATTAACAAATCCAAATAATAAATTTAAAGATGATAATATGAGTTCTATAGTATTGGCTCAAATACATTCGATAGAAAGAGCGTTTAGTTTAAAAAATATTAAAAAGGAGTTTGGAAAAGAATTAGTAAGTAATTTGAAAAATAATATTAAATTTATAAAAAATAATGAGAATTATAAATACGAGTTAACACTTTTTAATAGCGCTATTGCGGAATATAATAAACATCATGATTATTCCAAGGAAAATATTTTAGAGATAAAACCGTATAAAAAATATAAACATATCAGATTTAATACATCTAGTAGCTTTAAAAAAGTTATATTAAGTAGACACTCCATAAGAAATTTTGGCGATACAAAGATAAATGATTCTGATGTTGTCAAGGCTATATATATGGCAAAAAACACAACCCCATCTGTGTGTAATAGGCAAGGATATGAAGCATTAGTTGTAAGAAACAAAGAAACCTGCAAAAAAATATTGGCACTACAAAATGGCAATAGTGGAATAAGCGGTATTCAAAATATAATTGTAGTTTGTTCTTTGATACCGTCGTTCTTTGGGTCAAATGAGAGAAATCAGCCATATATAGATGGTGGGATATTTTTAATGTCCCTATTGAATTGTCTTCATTTTAATAATATAGCAAGTTGCACGCTAAATTGGTCTACGGATACAAAGACAGACAAGAATCTTAGGGGGTTGTTGAAAATTCATGACTCAAGGGTTATTATAGCGTTAATAGCTATTGGCACATATGAAGTAAAAGAGATAAACATAGCGTCATCACACAGAAAAAAATTAAATAAAATTATTAAAATAGTGGAGTAGTTAAAATGGAAAATATACCAATATCTATGCCTTATATAGGTAAAAAAGAAAAGGAATATGTTCTTAAAGCATTAGAATCCGGATGGGTGTCATCTATAGGTGAATACATAGATACTTTTGAAAAAAAATTTGCAAAATATTGTGATACCAAATTTGCCCTAACTACATCAAATGGTACCACTGCTTTGCATTTGGCTTTAGCGGCATTTGGTATTTCAAGTGGAGATGAGGTGATTGTACCAGATTTTACATTTGTTGCTACAGCTAATGCTGTAAAATATACTGGCGCAAATGTAGTTTTTGCTGATATAGACAAAGATAGTTTGTGTATTTGTGTAGACAGTATAAAAAAACTAATAACAAAAAAAACAAAGGCCATAATACCGGTTCATATATATGGTCATCCAGCCAACATGGATGAAATAAATAATATAGCTAAAGAAAATAATCTTATTGTTATAGAGGATGCGGCTGAAGCTCATGGTGCCGAGTGGAATGGTAAAAAAGTTGGTAGTCTTGGAGATGTTGGAATTTTTAGTTTTTATGGTAATAAGATTATAACCTCTGGAGAAGGAGGTATGATCACAACAAATGATGAAAACATATATAGTAGGCTTAGATTTTTACGAGATCATGCCATGAGCAAAGAGAAAAGATATTGGCATACAGATATAGGTTTTAACTATAGGATGACAAATATCCAGGCAGCATTAGGGTTGGCCCAGTTGGAGAGTATTGACAAATTTATAGATAAGAAAAGACTTATCTATAAATGGTATAAAGATGAATTAAGTGGTATTGAAAATATAAGATTAAATTATGAGCACCCTTTAGCGAGAAATGTTTATTGGATGGTGTGTTTAGAGTTAAAAGATTATTCAGAAGAGAAAAGAGCGGAATTTATGCAAAGAATTAAGGAATTGGGCATTGACTCTAGACCATATTTTTATCCTATATCTGATATGCCAATGTATAGTGGTGTCAATTGTGATACTAAGATCACTCATATGATTTATAAGACTGGAGTGAATTTGCCAAGTTACTATACTATTACTCAAGAGGAAGTTAAATATATTTGCGGGAGTATTCAAAATGTTTTATAAATTTTTAAAGAAGCATCCAGTAAAGGAGTTTAGTGATTTTAAGAAAAAGGTTCAACACAAGTACAACACTCTTGGTATAGATTTTAATATCATAAATTATCCAGTTAGTAAAGAAAACCCTATGGAAAATCCAGATCACTATGCAATATTTGCATACTGGATAGCAAAAAAAATACTTAATAATAGATTGATAGAGGGGGGGGGTGAATCTAAGTTGGAAATACTAGATGCAGGAAATACGAAATTTTCTAATATGTTTAATAGTATTACTAATAATGTTACTGCATTAGTACTAGAAGAGCCTTTGGACAATATATCGGACGTGAAATATATAAAACATGATATATCAAACGCGTTACCATTTTCAGATAAAACTTTTGATGTCTTTACTTCTCCAGGAACACTACATCTTATTGGACAAGGAAGATATGGTGATGAATTAAACCCTTGTGCTTTATTGGAATTTTTAGAGGAATTAAATAGAGTGACAAAAGATAATTCTAAAGCATATATCATGCTTCCATTGGGTAAAGATGCTTTATTATTCGGATATCATTTTATTTATTCATATGAGTCTATAGTAAAGATATTTAAATATTGGAATGTTACAGATTATATGGTAGATAATTTAGTAAAATTTGGAACTATTTCAAAGTTACCTTTACCATCTTGTGGTAGATTTAATAAGGATACAGATATATCTAATTTTAAAATAGGCGATTATAAAATTATATATTTAGAGCTCTCTAAAAAATGAAAAAAATAGGTATTCTTGCATTTGGAGATCCAGAAGGTGGTGGTGTTTATCAATATACTCGCTCTATTATAGATATAATCATTCAAGACAAAGATAATACATATATTGTATTTGCTGATGCTAACAATGATAGTTTTGATGACTATAATATAGAGATTAGAAAGATAAATAAACCAAATATCTTTATTTTCAATAAATTAATAAGATTCTTTCAAATTTTATTATTAATTAGAAAGCCATTGTTTTTTACAAAATCTGAGAAGGATATTTTTCTTGATATAGATAAATTCATTTGTCCTGCTATATCCTTATATCCGCATTTCTATTTAAATAAGCCTTTTGTTTTTACATTGCATGACATGCAAGAAAGATACTATCCATATTTTTTTACATTAAGAGATAAGGTTATAAGATGGCTAAATAATAGGTCTTTATCAAAAACAGCAGATAAAATTTTATGTGAATCTCAATTTGTAAAAAGTGATATTATAAAATTTTTGGGAGTTGATCCCAATAAGGTGCATGTAGTCCAATCACCGCCTCCAAAGTGCTTTAATAGTAGCACCATAGATGAAAATTTGTATAAAACCATAAAAGCAAAATATAACCTTCCTGAAGAATATATCTTCTATCCAGCTCAATTTTGGCCACATAAAAACCATATAAAATTATTAGAAGCCTTTAGCATTGTTAAAAAGGAATTCAAGGATTTAAAATTGGTCTTTACTGGTTCAAAGCAAAATAACTTTCAAAATGTGGATCATAAAATAAAAGGACTACAATTGCAAAATAGTGTTATTTATCTTGGATATATAGATTATTCTGATCTTCCATTCTTATATAAGATGTCTAAATTTTTGGTGATGCCCACACTTTTCGAGAGCATTAGCATCCCCATATATGAAGCATTTTCATTAAAAGTTGCAGTTTGCTGTTCTAATGTTGTAGCTTTGCCTGAGCAAGTGGGTGAGGCTGGCTTGTTATTTGATCCAAATAATGAAAAAGATATTGCTAAAAAGATGACCATGTATTTAAGAAATGATGAGCTACTGACAGAAAAAGCAGAACTAGGGTGTTTAAAAATAAATAGTTTTGATTATGAGACTTACAAAAAATCCATCCTAGAGATAATAAATTCATGAGCTTAGAACAACCAAAAATTTCTATTATAACAGCTGTTTTCAATGGTGAGAAGTATTTAGAGCAGACTATTAAAAGCATCATAAATCAGACCTATAAAAATTTTGAATATATCATAATAGATGGTGGAAGTACCGATGGCACAGTAGAGATCATTAAAAAATATGAAGATAAAATTTCTTATTGGACCAGCGAAAAAGATAAAGGTATAAGTGATGCTTTTAATAAGGGTGTAATGGCTGCAAAAGGCGATTATATAAATTTTCAAGGCGATGGTGATGGATTTTTGTCTGGTGAAACTTTAGAAGAGATTTTTAAAGATATAAAGGCTGGAGAGCTATCTATAATAAGCACAAGAATACAAAGGGTAGATGAAAATGGAAATGAAATTTATAGGTCCAAATTTATAAAGAATTTTAATAAAAGATCACTACTATTTAGGATGTCTTTACCGCATCAGGGGTTGTTTGTGCCAAAGAGCTATTTTGATAAATATGGTCTTTTTGATCTAAATAATAAATTTTGCATGGACTATGAGCACTTGATTAGAAGTTATAAAAATTTCCCAAGCGTTATAACTATGGATATTATTTCTGCTAGATGGCGAGATGACGGCATTGGGAATGGAAGAACTCTGGAGATATTTAAAGAGTATGATAAGATAAAAAGAGATAATAAAGTAGCCAGTGCATTAGTTTTGGATCTAATTAAATATTGGATTTTATTTAAATACTATGTCAAAAGGTTTATTGGGAGATCATGAAATGCTAAATGTATTAAAATATATATGGAATAAAAATAATGGTATATATAAAATAAAATATTTGTTTATTGGCATATCTTTTCAAATTTTTAAAAGATTATCAAAAAAGATAATATCAAAGACCATTTTTAATGGCAAAAATATTTTTTTATATCCTAATTGCAATGTGTCGAGCATGTATGCATATACCGATATACCAGATAGAGAAGAAATTTTACTATTAAGAGAATTTGCAAAGCAAAACAATTGTCAGAAATGCGGTAAAACTATATTTTTAGATATTGGTGCAAATATTGGTTCCTATAGTATCTCAATGATGGATGTTTGTGATAGTATTATAGCCTTTGAGCCACATCCATATACTTCCAAAAGATGTAAAATAAATTTTTTGCTAAATAATTTGGACGAAACACTTGTAAAACAATTGGCTCTATCAGATAGTATAGGTAGTGTTCATTTCTCAGATTATGGCGGGAGTTCAACTGTAAATCATATAATTCAAACGGAAGATGGCATAGAGGTACAAGCAATAACATTAGATAAATTTATCGTTGATAATAATTTTGCCCAAGATGATAGATATATAATAAAAATAGATGTTGAAGGCTTCGAAGAACAAGTGCTAAAGGGAGGAAGGAACTTTTTTACACAATATAATGTTCAAGCTATTGTATTTGAATGTTTTTCTCAAAATAGAGTATTTAATATATTAAAAACGTATGGTTTTACAGAAATTAAAAAATTAAGTGAGAATAACTATTGTGCAACAAAGAGTTGAATGGGTTGATACTTTAAAATTCATAGGAATATTGTCGGTTATATTAGGTTATATAAATTTCCCACTAAATGGCTTCATATATACTTGGCATATGCCGCTGTTTTTTATGGTCTCTGGCTTTTTTATAAAATTTGAAACCCATTTTAAAGATTTTGTAGTTAAAAATTTTAAAAGATTAATGATCCCATACTTTATTTTTTCTATTGTTGGTCTTTTTATAGAGATACTAAAAAGATATCTGCTACATAGAGAGGCTCTAGATTATACACATGAGATCAAGGGAACTTTTATAGATATGGATTTCGCTGGACTTTGCAACACCTATGCTTTCGTGCTATGGTTTTTGCCAGCACTATTTTTTTCAAGAGTATTTTTATATTTGATAAAAAATAAAATACCTAGCTTGCTCTTACAATCACTTGTAGTTGTGTTTTTATTTATGGCTAGCTTTTATATCGATCTCCCATTTGGGATTGATAATGCCCTTAACTCATTTATGTTTGTCTATGTGGGGAATATTATTTTTGAAAAAAGATTGCCTAATATATTGGTTTTGCTGTCTTTTACAGTGCTTGTGGCGATCTATCTTTTTGGATTTAACTTAAATTTGGACATGGCAAGTAAGGTTTATTCTAACAAATTTTTAAATGTGATTTGGACTGTCTCTTTCGTCTATGGGCTTATTTTTTGCATAAAAAATATAAGATTAAATAGTAAATTTATCAAAATATGGGGCAGCAACACCATGCTACTTTTTATACTGCACCCATATACCAACAATATTGCTCACATAGTTGTTCAAAAGGTTTTACAATCAGATTACTGGTTGTTTAAATTTATTATTTCTATAGTGTTACTATCTCTTGTGATTTTTATAAAAGAGAAAAATAAAAGTTGGTTGGTTTTTAAATATGTATGATTATTTGATAATTACACATATACCAGCTTTTTACAAAGTAAATTTATATAATGAACTGGCAAAAAGATTAAAAATATTTGTGATATTTATCTCTTCAGATACTTCAGAAAAGCGCTCAAATAGTTTTTCTAGCGTAAATGATGTATTGTTTGATTATGAGATTTTATACCAAGGAAATTTTCAAACAAGAAAAATTTTTAAAAATATACTGGCTATTCAAACCATACTCAGCAGAGTAAAATTTAAGAAGATTTTGGTTAGCGGATGGGATTTGCCAGAATTTTGGTATATAGCTTTTATGAGCAAAAAAGGCAAAAATTGCCTGGCTCTTGAGTCAACTATCTTTGAAAGTAGTTATAAGGGATTAAAGGGTTTTATAAAAAAGATCTTTTTGTCAAGGATTTCTACTGTTTTTGCCTCTGGTAGCTTGCATTATGATTTGCTAAAAGCATTAAATTTTCAAGGAGAAGTAAAAGTCACAAATGGTGTTGGTATCATAAATAAACCAGAATTTATAAAAACTCAAAAGAAATTTAGTGGTAGATTTTTATATATTGGCAGGATTGTGGATATCAAAAATTTAAAATTTATAGTAGAGATTTTTAATGCTATGCCAAATTTTACCCTCACTATTATCGGTGTTGGGGAGCAGCAGGAGTTTTTGCAGTCTATTTCAAATAAAAATATAATCTTTAGAGGAGCTGTAGAAAATAAATTTATGGGTGACGAATTTGCCAAAAACGATGTTTTAATTTTGCCTAGTTTGATCGAACCTTGGGGGTTGGTGGTAGAGGAGGCGTTGTATTTTGGACTACCGGTTTTGGTAAGCGATCGTTGCGGATCTTCTGAATTAATCAAAAACGGTATAAATGGCTTTACATTTGATCCTGCAAACAAAAATAGTCTTATGCAGATAATAAGAAATTTTGACGATACATTATTGCAAAATTTGTGTAGCAATGCTGATAGCTATGATATTAATGCCAAAGATACACAGCAAATAAGCGCATACTTATGAAAATTCTAATAATCCACAATAAATACCAATCAAACAATATTGGTGGTGAGGATATTGTTTATAAAAATGAGCTAAACGTCCTACGCAAAAAACTAGGAGATGAAAATGTTTTTTGCTATGAAGTTTCAAATGATAATATCAATAAATTTAAACTTCTTTTTGAGATATGGTTTTCAAAAAAATATTACAAAGAGGTTAGAGAAATAATAAAAGAAAATGGTATTGAAATTGTTCATGTTCATAACTTTTTCCCACTTCTTACGCCTGCTGTTTTTAAGACCGCTAAAGATAGTAAAACAAAAGTAATCCATACCCTGCATAATTATAGATTATGGTGCATATCTGGGATCTTATATAGAGATGGTTTTGGTATTTGTGAAATTTGTGCGCATAAAAAATTTTCTTTATCTGGCATTTTAAATAGATGTTATAGAAAGTCGCTTTTGCAAAGTTTTGTGGCACAGCTAGCTTTTTGGTTTTATAAATTATCTGGGGTTTTTAAAAACATTGACTACTTTTTTGTCTTAACAAATTTTCAAAAAGATAAGATTAAAAGTTTTGGAGTAGATGAGGGTAAGATCATTTTAAAGCCAAATAGCTTACAAATGAGTTTTAATACGGAGACACAAAAATACGACTATGTATATGTAGGGCGGCTAGAAGAGTCAAAGGGGATTTTGAAACTTTTAGAAATCTGGGATCAGCTGGACGAAAAGTATATTTTAACCATTGTTGGTGGTGGAGATATTGAGGCACAGCTTAGACAAAAATATAAAAAGCCAAATATAATATTTAAAGGGAAGTGTTCAAGAAAAGAAACTATGACTATCGTATCACGTTCAAAGTATTTGATACAATCATCGCTCTTGTATGAGACTTTTGGTTTGACTATTATCGAAGCTATGAGCGCAGGAGTGCCTGTTATAGGATATGATATAGGAACTCGTCGAGATTTTATAGAAGATGGCATAAATGGATTTTTAAGTGGGCCTGATGAGCTAAAAAGTGTGATAGAAAGATCATATGACTTTGAGGGCTACGATAGACTTTCAATGGCTGCAAAAGAGAGTGTAAAGCAATATGAAAATGAGTATGTTATTGAAAAGCAGATTGAAATTTATAAAAATATTCTGGAGAACAAAATTTGAAAATATCAATCATAACGGTAGTATGGAACAATGCAAAAACTATAAGAGATGCTATAAATTCTGTTTTAAATCAAAGCTATAAAGATGTAGAGTATATCGTTGTAGACGGAGCTAGCACTGATGGTACTATTAAGATAGTTCAAAGCTATGGTGATAAGATCAAATTTATCAGCGAAAAGGATAATGGCCTATACGATGCTATGAATAAAGGCATTAGGATGGCTACTGGGGATATTGTGGGTATATTAAATAGTGATGATTTTTATGCCAGTGATAAAATTTTACAAATAGTGGCTAATGAGTTTTTAAATAGTAATACCGATAGTGTATATGCAAATCTTGAATACGTATATGCAAATAATCCAAAAAAAGTTATAAGATATTGGAAGTCAAAAAAATATCAAGATAGCCTTTTTAGGTCCGGTTGGCATCCTGCACATCCTACCTTTTTTGTTAAAAGTGAAATTTATAAAAAATATGGAATGTTTGATCTTAGCTTTAAAATCGCCGCTGATTATGAGCTCATGTTAAGATTTTTTGAAAAATATAAGATCACAAGTAGTTATGTTGATGAGGTTTTTGTCAAAATGAGGATGGGTGGTGAAAGCAACAAAAGTATTAAAAATATTATAAAAGCAAATATTGAGTCATATAGAGCGTGGCAGGCCAATGGGCTTTATATAAATCCATTAATGTTTCTTCTAAAACCTTTTTCAAAGATAGTTCAGTTTATAAATAAATCATATGGGTAAAAGTATTTCTGCTCTAATGCTTGTCAAATATCGCTAGAATACCTTAAAACAAAAAGCTTATACAGATTTCTTAAATTTTAAAAACTAAAATTTATTATTTTATCTTTAGTATTTCTATAAATTTTGCCAATTTAGATTTATCTATATCTTTATAATAAAATTTGTATTAAAAAGCTTTACGTAAGAGATAAAATTAGGCAAGATTAAAGTACTTACCTGATTTACTAGAAAGTTTAAACTCCGCCCCGCTAACTATGTATTGTTCCTATCAGCCTTTTGCTTTAAAAATTCATCTTCCTCTTTTGTAGGGTTATAATCATCTCTCAAAATTTTTTTCTTAGTATCAATCTTTTGCTCCAACATCTTATTTTCATAAATTTTTATATATTGGCTTCCAGTATTCAAGGTAATTTCCAAAGCTAGTGCTATGTCCTGCATCATAGTGGCAGCTTGCACGTTTTGGCTCTTTATCGCTATCAAGGAGTTTTTATGACGACATGTGAGTTGCAGATATTGACTAGGTAGTTTTCATCTTTACCGATAACTGCGAAGCAAGCGTTAGCTAATTCTAAATTTATCCATTGCATTTACTGCTTATAAACAAATTTAATTACTAAAGAATTAAGCTAAATAAAATAGAAAATAAAATATAATCCCAAATCTTTGGTCCCGTAGCTCAGTTGGTAGAGCACTACCTTGACATGGTAGTGGTCGATGGTTCGAGTCCATTCGGGGCCACCACTTCTAATAAAACATCCTAAACAAGAGATTTAAAAATTAATTATTAGTAAATTTTATAAAGATGCGGTAAAGACTTATTTTAAATAATCTTTCACATCATACTCTTTACCAGCATCGTGATCTTTTAAAAGCTTTGCCACAATAGGGCTTAAAATGATGATGGCAATTAAATTTGGTACGACCATCAAGCCATTAAACATATCTGCTAGGCTCCAGACAAAATCAACCTTTTGCAAGCTTCCCAAAAAGACAAAAACGACTACTAAAATTTGAAAAGCTCTGACCGCTTTTGCCCCAAGAAGATATCTTACGTTGATCTCAGCAAAATAGTACCATCCAAGAATCGTTGTAAATGCAAAGAAAAATAGGCAAACAGCTACGAAACTATATCCGCCAACCTTGCCAAAGATATGCGATGAGAAGGCTTCTTGCACTAAGGTTATACCTGTAAAGACTGCTTTACCATTTTCAAAGCTAATAACATTTGCAGTGAGCACTACAAAAACGGTTATATTTAAAACGATAAAAGTATCTACAAAGACGCTCATTATGCCAAGTACGGCTTGATCGACTGGGTGTTTGACATTAGCTGCGGCGTGTGCGTGTGGAGTTGAGCCCATGCCAGCTTCATTGCTAAAAAGCCCTCTTGCTATGCCGTATCTCATCGCAGCTGCTATGCTAGCTCCAGTAGCTCCACCCCACGCAGCTGAGGGATCAAATGCTGCTTTGTAGATAAGCAAAACTGCATCTGGAATTTCGTGAAAATTTAAAGCGATAATGATTAGTCCAACACCTACATAAAGTAAAGCCATCAAAGGCACGATCTTTTCAGCCACTCTTGCGATCGCCTTTACGCCACCTATAAAGATGACCGCGCAGATGACTGCTAAAAAAGCTCCAGTTATCCACTGAGGTATACCAAAAGCACCTTTAAAGCCGTCTGAGATAGAGTTTGCTTGAACCATATTGCCGATAAAGCCAAGTGCGATGATGATAGCGATAGCGAAAAATCCAGCTAAAATTTTTGCCCATTTTCCCTTTAATCCACGACTTATATAAAATGCCGGACCGCCTATCGTGTGTCCGCTATCGTCTTTTGTTCGGTAAATTTGAGCTAGGCAAATTTCAGCAAAATTTGTAGCCATGCCTAAAAACGCAGCGCACCACATCCAAAATATCGCTCCAGGACCACCCATGATAAGTGCTGTTGTCGCACCTACTAGATTGCCAGTGCCAACTTGTGCGGCGATTGCGGTTGCAACTGCTTGAAACTGGCTCATACCAGCCTTGCCAGCAGCTTCGCCGTGAAGCGAGAAATTCCCAAAAAGCTCTTTTAAGCCCATTTTAAACTTAAAAATTTGAACAAACCCAAGCCTAATAGTAAAAAATAGTCCAGTGCCGCAAAGTAGGGCGATAAGGAAGTATGGACCCCAAAGAAATGAATTTATACTTTCAACACAATTATTTAAAATTTCAGCAAAATTTGTAGGCATTTTCTTGACTTTCATTGGTGTAGTTTAGAGAGCGAGTATATTTAAAAAAATATAAAATTAGAATAAATAAGAAAAATTTTTTAGCTTGGCTTAAAATTTCGTGCTAGTTTTCGGCTTACTCGTGGCAAGCGTGTTTTTGATAGCTAGATTTTATAGCAGATATTTTTACGCTCTAAGTTATTTTTTGATTGATAATTTCTAAATTTATTCCGCAAAGACGGCTTATGAGGACTAAAATTATTTCTTGATTTTTGGATTTTAAAATTAGGTTTTTGCGTGTTTAAGACGGCTTTTTAAGAGAAATTTGCAATTTTTATTGCGCGGATATAACTTGGCAAAACGTATTTAGCTCTTAGTTTTGCTAAAAATTTTATCAAAAGCGTTTAAAAGGCTTTGGCGTTAAATTTTGCTTCATTGTTATTTGCTGGATTTGCCATATTTTATCCGCTATTTGACTTGTCAGTAGCCACGCTCTGCGTCAAATTTTTCTCGCCGATCGTCGCCTAAAGCTGTTTAAAAATTTCTGGAAATTCGCTTGCTCTGCTATAAGCCGTCGTTAATCTACCCCGAGGCACGTATTCTATCTTTAAATTTGTGATGTATGCTAAATTTTGCTCGTTCATCTACATTTCGTTTAAAATTTACTCCATAAATCCGACAGAGTAAAGCCAAAAATTTAGCCCTTGGATTTTATTTTCTCTAGCCACTCATTTAGCGTTTTTTCAAAGCCTATGCCCTTGCTTTTGTAAAAAACGAGCGGTTTTTCTAGGTATTTTTGCTCGACCCAGCCGCCAAAATCATGCGGATAAAGGTAGTCTTTGCTCTCTTTTGTGTGATTTTTTAGGTATGGTGGAATCTTTAAAATTTCTTCGCTTTGCACGTATCTTAGTGCGGCATTTATCGCGTTGTAGCTGGAGTTTGACTTTGGCGAGCTGACTAGATAGATAGCACACTGAGCCAGTATGATCCTAGCCTCTGGAAAGCCTATCTCTTTTACCGTGCTTACCGTACTTGCGGCTAAATTTAGCGCATTTGGGTTTGCGTTGCCGATGTCTTCGCTCGCAAATATCGCCATGCGTCTTGCGATAAAATCTGCACTTTCGCCAGAGTCTATGAGTCTTGCGAGATAGTAGATGACGGCATTTTCGTCGCTTCCGCGCAGGCTTTTTATAAAAGCGCTTGCTAGCTCGTAGTGCGTATCGTCCTCTTTTGCCCCCTCTTTTAGGGCGTTTTGGCGAAGTGTCTTTAAATTTTCCAGACTCACATTTTCATCAAGCGTGATGGCAAATTCAAGTAAATTTAGCATGGCTCTTGCGTCACCACCACTACTTTTAAATAAATATTCTTTGGCTTCATCATTTATACTAAAAGAAATTTGCTCTCTGATCTTGCCAAGAAGCTCCTCAAAATCGCTACTGCTAAGCGGTCTAAACTCAAAGAGCATCGAGCGGCTTCTGATACCTGAGCTTAGTGTGAAAAAGGGATTCTCCGTGCTAGCGCCAATAACTAGGGCTTTGTAGTTTTCCATGGGGATTAGCAGTGCTTCTTGTTGGGTTTTGCTAAGCCTGTGGATCTCGTCTATGAAAAAGAGTGGCTTATTTAGGGCGTTTTCGTAGTTTTTTAAAATTTTGCGAAAGTCATCTATCTTTAAATTTCCGCCATCAAACTCGTAAAAGTCGTAGTTTGCACCACTTGCCACCGCCCTTGCAAAGCTTGTCTTGCCACAGCCTGCTGGACCATAAAAGATGGAGTGTGGGATTTTGCTAGAGGCTATAAATTTTAAAAATGCCGCCTTAACCGCCTTTTGTCCGCAAATTTCATCCAAGCTTTTTGGTCTAAACATCAGTGCAAGTGAGCTCAAATTTACTCCTTTGCCGCTTTTGGCAAAATTTTGGCCTTTGCGCTAAGGCTCTCTATCTTTAGCTCGTAAATTTTCATGTTTTTTAGCCCATACTGCGCCGCTGTTTCAAAGGTGTTCATCGCATAAGCTGTGTACTTTAGGCTGAGAATTTTTAAAATTTCATATTTTTTAGCTTCGTCTGTGATCTCGTAAACTTTAGTTTTTGCGATGGCACTTTTATATTCAGTCGTAAAAACCTTGCCACCAAGTGCCTTGCCGTCGTCTTTTATCGCCTCTAGCTCGCTATCATTTAGATGCGGGACTTTATTAAAGCTTACACAAACAAACTCCACTTTTCGTCCATCTTGAAGTAGTTTTGCCTTACAGCCAGCGGTAGCTCCGTGTATAAAAATGCTTTCACCAACTCTAACAGGCGAGATCGGTACGCTAAAAATTTCTCCCTCATCATCCACGCATGAAATTACTGCATATTCGCATTCATCTATGATTTTTAGGCCATCTTCGCGGCTTAGCTCTCTATCTTTTCGTCTCATTTTTTATCCTTTTTTTGAAAGAGCATTTTAAAATTTAAGTGCTTAAAGGCTAGTATAACGCAAAATTTTTCAAGGAAAAACATGAAAAAAATAGCTATTTTTGCCATTTTACTTGGCGTAAATTTAGTCCATGCAAACGATGTTTGCAATGAATATATCAAGCAAAGTAGGCTCTATCTTGATGAGTTTTATGCCAAAGAGAGCAAACGACTCGCAAACGATGAAAAGGCGTTAAGGCTTTTTGAGCTTAAATTTGATGAGTTTAAACAAAGGCAAAGCGGCCAAGAAGCCATAATTTTGCAAAACAAAGATGAAAAATTTTGCAAAAGAAAGCTTGAAGAGACAAACAAACTTTTAAATGATCTAAAAAAATAGATCAAATTTTTACGTTTAGATCCCAGTCTATTGGCGTTTTGCCGTGTTTTGCTAGATAAATGTTTGCTTTCGAGAAGTGACGGCAGCCAAAAAATGCTCCACGAGCCAGTGGGCTTGGGTGGGCTGCTTCTAAGATGAGGTGCTTGCTAGCGTCTATTAGCGGCGCTTTGGCTCTAGCCGGGTTGCCCCAAAGCATGAAAACTACGTTTTGTAAATTTTGGCTAACTTTTTTTATTACAGCGCCAGTAAAGCCTTGCCAGCCAAAGCTTGCGTGGGAATTTGCCACTCCAGCGCTGACGCTTAAAGTCGAGTTTAGTAGTAGTACGCCTTGTTTTGCCCATTTTGTGAGATCGCCGCTATTTGGCTCTTTTATGCCAAGATCAGCATAAATTTCTTTATAGATATTCACAAGACTTGGCGGGACTTTTACGCCACTAGGTACTGAAAAGCTTAATCCCATGGCTTGATTTGCGCCGTGATATGGATCTTGGCCTAGGATTACGACTTTGACATCGTGAAATGGCGTTAGGTTAAATGCATTAAATATAAGCGCACTTGGTGGATAGACGGTGCCAGCGCTCTTTGCTTTTAAGAAATTTTCTTTGATACGCGCGAAATTTTCACTCAAAAACTCATCTTTTAGCACCTCTTTCCAGCTTGGCTCGATCTTTATGTCGTCTAAATTTATCTGCATTTTCCTGCCCTTTATAAGTTTTAGCGGTATAATTTTAACTAAAATTTATCCAAAGGAAAGAGCTGTGTCTGAGCAAATTTTTAATAAGATATATGAGCTTCTTAGCAAGAATGAAGCCAAATTTAAAGTCCTAAATCATGAGAGTGCGACCACTTCAGAAGAAGTGGCAAAACTTAGAGGAACAAAGATGAGCCAAGGCGCAAAGGCTCTAGTTTGCTCTATTAAAGGAGTGAATGAGGAGAAATTTAGGCAAATTTTTAAAGATGAAAATGTGCTAAATGATTATTTGCTAAGCGATGAAAAGCCAGCGATGAAGGCTGGTAAAGCTTATATCTTGGCTATTTTGCCAGCCGATATGCAAGCAAATCTTGATAGCTTGACAAAAAAATTTGACGGCAAAAGGGCAAGCCTAGCTAGTCCAGATGAAGTTTTGGCATTGACAGATTGTGTTTTTGGTTCGGTGCCACCATTTAGCTTTCATAAAAATTTACACATTGTAGTTGATGAAAGGTTGCTACAAAGAAACGATGAGATCGCATTTAATGCAGGACTACTTGATAGATCGATCATTTTAAATACAAAAGATTATACGAAGATAGTACGACCAACGCTAATAAATTTTGCAGAATAAAAAAGTGCTAGGCTAACCACTTCCTAGCACTAAATATTGTCGGGAGAAAAATGAA
The DNA here is from genome assembly GCF_002092845.1 of Campylobacter concisus. Lineage (GTDB taxonomy): Bacteria > Campylobacterota > Campylobacteria > Campylobacterales > Campylobacteraceae > Campylobacter_A > Campylobacter_A concisus_AQ. The sequence continues at coordinate 41,053 of NZ_LVXF01000034.1, forward strand.
TTTAAATAATGCAAAGACGAGAAATTGCTAAATTCATTTCAAGAACAAATATTATCAAGCATAATCTTAAAATATAATAAATTATATAAATAAAAAGCTTTAAATTTAGGGATTTACATATTTAAATATAAATATATATATTTCATAAATAAATTTATATATCAAAGCTTGTGGATTTAAAAAGAATTTATAAAAAATTGCTTAGTAAATATTAAGTTTAGCTTAAAGCCCATTTAGATAAAATCCTTAATCGTTCTTTTATCGTAAAAAAGACAATTTGATATAAGGAAAAACAATGAGCGATATCATCGCATACAAACTAAATGGCGAAATAGTCGATACTCAAAGTATCGCAGGGCGCGAGAGTAGTGCCGAGCCTATCTATTTTGACAACTCAAAAGAAGCACTACACGTTATTAGACACTCCTGTGCGCACCTAATGGCACAAGCTATCAAATCACTCTATCCAAAGGCAAAATTCTTTGTCGGACCAAACGTAGAAGATGGATTTTATTATGATTTTAGAGTTGATGATGAGGGCACGAAGCTAGGCGAGAGCGATCTAGCTGCAATCGAAGATAAGATGAAAGAGCTTGCTGAGAAGAAATTTGACATCGTAAAAACCTGCTCAACCAAAGCTAATATGAGCGATAAATTTAAAGATGACGACCTAAAACAAGAGGTCTTAAAAAGAATCCCAGATGGCGAAGTGAGCAGCTACTCACAAGGTGATTTTGAAGATCTTTGCCGTGGACCACACGTACCAAATACTAAATTTTTAAAATTTTTCAAACTTACACGCGTGGCTGGCGCATATCTTGGCGGCGATGAGAGCCGTGAGATGCTAACTAGAATTTACGGCACAGCCTATGCAGATAAAGAGAGCTTAAAAGAGCACATCCGAATCATCGAAGAGGCCAAAAAGCGTGACCACAGAAAGCTTGGCACCGAGATGAAACTATTTACTTTTGATGAAGAAGTGGGTGGCGGCTTGCCGATATGGTTACCAAATGGTGGACGGTTGCGATCGAAGTTAGAGCAAATTTTATACAAAGCTCACCGCGACCGCGGCTACGAGCCAGTGCGTGGGCCTGAGCTTTTAAAGGCCGACGTATGGAGAAGAAGCGGCCACTACGCAAACTATAAAGAAAATATGTACTTTACGACGATCGACGAGACAGAATATGGCATAAAGCCGATGAACTGCGTTGGTCACATCAAAGTTTATCAAAGTGATATCAGGTCTTACCGCGATCTACCGCTTAAATTTTTCGAATACGGCGTAGTGCATCGCCATGAAAAAAGCGGCGTTTTACATGGACTTTTTAGAGTTCGCGAATTTGCACAAGATGACTCGCATATCTTTTGTATGCCAAGCCAGATCAAAGAAAATATCCTAGAAATTTTAAAATTTGCCGGCAAAATAATGGAAAATTTCGGCTTCCACTACGAGATGGAGATTTCGACCAAGCCTGCAAAAGCGATCGGTGGCGATCAAATTTGGGATACAGCTACAAAAGCGCTAAAAGAAGCTCTTGATGAAAATGGCTTTAAATACGGCATCGATGAGGGTGGCGGCGCATTTTATGGACCAAAGATCGACATCAAGATCACTGACGCACTTAAGAGAAAATGGCAGTGTGGCACGATCCAAGTTGATTTTAACTTGCCAGAGCGCTTTGATCTAGGCTACATCGACGCAAATAATGAACGCCAGCGTCCTGTAATGCTACATAGAGCCTTACTTGGCAGTTTTGAGAGATTTATAGGAATTTTACTTGAGCACACTGCTGGCGAGCTACCATTTTTCATAGCTCCTACGCAAGTCGTCATTGTGCCGATTAGCGACGCGCATTTAGACTACGCAAAAGAAATTTCACGCGAGCTAAGAAAGATCAACGTCGATAGTGAGATCGCAAGTAAAAATGAGAGTTTAAATAAGAGAATAAGAACGGCAGAAAAACAAAGGGTGCCTATGATAGTCGTGCTAGGTGACAACGAAGTAGCAAACAAGAGCGTTGCGCTACGCGACAGACAGGCTAGGACGCAGAGCGATATGAGCTTGGCGGAATTTATAAATTTAACGAAGGAGAAACTTAGTGAGGTACATTTTTGAGTAAGGAAAATGAAGTATTGCTCAATGAGGACATAAGGGCGAGAGAGGTAAGATGTGTAGGGGATGATGGCACGGCATACGGTGTCATCTCAAGAGAAGAGGCTTTAGAGATCTCAAATAAGCTTGGGCTTGATCTAGTGCTTATAGCGCCAGACGCGAAGCCACCAGTTTGCAAGATAATGGACTACGGCAAATTCCGCTATCAGCAAGAGAAAAAGCAAAAAGAGGCCAAGAAAAAGCAAAAAACCATCGAGATAAAAGAGATAAAACTCTCTGTCAAGATCGCCCAAAACGATATAAACTACAAGGTTAAACACGCAAGCGAGTTTTTGCAAGATGGCAAACACGTTAAATTTCGTGTATTTTTAAAGGGTCGCGAGATGAGCACCCCAGAAGCTGGCGTAGCTATGCTTGAGAAGGTCTGGGAAATGATAAAAAATGAAGCTGATCGTGATAAAGAACCTATGATAGAAGGTCGTTATGTAAATATGCTTGTAACTCCAAAAAAGGGTTAAATTTTCACAAAGAGCAGGCTAGGGCTTGCTCTTTGTTACATTAAATTTTTTAATACAAAAACTTATAAATAACTATTTTCAAAAATCCTATCATTTTTATATGTGTTAAATTTACGCAAAGGCGTTTGCAGGGTTGATATACCTTATGGTTAAATTTGATAGGCAAAATTTGGATGTGGCTTAAATTTAGTAAATTTTGGTCTTTACTTGCTGGAATTTACCCGCTTTGTTATCGCTCATATGGATGTTGTGCTGAAAATAATCTAGGCAAATCGACTCTCTTGCGAGCTTACAAATTTTTAGTACTTGCGTGAGTATTTTTAAGCTAAATTTTGCCTAATATTTAGCTAAATTTGGTAATGGGATATCGCTTTAATAATACTTTTTATAAAAAGCTTTGACTACTCTTGGTTTTATGTGGCGACCAAATTTGACGAAAAATTTGCTTGTTCGTGGATTAAATGTAGCAAATTTTAATTTTTACTTACTAGAATTTATTCCATCCTTTTTCCGCCAACCATTACATGGGCACTTTGCTGAAATTCGACTAGGCAAGAGCTCGCCTGAAAGAGTAAATTTGATAACTTCTTTCGAGTTGTAAATTCATGGTGCCTGTGCGAGTGTTATAAGCTAAATTTCGCCTAGTAGCTGTATAAATTTGCTAAAAAATCGCTTGTTTGTAGTTTAAATTTATAAAAGAGAATTTAGGCTGGGTGAGCATAAATTTACTAAATTTTATAAGCCACTTCTTGGCAAAAATCAAATACCCTATAATCTGCTTGGATAAAATTTAGTGTTTGCTCATTCTCTGCCAGGACTTCTTCATTTTGTCTTGCTATATCTATGCCAGCTAACACTATAAAAATTTCTCGATCGCAACGCGCCTGCTACAAATTTCTTCATTTTTAAACAGCCACACATAAACATACCACTCGTGTAATCAAGCAAAAGCATCCATGGCAAAAACTTTCAAATTTGTTGCACAAACCTCGCCACTCCACCATTTGCCACCGTATCAGCTCTTTTGGTAAAATTTGCACTAAAAGATCTAAAAATAGTGATCTGCTCGCCAACTTAGTGTAAATACTTTAAATTTAGGCGAGCTTCAAATCCACATATATACAATGCTTCAATCCAGCATAAATTTTAATAGTTTGCTATTAAAATTTGCCATACAAAAGGCAAATTCCTTTTTACCTAAAAGCCCAAAGTAACTTCATATTGAAATTTAACTTGGACGTAATTTTATAAAGCTAAGAGATAAAATTAGCCTACACATATCCTTGATCTATCATCGCATCAGCCACTTTTCTAAAGCCCGCGATATTTGAGCCAAGTACCAAATTTCCCTCGTCGCCAAACTCCTTGCTAGTCTCGTAGCTAAGCTCGAAGATGTGATTCATGATGCCGTGCAGTCTGTGATCGACCTTTTCAAAGCTCCACGCGGTCATGCCAGCGTTTTGCATCATCTCAAGGCCGCTTGTGCCCACGCCGCCCGCGTTTGCCGCCTTTGCCGGAGCGAAGTAAAAATCCTTTTGCGCTAGCATAAAATTTATCGCATCAAGCGTGCTTGGCATATTTGCGCCCTCAGCCACGAAGCGACAGCCGTTGGCGTAAAGCACTTTTATGTCGGCTAGATGCAGCTCGTTTTGCGTCGCGCACGGAAACGCTCCGTCGCACGGCACATCCCACACGCCGTTTCTGCCCTCTTTGTACTCGCTTACGCTTACGTATTTTGCGTTCGGTCTAAATTTAACGTATTCGCTAAGGCGCGCGCGTCTCACTTCTTTTAGCTCTTTAAGCACCGCTAGATCGATGCCCTCGGCGTCGTAAACGTATCCGTTTGAATCAGAAACCGTGATAGGCAGCGCGCCTACTTGATAGAGCTTTTCTGCCGTGTAGATGGCGACGTTTCCGCTACCGCTTATGCTGCATTTTTTGCCCTCTAGCCCCAGGCCCGCCTTTTGCAGCATGTTTTGCGTAAAATAGACCAGTCCGTATCCGGTCGCCTCCGTGCGCGCTAGGCTGCCGCCCCAGTTTAGCCCCTTGCCCGTTAGTATGCCGTCAAATCTGCCCGTGAGTTTTTTATACTGCCCAAACATATAGCCGATCTCGCGCGCGCCCACGCCGATATCGCCTGCCGGTACGTCCACGGTGTTGCCGATGTGGCGGTATAGCTCGCTCATAAATGCTTGGCAAAAGCGCATTATCTCGCCCTCGCTCTTGCCTTTTGGATCAAAGGTGCTGCCGCCTTTTGCGCCGCCGATATTTACGCCCGTGAGCGAGTTTTTAAAAATTTGCTCAAATCCTAGAAATTTTAGCACGCCAAGATCCACGCTAGGATGCAGTCTGATGCCGCCTTTATAGGGGCCCACGGCTGAGTTAAACTGCACGCGGTAGCCGTTATTTACCTGCGGTCTGCCGTCGTCGCCCGTGTACGTGACGCGAAAGATTACCGTGCGCTCAGGGATAACTATGCGCTCTAGGATCGCGTGTTTTTGGTACTTGCTCTCTCTTTTTATAAGCGGCTCGAGGCTGTTTAAAACCTCGGTCGCAGCCTGGACAAAGACACCTTGACCCGGATTGGTCTTTTTTATCCACTCCATCGTTTTTTCGATGTACTCGCTCATTTTGGCTCCTATTCGTCAAATTTTCGTAGTTGAATATTAACTCTCCTAGAAAAAATTTTTATTTAAATTTATTTTTATATTTTTATTTTAGGCAATGAGCGTTACATATCGAAACTAAATTTATAAAAAGTGGTTTTTGTTTCGATCGCTGGGATAAATTTATAAAAGAGATTTTAGGCTAAGAAGCCTAATTTTGCTAAATTTCATATGCCATCTCTTGCCAGAAAAGAAGAGCTCTACCATCTGCTTGGACAAATTTTAGGATTTGCTCGGTTGATAGCATAGCTTTATCATTTAGTCTTGCTATATCGATGCTAGCAAGTGCTATGAACAATTTCTCAAAGTCACTTGCGATGCATCTACCGCAAAGCTCCTCATCTCCAAAGAGCCATGCATAGACCGCGCCACTTGTGCAATCAAGCAAAAATATCCACGGATCACCCATGGCAAAGACTATCAAATTTAAAGGGCGAGCCTTGCCACTCCACCATTTGCCACCAAACTCATCTACGCTATTTAGCCGCACTAGCTCGCTCGCGTAATCGCCTCTGGAGCCAAATTTGACATTGCAAATTTCAAAATTTCCAAGGTCAAATTTGCTTATTAGCTCTAAAAATTTAGCTGGGAAATTTACGCCAAGAGCCTTTTCTGCGTTTTTAAGTGCTTGTGTGGTAGCTTTAATGTCATTTTGAAGCAAGAGTCTCATGCCAGTCATACCCTCTTGCTCTAGTCGCAAGAAAATTTGATCTAACTTTTGAGCGATTTCATCTAGCTTTAAAAACATATCAGTCCTTTAATCTGCTGGATTTTGGCAAATTTTATCAAATTTATTTCAGTACATTTTTAATTTTAACCCATTTGTCGCCAAATTTAGACCACAATCTTCATAAATTTAAGAAACTGGCAGAGATAACTAAGAAAACTAGCAATCACTAAATGTGAGATGTTATAAAGGATTAATGATGAGGTAAATTGGCTTGGTAAAGCCACGTAGCCCATAAAAGAGAATTGAAACTACGCTAAAGCATACGAGCTTGAGGACTTTTGCGTACGAATGAGCTCGCACTTATAGTGGGGTGTAAAGAAAATTTGGGCGGCGCAGCATTCAAAAGTGAAGCAAAAGATGAAAATTTAAATGAGAGTGTGTCGCCTAAAGAGCAGAGTGTAAGAATAGGCAAAACTATCTGGCGGCTAAAGCTTGGCATATATCTTTACGCGCCAGTTTGCCTGCGCGAGGGAGTGCTATACTTTGGCACCGCTGACAAGGGCGGAGATCTATACGCAGTGGAGGCGAAAAGTGGCGAGGTGATATTTAAATTTAAAACAAGTGGCACATAGCACTTTGCTTGAACTAATGGTTAAATTTTGCTCGCAAACCGCAAAATAAGCCAGTTTTGATAAATGCTAAAAATGGCTTGCTATTAAAAGAGATAGAGTTTGAAAATTTTGGTTTAGTCACAGATCGGATCATGCTAGTAAGCGGTGGCAAGCTCTATGCTATGGCAAATGACGGAGCTAAGACGTACGCAGTTTGCGCGAGGATTTAGCCTTGGCGAAATTTATCGCCAAAGCCGCAATGAGATAAATTCATCTCTTCTTTTTATATCTTTTTATCGCCTCTACGATGACCTCTTCTAGGTCGTCATTTGGCTCTTTATTCATATCGTCATAGGTGTTTTCAAGGATAGTTTTTAAGTTTTTCTCAACGTAGCTAGTATCGAAAAATCCTCGTCTAAACTCCTTACTTTTGCTGATCGTTAGCAAAAATGGGATGATCGTTCGCACGCCTTCGATGGTAAATTCTTCAAGTGCTCTTTCAAGCTTATTTACCGCTAGATCGTAGTCGGTCGCCTTTACGATCAACTTTGCGATTAGTGAGTCATAAAATGGCGGTATGGTGTAGTCTTTATAGACGTGGCTATCGACACGCACAGATGGGCCAAGGGCTGGGTAGTAGCCCTCGATCGTGCCTGGTGCTGGGATGAAATTCTCCCAGACATTTTCAGCCGTGATCCTTGCTTCTATCGCGTAGCCGCGCGGCTTGATGTCGCTTTGCTCGATCTCTAAAATTTCACCCGCAGCGATCCTTATCTGCCTAACGACTAAGTCGTGGCCGGTGATCTCTTCAGTGATGCCATGCTCCACTTGGATACGGGTATTCATCTCCATGAAGTAAAAGTTGTTGTAGTCATCTAGCAAAAACTCGATCGTTCCGACGTTTGAGTAGCCCACAGCCTTTGCAGCAGCCACTGCGGTCACACCCATTATCTTTCTTAAATTTTCGCTGATCGATGGGCAAGGTGCGATCTCAATGATCTTTTGGTGGCGCCTTTGGATAGAGCAGTCACGCTCGCAAAGGTGGATGATATTGCCGTAGTTGTCACCTAAAATTTGAAACTCGATGTGACGAGGATTTACGACAAGCTTCTCCATAAAGACTTCATCGTTGTTAAAGTAGGTCTTTGCTTCTCTGGTGCACGACTCAAAGGCATCTTGCATATCTTCTTCTTGCCAAACTTCTCTGATGCCACGTCCGCCTCCGCCTCCACTTGCTTTTAAGATGACTGGGTAGCCGATGCGTCTAGCGTGCTCTTTTATGGCATCCATGCTCTCGTCATTTAGCTTTTCTGTGCCTGGAACGATTGGTATGCCGTTTCTCTTCATTAGGTATCTTGCGATATTTTTATCACCCATTTTTCTGATCACTTCAGCCTTTGGACCGATAAATATAAGCCCAGCATCCTCAACCGCCTTTGCAAATTCGTAGTTTTCGCTTAAAAAGCCGTATCCTGGGTGTATCGCGTCAGCCCCGCACTCTTTAGCAAGCTTTACGATAGCTTTGGCGTCAAGATAGCCTTTGATCGGATCTTCGCCCACTTGATAGGCCTCATCAGCGATCCTCACATGTAAGCACTCGCTATCTGGTGCTGTGTAAATCCCTACGCTTTGAATGTGTAAATCCCTACAAGCTCTGACTATCCTAACTGCGATCTCACCACGATTTGCGATAAGAATTTTATGTATCATAGGCTATCCTTTTTGAGTTTTGCTTATCATATAACTATTCGTTTTATTTTTAGATAAATTTATTAAGTCTGGTTTTAAAATTTGAGTGCAAAGGCTAAATTTACACTCAAATTTGTCTATCTATTGATGATTTGTGGAAAAGGTGTGGCTAGGGCTTTTTTGCTAAAATCTTGCGACTCGATCGTAAAATTTGTAGCAAATCTTTGAATGCCCTCTTTTTTATAAGCACGCCTTTGGATGGTAAAAAGGACTAAATTTCCGCCTTGTTTGGTGTAGCGATATATCGAGTGCTCGGCTGTTGGAGTGCCATTTAGGTTTGAAAATATCGTGATATCAAGATAAATTTCATTTGCGAGTGAGCCCTTTTTATAAGCTACTTTTAGCCCTTTTGCTTTTAGCTCTTTTAGATCATTTATCTTTTGCTCGACCGCTTGCTCTGGTGTAGCGTCAAATTTAAGGGTATTTAGCGAGAGCATGTAGCTAAAACTATCTATCTTCTCGCCAGGGAGCAAGTACTCCTGTGTGAATAAATTTGGCACAGGCTTGGCTGAATATGCTAGTGAATATAGTCTGTTGTCAAATTTTATCTGCATCGGCTCAAAATACTGAGTAGCTGCGAGCAAGAGCGCTGGCAAAGTGATAAATGCTAAAAATTTCTTCATCAAATTCCTTTAAAATGGATTTACTATCATTACCCAGATGATGATGAGCATCGCGATAGTTGGCACTTCGTTGTAAGCTCTAAAGAAGATGCCGCTTTTGTTACAGCGTTTTTCTTTGAGCTGCTTCATGTAGCGTCCAAGGTCTAGGTGATAGATAGCCATTAAGATGACAACTAAAATTTTGACATGGATGTGACCAGTTTTTATAAGATCAGGCATCGCGATAAGTATCAATATACCAGTGACAAATGAGCCAATTAGTGCGACCCAGCCGATGTAGTGATACATTTTGTACTCCATCACTTCGACTACTTTTACAAAGTCAGGTTTATCCATGTTTTCTACGTGATAAACGTAGAGCCTTGGCTGATAAAACAGCACTGCCATCCACGAGATGAAAAACAAATAGTGGAGGTATTTTAAGTAAAGATAATATTCTGCCATAACGTCTCCTTATCTAAAAAGTATCTCTTTTCTAGCTTCAAATTCAGCCTTGCTGATCGCACCACTCTCAAAAAGCTCGTAAAGCCTTTTTAAGTCCTCTTCTTTATCTTTTAGTTTTAGTCTCTCTTTTAGCTCGACTTTTTGTAAATTTTTCTCGACATAAGCGCCAACTAAAAATGCATCGATGATCCACCAAATGCCCCAAATAGCTAAGAATAAATAACCAACGAGGATGATTTGTAAAGAGTAGCCGATAAAAAATAGTCCCATCATCAAAAAGCCAGTGATAAATTTACCAAGGTAAATTCTATGCGCTCCAAGCCAGCCAGTAAGTAGCCAAAGCGCGTATGCGACGTAGATATTATTTCCCACTCTCTCTCCTTTTTCTAAAACTTTGCCAAAATATCATCACAACGCAAAGATCGATCATCACATCAGCGAAGTTAAAGACTGCAAAGTTAAACCACTTGTGCCAAAAGACGTAATCCACGACGCCGCCATGGATAAATCTATCTGTGATATTTGAGCTGCCAGCTCCTAGCAAAGCTCCAAGCCAAATGGCATGCGAGCAAAGCAGTTTTTTTTCAATGACTAGATAGACAAAAACACCTAAAATGAGAGCTATCTGGATAAATTTAAGCCACTTATCTAAAAAGGCAAACATCGAAAATGCAACGCCCTTATTATATGTAAGAACTAGCGAGAAAAACTCGCCCTCCCACGAAAAACCATCTATAAATATCATCTTTATCGCTTGATCAACGATAAAGATGAGAAAAAACGCTATGAAAAATTTAATCAAATTTTTACGCATTTAGGGCTTTTACAAAAAATTTCTCAACTTCATCCATGCGTTTTTCAACTAAAGTTTGATTTTTACCTTCAAGCAAAAGTCTGATCAAATTTTCAGTGCCAGAGTATCTAAAGAGTGATCTTATGCCCTCTTTTGCGAGGCTAGCCTCAAGCTCTTTTAGCCCCTCTATCTTATCAAGTGGCTTTTTCTCTGTGATCTTTAAATTTAGCAAAATTTGTGGATACGGCTTTAACTCGCCAAAAATTTCACTAGCTTTTTTACCTTTTTTAAGCATCATAGCAACTACTTGCATCGATGTAACAAGGCCGTCTCCAGTCTTGGCGTAGTCGTTAAATATGACGTGGCCGCTTTGCTCGCCACCAAAATTTATGCCATTTTCTTTCATCATCTCAAGCACGTATTTATCGCCTACGTTTGAGCGAAGTAACTTGATCTTATGGGCTTTTAGATAGTCATCAAGTGCGGCATTACTCATCACCGTAGCCACGATGGCTCCACCTTTTAGCGCCTTTTGCTCGTGTAAAAATGCAGCTAGTGAGCCAAGTATCGCATCGCCATGCACAACTTCGCCGTTTTCATCGACGACTACAAGTCTATCAGCATCGCCGTCAAATGCAAAGCCGATGTCAGCACGAAGCCTTTTTACCTCGCTTGCTAGATCTTCTGGGTGAAGTGCGCCGCAGTTTTGGTTGATGTTGCTACCATTTGGCTCGTTGTTTATGACGATGACATCAGCTCCAAGCTCGCTAAATACAGTTGGTGCGACCTTGTAAGCAGCTCCATTTGCTACGTCTAAAACTACTCGTAAATTCTTTAAATTTAGCTCTTTTGGGAATGAATTTTTGATCTGCACGATATATCTGCCGATAACGTCGTCAATTCTCTTGTTTGCACCGATCTCTGTCATTGTCTTTTGGGCGTTTGCGATGAGCTCGTCATCGTAGAAGATTTTTTCTATCTCGGCTTCTATCGTCTCATCAAGTTTGTTGCCAAAGCTATCAAAAAATTTGATGCCGTTATCGTAGTATGGGTTGTGCGATGCGCTTATCATTATGCCAGCGTCACAGCGCATATTTTCTGTTAAAAATGCAATCGCAGGTGTTGGCATAGGGCCTATTTGAAGGACGTTGTAGCCAACTGCAGTTAGCCCTGCAACGATGGCGGTTTCTATCATATAGCCACTTTTTCTAGTATCTTTTCCAACCAAAATCACATTTGTCGCTGAAGTTTTTCTAAAATAAATTCCAGCTGCCATTGCAAGACGCATAGATGTTTGAGCTGAAAGCTTTTCGCCAGCCTTACCACGAACTCCATCCGTTCCAAATAGTTTCATAAATTTATCCTTTTTATTATAAAATTGTGCTATTTTATCAGAATTTACCTAATTTAAAATCTAAAATTTTACTTTCATTAAGGATGACTTAAATTAAGGTTAAATTTATTATATCTTTAATATAATCATCGACTAAAATTATTCAAAAAGGTATATTATGGCAAACCATAAATCTGCTGAAAAAAGAGCTAGACAAACTATAAAAAGAACAGAAAGAAATAGATTTTACCGCACAAGACTTAAAAATATCACAAAAGCAGTGCGTGTAGCTGTAGAAGCTAAAGATCTAAATGCTGCAAATGAAGCTTTAAAAGTTGCTAACAAAAGCATACACAGCTTCGTAAGTAGAGGCTTTTTGAAGAAACAAACTGCTGCTCGTCGCGTTAGTCGTCTTGCACAATTAGTAAATACTCTAAAAGCTGCTTAATCTATAAAATTTAATGTTTGCTGATAAACTTCATCCATTTTTGGATCGCTATAATGAAATTTCTGCGCTTCTAAGCGATCCAAATATAGCAAACGATATCGAAAAGATGACAAAGCTCTCAAAAGAGCAATCATCTATCGAGCCAGTCGCAACTGCCTCAACAAAATATCTAGAAATTTTAAAAGACATCGACGAAAATAAAGCCCTACTTGAGGACTCTGAGCTTGGCGAGCTTGCAAAAGATGAGCTTAAAAATTTAGAAATTTCAAGAGAGAAGCTTGAAGAAGAGATCAAAATTTTACTTCTTCCAAAAGATCCAAACGATGATAAAAATATATTTTTAGAAATTCGCGCAGGTACTGGTGGTGACGAGGCTGCACTATTTGTTGGAGATCTTTTCAATGCTTACATTAGATATGCTGAGCTTCGTGGATATAAATTTGAGATCGTTAGCCAAAGCGAAGGCAATACTGGCGGCTTTAAAGAGATCATAGTGCTTATAAAAGGTAAAGGTGCTTACTCAAGGCTAAAATTTGAAGGTGGTACACATAGAGTTCAGCGTGTGCCAGAGACTGAGAGTCAGGGCAGGGTGCACACTTCGGCTGTGACTGTAGCTATCATGCCAGAGGTTGAGGATAGTGAGATCGAGATCAATCCAAATGATATAAGAGTCGATGTGATGAGAAGCTCAGGCCATGGCGGTCAGTCAGTAAATACAACTGATAGTGCCGTTAGGATCACGCACATACCAACTGGACTTGTTGTCACAAACCAAGATGGCAAGAGTCAGCACAAAAATAAAGAAGCTGCGATGAAGGTGCTAAAAGCTAGACTTTATGAGATACAAGAGCAAGAGAGACTTGCAAAAGAAACTAGTGAGCGAAAGAGCCAAGTTGGCACTGGGGATCGTTCTGGTAGGATAAGGACATACAACTATCCGCAAAACCGCATAAGTGATCACCGTATAAATTTAACACTTTACCGCCTTGATGCGATTATGGCTGCGGGATTATTTGATGAGATCGTCGAGCCACTTATTACGCATTATCAAGCAGAAGCTATGCTAGAAGCTGGCATTTAAACTTTCAAATTTCTATTTCAAATTTTATAATTTATTTCTTTACCTAAAAATACTTTTAAATTTACAAAGCTTTAAAGTCAAATTTACAAGAATTTTATAAAAATAGATATTTAGAAGTAGTAGCTAGTAATATTTTTTCTCATTTTTTTCAAAATAATATAAATTAAATTTTTAGATTTTATTTCTCAAATAGCGATTTATAGGGCATCTAAAAGTATAAAGTTTTTATTTTTGATATTATAATTTTGTATAAATAGTTTTTAAGTTTTACTTAATAATTCTACCTTACAATTTCACCATAATTTAATTCAAAACAAGGAGACAAAATGTCAATAAGTGCAAGAAATCAACTAAATGTTGAGATCACAGAGGTAAGAACAGGTGCGGTAAATTCGCTAATATCTGGCAAACTAGCAGGTGGCGAGGTGCTAAAAGCAACTGTTACAGTTGATAGTGAAAAAGGTCTTGATCTTAAAGTTGGCAAAAAAGCTATCTTTTTATTCAAAGCTTCAAGCGTTATCGTTTCAAAAGACGACAGCATCAAGCTTAGTGCTACAAACCAAATCAAAGGTGTTGTTAGCGAGATAAAAGACGGAGCTGTAAATGCTGAAGTTATTATCGATGTAAATGGCAGTAAAATTTCAGCTATCATCACAAGAGAGTCAGTTAGCAGCCTAGCTTTAAAAGCAGGGGATAAAGTAACTGCGATCATTAAAGCAACTCAAATTATAGTTGGTGTTAAATAATTTACGGAGCAATTTTGCTCCGTTCCTTCTAAATTAAATTTTATTCTTAAGCTAAAATCTAAAATACTCTAAAAATTATCAGCCAAGTTATAAATTTAAAGAAGTTGTAGTAAATATTTTTAAAGCTATTTACTTAAAAATTTATAGCTAAAATTTATATTACTTTTTACTTTTGTAGCCTATCCATCATTTTATGCAGAGTGTAGCATGCCAAAAGTTCAGCACACAATAGGTGGTCTAAATATCAATACAAAAGTCCATGTCATAAGCTCTCAAACAGCTGTGCCTATACCAAATCTATATGTAGCTGGCAAGATCACTGGTGGCGTTCATGAGCTAGCCGTCTAGGATCAGTCGTGATAACTGATTGCTTGATATTTGGTATGATTGCTGTTAAGGCTATCGGCTAAAAAGAGGTAGCAGGTGGGTTTGCTTGCCACTATAAATTTTTAAATCTATAAACTCCATTTTTCACTCGCTCGAAAATTTTCTTCTCTTCAAGTAGCTTAAACGTATTTATCACGGTTGGTTTGCTCACATCTAGCTTTTCACAAATTTCTGAAATTTTTACTACAATAAAGCCATTTTCATCACAGCTTTTAACTAGCAAATTTATAATTTCTACCTTTTTCTCACCAATGATTGCCTTGTAAATTCCTTCATTCATGCTAGCCCCAAATTTTATATCCTATTGCCACGCACCAAAGCGCGCCACATAAGAAATTTGCGATCATCACAGCTGCACTTCCTGCATCTTTTGCCGCCTTTGCTAGGGCGTGATAGTCTGGGCTTGCAAGATCAGTTACTCGCTCTAAGCCAGAGTTTAGGCACTCGCAAACTAGCACAAATGCCATGCTAAAGATCAAAAATAGATTAAAAACAAGATCAAAATTCCAAAAAAATAACGATAGTGCTACTAATAAAAATATGCAAATTTCTATCCTAAAGCTCTTTTCATTTTTAAAAATTTCAGCCAAACCCTCTCTTGCGTAGCCAAAATTTTTAAAAAATTTATACTCTGGCTGGTTTCTCATAATTTTCCTTTTTGCGATTTTTGGCATAATTATAATTAAAAAAAGGATGAAATTTGAAACTTATTAGCTGGAATGTAAATGGCCTTAGAGCACTTGTAACAAAAGATGGCTTTGGTTGGCTTGATGAGATAAGGCCTGATTTCCTGGCACTTCAAGAGATCAAGGTCAAAGAAAGTGACGTGCCAAAAGAAATTTATAACCTTGGCTTTAAAGATATAAGTGTAAACTCAGGCGAGAGGGCTGGATACTCTGGCGTGATGAGCCTAGCAAATTTTGACATTTCAACACAAAAGGCAGTTTTTTTTGACGATACGGAGGGGCGTGTTTTGGAGCATAGATTTAGCGATATCGTGCTTTTTAATATCTATTTTCCAAACGGCCAAAAGGATGACGAGCGCCTAGCCTATAAAATGGATTTTTATGAGAAATTTCTAGCTTACTGCAAAGAGCTTATAAAAAGTGGCAAAGAGGTGATATTTTGTGGCGATGTAAATACCGCTCACCGTGAGATCGACCTTAAAAATCCAAAGGCAAATGCCAAAACTTCAGGCTTTTTGCCTATTGAGCGAGCGTGGATAGATGAGGTGCTAAAAAGTGGCTTTATAGATACCTTTAGAGCCATAAATGGCGACGTAGCGGACGCTTACTCGTGGTGGAGTTACCGCTTTAATGCAAGGGCGAAAAATGTTGGCTGGAGGATTGATTATTTCTTTATCTCGCAAGGATTAAAAGATAGGCTAAAAGACGCATTTATTTTGCCAGAGATCACAGGCAGCGATCACTGCCCAGTTGGGATAGATATAGAAATTTAGCTACTATTCCATTCTACGAGGCTTGCCCAGTAAGAAACCTTGTGCGTAAGGTATTCCAAAATTTTTGATTTGGTTTAAAATTTCTTCTGAGCTTGCGAACTCGGCTACTATTTTGTAGCCTTGTTTTTTTGCAAAGCTTACGATGGTTTCTACTAGAACTCTAGCATTTTCGTCAAATGGAAGCTTTTTGATTATTGAGCCATCTATCTTTATGGTGTCTATATCAAGCTCCAAAATTCGGTAATAGTTTGAGTATCCTGAGCCAAAGTCATCAATCGAAATTTTACATCCATAGCCTTTGACGCGTTTTATGAAAGAATTTACCGCAACATAGTCGCTAAGCTCTTCGCTCTCTAGCATTTCAAAACAAATTTTATTAGGATCTTTGCACTCTATTAGTTTATTTTCTATAAGCTCTCTCATACTAGCGTCGGCTATGTCTGTATTAGATAAATTTATTGAGAACATATAATCTGGATATCTTTTAGCTAGATCAAACGCAAGACTTATCACCTTTTTGGTTATTTGCGGATATAGTTGCGTCTTCATGGCAATATCTAAAAATTCGCCCGGATAGTGTATCTTGCCATTTTGATCGATTATACGAACCAAAACTTCATAATATTTTGCTTCAGTTTCATTTTCTTCTAAGTTAAAGATGCCTTGTGCTTCTACGATGACTCTATCATTTTCTAACGCATCTTCGATTAGCTGAACTGCTAGCTGGTTTTTGTGATATTTCATCTCAATGGCGTCATTTTCTAAATAGTAGTAAATATTGCTACCATTTTCTATTGCGAGCTGATTTGCAAGGACTGATTGCATTAGACGGTTAGTTTGTGGGGTATCGTTTGGCAATGAAACACCAAATACCATCTTTATGCCTGGTAAATTTTCAAATTTTTCATCAATAGCAACATTTATTCTATTTGAACCAAAATATTCTCTAATATACTCAATATCTCTTACGATATTATCGCCTTCATACCACATATAAAATGCGTCATCTTGAAATCTAAATAGCTTTGCTTTTATCTCAGAAGTATCTATACAAAGCTTTAGTGTATCAGCCACTGCTTTTAGCATTGCATCAATAATCTTAGTTTGATAAAAGAATCTTAAAATTTTAAAATTTTTAATGCTTAAGCAAATTAGCACTCCATCTTTTTGTGCGTCTAAAATTTCAGTTAAAGCAAAGTAGTTACCAAAGCCTGTTAGCTTATCGATCGAAGATTGTATTTTTATTTGTTCATTTTTTTGAGTCAGCTCGTTTAGTATTAGCGTCTCTTTAGTCCTATCAAGTTTTACCGCTATATAGCCCTCAAATTTATTTTTAAAGAAAAATGGTGAAAATTTTACCTTTTCATATAAAAAATTACCGTTTTTTGTTCTGCTTATAAGCTCATCGCTCTCCCAAGGTAGAGATTTTTGCAGAGCATCTTTTATGGATTCATAAAAGCTTTGTGGGTGCATATATGATTTTAGTATTCTAGGATTTTTGCCTATTACTTCTTTTAGCTTGTAGCCAGTTTTTTCTTCAAAGGTTTTATTTACATATGAAATTCTATTGTATTTGTCGCAATAGACAATAGAGCTATGATCATTTTCGATTGTAGAACTTAGAAGTTTGATCTGCCTTAAGCGCTCTGAGGCCATTTTAATTTGATATAGGCCAAATGCACAAAATATTATAAATGCAAGTAAGCAAATTGTTTGAGCTATTTTTGTGTTATCTACTGCGTCAGAGTGAAATTCTAGGATTTTATTTCTAAAATTTTCTAGCATATTATCAAGATGTAGCTCTTTTGCACTATTTGAGATTGTATGTAAAGTTTTTGTAGCTTGAGTTGCATAAAGTATCTTGTCTAATACGCTTTGAGCTTTTTGGTTATCTTTATACTCGTTTTTATACATTTTTATTTGCTTTGAAATTTCATCTATTGCTTCAGGACTAAGCATCAAAGCACCTTTTATCGCATAAAATATAGGCTCAAGCTTATTTGGAAGTGCGAGATTTTGTATTTCATATTGACTTATTTGGATATAAGAATCTATAGATGAGTTTACATAAGCTGATCTTTGTAAAAAAAATACTTTTTTAATAAATACATCTCTTATGTTTTGTAGGTCTTTTGTTATTTCATTTTGATGAAACAACATCATCTCATCACTAAGCATTGAAAGGTTGCTCAAATTTGTATCAAAAGAATTTATGTCAGCATTGAGTTTGTCGTAGTTCGAGACATCATAAATATTATTCAAAGAAAAAGTTATCTCATTGTCTATAAATTTTAGATTTAAAATTCCATCATCAAATTTATGAGCCGTATCAATGGCTATATTTGCTTTATATATAAAAAATGCACTAATGAAAAATATAGCTACTAAGAAGCTAAGTACGGTTCTTGTTCGTTTAGTACTCATTTAGTATCCTAGGCTTTTTACCATTTAATGTTAGAAAAAATGAGCATAAAGCATCAATTTCATCTTTGCTAAGAACGTATCCTAGCTGATAGTTGCCAATAAAGCTTATAGCCTCTTTTAGATCATTTATCTCTCCATGGGATAAATATGGGGCAGTTTTTGTAATATTTCTTAGTGATGGCACTCTTCTTAATCTTTTGTTTGTATCTAAGGCAGAAATTCTTTCTCGGCCAATATCTTGTGTCAAATTTCCTCCTAAATTTCTACCATTGTGACAAGCGGCACAGCCTATATTATTAAATATCTCAAATCCTTTCTTAGCGCTATCATCTATGGCATTGTTATCACCTGATATAAAACGATCAAATGGCGAATCAACACTTAAGACAGCCTTTTCAAACTCAGCTATTGCATCTGCAATATTATCAAAATTAATGCCGTCATTATAAATTTTTTTAAATAAAATTTTGTACTCAGAGATATTATTTACAGAATCCACTATTTTGTCGTTATCTGAGTTTAGTTCTATTCTAGAGGTTATGGACTCTTTTACTTGATCTTTTAAATTGCTAATCTTTGCATCGCTATAAAATAGATAGTTTGCTGCAGCATTTAATATGGTTGGGGGATTTAAAGTGCCTTTTTCCATGCTATCTTGGTTGCTCCCACTTAAATTCCAATATAAGTTGTGACAAGTTTGGCAAGAGTAGTTTTCGTTTGGGCTTAGTCTTTTGTCAAAAAAGAGTTTTTTACCAAGCAGAGCCTTTTCTTCATTATATTTTACTACCGTAAGAGGTTTGTAGGATTCATATTTGCAAAATGAAATCGTGATGATAAATAGACAAAGTATAACGCCCTTCATAACGCCCCTAATTTTTAATTTTCTTTTTTATATCGGCAAATTTTTGATTTTTTATATAGTACATTATTTTATTGTTTTTTTGAAATTTATGATACAATTCGCTCGATTTAGAAAATATTTATATTTCAGGGAGGAGAAGTCATGAAAAAAGGCTTTACGATGATTGAGTTGATCTTCGTGATCGTTATATTGGGCATATTAGCTGCGGTTGCTATACCAAAATTAGCTGCAACAAGGGATGATGCAGAGATAGCAAAAACTGCTACAAATATACAAACACTTATTGCTGATTTGGGTTCTTACTACACTTCACAAGGTGAATTTGCTAGTAATTCGGATATTAAAGAAGCTGTCAAAAAAATGTCAAATGTAAAAATACCAGTAAAAGCAAAAAATGATGAGTGTTTAGAGGTACGTCCTGGAAATAACACTAGTGGTGAAATAGGCATTACTATAAAAACAGGTGGTCTTTGTGAACAAGTTTGGGGATTGCCAGGACTAGTAGATGTTAAAGCTCTAATCGAAAGTAGCGACAATAAGACAGCTAATACGCTTAAATTTGGCGGTATGGGCATAAAATATAAATAAAATTTTTAGCAAGGTTTTTCCTTGCTTTTTATGATATTTGGCCTACTAAATTTTTAATATAACAAAGACTAATAGAAATACAAATTTTTTACACAAATAATTTATATACATAAAAATAAGCTTTCTAAGATTTAATGCGTTGCCAAAAGATATCAATCATAATTATGCTAATGGGTAATGGCTTTTTATTAAATTTAATTGATTTTATCCTTTACAAATTTTAAAGATAAAAAACGTAAAATCAAACCATGGATTTACTAAAAGACCCGTTAAACAAGCTCATCATTTCGCTTTCGCTTCCAGCTGGCACCGCAATGATGTTTAATACTCTTTATAATGTTACCGGCACATTTTTTGCAGCAAAAATTTCTACCCTTGCCGTAGCTGGTATGGCTATGAGCTTTTTGCTTTATCTAAGTATTGTAGGCATTGGGCTTGGTTTTGGCTCAGCACTAACTGCGCTAATAGGTAATAGCCTTGGAGCAGGAAAGATAAAAATGGCTAAATTTTATGCAGCAAATGGAATTATCTTTGTGCTAGTATTTGCTATTTTTATGGGGTTTTGTGGCTATTTTTTAGCACCAAATTTACTCACTTTTTTAGGAGCCGATCATCACTATTTAAAAGAGGCGCTTGATTATGCGGGTGTTATCTTTCTTGCTGCGCCATTTTTCTTGATTATCAAATCTCTAAACGGAGTGCTTGTGGCACTTGGAGATACAAAAAGTTACCGCGATTGGCTATTTTATGGCCTTTTTATTAACGCATTTTTTTGCTACTTTTTTGCATTCATTTTGGATCTTGGTGTAAAAGGACTTGCTCTAGCAACAGCGAGTGTTCAGCTTTTGGGCATGATCTACCTTTTTGCAAAAGTTAAAAAAGCTAAGATGATCGAGCCAAGAAATTTAAGCTATTTTGTGCCAAATTTTAGCATTTGGACAAAGATTACAAAGCAAGCTCTACCAGCTTGTTTGAACTATCTATCGATGTCGCTTGGCTCACTTGTACTTTTAAAATTTATAAGCTACTATGGTGTAAATGCCGTAGCAGGATATGGTATAGCTTTAAGGATAGAGCAAATTTTGGTATTGCCGACCATTGGTATGGCCGCAGCAGTTTTAAGTATCGTTTCAAGAAACTATGGTGCTAAAAATTTTAAAAGAGCTAAGCAATGCTATAAAATTTCGCTTCTTTTTTTACTTATTTATTGTGTATTTGCTTGTGTTTTTATTAGATTTTTTGGTGAAGATATGATAAGAATCTTTGATGATACGCCAGCGGTTTTGGAGATAGCAGGGCTTTATCTTGGTATAAATTCTCTTGCTTACGTAGCCTATGGCACGATAAATGTCTCAGGCAGCACTCTTCAGGCCATAAAACGCCCAGTGGCCATCTTTTTGCTAAATGGATTTAGGCAATTTGTGCTTCAAGGATCACTTTTTTACGCGGTAGTCTTCTATTTTGATCTTGAGATAAAATTTATATGGCTGGCTCTATTTTTTAGTGTCTATCTCACAGCCATTTGCTTCGTCTTTTGGACGCTTTATCAGCTAAAAAGGGCTACTGGCGTAAGCTTTTAAATTTAAAACAAAAAGCAAAAAAGCAAAGTGAAGCAACTAAGATTATGCTAGCTCCGCCTGTTAGGTTAAAATAAAAGCTAATAAATAGACCGCTAAAACAAAAAATGATTGAAAAGATAGTAGAGATTAGCATCATCAGTCCAAGTCTTTTGGCAAAAATTTGTGCTAAATATGGCGGTATAGTAAGAAGAGCGATGACTAAAATCAGCCCAACAACACGAATCGTAGCCACCACACAAAGTGCCATCATGCACACTAATAAATAGTGAAAAAATGTTGTATTTACACCGCGCAACTTTGCAAACTCTGCATCAAAGCTAATAGCTACAAACTGACGATAAAAAAGAGCAATGAGTGCTAAAAATAAGATATCTAAAATACTCATAAATGTTATATCTTGCCCACTTACTGCTAAGATAGAGCCAAAAAGATAACTCATAAGATCGGCATTGTATCCCGGAGTTAAGTCAATAAAGATGATACCAATAGCCATGCCAAATGCCCAAATAGCACCGATAACTGAGTCGATGTTGGTTTTATCTTTTAACGTGATAGTGGCGATTATAAGGGCTAAAAAGAGTGAAAATATGCTAGCGCCAAGAAGTGGTTCAAGCGAGAAGAAAAAGGCAAGTCCTATGCCGCCATACGCTCCGTGCGCGATACCGCCAGCGATAAAAGTCATTTTATTTATAACAACAAGCGAGCCTATGAGCCCACAAATGATACTAACTAAAATGCCAGCAATAAAGGCATTTTGCATAAAATTTAACTCTAAAATTTCACTCATTTTATCTCTTTAGCTTAAAAACATTACTTTTGATTTTGCACTCACATTCGCCAAGTGCGATCTCGACATCGCAAAAATGGCTATGAGATTTTGCTAAATGCTCTATAAATTCTCTTTTTGCAGTATCTTCATGAGTTTTATGAATATGTAAATTTTTACTCACGTAGGCGATTTTTGTAGCATAATTTAGCACGATATTTAGATCGTGACTTACTAAAACTACGCCAACACCACTTGCATTTATATTTTTTAAAATTTCATAAATTTCAGCCTGGCCCTTTGTGTCGATACTAGCTGTTGGTTCGTCTAAAACGAGAACTTTTGCATTTGCACAAAGCGCTCTTGCGATATATACACGCTGTCTTTGACCACCGCTTAGCTCACCAATTCTAGCGCTTGCAAATTCTTTCATGCCAACTTTCTCAAGGGCAGCAAGAGCCATTTGTTTCTCACCTCGCGAGTAAAAACCAAAAATTTTTTTGTCTATTAGCCCCATTAAAACTACTTCTAAAACCATCATTGGAAAGCTTTGATTTGAGAGAAAATTTTGAGGCACATAACCTATAAATTTACTGACTTCACTTGGCTCTTTTCCAAAGAGCTTTATCTCGCCACTTTGAGGTTTAAGTAGCCCTAAGATAAGCTTTAAAAGTGTGCTTTTGCCACCACCATTTGGACCGATGATGGCTAAAAACTCATCGCTACTATAATCTAAATTGATACCTTCTAAAACCACTTGCTTATCGTAGCTAAAGTTTAAATTTTTAATTTTTATAATTTCTTTCAAAACAGACTCTTTTGCGTAAATGTCGTAGTAAAAATAAAAAGTCCAAGCCAAAGCATAACGCTAAGAGCCATAAATTCGGCATAGATTTTAAACTTTTTTAACTTAATGTTTGTGCTCTCATTTATCTTGGCTCCAAAAATAGCCGCTAAAAATATCACTGCGCTCATGCCAAGCGCCATAAATAGGCCGCTTATAATGCCTGCAATGTAGCTGCCTAGCTCATTTGCTAGCACAAAGACAAGTATCGTGCCGGGACAAGGAATAAGTGCCGCAGCAGCCGCAACCAGCCATTCTTCTTTGCTTTTTGGTTTTTTTGTAATGCAGATATTACAGCCACAGTCGCTAGTAAATTTTGTATTTTTACTCAAATTTTGGCTTAAACTTGAGCTAAAAATATAAAATTTATTTAACTCTTTTTTGCTTGAAAGATAAATTTTGACCTTTTTATAAAGCATAAAAATCGCTACAAAAAAAATAATAATGCCAGAAAATGCTGTCGTAACGCTTGCTGTATCTTTTGTCAGATCGCTACTGATCTCACGCAATATCATAAAACTAGCAAGCACAAAGATAAAAGCACCCACAACATGTAAAAATCCGATCTTTAAAGAGAAGAAAAAGGCTTTGGCGTAGCTTCCACCAGTTGCGGCAAAATAGGAGCTTGTAAGCACCTTGCCATGTCCCGCAGATGCAGCGTGCAAAAAGCCATAACCAAATGATATGAGCGCTAAAAATAGCAGAGTTAGCGGACTTTTTTGATCAAAATTTCTTAGAATTTGCTTTAATCTATCAAGCATGCTTAGACTTGTTTTTGAAACAAGATCAAACTTAGCTTCATCGATTTTATCGATCTGGCTTAAATTTTCATCTTCAAAATTTACTGAGTTTGGCTCTTTTAGAAGCTCTTTTAATGCAGGTTTTTCGTTATGAGCCTTGGCTGCAGCCTTACTTGAAAATGTAAAAAATATTAAATTTGCATTTGGATTTGGTATCGTCCAAAACTGATCTGATACCAAAAATGCGTTATTTTGTGTAAATTTAAAATTAAAATATCCCTCTTTATCGTCCATTTCGACAGACACCACAAAGCCATCTTTGATAAGCAAATTTGTCTTAAAACTAACATCGAATTTTAATCTGCCCTCATCAAAATAGAGTTTATACTTTTTTAAATTTAGCTCAAGCTTTGTAGCATTTTCATCTTTGTAAAAGTACTCAATATTCGTTAAATAGTGCCTTGGCACAAGATAATCAAGTAAATTTAAGCGGATCTTTTTGATCTCGCTTTCATCTATCTTTTCATCCTGATTTAGGTCAAAATTTTGCCTCATAAGCTCTGAGAAATTTTGTGAAAATGTCCATGAAAAAGCAATTATAGTGATATTGTTTTCGTTTGAGTCAAATTTAACGCTCACGTGAGCGGTCGGGCTATAAAGCGAGCAAAGAGCACACCCGAAGGCATTTATAGCAAAGAAGCAAATGACAATCAGGCGTGCTAACATTTTTTATAGACTCTTAGCAAAAATTTCTGCTGTTTTTTTCATCTCATTTAGCCAATTTTCTGGGAGCTGATCAATGCTTATGACCTTTGAGCCAGTCTCTTTTGCTACTAAATTTGCAGCCTTTGTTGGAAACTGCGGAGCCACGAAAATAACCTTTACACCGTGCTCTTTAGCCTCTTCGATGAGCTCTTTTAGCTCAGCTGGCTTTGGCTCTTTGCCCTCTATCTCGATGGCAATTTGCTCTAAGTTATAGCGTTTTGCAAAATATCCCCAAGATGGGTGATATACGATAAATTCGCGAGTTTTCACATCTTTTAGAGTATTTTTGATAAAGCCATCAAGCTCGTCAAGACTAGCTTTAAATTTAGCTAAATTTTCCTCATAGAGCTTTGCATTTTGCGGGAATTTCTCTATTAGCGCCTTAGCTATATTATCAGCTTGAGTTTTTACTAAAACTGGATCAAGCCAAATGTGTGGATCAAGGCCGTCATGATGATGGTGATGATGTTCGCCAGCTTCGTGGTCATGGTCATGGTGCTCGTGATGCTCATGTTTATGCTCGCCCTCATGCTTATGCTCGTGATGTTCATGGTGTTCATGGTGTTCATGATGCTCGTGTTCATCGTTCATAGCGATCTTTTCGATACCTTCTTGTGTTTTTACAATGTGTAAATTTTTAAAAGATTTTGAAAAACGCTCTAGCCAAGTATCTTCAAACTCAATGCCTATAGCAAAGTAAAGCTCGCTCTTTTCAAGCTCCTTCATCTGTTTTGGCTTTGGCTCATAAGTGTGCGGATCAGCACCTTTGCCAACCATTGTATTTACGCTTAGTGTATCACCAGCGATCTGCTCAACAAAAAATTTTGTAGGCAATATACTAGTCGTAACAACTGGCTTTGCAAAAAGTGACAAAGCGCAAACTGCTAAAAAAACAAAAATCTTTCTCACCATCTCTCCTTTGTTTGAAAAATATTGCGGAAGTTTAGCAGATTGCAACTTGGTTGCAACTTAAAGAACGAAAGCCTAAATATAGTGCTTTTTAAATGAAATTTAAAACTTTTAGCGTTAATATACAAAAAATAAAAAGGGCAAAGATGAATGCAAGAAATTTCTTAGAAGAGCATAGTATCAAGGCAACTGCTTTTCGCATAAAGCTCGTTGAAATTTTGCAAAATGCCAAAACTCCATTAAGTTATGATGAAATTTTAGAAAGCCTTAATGCAAATAAAACTACTTTTTATAGAAGCATAGAAATTTTTGAAAAAAAGGGCCTTGTCATAAAAACCGAAAATAATCATAAAAGCTACTACGAACTAGCAAATGAAGCAAAAGCGTACTTTATCTGCGATATCTGTCATAAAGTCACAAACATCGATATGCCTCATCTAAACGTCGCTAAAAATATAAAAAGCGCCGTGATAAAAGGCGTTTGTGATGAGTGTGATCACGAGTAAAGAGCGATGATCTCAGCTGGAATAGCTTTTGGGCGATTTGTTTTTAGATCAACATAAACAAACTCGGTCTTACCAGTTGCTATTAGCTCGTCATCTTTTTTAAACTCAAAATATCTACAAGAAGTCGCCTTGCCTTCAGCTTGTGTGTAAGTGTGAATTTCTATCTCATCCATCAATTTTACGCTTTTTATATATTTGGCTTCATTTTTTCTAATGAGCCAAATTTCACCCCTTTTATACTGCGCCTCGACCGTATCGCCAACCGCGGCAGAGTGTGCGAATGCAGCCTCTTGCATAAGAGTAAAATAATAGACATTATTCATATGTCCGTGCATATCAATGGCTTGTGGCGGGATTATTACTTTGTAGATAAAATCTTTCATTTCTAGCCTTTTTTGCTAGAATTATAACCAAAAATAAGGAGCTAAAATGCAAAATTTATGGGATAAAAAGGCGTCAAATTATCAAAGGTTTGATGGCAAAGTAAGTGCTATCCAGCAACAAATTTTTGCTAAAGCCTTAGCTTGGGGAGTTGATTTTAGCGGTAAAGAAATTCTTGATATAGGTTGTGGTACCGGTGTTTGGACGATATTTTTATCAAAAACTGCAAAAAATATAACAGGTATCGATAGCTCAAAAAATATGATAGAAATTTTAAATGAAGATGCTAAAAGATTTGGGGTGACAAATTTAACTAGTGAGGTTTGCTCTTGGAGAGAATTTAAGCCCGCAAAGCACTTTGATCTTGCAATTTGCACGATGAGTCCAGCGATTGCTAGCGATGAAGATTTCGCTAAATTTCATAGCATCGCAAAGCAAAAACTCTACCTTGGCTGGGATAAGCCTAGAAGCTCTGATTTGATTGAGCCATTTTTTGAAAAATTTGGACGCACTCTCTCTCAAAAAAATGTTGTAAATAGACTTGAAGCGTGGCTAAATGAGCAAGGGATCGCTTATAAGAGTGAAATTTTAAACGAAACAAGGATCGCTAGACGAAGCATGCAGGAAGCTGCTGAGAATATCTGCTGGCACCTTGAGATAAACGGAGCTAAAAACTACGATGAAAAGGCGGTTTTAGCGATGTTAAAAGAGAGATTTGATGGCGAGTTTATAGATGAAAAGATAGAGTCGCAGATGAAGCTTTTTGTCTTTTAAGCTAGTTTTGATCTGGAGAAAAATTTTTTACCAAATTCGCTAAAAATAACTCCAAAGATTATTAAGATCGCGCCAAAAATTTGTATGAGTGTTAGCTTTTCACCAGCGAAAAAATAGCCGATAAAGCCAGCAGAAACTGGCTCAAGACAGAAAAATAAAGCTGCTTTGCTGGCTGTTGTATATCTTTGAGCGATGGTTTGTACAAAGTAGCAAAAAATGGTACCAATAAATGCAGTTATAAAAATTGCTATAAAAAATTCCCTATCGTAATTTGGCACCACACTACCTTCAATAAACGCAAAGACAAATGAGAGTAAAGATACAGTGAGAAATACCACAAATACAAGCAAATAAAGCTCGCATTTTCTTACAAAGTGGCCATTTAAGCTTGTATAAAGTGCGTAAAATATGGCACAAAGTAGGGCAAATGCCTCGCCAGCTCCTAAAGCAAGAGTGGCTCCACTTAAAAGCCAAAGCCCAAAAATGGCAACAAGTGCGCCAAAAATAGCAAAAATGGTTATTTTATTTTTAAAAATGAGTGCTGTCATAAAAGGCACAATCACACACTCAAGCCCTGTAATAAAAGCAACACTTGAGCTAAAAGTAAGCTTTAGAGCGTAAGTTTGAGCAACAAACGAGCCAAATAGAACTACGCCAAGGATAATGCCATAAACTACACTTCTTTTATCAAAAATTTTAGAAAATTTAAATGCTATAAGTCCCATAAAGACAGCGGAAATAAAAAATCTACAAAAGAGCATGACAAAGACGCCATTTGTCTTTAGCGCGTTTGACATGGGTAAAAACGTAGCGCCCCAAACGATAGCAACTACGATAAGAGCGATGTCGGCTTTGTTTTGAGCGCTTAAATTTCTCATTTAAAGATCGAGTCTAGCACCTTTTTGCCGCTATCTAGGCTAAAGCCGCTTCTTAGCCCCTTTTCCTTCTCGCTCATCACGTTAAATAGCCCATCTAGCGTCTTTCTCGTGATATAGGCGTTTAGATCCTCGCCATCATCTGGCACATACTCGCTTGCGCCTAAATTTTTAGCTAGGCTCTTTACTGATTTTATCGTTTCGTTGTTTTTTACTGAGCCGCCGATGAAAGAATTTAGCCCATTATAGGCAGTCGCAAAGCTATTATCACTCATCATTTTCTCAATTATCGGCGTAAATGCCGCCTTTAGCTTTTGACTGGAGCTTTTCTCTAAATACTTCGTAACGCTGTCGCTGCCGCCGTTAAAGAGCTTTTTGACGTCAGCCTCGCTCATATTTTTTATGCTCTCGCTAAAAATTTCAGCAGCCTTTGGCACGGCCGTGGTTGCGGCGTTGTTTATCGACTTGCTAAGGTCCTGCGCCCACTTCTCGCCGCCCACTTTTTTGGCTAAATTTGACGCCATTTCAAGGCTTTTTGGGAGTGGGATTTTGGCTGTGGCATTGTTTATAAAGCCCTCTTTTGAAAGCTCGCTCACAGCGGCATTTAGTGCCTCGCTAACTAGGCTTTTATAGTCGCCACTTGATGCGTGAGTGGCGATTTTGACACCTTTGTTTATCATATCATCCATGCTTGCGGCTTGCAGATTTAAAGCAAGCGCGCCACAAAGAATAACAAGAGATCTTTTCATCTTCTCTCCTTTTTTAAATTTAAAGCAAAATCATACAAAAAATATCTAAACGCTTAAAATAAATTTAATATTTTTGCACTAAAATTCGCTCTTTTTTAAAGGGAATTTATGCAGCTTTTACTTCTTAGCTTCGCTCTTAGCATGGATAGCGCAGCTCTAAATATGGCAAACGGCGCAAGGTATAAAAGCCTTGCTCTTGGCAAAATTTTATTTATCGCTTTTATGCTTGGCTTTTTTCAGTTTCTCATGCCGCTTCTTGGCTATTTTCTAGGCATTAGCTTTGCTAAATTTATAAGCTCTATCGATCACTTCATAGCATTTTTTATACTTTGTTTTCTTGGTTTTAGAATGTTTAAAGAGGCCTGTAGCAAAGAGGAGTGTGAGTATCTTAAGATAGGATTTAAGACCATTTTGTATGGGACGTTTGCTACTAGTGTGGATGCTCTTGCCGTTGGCGTCACACTTAGCTTTGAAGAGATAAATATCTTTCAAAGCTCGCTCATCATCGGTATAGTCTGCTTTGCATTAAGTTTGATTGCTTTTTATATAGGTAAATTTATGGGTGAAATTTTAGAAAAAAAAGGCGCTCTTTTTGGGAGGAGCGATATTAATTTTTCTAGGTTTTAAAATTTTAATAACGCATTTAATTGGAAGCGGCGCGGTTCAATAAAAATTTAAAATAACAATTAAAAATAATATTTAAGATTAACTATATTTTAAAGCTTATATGGATAAGATTTTGATTTTTAGAAGTGGTGACCCATACGAGACTCGAACTCGTGTTACCGCCGTGAAAGGGCGATGTCCTAACCGCTAGACGAATGGGCCACATGTCGGTTATGAAGTTGGGATTATATTTCTTTTATACTTAATTTTAGATTAATAAGGAAAAATTTTTGAAAAATTTTTTATTTACTTTGTTATCTGTTTTTATTTTTACAGGTTGTGTAGCTACCAAAACACCGCAAAATTCACAAGCTTTTCAAGTTACTTTATTTTCTCCGATGATCAAGATAAATGATGTTGGATTTTTCCATAAATATAAAAATGAGCTAAATTTGCAAATTTATAGTTCTGGCGTAAATACCGCAAATATAAACATAAGAGATAAAATTTGTATAAATAGCGCTTGTTTTAACAAGACTGAGTTTAATGAGAAATTTTTTCTAGCTCCGCACTATGAGAGCCTTTTTGAGGAAATTTTGCAAAAAGAAAAGATTTATGATGGCAAAGGCTTGATAAATACGGAGTGTGGCTTTAGACAAGATCTAAGTTCATATTTTATAAAATACGAGGTTTGCGACAACTACGTCAAATTTATAGATAGCAAAAATAAAATAAGAGTGATAATAAAAGAGTTAAAATGAGATACATCGGAGCTCACGTAAGTGCTGCTGGGGGCGTGTTTAACGCTCCATTAAATGCTGCAAAAATAGGAGCAAATGCCTTTGCGCTTTTTACAAAAAATCAACGCCAGTGGAATGCAAAAGAGCTAAGTGCTAGCGAAATAGAGCAGTTTAAAGAAAATCTAAAAATTTCTGGCATAAGCACAAAGCATGTTTTGCCACACAGTAGCTACTTGATAAATTTAGGCCATCCAGATGAGGAGGCAAGAGCAAAGTCGCTTGAGGCCTTTGTGGATGAGATAGATCGCGCTAGTAAGCTTGGGCTAGAGCTTTTAAATTTTCATGCAGGCTCGCACCTAAAACAAATAAGCGAAAAAGAGTGTTTAGATAATATCGCAAGCTGCATGAACACAGCACTTAAGCGCACAAGCGGTGTAAAGCTAGTCATCGAAAATACAGCTGCGCAAGGCTCAAATTTAGGCTTTAGTTTTAAGCAGATCGCTTATTTGATAGAGCGAGTAGACGATGAGAACAGAGTTGGTGTTTGCTTTGATACCTGTCACGCATTTGCTGCTGGATATGATCTAAGAAGCAAAGAGGCCTACGCTAAAACTATGGAGGAATTTGATGCGATCATTGGCTATAAATTTTTATCCGGCATGCATTTAAATGATGCAAAATTTGGGCTTGGCTCGAAAAAAGATAGACACGAGAGTCTTGGCAAGGGCGAGCTTGGATTTAGTGCTTTTAAAAATATAATAAATGATGATAAAATAGGCGAAATTCCTTTAATATTAGAGACGATTGACGAGAGTATTTGGGAAGACGAGATAAAAATTTTAAGAAATTTCGAAAAGGAAAAACTATGAAAAAAGTGCTATTAAGCATTATTATGGCATCTACTTTGCTAAATGCTGGAGGTTATAAAGTTCCTGAGCAAAGCGCTGATTCTTTAGGCCTTGCTGCTAGTAACGTGGCCTTTAGTTTTGGAGCTGATGCGGCGTATTTTAACCCAGCAAATATGATGTTTTTAGATGGACGCCATCACATAGAAAGTACCCTCGGCTGGTTTCATATAAATAAGCTTGAGTTTAAAAGTGATAGTGGTAAAAGCTACAAGTCAGAAAAATTTGACTCACTAGCTGGTACATTTAGTTTTGTAACGCCGGAAATTTATGAAAACTGGAAATTTGGTTTAGCTCTTGCCGTTCCTGCTGCTGTTGGTGTATCATGGGAAGATCCAGCTACCGCATTTACCGCTAAAAGGTTTAAACTGCAAGTTGTTGAGTTAAATCCAACCGTAGCTTACCGCATAAACGATAAGCTCGCCGTTGCTCTTGGTGCTAGAGGTGTTTACACCAAAGGTAAGATAGCAAGTGACTTTGGACGAATAGGCTACAGAGAGATAAAAGGCGATGGTATGGGCTATGGCTATAATGTCGCGCTTACTTATAGGCCTATTGAGGATTTAAGCTTTGCCGTTACTTACCGCTCAAATGTAAATTTAGAACTTAAAGGCCATACAGATGCTGATTTTAACGGAGCGCTATCTCCTATAAGCTATCATGGCAAAACAAAAGTCGAGATCCCACTTCCTGCACAGCTTGTACTTGCAACTGGATATAAATTTAGCGATTTTACCCTTTTGCTAGCTTTTGAGAGGACGTATTGGTCTAAATTTAAAGGCTATGACTTTGAATACATGGATAAAGGTCCTGCTCACTCGAATCAAGCTTTTGCAAGATTCATGGATGATCCAGTCATTAAAAATGCAAAAGATACAAATACATATAGACTAGGTCTTGCCTACGACGTAAATGAAAAATTTAGGCTAATGGCTGGCTTTGCCTATGATGAAGACATTACAAGCAGTAAGCATACTGGATTAGAGCTTCCAAATACTACATCTAAGGTGTATTCTTTTGGAGTAAATTATAAATTTACACCAAATCTTGAAATGGCACTTGGATATGTTTATCAACACCGTGATAAGAAGCGTGCGACAGGTATTACCAACAGTATTGCTACAAAAATGTCAGGGGAATTTGATACTGGTACGATCCAAATCCTTGGTACGACTTTTAAATATACATTTTAGTTAGGGTCAAGAATGCGATACTCTTATAATAATTTTTATGAAATTTTAACCAAAGTAGCAAAGGAAAATCCAAATCAAGTAGTTCTTTTTGAAGAAAAAGAGAAGCTAAAATATCGCGAATTAAAGCAAAATGTCGATAAAGTGGCAGCTTATTTGCAACTTGCTGGAGTAAAATTTGGTGATAAAGTAGCTATGGCGGTTACAAACTCGAAAGAATTTATCATCTCATACCTTGCGATAACCGCAATAGGCGGTATCGCAGTGCCTATGAATACTTTTTTAAAAGCAAATGAGTTTGAATATATCATAAATGATTGCGGCGCAAAGGTGCTTTTTGCGTCTAGCTCGCTTGCAAAAGAGTTAATCGCATTAAATGAGCTTGAAATTTTAAGAAAGATAATCTGGATCGGAGCAATACCAAAGAAACTTCAAAGTGCCTCAAAGGATGAATATATAGACACTGACGAAGAGTATGGCGAGAGCGCGTATCTTACTTCAACACCTCAAATTTCAAAAGAGGATATGAGCAAGGGCTATGAAAATAATGGGCTCGTTAAAAACATAAATTTTACAGAAACTCTAAATCACAAATATGCTCTTAGTATCACAAAGTATCCGGTAATAGATGATTTAATGCATATAATTTACACTTCAGGTACTACGGGTAAGCCAAAGGGTGCGATGATAAGCTATAAAAATATCTTTTCAAATTTAATTGGAGCTCATGATCGTTTCATAGTAAAAAAAAGTGATCGTTTCATAGTCTTTTTGCCGATGTTTCATAGTTTTACGCTAACTGCAATGGTGTTGCTTCCGATATTTGCGAGCGCTTCGATGGTTCTTGTAAAATCAGTATTTCCATTTTCAAATGTGTTAAAACAAACCTTGTTAAAGCGTGTAACTGTATTTTTAGGAATCCCAGCCATCTATACAGCTATCGGTAAGGCAAAAATTCCTTGGTATTTTAGATGGTTTAACCGCATTAGATTATTTGTAAGTGGTGCAGCTCCGCTTGCAAAGCAGACTATAGATGACTTTAGGGTGAAATTTCCACGTGCAACACTTGTCGAGGGATATGGCCTTAGCGAATGCTCGCCAGTCGTAGCTGCAAATTTATATGATAAACAAAAGCTGTTAAGTGTAGGGCCTGTGCTTGATGGATATGAGGTGAAGATAGTAAATGATGAGATGATGGAGCTTCCAGTTGGCCAGATCGGTGAGATCATCATAAAGGGCGACTGCGTCATGCAAGGCTACTATGGTATGCCAAGCATCACTGATGAGACCATAATAAACGGCTGGTTAAAGACCGGAGATCTTGGCAAGGTCGATGAAGAGGGCTTTATCTATATCGTTGATCGTAAAAAAGACCTCATCATATCAAAGGGCATTAACATCTATCCACGTGAGATCGAAGAGGTTATTTACAAACTTGAAGCAGTCGAAGCAACAGCGGTAATTGGCGTAAAAGACGTACATGCTGATGAAGAGGTTGTGGCGTTTATTCAGGTAAAAGATGGCATGGATCTTGATGAAAAAACAGCAAGAGAGCATTTGAAGAAAAATTTAGCAAATTTCAAGATACCAAAGAGTATCTATTTTGCCGAAGAGTTGCCTAGAAATGCCACTGGTAAGGTGCTAAAGCGTGTATTAAAAGAGCAAATAGAGCAGATGAAGGATAAATTTTAGTGAAATACTTGCTTGATTTTTTAAACCAGGATCTCAAAAAAAGCAAAATTTACGAGCTGATAAAGTGCGGCGACGAAGAGGGAGAAATTTTAAAATATCTAAGTAAAGCTTATGTGCAAGGAACAGCTAATATGAGTGTTTTTGAGCTACTTGGAGCAGTCTTTGGCACGCAAAATGATAAGCAGCTTTTGTATCTAAAATTTATAAAAAATTTGCTTGATAGTGGTTGGATTGTACAAAATTATAGTCTTTTTAAAATACCTGAGAGTACACAAAGGGCTTCAGCTCAAGGGCTTCTTTCGTTGCTTCATTCTGAAATTTCTCTATCAGCCACATTTTTAAAAATTCTTGAAGATGGCAACGCTGATATAAATTTACCAGAGCTTACGCCATATGAGGATCATTTGGAGTATTTAAAAGATCAGTTTTTAAAGGTGGAGCTTTACTCAAAGGCTGCCATTTTTGGCGATGGCTCAAGTGATGCAAAAAAGCGCATAAATGAACAAATTTCTGAACTTACAAAGCGAATCAACGAGCGCGTCAAACTAAGCAAGATTAGCCTAAAAATAGAGCAAATTTTTAAAGAAAACTCACTTGATGAAAAAGAGCAGATCATATTTTTAGCCCTTTTAAAAGAGGAGTACGCGGGCGATTTTGAAAACGGACGAGATCTAAACACGCTAGTTGGGCTAATAAGCAAAGACGAGCTTGAACGCATCAAAAATCGCACGCTTTTAGAGGACGGCTCAAGGCTCATTGAAGGTGCACTGATCGATTATGACGAGGTTTTAAACGCTTACGGCAATGTAAGCAAGAGCTTTTTTATAAATGAAGAGATCTTGCAAAGCATAATGCACCCAAAAAATGACAAAAATAGCAAAAAAATCAAGATCGAAAGCCTGGTAAAAGAGCAAGAAATTTTTGAGCTAATAGAACCAGTAACGAGCCTAGAAGACGTCGTGCTAAACGAAAAGACAAAGCAGCTTTTAAGCACGATACTAAAGCAAGTCGATAAAAAAGTGCTCGCCAGACTTAGCAGCTGGGGGATAAAAACTAGAAAAAACATAGACGCTAAGATCATCTTTTATGGCGAGCCTGGCACTGGCAAGACGATGAGCGCCGTTGGGCTTGCAAAGAGCCTAAAGAAGCAAATTCTAAGCTTTGACTGCTCAAAAATTTTAAGCAAATATGTCGGCGAGAGCGAGCAAAATGTAAGGAAAATTTTTGATACTTACAAAGAAATTTGCAAAAAAAGTGGCAGCGAGCCGGTGCTCTTGCTAAACGAGGCCGATCAGTTTTTAAGCACGAGAGTGGAGAGCTCGAGCGGGGCTGAGAAGATGCATAATCAAATGCAAAATATCTTTTTAGAGCAGATCGAGCGCTTTGAGGGTGTGCTGATCGCCACGACAAATTTCTTACAAAGCCTTGATGTGGCGTTTTCTAGGAGATTTGACTACAAGATCGAGTTTAAAAAGCCTGATTATAACGGCAGGCTTGCCATTTGGCGTAAAATTTTGCCCGAAAATGCAAGCTTTGAAGATGGCTTTAGCGTAGAAAGGCTGGCTGAGTTTAACCTAAGTGGCGCGCAGATCGTCCTTGCACTAAAAAATACCGCTTTGAAAGTGGCGATAAAAGATGATGGGATTTTTACCTTTGAGGACTTTAAAACGACGATAGAGCGCGAGCTAAACTCAAGCTTTGGCGAGGATAAAAAGATGGGATTTGGCTCTTAATCTCTTCCAAATTTTACTATCTCGTGTGGCTATACGCTTTTGCCAAGAGGTAAAGTCTAAAGTGCTAGGGATTACTGGACTAAACGTAAAATTTTGATTTTATAATTAAATTTGCGCTATGACTGCCACCAAAATTTATAGCAAGACAGGCATCAGCATATAATTACTTAGTATAAATTTGGCCCGCTTACTTGCCTTAAAATTGTAACATGGTCTTTGCTAAACAAGTAGTTTTTGTTAAAAAATCCTAAATTTTTGGAGTTTATCCACTCCATGACCGCTGCTTGGAATGTATATTTGCACGTTTGGTGCTTTAAAAAAGTTTTATTAAAATCTTGTCATTTTGTGTAATACAAAAATAGCCGTCTCACGAAGTCTAAAATAAAAAGCCTCATAAATTTTAAATTCTCTTTCATGATATTTGTAGCAGCGCTTTTTGAAATCAAAAAAGAGATGAGAAAATAGAAATTTATAGGTCTTTGAGTGCGATTTTTACATCCGAAGTAAAGAAGTAATGCGTGATAACTTTAACAATTAGTATAAAAAATTGATTATATTTTTAGTATCCAAATTTTATAAAAATGCTTATAAATTTTTAGAAATTTACTGATTGATCTTATCGAGCAGCTCTTCGACCTCTTCAAGGGAAAAGGCTTCTTCTGAGCTTTGTTTCAAGAAATTTTCCATAAATTCTTTTTTTGAGATCGCAAGATCAAGCTCCTTGTCGCTACCCTTTTGATAAGCACCGATACGAAGCAAGACTTCGTTTTCTTTTAAAAGCGAGTAAAGACGCTTAAATTTCATCGCATTTAGCTTATGCTCTTTGCTGATCACATCGCCCATGACACGCGAGGCCGAGTTTTGGATGTTGATAGGTGGATATATGCCAAAGTCCGTTAACTCGCGGCTTAGCACGATGTGTCCGTCTAGGATAGAGCGGCTTTGGTCAGCTATCGGGTCGCTCATATCATCGCCCTCGACTAGCACGGTGAAAAATGCCGTGATACTGCCCTTGCCCTCCTCCTTGCCAGCACGCTCCATTAGCTGAGGTAAAAGTGTGAGTGAGCTTGGCGGATAGCCTTTTGATGTAGGTGGCTCGCCAAGTGCGAGGCCGATCTCACGCTGTGCCATCGCAAAACGTGTGACGCTATCCATAATAAAAAGCACGTCGTTACCCTGCTGTTTGAAGTACTCAGCCACGCTCATTGCGCAAAATGCGCCGTATTTTCGCATGAGCGAGCTATCATCACTGGTCGCTACGATGATGACCGTACCCTCCAGGTCACCACCCAGGTTTTTTTCAATAAATTCAGGTACCTCACGGCCACGCTCGCCTATTAGTGCGACTACTTTTATTGGTGCTAGCGTATTTTTTACGATCATGCCCATAAGAGTTGATTTGCCCACGCCTGAGCCTGCAAAAATTCCCAGCTTTTGCCCCTTACCACAAGTAAGCAGCCCATCTATCGTCTTTATACCAACGCTAAAAGGCTCGTTTATAAGCCCTCTCTTCATCGCATCTATCGGTGCTCTCATGATCGGCATATATTCAGTCGTCTCAATCGCTCCTTTGCCGTCAATGGGCTTCATAAATGGATCGACCACGCGCCCTAGTAAATTTGGCCCCACTGGTATGCTCATGCCTTGATCACTCTCATAGACAAAGTCACCTATCCTAAAGCCCTCGACAAAGCCAAATGGGCTGATATAAGCGCCATCTGTCTTTATTTGTGTGACCATTCCAAGGCCATTTTTGCTCTTGTCTTTTGCGACTATTCGCACGATGTCACCAATGCTTGGACGAAGTCCAGTGATCTCGATAGTCGTAGCTGTGATTTTGGTTATGATACCAAAGGTGTTTGAGAGTTTCACACCCTCTTTAAGCTTTAAATTTATATGCTCTAAGCTCAAAAATGCGTTTCCCTAGGAGAATTTATAAGCGAGAAAAATTCTCGCCTTGTGTCTGCGTTTTTGATAAAGCAGCCTCTAAGTGCTGAGGTCGTGGTGGTTGAGTTTATCTTTTGCACACCCCTCATCTCAACGCACATATGTCTAGCCTCGACGACGACTCCAACGCCTTTTGGAGCGATCACATCCTCAAGTGCTTTTGCGATCTGCTCAGTCATCTGCTCTTGAATTTGCAAGCGTCTTGCGTAGATATTTACCATGCGTGGAATTTTACTAAGGCCAACGACCTTGCCATTTGGGATGTAAGCCACATGCACACGGCCGATAATAGGTAACAAATGGTGCTCACAAAGGCTGTAAAACTCGATGTTTCGCATTAAAACCATCTCGTTATTTGAGCTAGTAAAAAGTGCGTCACCAAGAACCTCTTTTGGATCTTCATCATATCCGCTAGTTAGAAATTTAAATGCTTTAAAGACACGCTCAGGCGTCTTTATAAGCCCTTCTCTGTTTGGATCTTCACCTATTATCGTTAGCATGTTTTTAACCGAATTTTCAAAACTCTCTTGCATAAATTTTCTCCATAATTTTATTGCTAGATTCTACGTTAAAACGCCTTTTATATCTATAAAAATTTACAAATTTACAATGAAATAAGGAAAATTCTGCTATATTTTGGGCTAAAAATTTGTATTCATAAAGGAATTAGATGGAAATCAAAACAAAAGCTCTAGATAGCGTAAATACCTTAGCAAGTACGACTATAAGTGCGGATGCTATAAAATCTAGCGTAGAGAAACTAGCAAAAAAAGCAGCAAAAACTATGAAAGTAGATGGCTTTAGACAAGGCCATGTACCAGTTGCTATTGTGCTAAAACGCTACGAGAAAGAGCTAACAAATGATGCTGAACAAGATGTCTTAAGAGATGTTGTTGATGAGGCTATAAAGCAAGCAGGCAAGAAAAACGATGACCTTATCGGCGAGCCTATCGTTTCAAAATTTGACAGAAAAGATGGTAAGATCGACGTTGAGCTAACAGTTTCATTTAAACCAAGCGTCGATGTGAGCGGCTATGAGAGCTTGATACCTGAGTTTTCAAACCCACGTGTTTTGAAAAAAGATATCGATGAGAAAAAAACTGAACTTTTAAAAATGATAGCTCCACTTGAGAAAATTGATGGCAAAAGAGGTCTAAAGGTTGGCGATTTTGCTAAATTTGACTTTGAAGGCTTTGTTGATGGCGTTGCATTTGATGGTGGCAAGGCTGAAAACTATGTGCTTGAGATCGGCTCAAATCAATTCATCCCAGGCTTTGAAGATGGCATGGTAGGCATAAAAGCTGGTGGCGAAAAAGATATCGAGGTTAAATTCCCAGAAAACTACGGCGCTGCACATTTAGCTGGCAAAGATGCTGTTTTTAAAGTCAAACTTCATGAAATTCAAGAGAGAAAAATTCCTGAAAAACTAGATGAAGAGATACTAAAAACTTTACTTCCAAATGAAGAAAAACCAACTGAAGAGTTACTTGATGAGCGTATAAAAGAGCAAATCCGTCAAGAGAAAATTTATAAACTTATAAATGATGAGCTTAAGCCAAAATTTGCTGAAGCTGCGGTCGAGAAATTTAAATTTGACGTGCCAAAAAATATTGTCGAGCAAGAGATTGATATGCAGTTTAGAAACGCATGGAGCTCATTTACTCCAGACGATATGAAAAAATTTAGAGAGGACAAAGATGCTCTTTCTAAAAAACGTGACGAGTTTAGAAAAGACGCTGAAAATAGTGTTCGTTTAACTTTCATCATTGATGAACTAGCTCGTGTAAGAGGCGTGAAAGTAAGCGATCAAGAGGTTGTTCAAGCGATCTATTTTGAGGCGTATAGAAGCGGACAAGATCCAAAAGCACACCTTGAGATGTACCGCAACCAAGGCATGCTTCCAGCTATAAAGATGTCAATGATCGAAGAGAAGCTATTTGGTGAGCTCTTTAACAAAGAAAAAGACGAGAAAAAAGCAAGTAAAAAAGAGAAGGCCGAGTAATGAGCTATTACGTTCCTGTCGTAGTTGAAAGAACTAGTAGGGGTGAGCGAAGCTATGATATATATTCCCGTCTTTTAAAAGACAGGATCGTTATGCTAAGTGGTGAGATAGAGGACGGCATGGCCGCTTCTATTGTCGCCCAGCTTCTATTTTTAGAGGCTGAAGATCCAGATAAAGATATCTATCTATATATAAACTCACCAGGTGGCGTTATAACAAGTGGCTTTAGCATCTATGATACGATGAATTACATAAAGCCAGATGTTTGCACGATCTGTATCGGCCAAGCTGCTAGCATGGGTGCATTTTTGCTAAGCTGTGGCGCGCCAGGTAAAAGATATGCATTGCCAAATTCTCGCATCATGATACATCAACCACTTGGCGGTGCTAGAGGACAAGCGACTGATATCGAGATACAAGCTCGTGAAATTTTGCGTATGAAAGAGATTTTAAATGGAATTTTGGCCAAAAATACAGGTCAGAAGCTAAGTAAGATCGTAAAAGATACTGAACGTGACTTCTTTATGAGTTCGGCCGAAGCCAAAGAGTACGGACTTGTTGATAAAATTTTGGAGAAAAGTTTTAAATAAGGCCCAAAGTGATAAAGATAGATAATGCACCAGACCCTAAGAAAAAAGCGGTTGAGGTAAAATATATTCTAGAAAAAGAAAAGGTAGATATCTACAAATTTTCAGAAAATGTTTTGCATGAATTAAGCGACGATAATGTTCCATCTACACCAAATAATTACTCTATTTATTTTGAGAAAATGCTTGATGGACAGCCTGATGAATTTAGAAAAGAGATCGGTGATATGATAGTTATAAATTCCGAGATCTCAGTACCATCAGGCAGTAATATCTCTATTGAAAAAGAGATAAAGCAAGGATTTATCCAGATAAAAAGCATGCTTCAAGCCGTGGTGCTAATCTATAAAAATTTAGGCATCATGAGAGGCCTAGTGCAAAAGCGCATGGATGCACTCAAAAATAATACAAATATCCTAGCTCTTCAAAATGTTTTAAGCGCATTTAATCATGACCTAATAAAATTAAACAGCCTTATGGATAAGCATCTTGATGTCATTAAAGTAAGCTATGACGAAGTAGCTAAAATGCTTAAATCTATTGAAGAGCAGTCGATTTATGATACGACATATGACGTCTATAATAAAAAATTTCTAGTAGCCACAGTACAAAGTGAAGTAGAAGCTGTTAAGAGATATGGCTATAATGCATCATTTTTACTAGTAAGAGCAAAAGATAGATTTACAAATCGTGTTAAAAATTTAAAAGAGCGAAACAATATGTATAAAGCTATATCACAGCTTCTTTTAAGAACTTCTAGAAGAAGCGATATAGTAGCTCATTATGGTGATGGCTGTTTTGCTATGGTTATGAAATATACTGATGAAAATGGCACAAAACAAGCCGGTAGCAGAATTTTAAATATGCTTTCATCTATACCTTGGAAGATAGATGGTGAAGAGTGTAAGCTTGACATCCAAGTGGTTTCAAGCATGATAACAAAGACAAGAAGTGCTGAAGAATTAATCTCTTACTCGTTAGATCAACTAATACTAACACAAGATGATGAGCAGCCTATATTTTTGGGTGAATAAGTAGGAGTTTGAGCTTGATCTTAGAGGTTTTATCTTATCCAAATAAAAAGCTTTACGAAGTCTCAAAAGAGGTTAAAATTTTTGACGAGGAACTTCACAAACTACTTGATGATATGTATGATACGATGATTGCAAAAGAAGGCATCGGCCTTGCTGCTATTCAGGTAGGTGTTGCAAAAAGAATTTTTATTATAAATTTAGCCAATGATGAGGGCGTGCAAGATAAAGAAAATTTAATCGAAATCATAAATCCAAAGTTTGAACTACGTGAAGGAGAATGCATCTATCAAGAGGGTTGCCTTAGTGTGCCTGGATATTATGAAGATGTAAAAAGAAATGAGGTTGTGGCTATCAAATATCAAGACCGCTTTGGCAAAGAGCAAAGCTTAAAGGCTGATGGGCTTTTAGCTATCGCTATCCAGCATGAAAACGATCATTTAGATGGACATCTTTTTATAGAAAAAATCGGCTTTAATAAACGCAAAAAATTTGACAAGGAATACAAAAAGCAAAAAAAAGAAAAAGCTTCATGAAGTCTTTAAGATGTGCTACTTACGGCGATGGACTAAAGATAATTGATGTTGAGTCTATCTTCTCTCGCGGGCTTCCTGGTTTTAGCATCGTTGGGCTTGCAAGCACAAGTATAAAAGAGAGCACAGAACGTGTAAAAGCAGCACTTCTAGCACTTGATTTTTCCTTTCCAGCACAAAAGATAACCATAAATTTATCCCCTTCAGATCTGCCAAAAAGTGGCTCACATTTTGACCTGGCTATCGCTCTTCTTATAGCTCTTCAAAAGGCAAAAAGCTTAGAGAAAATTTTTGTTTTTGGCGAGCTTGGACTTGATGGAAGTGTAAAAAGCACAGCAAATTTATTCTCAATCCTTCTTTTTTTAAGCACGCAGGTAAAAAACGTAAAAGTCTTAGTACCAAAAGAGATAGCACAAAAAGCCTCTATGATCCCAAATTTAGAGATTTATGCGGTTAGTACTCTAGAGGAAGCGATTAGTTTTTTTAGTGACGCAGAATTTGCAAAAAATATACGTTTTAACGCTACTCATGAGTTATTTTCAAACGTGATAGAAATTTCTGGTAAAAGATATATTCCAAATTTAAACTTCGAGCTTGATTTTAGGGATGTTTTGGGTCAGGATCGCGCAAAAAGAGCCTGCGTTATTGCAGCTGTTGGTATGCACAATATTTTATTTGAAGGCAGCCCAGGAAGCGGCAAAAGTATGTGCGCAAAACGCCTAGTTTATATCATGGCGCCACAAAGCTTAGAAGAGGTGCTAAAGTCTGCCGCTTACCGCTCTTTAAATCTTCAAGATAGTGAATTTACAAGCACTAGAGCTTTTCGCTCACCACATCATACCTCGACAAAAAGTTCAATATTTGGTGGTGGCTCAAATGTCGCAAAGATCGGTGAAATCGCACTTGCAAATGGCGGAGTACTTTTTTTTGACGAGTTTCCTCACTTTTCTAAACAAGTGATAGAAAGCCTAAGAGAGCCACTTGAAGACAATCAAATCCATATCGCAAGAGTGAATTCAAAAGTGACTTATGAGACTAAATTTATCTTCGTAGCCGCTCAAAATCCATGTCCTTGTGGAAATTTATTCTCTCGCAATCTAAATTGCAAATGCAGCGAAAATGAGATAAAAAACTACAAATCAAGAATTTCAGCTCCAGTGCTCGACCGCATTGATTTAAAAGTTGCTATGGACGAGAGCTCGCCAAATGATAGGTCAAGCTTGAGTTCAAAACAGATGAGCGATATGGTTTTAAAGGCGTTTATGTTTCAAAAAAAGCGCAATCAAGATGAGCTAAATGGAAAACTAAATGACGCACAAGTAGAAAAATTTTGTCTACTGGATAATGAAGCAAGAGAAATTTTACAAAAGGCAGCCTCGAAGTACAATCTTTCCCAAAGGGGCATAAAAAGGACACTTAGAGTGGCTAGAAGCATCGCTGACCTTGATGAGAGCGAGCAAATTTTAAAGCCCCACATCTTAGAGGCGCTTAGTTTTAGGGCATAGAATGAAAAATTTATATTTAGACACAAGAGTTTTAGACAAGAGGGCGAGCGAGAAATTTGACCTCAGTGAAGAAATTTTAATGGAAAACGCCGCCGCCAGCATAGCAAATTTCGTACGTAAGAAATTTAAAAAAGGTATGAGGGTACTAGGCATTTGCGGTGGTGGGAATAACGGTGCTGACGTGCTTTGTGCTTTAAGGATGTTAGAGGGCGAGTTTGAATGCGAATTTATCTTAGCTAGTCAGAATTTAAAGCCACTAGCCATTAAGCAGCTTGAGCGAGCTAAATCTGCTGGCGTGTGTGAGTGTAAAGATGTAGAAAATGGCTTAAATGGTGCAAAATGCGTCATAGACGGACTTTTTGGCTATGGCTTAAATAGAAATTTAGATGAAAATCACATAGAGCTTGTCTCAAAGATAAACAAAAGCTCTGCCTACACTATCGCTTGTGATATGCCAAGCGGACTAAGTAGTGATGGCAAGGTGCTAGGTGCTTGCTTAAAAGCAGATACTACGATCACGATGGGAGCTAGAAAGCTTGGGCTTTATAGCGACGCTGCAAAAGACTTTGTTGGCAAGATAAAGGTCGCTGATCTTGGCATAAGCGGGCAAAACTATGAGTGCGAGAGCGGCTATCACCTGCTTGAAAAATGCGACCTTATACTTCCAAATAGAAAAAATCAGTGCGTAAATAAGGGCGACTTTGGCCATGC
This sequence comes from Campylobacter concisus, assembly GCF_002092845.1. Lineage (GTDB taxonomy): Bacteria > Campylobacterota > Campylobacteria > Campylobacterales > Campylobacteraceae > Campylobacter_A > Campylobacter_A concisus_AQ. The sequence continues at coordinate 84,639 of NZ_LVXF01000034.1, forward strand.
TTTTATCATATCTGGCGAGCATGTTGGAGCTAGCATGCTTTGCGCAAAGGCGGCATTTGCCTTTGGGGCCGGGCTAGTTAGCGTGATAGGTGAGCAGGGCTTAAATTTACCAACGCATATCATGCAAGCTAGCAAGATAAGCGATAAAATGAACGCTGGAGCCGTTGGCATGGGGCTTGGCAAAAAGGGCATAGAAGAGCTTGATACGCAAATTTTAAAGAGCAAAAAGCTTGTTCTTGACGCTGATATTTTTTACAGCGCAAAAGTGCTTGATCTGCTAAATAAAAACTGTGTTTTGACGCCTCACCCAAAGGAATTTTGCTCACTTTTAAAGCTTTGTGATATAGCAGATATCGACGTAAAAACATTACAAGAAAATAGGTTTGCCTATACTAAGTCTTGGAGTGAGAAATTTAAGGCCGTGCTAGTACTTAAAGGCGCAAATACAATAATCGCTAAAGGCGGGCAAATTTACATCATGACTTATGGTAAAAATATACTTGCAAAGGGTGGCAGTGGTGACGTGCTAAGCGGACTTGTACTTGCTCTTTTGGCTCAAAGCTACGAGCCACTGGATGCTGCCATCTCGGCTACACTAGCTCATGCACTAAGCCTTAGAAATTTTGGCAAAAACAGCTACGCGCTCGAGCCAACAGACATTATAAAAGGAGTAAAATGCTTACAAAAAAAATAGCCGTACTTTTTAGCGGTAGTGGCTCAAATTTAGAAGCGATACTTAAAAAAGTTCATAATCAAATTTTTAACGGCGTAAAGATCGAAGTTTGCCTTTGTATTTGCAACAAGCCAGGAGCATATGGCATCGAGCGAGCTAAGAAATTTGGGCTTGATACGACGATAATAGAGAGTGCCAAAATTGCAAATAGAGAAGAATTTGACGCTGCAGTTGTGGAGCAAATTTTAAAAAGTGGCGCTGAACTAACAGTGCTTGCCGGGTTTATGAGGATATTAACTCCTGTTTTTACATCAAAGATAAAAGCCATAAATTTACACCCATCTATATTGCCACTTTTTAAGGGAGCTCATGCGATAAAAGAGAGCTTTGAGAGCGATATGATGATAGGTGGTGTGAGCGTGCACTACGTGAGCGAGGAGCTTGACGGAGGTAAACTCATCGCACAAAGAGCGTTTGAAAGAGAAGATGGTATGAGCTTAGAGGATTGGGAGAGCAAAATCCATGCGATAGAGCATGAAATTTTGTCTGAGAGCATAATAAAAATTTTAACAAAGGAAGCAAATGTTTGAATGGTTTAGTTCGCCAGAAGCGTGGATATCGCTACTTACGTTAACTGGCTTAGAGATAGTTTTAGGCATAGATAACATTATATTTATCGCTATTTTGGTAGGTAAACTACCTCAAGAGCAGCGCGGCAGTGGTAGGATTGTCGGCTTAGGGCTAGCTATGGTGACTAGAATTTTACTTTTACTTTCATTGTTTTGGATCATGAAGCTAACAAAGCCACTTTTTACTATCGCAGAATTTAGCATAAGCGGCCGAGATTTGGTACTTATACTAGGTGGTCTATTTTTACTTGTAAAATCAACCCTTGAAATACATTCTAGTGTTTCTGGTGAAGGCGAAGAGCATAAAAATAGCAAAAAATCACATGCAAATTTCTTGGTTATTGTAAGCGAGATAGCTGTTTTGGATATTGTTTTTTCTCTTGATAGTGTTATCACGGCTGTTGGAATGGCCGAGCATATAGAGATAATGATCATAGCTGTTATTTTAGCAGTTGGTGTAATGATGATAGCGTCAAAAGGTATTTCTAATTTTGTAGATAATAACCCGACTATAAAAATTTTAGCACTTGCATTTTTGGTGCTTGTGGGCATGACACTAGTTGCTGAAGGATTAGGATTTCATATTCCAAAGGGATATATCTATTTTGCGATGGCATTTTCATTGGCAGTGGAAAGTATAAATATCTATGCAAAAAAGAAAGCAATAGCTAAATAATATTTTTACGACGATGAAAAGCTAATGATATGATGGATAAAATGTTAATCAAAAAATTTTAGCCCGAAAAGATAAATATGTTTAAATTTGAAGGTAAAATTTTGATAAGCATAAAATGCATAATAGATAATAGGTCGATATTTATTCCTTTGTAATATTAGTTAAAATATTCGTGCCAGGATACTTAAAAATCCGTGAAATAAAGGTTATGCTTTATGGTTGGGTAATAAGATAGAGAAGTATAAAAAGCTGACTTTTGTAAAAAAATTATGTATTTTGTGAAGTATTAATTAATATTTTTGATTGAATTATCTTTTATATATAATTTCTATTAATTTAAGTGTTTTTTAATTGACTTTATAAAAAAAACAAGTTAAAATACGACTTTTTAATGAGGTAGTGGCATAAACTTACAAACACGACTCAGGCGGGGTGTAGCGCAGTCTGGTTAGCGCATCTGGTTTGGGACCAGAGGGCCGAAGGTTCGAATCCTTTCACCCCGACCATGTTAAATGGTGAGTGTAGCTCAGTCGGTTAGAGCATCAGATTGTGGTCCTGAGGGTCGTGGGTTCGATTCCCATCACTCACCCCATTTTGGGCGCTCGTAGCTCAATTGGATAGAGCGACAGACTTCGGATCTGTAGGTTATGGGTTCGACTCCTATCGGGCGCGCCACTTAAAATACTTTATGCGCTCATAGCTCAGCTGGATAGAGCAACGGCCTTCTAAGCCGTAGGCCTCAGGTTCGAATCCTGATGGGCGTACCACTTTATTATTGTTGTGCGGATGTGGTGAAATTGGCAGACACGCCAGACTTAGGATCTGGTGCCCCACGGCGTGAAGGTTCAAGTCCTTTCATCCGCACCATTCTTTTTTATAATCTGAAACAATCTTATGTCATTAAAATTAAGGTTAGCCTTGATTGTAGAAAATATTAGATATTTTTATTGTTCCTTGACATGTAATAATGTTTTTTGTATAATCTCAATTCTTTTTTAAGCAAATGTCTTGCTAGCTCAGTCGGTAGAGCATCTCACTTTTAATGAGGGGGCCGTTGGTTCGAATCCAACGCAGGACACCATTTTTGGGTTTATGACCCTTTCGTCTAGTGGCTCAGGACTCTACTTTCTCTGTGTAGAAACAGAGGTTCAAATCCTCTAAGGGTCGCCAGATACTTAAATTTTTAGGTCGCTTAGCTCAGTTGGTAGAGCGCCACCCTTACAAGGTGGATGTCATAAGTTCGAGTCTTATAGCGACCACCATTTTAGGTGCAGCGGTAGTTCAGTTGGTTAGAATGCCGCCCTGTCACGGCGGAGGTCGCGGGTTCGAGCCCCGTCCGCTGCGCCATCTTTTAAACCTTAGGTTAAGGTCGTGTCTAATAAAGCACCCATTATTGAGTGTCAAATTAAATTTTAAGATTATAAGTTCTAAGATAACACTTTAAGATTTATTATTACTATTTAATCTTGCCTCGTTAGCTCAGTTGGTAGAGCATATCACTCTTAATGATGGGGTCGTAGGTTCGAGGCCTACACGGGGCACCATCCATTTTGGCCCATTCGTCTAGCGGTTAGGACACCAGCCTCTCACGTTGGTAACACGAGTTCGAGTCTCGTATGGGTCACCATTTTTCTAATCCTTGTTACTTTTCAATTTGTTACATAGAAATTTTTATAGAAAATTTCTTAAAAATGTATACTTATTTGCTTGGCAAATTGATACTAAAAACGTAAAAATCAATTTTTATAATATTGTGCTTAATGAGTGTGTATTAAGCGATAAATTCTAGAAGTTAGCTTGTAGTAAGCTAAAAAATCTTTATAAATATAATAAAAGTACATCATAGAAACGTGATTACAGAGCATTGCAAATTATTTTTGCTTTGATCTATTGGACAAAAAACTTATAAGCATTTTTAATTTTTAAGCTTATAAAACATAAAACAGCTATATTTGGTAATAAAATGGCCAATTCTCTTGTTTATGAGAAAGGTACTTAAAATTTTTAATATCATACCAGGGCTCGTGCGTTAAAAACATATTAAGGCTTACGATAAAATATAGTTCTTTTTATAATATAAAGAGTATTTGGTGGCAATGTAAAAAATATTAAAGACTCAATTATAAAGAAAGCTCAATTTAAATAGCAAAAATAAAGCCTACTAATTTTAAGCTCAAATATAAAACTAGCAAACAAGCTATCTTTTTGTATTTAGTTTTTGCCTATCATATCAAGCTTAGCTTTGCAAGCATCTTTATACGGGCTTACAAAATTTGAGTCAGAGCACTCGTTTAAATAAGGCCTAGCCAACTTAAACTGCTTTTGTCTTATATAAATTTCGCTTATCAAATTTAAAGCGTGTAAGCGATCTTCTGGCTCAAGTTTCATGTTTAGTATAAATTTCGCCTCGTCAAGTGCCTCACTTAGGTTATCTGTCTTTAGTGAAGCTTCTGAGTAGTTAAAATTTATCTTTGGCGAAAATGTATTTATCTTGGCTTTTGTTTGTAGTTCAAGAGCTTTTTTAGCATACGTTGTAGCGATGGCGTAGTCATTACTTTTCATCGCATAGTCACTTATGGCCGTATATGCTTCGATAATCTTAAAGTCTTGGCCTCTTAGTTGCTCGATAGCGCTTATGGTTGAGATCGCCTCCGTAAAGCGTTTTAATGCAAGTAATGAGTAAAACCTATCAAAAAGAGATGGTGTTGGATCTGAGTATTCGACTGATGAGCCAAGTGAAAGTGCGTCATTTGCAGCAATGATCGCATGCTCGTAGTCTTTATTTTTATATAAAATTTTGCTCAAATTTACTAGCCACTCAACTCTATCTTCTAAATTTTCATCTTTTGCATGAGCTTTTGCGAGCTCAAGTGCATCGTTGTAGCGGGCCGTTCTGTAATAGCAGTTAAAGAGCTTAAATTGCGGTAATGAGATTTTGTTTATATCGTAGTTTTCAAGTAAATTTATAACAGCCGTGCAATCATCTTTTATAAAATACTCTTTTGTAAGCTCTAGCGCAGCTTCATTTATCAGTTCCATTGCCTTACTTAAATTTCCATCTTTTGCCATGGTTTTGTAAGATAGTGCATCGGAGAATTTACGCTCTTTAATATCCAGTTCAAGCTCGCTTATTAAAGCCTTTTGGCTAATATTTGTCCCAGCATATTTTTCAATTAACTCTTTATATCTTGCATGAAGTGCAGTGGCATTTTTGTCCTTTTCTTCAAAAAATAAACCATCTTTTGCCTTAGTGACTTCATCGATATAATCACCATATTTAAACTCTGTCTCATATCTATTTAAGTATTCGTATGCTTTTTTCTCATCTTTTGTTTTGGCTAGATTTAGTGCTAAATTTTTTAAAGCAACTTCATAAAAATCTTTCGTTCTATCGCTATTATTTATCAAGATTTCATAAATTTTAGCAGCCACATCAGGCATATCTTTACTTGCAAATGTAGTTGCAAGATTCATCGACTTTGTTGGGTTGTTCATAAAAAATTTTTCATTCGCATTTGCGATTTTTAGTATAAATTTCTTTGCTTCATCAAATTTTTCTTTATCGATATTTGCATCAGCTAGGCTTAGCGCTGCTCTACTTGCAAGGTCGATGTCGTTCGTGGAGTAAAGCACTTTTTCATAGTCTTTTAGCGCCTCTTTTTGTCTGCCTATCTTGTAGAGATAATCAGCGTAATCAAGCGCTGCAAGTTTTGTAAATTTTGAGTTTGCGTGCTCTTCGTTTAATATATCAAGCATATATTTTGCATCACTTGCGATGCTATCTTTTAGGTAGGCTCTAGCGATTAGATATAGCACCTCTGGATAGTTTTCATCAGATGGGAATTTTCTAATCCAAGCCCTACCTTCACTTACGATATCTTTTGGCTCGATCTCTTCAAACTCATTTTTTGTCTCAAAAATTTTATCAAGAGCCCTTAGACGAAATAGTAAAAATTCACTTGAAAAAAGGCTATTTGGGTGCCTTTTTATCGCTGTTTGAGTATCTTTTACTACATTTTCATAAGCACCCTTTTCATAAGCTCTTTTTATGCTTATGTAGATATCAATGTCATTACTATCAAGTCCAGCAATAGGAGCTTTGTTAAGATCAAGTGCTCCAATACTAGGATTTAGCATATCTTTAAAATCAGGTTTAAAATTTAGCCCAGACTTTCTCTTGCTATTTTCACTGAGCGAAGTATCTATAATTATGCTAAAGTGTTTTGAAATGGTTGTTTTTGGGCTATCTTGTACGTTTTGACTGCTATAAAGCTCAGTTTTTATATTTAGCAGTTTTGACGGTGCTTTTGGCATAATGACGATAAAAAGCTTGCCATCTTGCTTTTTATATTTTATATCCATTAATGGCAGTGTTGTATCTTCAATTTTTGGCAAAATTTCATCATCTAGCATGCATACATAGCGTTTGGTGTCGTAAGCTAAAATTTGCTCCACGCATTCAAATTCTTGCTCATCGCTTAGCTGAAGGACGCTATAAGGTTTATCACCATTTGCGCCACTGTTTAGGCTAAGATTAAAAGAGGTTAGATAAAGCGGAAAAAATAAAATAATTAAGAGCTTTTTCATGCCGCAATTATAGTTAAATTTTCTAAAATCCTGAAGCAAAGACAAAATGCTCAATAAATTCCAAAATCGCTCCAGAAAATAAAAACGAAAAGGCTGTTCCAGCTACCGCAATGCCAACAATTACTTTTAATGCCATCGAGATATTTGCGGTGTAGAGATTTTTATCTTTTACGATTGGCTCTTTTAAAAACATAAAGACGATTAGCTTTAAATAGTAATAAATCGCAATGGCAGAATTTATCATAATTATAACGCTAAGCACGACGTAATCAGACTTTATGAGCGATGAGATAAGCACCATCTTGCCCCAAAAGACGCTAAAAGGCGGTATGCCAGCAAGGGCGATCATGAAAATTCCCATTATAACTGCGTAGCTTGGTAAAATTTTTATAAGCCCTGAAAATTTCTCAAATGGGTGCTTAAAGCGCTTGTCCCAGCAGACAACGTCGTCGCATCTTGCCACCCAGAGCATAGAAAATGCGCCCAAATTTGCAAACAAAAACATGATCCAGTAAAAAAACAAGGCGACATTTGCCTCGTGAGAATTTACCACAAGTGCGCAAAGCACGACACCAGCGTGAGCTATGGAGCTAAAAGCAAGCATTCTTTTGACGTCTTTTTGCACTAGCGCCATGATGTTTGCAAGGCTCATCGTAAGCACGGCAATGATGTAGAGCATATCTTTTATCCACAAAATTTGTGAGCCTTCAAGCATCGCAAAAATTCTTAACGCAACGATAAAAGCTGCTACCTTTGGCACGATCGACATATAGCCAGCAAGTGGTGCATTTGAGCCTTCATAAACGTCTGGTATCCATGTGTGAAATGGTATGAGCGAGAGCTTAAAACCAATGGCTGAGGCGATGAAAACGCAGCCTAATAAAATGATCAAATTTTGATTTAGGCTAAGATCTTTTATCACAACGCCGATACGGGTGATGTCTATTGAGTATGTGGCTAGATAAAACATCGCTATCGCCATTGCAAAAAAGCCAGCTGAGAGCGAGCCCATCGCAAAGTATTTTATCGCAGCTTCTACGCTTTTTGCTTTGTTGTGAAGGGCTATTAGCGTATAGAGGCAAAGTGAGCTGATCTCAAGGCCTAAAAAGATGATGAGTAGGTTATTTGAGCTCACCATAAATAAAAAGCCAGCGATCATAAACAAAAATAGAGCGTAATACTCATAAATTTTGTACTCAAAATACTCTTTTGTGCTAAGTGCAAGCGGGATAAAAAGGGCTGAGGCGATTAGGATGATGACTTGAGAGATGACCGAAACGCCATCAACCAAAAGCATATCCCAAAAGCTAAGGCTAAGACCGTTAAAATCAAGTATTAGGCCCAAATTTACAAATATTGCGATGATACAAAATACGCAGTAGAAATTTCTTGAAAGATCCTTTTTTATGATGCCAACGATTAAGATAAAAAGCGCAAATATTATCATACTAAGCATCGGAGCAACCGAAGATAAAGAAATTTCTTTAAGGTCTAAAAAGGCTATTTCGTTCATAGTTTGCTCCCGCCATTTAAAGATAAAATTTTATCCTTTGTACTGCTATCTACCGCTCTAGTTTGCATTTTGCTTATGATATTTTGCACGCTTGGCTCAAGCGGCTTTAGGATTAAATTTGGAGCAACACCAAGGGTGATTATGAGCAAGCAAAGTGGCACAAGAGCGGCTAACTCTTTAAAATTTAGATCCTTAAGGCTTAAATTTTTCTCCTTGCACTCGCCAAAAAAGACCCTTTTATAAAGCACCAGCATATAAACAGCGCCCACGATGATACTAAAACCTCCAAGTAGCGCAAAGAGCTTGTTTAGCTTAAAGACGCCAAGCAGGCTCAAAAACTCGCCCACAAAGCCAATGGTTAGTGGCAGGCCGATACTTGCAAGCGTTGCTATAAAAAACACAAGCGCATACTTTGGCATCACCTTAGCAAGGCCGCCAAATTCGCAAATTTCTTTTGTGTGAGCTCTCTCATATATGACGCCAACTAATAAAAATAGCGCGCCACTAACGATGCCATGGCTTATCATTAAAAATATTGAGCCGCCAAGGCCTATTAAATTTAGTGAAAAGATGCCAAGCATGATGACGCCCATGTGTGAAATAGAGCTATAAGCGATCACTTGCTTCATATCGCTTTGTGCGTAGGCAACAAGGGCTGCATAGATGATCATGATGATAGCTATGACGCAGACAAAGCCACTTAAAAGTAGGCTCGCATCTGGAAAAAGTGGGAGTGAAAATCTCACAAAGCCGTAAGTGCCCATCTTTAAAAGTACGCTAGCAAGCAGCACCGAACCGATAGTCGGAGCCTGTCCGTGTGCGTAAGGTAGCCACGTGTGAAATGGAAATAGCGGAGTTTTCACGCCAAAAGCAAGGAAAAATGCTAAAAATAGCCAAATTTGAGCATTTTCTCCGATTCCAAGCTTGTACCAATCAAGCAGATTAAAGCTAAATACGCCACTTTTTTGGTAGCACAGATATCCGATAAAGATGATCGCTACTAGCATAAAGACAGAGCCTAAAAATGTGTAAATGAAAAATTTAATCGCCGCGTAAATTCTATTTTTACTACCAAATGCGCCGATGATGTAAAGAAGCGGTATGAGGCTAAGCTCCCAAAAGCTGTAAAACAAGATCATATCAAGCGCGCTAAAGACGCCCATCATCGTGCTCTCTAAAAATAGTACGCTAATAACCAGGTGCTTTAAATTTCCATCATCGCTAAGTGCGGCGATAGAGATGAAGCTCATAAATGCGCTAAGGACTATAAGCACAAGCGAGATGGTGTCGATGCCGACAAAGTAGCTGATATTTAGGCTTGGTATGAGCGAGACTTGATGCGTTAGAACAAAGTCATAACCCTGAAAATCGACATTTACGCAGATAAAAATAGCTAGCAAAAGCTCGATAAGAGCGATGCTTGCTCCATAAAATTTGATGCTTTTATTTTCTATCAAAAAGCCAAGTATTGCGCTTATTGCAGGGAAAAATATGATGACACTTAGCATTATTTGGCTCCGTTTAATAAAAATATAAAGCTTAAAAGCAAGGCAAGACCTGCGACCATAAACCTAAGCATAATGCTTAAGTCGCCACTTTGCATTTTGTTTGTTAAATTTGCAAATTTATTTAGCGCTGTTGCGACTAGATCGACACTACGATCGATTATAATCTCATCAATCTTTTTACAAATTTGTGAGATCAATGCATAGCCATTTATAAAAAATTTCTCATAAAATTTTGGGATAAAGTAGGCATTTTGTAAAATTTTATAAGCTCTACTCTCACAAACACTCTCTTTAAAAATTTCTTTTTTATAGGCATATACTGCAAAGCCAGCGCTTGCTAGCACTAGACTAAGTGTTAAAACGAGCAAGAAAATTTCGCTACCGTGAGATAAATTTAGTGAAAAATCTTTTAAGCTTTTTTCTAAAAACTCACTAAAGTTGCTCCAAAAAAAGCCACTTATGACTGAGAGAATTCCAAGTACGCCCATGCCAGCTAGCATATAGTTTTTAGCTTCATGCACGTGTTTCTCGCTCTTTGGCTTTGTAAAAAAGACAAGCATAACGAGTCTAAAACTATAAAACGCTGTAAGTACCGCACCAAAGAGTAAAATGATCCATAAAAATTTATTTTCACTAAAAGCAACCTCTAAAATTTTATCCTTTGAGAAAAAGCCAGCAAATGGATAAAAGCCAGCTAGCGCACAGCTTGCGATGATAGAAAGGAGCGCCGTTGGCTTCATAAATTTATAAAGTCCGCCCATTTTTTTGATATTTAGCTCATCATTCATCGCGTGCATGACGTTGCCAGCGCATAAAAATAGAAGTGATTTGAAAAATGCGTGCGTGACAAGGTGAAAAAGTGCGATCTTATAAGCGCCAAGTCCAGCAGCTACGAACATATAGCCAAGCTGCGAAAGTGTCGAGTAAGCGATGATTTTTTTAAGGTCATTATGCACAAGCGCGATGCTAGCCGCAAATATCGCTACAAATGTGCCAAGGTAAGCGATAAAGTGCGAGACTTCAGGTGCGTTTGTAAAGATAAAATTTGCTCGTATGACTAGATAAACGCCAGCTGTTACCATGGTCGCTGCGTGAATGAGTGCTGAGACTGGAGTTGGCCCCTCCATGGCATTTGCAAGCCATGTGTGAAATGGAAACTGAGCGCTTTTACCCATGGCGCCTATAAAAAGAAGTGTGGCGATGATACCTAAATTTAGCCCAGAAAAGTCGCTTCTAGCGTTAAAAACCTCGCTAAATTTAAGTGAGCCAAAGCTATAAAATATATAAAAAATGCCAACAAGCATGGCTAGATCAGCGACTCTATTCATTATAAAGGCTTCGTTTGCAGCGACGTTTGCGCTAGGCTTTTTATACCAAAAGCCAATGAGTAGCCAAGAGCAAAGCCCAACGCCCTCCCAGCCGATGAAAAGTCCTATGAAATTATCGCTTGATACAAGGACATTCATGCAAAAGACAAAGAGCCCCAAGTAGCTAAAAAAGCGGTTAAAGCTTGCATCATCTCTCATATAGCCAACCGAGTAGATATGCACGATACTTGCTACGATACCAACGGTGCTAAGCATAACAAGGCTAATGGCATCAAGATAGAAGCCAAAATTTAAATCCAGACCGCCAAAATTTATAAATTCTTTTAGTGATAAATTTAGCGGTTCATCTATGCCAAGGCTAGCTGTTAGCATGAGTGAGGCGGTTGTGCTAATTATCATTAAAAGTGAGCAAAAGATACCAAGTAAAAAATTTTTACTGCTATGTGAAAAGATGCCAGCTATAATGAAGCTAAGAAGTGGAAAAAATAGTGAAATGCAAAATAAAGTCATCCCTTAGCCTTTCATATTTGTCATCGAATCTAGGCTAATGCTGCCAGTCTTTTTGTACCAAAGCACTAGTAGCCCTAACCCCACGGCGACCTCGCTAGCCGCGATGGCAACTATAAAAAATGCAACTATTTGTCCAGTTAGATCAAAGTGGTATTTTGAGATAGCTGCGAGTGCGATATTTGCCGAGTTTAGTAAAATTTCACTTGAGAAAAATAGCATGATTAAATTTCTTCTTCGCATTATGCCAACTAGCCCTATGACAAAGACCAGACTTGCAAGGATGAGGTAGTGAGTAAGTCCTATCATAGCATCTCCTCTAGCGTATTTTGAGTATTTAGGTCTTTATGTATCAAGATAATGCCAGCAACCATTGCCACAAGAAGCATTACAGCACACATCTCAAAAGCGATTAAATACTTGCTAAAAAGCAAAATTCCGATAGCCTCGATATTGCCAAGCTCGCTAGCAATGGGACTTAATCTATCAAATTTTGCACCATAAATAGGAGCTAAAAATATAAATATCAAAAGAAGCGCTATAAAGCTACTTAAAAGATAGATGGTGATCTTTGCTTTTTTGCTACTTTTTGGCTCACACTCTTTACTGCTATCAAAAAACATCATCGCAAATGCATATAAAACGACCACAGCACCTGTGTATACGATGATCTGCACTACGCCTAGAAATTCCGCTCCAAGTAAGAAAAATATAGCCGAGATAAAGACCATGCCAGCAGCTAGCGCAGAGACTGCATTTAGTGCGTTTTTACAAAATACGCTAAAAGAGAAACTAACTAAAACCAAGGCGCTAAAAAGATAAAATGCAAAGCTCTCATACATCTTTTGCCCTTTTAAAATTTATACTACTCATCACTTTTTGTCTCATTTTCATTTTCGCCTATAAATGCATTTGGCGTCTTTTTGATTAAGCTATCAGCATTTTTAGGAAGTGCGCCATAGCCTTCAAACTCGCTTTGATCTTTTAAAAATTTATCCTTTGTCAAAAATTCATCTTTTGTGCCAAATATAATCCTGCTCTCACTTGCGACTTCGTACTCTTGCCCGCAGACTATCGCAAGCTCAGGACAAACATCAGCACAAAATCCACAATACACGCATCTACTTAAATTTATCGAGTAGCTTGCGACCTTTTTGCGCCCATTTTCGCCAAGTGAAGTCTTCATCGAAATGCAGTTGCTAACGCAAATTTTCTCACATAGCCCGCATCCAATGCAACGTTCATTTTCACTTTCAACAAATTTCAAAAGCTTGTGAATGCCCCTATATCTAGCATTTAGCTCCATCTTTTGCATAGGATATTTTAAAGTATGCGACTTGCTAAAGAGCATCTGCTTTATCGTGACTTTTAGTCCGATCAAAAGATCAGGCTTAAATGTAACAGCGATGAAGTGCTTAAATTTATCAAACGCACTCTTTGGCTTTAACTTTTCATCTATTAAAATATATTTTTTCTCACTCATTTTTCGCCTTAGATTAGTAGCATAAAGCCAGTGATTACGATATTTAAAATTCCAAGCGGAAGCAAAATTTTCCAGCAAAATGCACTTAACTGATCAACTCTTAAATGTGCCCATGAAGCCCTTACCCAAAGAAAAAAGAAAAAGACAATGCTTGATTTTAAGATGATCATCAAAGCACCTGGGATAAATAAAAATTCGTTAAATCCACCTAAAAATAAAATCGTAATGATGATGCTAGCAGCGATCATATTTGTGTATTCGCCGATGAAAAACATCGCCCATCTCATGCCGCTATACTCGGTGCCATATCCTGCTACTATTTCTGTTTCGTTTTCTGTTAAGCAAAATGGCGTTCTATTGCACTCCACGAAGCTTGCTATTAAAAAGAGTAAAAAGGCAAGGGGCTGCTTGAATATAAGCCAGCCAAAAATTCCTTTTTGATAGTTGTTTATATCCACAAGTGAGAGTGAGCTAGTTACCATTACGACGCTTAAAAGAGCCATGCCAGCGACTATTTCGAAACTAAGAAGTGAGACTACTGCGCGAGCTGCACTAATTAATGCAAATTTATTATAGCTTGCAAGACCTGCTGCAAGTGGAGAAAAGACGCAAACTGAAGCAACACCAGCGATGTATAAAATACCAACATTTATATCTGAGAGAATCGGACGTAATGTATGTCCAAAAATTTCAAACTCAGGCAAAAACGGCACAGGTGCAAGCGCTGCAAATGCGGCAATGGCTGATATTAATGGAGCTATTAAAAAGATAAATTTATTCGTATTTGCTGGTACGATGTCCTCTTTTGTAAAGAGTTTTATCATGTCAGCTACTATCTGTAAAATTCCAGCAGGTCCCACCATATCAGGTCCAACGCGGCGCTGCATGTAGGCTAGTACCTTTCTCTCAGCATAAGTTGCTAGTCCTGCAAGGCTTGCCATGACGGCTAAGATGACCACGGCTTTAATGATAGTGCTTAGCACAAAAAATAGTGTTTCACTCATCTTTTGCCTTTATAATTTTAACTGCGGCGTAGCTTTTGCCATTAAATATAACGCCCACTTCAAGCTTATCGTCATAATTACCTAAATACGCAGCGACTCCGCTAAGCTCGCTATCAAGCTCTACGCAAATGGCAAGCTTATACCCATCTTTTTCTAAAATAATTGCTTCATTTTGTGAAATTTCAAATTTAGCCATAAATTCGCTACTTGCATAAAGCTTCGCTCTTTTGGCTGTTTGCGTGGCATAGTTTGCAAAAAATGATGGCAAATTTATAGGATTTGAAAGACTTATAAGTGCCTCGTCGTCTTTTAAATTTATACTCTTGCTATCTTTTAAAAGTGGCTCTATATCATCATTTGGTGTGAAATTTAAAATTTCTAGTTTATAACCTCTGTGACTTGTGCCGTCGTTTGCGTAAAAATTTTCTAAATCATCAAATTTAATGCCTTTGTAACCCTTTTCTTTTGGTAAATTTGGTGTGTAATCAATCGTATTTTTAGCCATTAGTCCAAGTGCGTTTGCGATATCGTTTAGAAAATAACCTTTGTGCGGTATCGCCACATTTGTTGGCACTAGGGCGTTATTTATGCTTGTAAATGTGCCTTCTTGCTGATTTAGCGCGCTAGCATCGATATCGCCTTCAAAGATGCTAAATTTATAATCGCCATTTTCGTTATAGCCAAGCGTCTTGCCAGGCTTTTTCTCGCTTGTAAGAGTGCAAATTTTAGCAACGCCAAGTGAGTTTGTGCGTGGTGGTATTAGCATCACACGAAAAGGCGTAGCTCTTGCGATCACTCCAGTAAGTGCGGCTAGTAAATTTGCATTTTCATCCGTATAAAAATCGCTTCCTAAAATGAGCGTAAATTTGCTTTTGCCCTCACTTAAAGCCGGTATATCTAAGCTAAAATTTTCATCAAAATTTTCAAGTTTTGATGTAAGTGCGCTAGGTAAATTTTCACCCCAGTTTTTAAGTATAAAAAGTAAAATTTGCTCTAACTCTCCAGCTTCATGCGCTACATAGATAAAATTTTTAGAATATTTTTTAACGATCTCATCGGTTATGTGATGAAAATAAATTCCAGCTGCTTTATTCATTTTTAAAACGTTATTTAACTTAAAGCTTGTCACTGGGCTTTCGTGCCTTAAGAAACTGCCAGCACTGATGACAAAATCGCTATTTTTAATATCTGTATAGTCTGCGTTATATGAGCTAAGCCCACTAAATTCGCTAAATTTATTTAAAAATTTTTGATAATTTAGCGCTTCATTATTTATTAAATTTAGATCAAATTTTTCTCTTAAACGCTCTAAAATAAGGGCCTCTTCGTTTGTGATGAAGCTATTAAATTTTATATTTTTGATCGCACCATTTTTAATATTTAAAACAATTTCTTCAAATTTCTCTTCATTCTTACAGGCAAGCTCGTTGTGAAAGTCATAACCAAACCTAGCTGCTCCACTTATTTCGCCAAATGTAAAATCATTGCTGACGCGGTAAATTTGCTTACTTCTGTCGCTAGTGTTCTTTTCTTTTACGTCATAGTAAATTAGCTCACAGTCGCTTTGGTGTGGATTTGCTGCTGGGATAGGGTTTAGCTCCCAGATATTTGTGCTATATTGAAAATGTGAACTAATAAGCGCTCCAGTAGGGCAAACGCTGATACACTCGCCACAAAATGAGCAGTCAAGACTCTCGCCCACGCTTGGACCTATTAAGCTTTTTTGCATCTTACTAAAAACTGCGTAGGCATCTTTTGGCATACTCTCTTTTAGCTCTTTTGGTACCTCAACGCCCCTTGGTACGGTCTTTAGTGCACTCTCGCCAATCCTATCTTTACAAACAGTGACACATCTTTCGCAGACTATGCAAAGAGCTGGATCGTAGTTGATTAGCCCCCATTTTTTATGTGGTTTGTGCGTGTCAGCGATGGCAAATTTTTGTTCATTTACCTTTAGATGTGTGGTTAAATTTTGTAGTTCGCATTCGCCACTTTTGTCACAAACGCCACATTGAATCGGATGATTTACGCAGTAAGTCTGCATGATCGCATTTCGCTCGGCAGCGATTTCTGGCGTGTTTGTATAAATTTGCATATCCTCTTTTGCTTTGGCATTGCAGCTATAGACCACTTTGCCATTTGCCTCGACCATGCAAAGCCTACAAGCAAGAGTTGGTGAGCAGCCGCTAAGATAACAAAGAGCTGGGATATAAATTCCATTTGCTCTTGCGATATTTAGGATGCTCTCGCCCTCATCTGCTTCTAAAATTTGATCATTTATGCTTATTTTCATTTACTAACTACTACTTGTTTAAATGCGTATCCATCAAAATTTTTTGCGCCAAAAATCGCAACTGTGCCTTTTAGCGAATGGTCTAGTTTAAATTTTGCCTTCGCGCTAAAATCTTTTGCTTTAAGCTCTAGCATATCGCCATCTTTTGCCTTTGCTACGATACCAAATTGCACGCCGCCTACGATCTCATCGCTTGCGTTTTTGTTTAGATAAACGACCGCTCCGTCAAAATTTTCAAGCTCTTTTAGCTCGTCTATTTTGTGATAATCGTTAAATTCTTTCCTGCAACCACCAGCTAAAACGACATTTTTGCCTAAAATTTCAAGTAGCCAAAAGATCGCATCTTTATCTGGATGAGTAAAAAATGAATCATCAATAACGATGTTTTTAACGTCCTTTATCCACTCGCCTAGCTCTTCAAATTCCTCTTCACCAACATTGCACTCGCCACTTATCAGCCCATCATCAAGCTCGCTAAAAAACTCATCGCAAGATAAATTTGCGTATTTGCAAAGAAGAGCTAAGACGTAGCTTATTGAGCCTATTTCACAGCGGATTAAATTTTCGCCGCCAAGCTCGCTATCTTCAATGCAAGAGATGTATTTAAACTCATGCTCTTTTATCTTTTTTGCTAAATTTTTATCGCTCAAGCTTAGTAAATTTGCGATGCTTAAGCTTTTGCCTGCTATTAAATCATTAAATTTCATATCTTGCCCTTTTTTATAGTTAATACCCAATCAACTTGGTTAAATTTAAGCGAGTTCATCACTTCGCAGTTTAGATTATAGGCTAAATTTACAGCCTTTGTCACGCCGCTAAAATCGCCTATCTCAAATAAAAATATAATCACTTCGCCAGCCTCGCTAGCCTTTATTTGCTGTCCAAGAGCGCTCAAAAACTCACTCTTTAAGTGCCTAAGATCGACCCTTCTCATCTATCGACCTCGCCTAAGATGATATTTGTGCTACCAATTATCGTAGCGACGTCAGCAACGTACTGGCCTACCAATAAATCTTCATAAATAGCGCAGTGCCAAAAGCTAGGTGTACGAATTTTTAGGCGATATGGGCTTGCACTACCGTCTGAGTTTATATAAATTCCAAGCTCTCCCTTTGGCGACTCACTGGCAAAGTAAATTTCGCCTTTTGGCGGCTTTAGACCCTGAGTTATAAGCACAAAATGCTGCATTAATGAGTAGTTTTGGCTCATTATTTGCTCTTTTGAAGCGCTCACATATTCTGGTGCGTCGGCGATGATGGCGGGGCTGCTGGTCTGATACTTGCTAACGCACTGCTTTAAAATTTTCACGCACTCACGCATCTCTTTCATGTAAAGCAGATACCTTGCGTAGCAGTCGCCGTGTATCGCATAAGGCACGTCAAATTCTAGCTCATCATAGATGAGATATGGCTCTTCTTTTCTTATATCACGCGCCACACCGCTTGCTCTTAGCATGACGCCAGAGCAGCCAGTACTAAGGGCTAGTTCTTTACTAATTACGCCCACATCTACAAGCCTTGCTTGCCAAATTCTATTTTCACTTAGCAAATCTTCATAAAGCGTGATATCGCTTGGAAATTTTTCACAAAATTTAAGCAGCTCCTCGCACCAGCCATCAGGCAGATCAAGCGGCACACCACCGATCCTTATCGAGCTGTGAGTTAGTCTTGCGCCGCAGTATTTTTCTATTAGATCAAGGACATATTCGCGCTCTCTAAATGCGTATAAAAAGACGCTCATTGCCCCAACATCAAGGGCGTGTGTAGCTAAAAATAAAAGGTGAGAGCTAATGCGGTTTAGCTCCAAAAGCATCACTCTAATGATCTGCGCACGGCGAGGCACTTCTATAGCACAAAGCTTCTCCACAGCCGCGCAAAATGCGTAGTTATTCGCACTTGATGCGATGTAATCGACCCTGTCTGTTACTGGGATAAATTCCTGATAGGTCATATTTTCAGCCATTTTTTCAACGCCTCGGTGCATGAAGCCAACCTCTGGCATGGCGCGCACGACCTTTTCGCCATCAAGCTCAAGCACAAGCTTTAACTGACCATGAGCACTTGGGTGCTGTGGGCCAAAATTTAGTATCATCTTGCCGTCATTTTGTTCAAATTCTAAATTTTCAAAAAATGGTTTTAAGCGGTTTGGTGCCTGGCTCAAGGTCTTTCCTTTACTATCTGGCTCTGGCTAAATTTAGCCTTTTTGACAAATTTTACGCCGCCATCTTCTTGATACTCGTACTCCTCGCTAAATACTCTTGAAAATCCAAAGGTATCTTTCTCTTCAATATAAGCTGGATCGCGGTTCTCTTCGCCAATTTGCTCTCTAAATTCACGCCCAAAAATTTTATCCACCTCGTACCATTTGGCAGCCTCGTCGCCAACTAGCGGATAACTCTTTAAAAGTGGATGTGAGTACCAATCATCAGGCATGATGAGGCGTTTTAAATTTGGATGATCTTTAATGAGAACGCCACTTAGATCATA
The DNA here is from genome assembly GCF_002092845.1 of Campylobacter concisus. Taxonomy (GTDB): domain Bacteria; phylum Campylobacterota; class Campylobacteria; order Campylobacterales; family Campylobacteraceae; genus Campylobacter_A; species Campylobacter_A concisus_AQ. The sequence goes on from NZ_LVXF01000034.1 coordinate 103,326, forward strand.
CATCTCGCGCTCAGCCCAGTTTGCGCTTTTGTAAAGTTCGCAAACGCTTTTTAGCATTTCATCCTTTTTAACAAAGCATTTTATGCGAGTGCGTCTATTTTTACTAATGCTAAGAAGCTGATAAAAGACTTCGTATCCACCTTTTTGACTTGTGAAATCAAGTGCTGCAAGCTCGCTAAGCTGTTCGTAACCAAAGCTTTTTAGTCTCTCAAGAGCTTTAAAATTTTCACTAGAATTTACATAAATTACAAGCTGATCAAACTCTATATAGCTAGATAAAATTTCTACTCCGCTTTGCTCTAAGATGGCTAGCTCTTCATCAAATTTAGAACCTCTTGCCTCATCTTTTGGCGTCTGCTTTTCTATATAAAATTTTTCTTTGTAATACTGCTTTTTTTGCAGATCATTATTTGGCTTATACTCTCTCATATCTCAAGCTTTCTTGGCTTTTGCGCTCTAAATGCACTTTGCTTTCTTATCTTTTTTTGAAGCATCATAAGTGCGTATTGAAGCGTCTCTGGACGTGGGGCACAGCCTGGGATGTAGATATCGACGGGGATTATGCGATCGACACCTTGAACGGTTGAATAGGTGTTAAACATGCCACCAGTGTTTGCGCAGCTACCCATTGAGATGACCCATTTTGGCTCAGGCATCTGATCATAAAGACGCCTTGTAAATTCAGCGTGTTTTTTAGTTAGCGTGCCAGCTATGATCATCACCTCTGAGTGTCTTGGGCTAGCCCTAAAAATGGTACCAAACCTATCAAAGTCATATCTACTAGCGCCACTTGCCATCATCTCGATCGCACAGCAAGCAAGCCCGTAGCTAAGTGCCCAAAGCGAGTTGCTCCTGCCCCACTGAACGAGCTTATCAACGGTTGTTAAAACGACTGGCAAGCCACCATTTGCAGCATAATTTATCTGATGCTTTGCCATTTAAAGACTCCTTTTTGCCAAGCATAAGCAAAGCCGATAAGTAAAATCGCCACAAAAAGCAACATTTCGATTAGTCCAAAAATTCCAAGTAGCCTAAAATCCACCGCCCACGGATACATAAAGATGACCTCAACGTCAAATAAAATAAATAAAATTCCATAAAAAAAGTAGTGGATATTTATCTTATTTGGCTGTTTTACGGTTGTCGGTCCGCACTCGTAAAAGCCAAGTTTTAGACGCTGGGTATTGCGGTTGGCTAGTTTTTTGCTTATTTTTGAAGATAAGAATGTTATTAAACAAAATGAACAAGTCGCTAGTAAAAGTATGATAAATGCACCAAAATAAGTACTTTCAAGCTCTGAATGTGACATACTTTGCCTTTTTTAATTTTTAAGATTCTACTAAATTTAAATTTATTTGAGCTTGAAATGGCTTAAGAGTAGGGTGAGTATTGTGCTTTTGTGTAAAAATTACTCCTATTTTATCTTCTCGACTGCATCCTTTGCAGCACTTATTCGCTCGCTCTCATCTAGCTCACGCACAAAGCCATCTTTTACCAAAATGATCCTAGTTGCTACATCAAAGTAGCTATCATCGTGGCTAACAGCAATTATGCTGATGCCTTTACTTTGTAAAAATGGCAAAATTTCTTTATAAAATTTTCGCTTAAAGAGCGGATCTTGATCGGCAGCCCATTCATCTAGGATAAGGATAGAGCGGTGCTCTAAAATAGCTATTAAAAGACTTAGACGCTTTCGCTGACCGGTTGAGAGTTGCGTGGTGCTAAGCTTATTATCTATGACACTTACTTTTTTGTCGATCTCAAGCAAGGCTAAAAGCTCGTCTATTTCGTTTTGGCTAGCAAAGCCATTATGAGAAAGCGTTTGTGAAAATAGATAAAAATCAGCAAAAATAGCGCTAATCTTTGCCTGATAGCTTTGTAAATTTGCTTCATATATTTTTGTGCTATCAAGGTAAATTTCGCCACTACTTGGGCGTATTAGCCCGCAAAGTAAATTTATAAGCGTACTTTTACCACTGCCATTTTTACCGATGATAAATGTTATCTCACCGCGTTTGATCTCTAAATTTACATCTTTTAGGCTAAATTTGCCGTGAGTGTAGTTGAAATTTATATCCTTTAGCCTAATGCTTCGCCACTCGTCACTTAGGCTATCGTCAAATTTAAAGCCTTCCTTAAATTTATTTAGATTTAAGCTCATGATCTTTTCTAAACTCACTTTTGCACTCAGCGCAGCCGGTATGGAGCCAACCATACTCATAAACGAGCCTCTTAAAAATAGTATCGTAAGACTTATGCTAAGCGCAGTTTGCAGGCTCGCCCAGTCAAATGCCACGCACAAAAATACACAAAGACCAACTGAGCCAAGAAGCATAATGTTTGTAAAATTATCACTTAATGCGTGATAAATATCGGCCTTTACCATATTTTGACGTTTTTTATCGCCTGTAAAATTTAACTCATCAAAGCAGACACTTGCCCTTGCTCTATTTAAACTAAGCTCTCTATGCCCCTCTACGATATCGTCGTAGTGCTTTTGCAATGCGTCATCTTGAACTCTAGAATGCTTAAAATAAAGATGAATTTTTTTCATAAAAAGCGTATTTATAAAAAGAGTCGCACCGATCCAAATGGACAAAAAGATAAAAATTTTTGGAGCGATTACACAAAGATAGATGCTAGCGCAGATTATAAAAACTAAGCTTTGTATAAAACCAGTAGCACTCATAAAAGCAAATGTGATCGTTTTTATGTCATTGTTTAGACTAGCTATGATCTTTGCTTTGCCGATCTCATTTATCACGCTATTTGGCGTATCTAAAATTTGCTTTACGCTTTGGTATCTTAGCTCGTAGATAAATTTATGCCCAAAATTTGTAAGCGATATATTTGCAGCGATGGCGCTTATAAAAAATAAAAGTAAAACCGCTATAAATTTAATTGCAAGAATCGGGTCAAATTCTTTTAAGCTTACAAGCTCATTATTTATAAATGAAAGGGTCCAGACACCAAGTCCGCTAAATACAAGTGTTAATAACACTATTTTAGAAATTTGGTAGATATTTTTTTTGATTAAATGTGCAAGCATTACATCGCAGCTCGCGGCTGAATGATATTTGGCTCATACTTTTGTTCAGTATTTTCGCTCATTATGCGAAGTACCTTGCTTCGTTTTATCTTAGCGTCATCTTTAAATATCGCACGAACTTTGTCCATACCAGCGTAAAAATCACGCATAAGCACGATGCAGATATATTTGCCAAAAAATGTCGGCTTTATAATGCCATTTTCTTCATATATCGCATTTACAAGTTTAAGTAAGCTAAGCTCCATAAATAAGGCTTTGTTAATGTTTGTGTTATTTTCATCGTTATATCTTTTAATATCAACTCCGCCATCAAAAAGCCTTGTTAAAAACGTGTATTTAAGTCGCTCTTTCTTACTAAAACCACATTTTGCAATGACTGGACTTTGCCTATTTTTTATCCTTTTGCCGTATTCAAGTAGATTAAACGCATTTATTACAAGCTCACCGTTAAGAAAGCTAAATGCTCCGCTACCAACGCCAAGATACTCTAAATTTGAGCCAACATATTCGTCACGAAGGTCAGCACTTTTTTCATTTGAAAATGCCCAAGCATTGCTTTGTTTGTAGTTACTTTTGCTAAATTCTTCAGTGATTATCTCATAAAATTCACGCTCATTATCTACGTTTGAAACGCCAAGCGAGCGAGCTATATTCTCTCTTGTTAGCTCTGATTTCATGAGTGGATAGAAGGTGATTTGTTGTGGAGAGATCGATTTTGCAGTATTTATGTCGTTTATGAGCTGCTCTTTTGTTTGATTTGGCAGGTTAAAGATGAGATCAAGGCTAATAACTGGGATCTTACCAAGAGCAAGCTCAAGCTTTCTTTTTACCTCCTTGGCTGAGCCGAATTTTTCGTATCTGCCAACTCTCTTTAACGTTTCATCATCAAAGCTTTGCACACCCACGCTTAAGCGACCAATTAATCCATCAAATCTAGCTAAACTCTCGGGTGAAATGTGATTTGGATCGCTTTCTGCTGAAATTTCATCTATACTAAAAAGCTCTTTTGCAAGCTTAAGCGTTTTCTCAAGCTCAGGTTCATTTATAAGCGTTGTGCCACCACCAACATAAAGTGAATCAAAGTCAAATCCAGCCTCTTTAACCTGTCTCATCTCCTCGCGCAAATTTTCAAAGTAAATTTTTGCAAGCTCTTGCTCATAATGGTACTTATGAAACGAGCAATATGGGCAGAATGTGTGACAAAATGGTATATGCGCGTAGAGCATATACTTTTTGTCTTTTTTGGGAGTTTTGGTATAGGTTGTGGTTAAAATGTCTATATTAAATTCATTATATAGTGATCTTTGAATAGAATTATGAGCGTAATTTACGGCAAAATTCTCGACAATATTTTTAAATATCATAACTAATCACCTTAAATAAGTTTAGTTTTAAAATAATGCGTTAGGATAGCTAACTTTTAATAAATTTAGCCTTGTGTTAAAGAAATTTTTTAGCTTAACCAGATAAATTTGGCCTATAAATTTTAATTTTTTAAATCTGCAAATTTCATGTATCGATCAAATTCTAGTCCCAAAACTTAAGGAAGTTACTCCTTAAATCTCGAGATAATTTTGCTTGCATCAAGCTCAAATTTTACTCCATCTTTTGTCTGCAGATAATAAAATTTACCAAGAGTTGATAGGGCTTTTACATTATAAAGTTTTATAACTCCGTTTGTTTCGTTTTCATCATAATAAGTTTTACTATCATCACAATATATGCCATTTTTGCAAATTTTTTCTGGCAAAGCACCTGCTATACTTTTTTCAATAGATAAATATTTATATTCCATGTTAGTGATTTCAAATTTCTTTGCGATGTCATCCGCTAGATAAAAAAATATAACTATTGGACATAAAAACATTAAAATAAGTGAAATTTCCTTGTGCGTACCATCCTTATAAATACCTTCACAAAAACACAAAATACCTAAGCAAAAAAAGATATATGTAATGTAAATAAAAAATAGATTTACCACCAAAATAGAAATTAGATTAGTTTGAAAATTAGACAAAAATATTAAAATAAAAATATAAGCGAGCCACATTATCATGCAAAGAGCAAATACTCTTTCCAATATTTTTCCCTTGATCCATATTGTAATACACGATAACAAATATGATAATGCTAAAAAAACCATAAAAGTAAATAGTACGCCTTTTGCATCTATATAGAAAGCTATACTTATAATAAAAGTAGTTAATAGTGCTAGAGGAAATGATAAAGATAATAAAAAAAGTGAAAAATATTCACCATTTTTATATCTGAGGGAGTATCTTATATGTCCAGGATAAAGCATTATGGGCAATATAATAAAAATAGTAAAAATAGCTACAACAAAAAACAATAATGCTCCGACATGAAAAATATCAGAATTACTTAAAACTGGAAAATATCCAACAAAGAGACTAAAATATACAAAATAACAAATCATACTAGCTAAACTAACACCAGTTAGTATCAGTGGATGAAATTTTAAAAGAATTTCAATATGACTTTTTTGGTAAGTCTTACTAGCCCGCCTTTTTCTTTCATCTAAAATATCTTGATAACTCAAATTTAAATCCTAAAATTTTATAAAAACTTGCTATTTAAGTACATTTTCGATTTCGCTCCAGCCTAAATTCTCAGCAAAATCAGCCGCCGTTTTGCCACTTTTTGTGCGGGCATTTTTGTCAGCACCGTTTTCTAGCAAAAGATTTACAAGATTTAAATTTCCTGCGATCGCCTCGTGGTGAAGCTGCGTATAGCCAAACTCATCAGCGTCTGTGACCATATTTGGGTGCTCTTTTATATACTGCTCCACCTGTTCATGTGTATTTTTGCTCATTGGATGCTCTATCAAATTTTCAGGGTGCTCTTTTTGCTCGTAAACTACCAAAATATCGTTAAAATCGCCAAAATCAAGCCCCCACTCTTTATCGTGCTCTTTTAGCTCTTTCTTTTGCATGCGTGAGCGCATCGCCTGCACGCTAAATCCGCCGTATGCGCGTCCATCTATCGAAAAGAGCCAGTCACTCATCTCGTCTATCTTTGCGCTTATTTGGTCGCCTAATTTCACGTTTTGCACGCTATCAGGCTCATTTACGAGCGTGCCATATATCGTTTCGCCGTCAAATTCCACATCGTCTATCCACATGTGCTCGCCGACTTCTTCACCATTTACGACATCTAAAAAGCAAATTTTTACCATTGCATAGTCAAGCATAGGTACGATCCTGTGGCGCTCCCAGTAAACCTCACGCCAAAAATATCTAAAGCTCTCTCTGGCCTGCTCAAACGCACGCTGCATATAATCTTCGTCGCTACTTACAAAATAGATTGGCATTTGCTTACCAAGATCGATTTGTTTACCGAGAATTTTCTTAAAAAAGCTCATTTTTTGTCCTTATTTTTCATTTTAGATAGATCAAATTTGAATGCAAAATAATAAGGTAAATTTCACTCATAAATCCGACAAATTTTAGATACAAAATCATACGAAATTTCGCGAATCTAGCCCAAAACCCTATAAAATTTTAAATATAAAAGTCACACAGCTATTTCACAAATTTAGCCTGCAAGTCTGCAAGATTTCACTATAAAAACCATACGATTATTTCGCAAAATTAGGCGAGGCGATTTCAAAAATTTAGCCTACCAATTTCAAATTTAAACAAAAATATCGTGAGATGGATTTAAATGTTGCGACGAAAAAATAAGCATGCGCTAGGCATACAGCCTGCGGAGTGAAAATTTTTCTAGCTCATTTAAAGGCACTCACGAGAGGCCGTTATTTTAGGTTTTTAAAGCTTATCGGAAGTTCTAAATTTAACCCCCTCACTAGCTTTATACACTCCTGCAAGTCATCTATGCTCTTACTTGTCACTCTGATCTCTTCACCCCTGATCTGCGCACTCACCTTGATCTTTGAGTCTTTGATCGCTTTGGTGATCTTTTTTGAGTTTTCAGCGTCAAGTGTGTCGTTTAGTTTTAGCGTCGCTTTTAAATTTCCACCACTCGCTGGCTCCCTTTTTGTCTCCGTGATTGCTACCGGTGGGATGTTGCGCTTGATGAGCTTTGAGATCACGATGTCTTTTAGTGCGTCGATCTTATTATCACTTGAGCTAAGAAGCGTGATAAATTTCTCTTTTTCATTTAGCTCGACTTCAGCTGCAAGCCCTTTAAAATCATACCTAGCCGCGATCTCTTTTTTTGCCGTCTCAAGAGCGTTTTTAACCTCCATCATATCGACCTCGGCACTTATATCAAAACTATGCTCGGTTGCCATTTTTATCCTTTCAAATTTATTTAAATAGCCCTTTGATCTTCTCAAAAAGTGACTTTTTGCCAGTCTCTTCTTGCTTTATCGTCTCTCCAATCTGTTGCACTGCGGTCTGTGCGTAGATGATAGCGCCCTTTGGATCGCAGTTAAAGAGGTTTGAATATGAGCTTGATTTGTTTAGATCAAGTGGATTTGGCTCCACGACCTCAGTGGCCTCAAGCAGGCCTATTTCTAGCTCGCATGCGTAGTTTAGAGCATCTAAAAATGCAGGTAAATTTTGCGCGTAAAAACCATCAACCGCCTCTTTTATCTCGCCACCTGCTTCATAGTCAGCCTTTAGTTTAGCTACGTTTTTAGCACTCACATAAGCACCACAGTAGTAGTTTTCGGTGATCTCATTGTAAATTTCGCCACTAAATTTATCCAAAAACTCACTTGGTAAAATTTTTCGCCAGTTGCTAATGTAGTTTTTAAATTTCTCATTTTGCCGGGCCAAAGAGCTTAGCGCTGTGCCTCGAGTGTAAAAATACTTTCTAAAAAATCCTTGTGTGACGGCGATACAAAAGCCGTGAGTTTTGTTAAAAATTTCATCGTCTTTATACTGCAACGCAGCACTTAGCGTATCTTTGTACTTTTGCGCGTAAAATTCCTCTACGCCAGCCTTACTAGCAAGCGCTAAAACCTCGTCAAATTTACCAGCCCTTGCAAGCTCAAGTGCCTCAAAATACCACTTTGAAATTTCATCTTCGCTAATGGCGTGATAGCTTATATCATAGCCCATTACTTGCTCTCATTGATGAAATTTTCGATGTTTGCGACGATCTTTGTGATGAGCGTCTTTCTAGCCTCCAAGCTACCCCATGCTACATGCGGCGTGATGAGTAGATTTTCTTTATTTTTTACATTTAAAAATGGGCTATTTTCGCTCATCGGTTCGCTTTCTAAAACGTCCGTACCAAAGCGTAAATTTCTCTCATCTATCGCCCTTGCCATCGCCACTTCGTCCACTATGCCACCACGTCCTAAATTTAGTACTATCGCATCATCTTTTAGTAAATTTATCTCGTTTATACCTAGTAAATTTCTAGTCTTTTCATTTAGCGGTGCATGGATACTGATGATGTCGCTACTTCTTAGTAGCTCGTCTAAGCTTTTTTGCCTAAATTCGCTATTTTTATTTGCTCCGCTTGTCGAGTAGTAGCTCACATTTGCGCCAAATGCACGTGCCACTGCCGCCACGCCACGTCCTATCTCGCCAAGTCCGATGATGCCAAATTCTTTGCCAGCGATCTCGCTGATATCCGCGCCAAGATAGGTGAAAATTTCACTCTTCACCCACTCTCCGCTTTTTACGTAGTGATCATAAAATTTGATGCGGTTTGTTAGCTCAAAAAGCATGGCAAATGTGTGCTGCACAACGCTTGCAGTTGAGTAGCCAGCGACGTTTTTAACAGCTATATTTTTAACTTTTGCATACTCTAGATCGACATTATTCATGCCAGTTGCGCTTATACAAATGAGCTTTAAATTTGTCGCCTCCATCACGGCTTTGTCGATGATGACCTTGTTTGTGATGACCACATCAACGCCCTTTAGACGAGGCATGATCTCTTCGATTTTTGTTTTTTGATAGCTGGTAAACTCGCCAAATTTCTTAAAGACACTAAGATCTACGTTTTCTCCCAGCGTTGCCGCGTCTAAACAAACGATCTTCATCTTTAGTCCTTAATGAAATGTCCTACAAATTTAGAGTAGTTATCTAAAATTTTGCCGCCCTTTCTATATCCAAGCGCACACGCTTCATAAGCGTAAAATACGCCTGCTTGGTAGTTATTGCCTCTCTCATCTTGGTTAAACTCGTAAAATTCTTGATAGATAGCTTTATTTGAGTCGTATTCGCCGTCATTACTTGCTATTTGTGCGCCGTTTTCATCGTGTATCGAGACGTTTGCGCCCTCTCTACCAAATACCGGCTTTTTCACATATTTTTTGCCCTTTAGCGGCTCGTTTGAGGTCTCAAGCAAAAGCGGGTGATTTGGATATAGATCCCAAAGAATTTTTAAAATTCCCTTGCTTTGGAAAAGTAGCGTGTAGGCTGGATTTATGATAATGGCTTTTTGGTTTTTGATGATATTTGAAAGTATGAGTGCTAGCTCACCCTCGTCGATCGCTATGCTCTCCCAAGGCACAAGCTTAAACCAGTATTCAAAATTTTCATCGCCTTTAAAAATGCCCTCGTCATCGTTAAAAACGACCTCATCAACGTAAGCAAAGTCAGTTTTAAAGCCGGCTTCTTTTGCGATGTATTGCAGTAATTTCACGGTTTGCTCATCCTCGATACTGCCAGCGATAGAGCTAAAGAGTATCCCCCAGCCCTCGTAAACATCCTCAAAATTTACATTATCATCGCCAAGAGTGATAAGGCGTTTAAAATTTTGCTTTAGAGCTTCGTAAAGGTTATTAAATTGTTCAGCTTCATCCATATGATTTAGCTTTAGCATCGCCCACTGGATAATCGCCGTCTCAAAGACTGCCGTTGGCGTGTCGGCGTTAAATTCGATCAGTTTTATCGGCTTGCCATCAAGCCCGCCTGCAAGATCAAATCTACCATAAAGATGCCAGTGAACGTCATTTTCCCAGCTTTTTTTGATGCTATCAACGAGATTAAACGGTATGCCTATCTCGTGAAAAAGGTTGTTGTCAATGACGTGTTGAGCAGCATTTACATACATATCGTATAGCTCATTTGCCGCTTCATAGTAAGCATCCGCCTCGCTTGCTTTTACCTGCACGATCTCATCTGCGATATATGAGCTGTTATCGTTATCTGTATGCCACGCAAAGCCGATTTTTTCCATAAATTCGTTATTTAACGGGGTGATTTTTCTTAAATTTATCATTTTTCAGCCTCCAAAGCTTGATGAGCTAGAGCTTGATTTTGAGCCACCACCGAAAAATCCGCTCTTGCCGCCACTACTTCTTGCAGCAGAATTTGCCGCTTTTTGCTTGTTAAAGCTATCAACGCTTCTTGTGTATGCACTTGGATTTTTGTAAGAATTTTGACGAGTAGCTTGGAAATTTTGATTTCCAAAAAGCTTGCTACCTATCCAGCTACCAAGTATCGCACCGGCTGCTGAGGCAAGTATCGTCTCACCAAGACTTAGCCCACCGCTACTTAGCTGGGCGTCGCTCGTTTTTGTTAAATTTGAAGTGCCATTGTCGATATTTGCGTTTGCTTGAGCTAGGAGCTTATCGATCTCGTCTTTGCTTAGCATACGCTCAGTGCCGTTGATATCTTTTAACACGACTCTAGTTTCAGTACTTGGATACTCTTCTAAAATTTTATAAATTCCAGGTGCGCTCTCTTCGATGATGACAAAGGCACCATTTTTTTGTGCAACCTCATTTAGTGCGTTTTCATTACCGCCATTGTTACTGCCGCAACCAGCAAGGCCAGCCATAACGATCGCACCAAATCCGCCTACTGCAGCATAAGTAGCTATCTTTTTAATGTGTTTCATATCTCTCCTATCAACTCTTTTAAATTTTTATGTCTTCTAACAAGTATCACACCTCGTTTAAATTTGATAAATTTGGAGTGATGTATCGCTTTTATTATCTTTTCACTAGCCTTTTTCGTTGCCTTTGGCTTTAGATTTAGCTCCTTTAAGTACTCGCTTAAATTTATCCATTTTGACTCATTTTCTATCTCGGCCTCTATCGCTTCATTATTTGGCATATCGTCATTTTTTTGTGCTAAAAGTGGCCTTTGCATAGCATTTAGAAACTGCATGAGCTTCTCATCTCTGTCTTTATAAATTTGTAAAATTTCATTTTTTCGCTCGATTAGCATCTGCTCTTTTTCTTTAAAAAGCCTATCTTTATCAGCTTGTAAGTTTAAATTTAAGCTCTTTAACTCGCTTAACTCATTTAGCAAATAATTTACAAACTCATCATTTTGGGATTTAGTTTTTGTGCTTTTTGGAGCGGATTTTGTGGCTTTTTCGCTACTTGGTTTCTCGTCAAGGATGACAAATTTTGTGCCATTTTCAATGACTGTATTTATCGAACCACGGCGGATTCTATTATAGACTGCTTCTTTTGTTATGCCTAAAATTTCTGCAGCTTCGTTTATAGCTAGCTTTTGCATCGAATTTCCGTTTAAAATAAAATAAAAAATTTGTTTTGATTATAAAAAAATAAGGCTAAAAGAAGAGTTAAACAAAGAGAGCAAAGCCCTCTTTGTCTTGGTTTTAGAGTCTTGACTCGTAGCGTCTAAGCATATAAAGACGTTTAAGCATTTTCTTGCGAGCAGCAATTTTTTGTTTCTTGCGGATCTCAGTTTTAGGCTCAAAGAAGCGTCTAGCTCTTGCTTCAGTTACTACTAAGTTACGGTCAGTTTGTTTTTTAAACTTTCTATAACCCTCGTCAAATGACTCGTTAGGATGTACCTTAATACCAGGCAACGTCCTCACCACCTTTCAGATTAAAATAAGCCGTGAGTATAGTTTAATTTTCATAAATTTAAGCTTTTAACTATTTTTTTTTAAAACTCTTTTAATGCCATAAGCTTTATAATCATAAAATTTCAAAAAAGGCTTATTATGTCAAAGGATTCTCATCTTAGCTACGCCAAGAGGCGTTACATTTTTTTCGCCTGTATTACGCTATTTGTCTTTGTTTTACCATTTATCAGAGTAAATGATGCGCAGCTATTTTTGCTAAGTTTTGATAAAAGTAGAGTTGATCTCTTTTTTACAAAATTTGATATGCAAGAGCTTTACTTATTGCCATTTTTGTTTATCATTTTGTTCTTAAGCATATTTTTTCTAACGACACTTGCAGGGCGCGTTTGGTGCGGTTGGAGCTGTCCGCAAACTATTTTTAGAACGATATTTCGTGACCTTTTGCAAACTAAAATTTTAAAGATCAGAAAAAATATCCAAAATAAGCAAAATGAGCCAAAAGGACAAATTTTAAAGCGTGCTTTAGCAGTTGGAATTTGGTGTGTTTTAGCTCTTGTTATTTCGGCAAATTTTTTATGGTATTTTGTGCCACCGCTTGATTTTTTTGCTTATTTAAAAGAGCCAAGCGAACATGGAGTTTTGCTTGCATTTTGGCTTGTCATCGCTATTTGGTTAGTTTATGATGTCATCATTTTAAAAGAAAATTTTTGTATTTATGTTTGTCCTTACGCTAGGGTGCAATCAGTGATGTTTGATAACGATACGATCCAAGTTATTTACAACCAAAAAAGAGGCGGCGTAATCTATAATGGAAAAGAGAAATTTAAAAAGCCAAAAGAAGAGGGTGCGCTATGTACTGGCTGCGAGGCATGCGTGAGGATATGTCCGACGCACATTGATATAAGAAAAGGTATGCAGCTTGAATGTATAAATTGTCTAGAGTGTAGCGATGCTTGCGCTAAAGTGATGAAGCATTTTGATGAAAGCTCGCTTATTGAGTGGAGAAGTATAAACTCTATAAAAGAGCAAAAAAGAGTCAAAATTTTACGCTTTAGAACGGTTGCTTATCTTGTCATTTTGGGCATTGTCTTAACAGCTGGGGTATTGATGGGTGGCAAAAAAGAAAGTATGCTTTTAAACATAAATAGAACAAGCGAGCTTTATAAAATTTTAGGTGAAAATGAAGTTGAAAATTCTTACGTATTTTTGGTGCAAAATACACAAAATAAAGAGCATGCCTTTTACTTTGAAGTAGATGATAAGAATATAGAAATTTCTCGTCCAAATAAGCCATTTATATTAAAAGCTGGCGCAAAACAACGAGTAATCGTCACGCTAAAATCAAAAAATGAAAATTTAAGCGATAAAGATCTTTTAAAACATATAAATATAAAAGCCTATGCCACTGACGAGCCAGCTATCAGCGTGCAAAGGCAAAGTACTTTTATCTATCCTAAAAGATGATAAAATGGCAAAAATTTAACAGGAAGCAAGATGGCGATCTCAGAAAAGGGTAAAAAAAGATACGAACTTATCGTAAAAACAGCACTTGAGCTATTTTTAGAAAAAGGATACGAAAAGACAAGCTTAAGCGACATTGTAGCGATAAGTGGCGGATCGCTTTCTAGCATTTATACATTTTTTGAGAACAAAGAGGGGCTTTTTGAGGCGATCGTTGAGCAAGAGATAGATAGCCTTATAAAAGAGATCGATGAGAAAATAGATCTTAAAATTTCTCATAGCTTGGAGGAATTTTTAACCAAATTTGCAACCATAATATTTTCTATCGTTTGCAGCAAAAGGCATATCTCTCTTGGTAGGATAATGATGAGCGAAGGTTCTAAAAATGGCGGCAAACTTGGTAAGACGTTTTTGGATCAAATTTTAAAAAAGATCGATCTTGTGCTTATAAATTTCTTTGAAAGAGATGAGATAAAAGCCAAACTTGATTCAAAATTTTCAGCCAAATTTGTTGCAAAGTACTTTATACAAAGTGAGATAGGAGCTTATTACTACGATTCGCTTTTGATAAATGAAGAACCAAAGCTTAGTGAAAAAGAGCGTAAAAAGCATGTTGGTTTGTGTGTTGAGTTGTTTTTAAATGGAATTAGTAAAAAATAAAATTGACTTTTTATTTGTTTTCTAATAGAATCGAGAACTTTAAATTTTTGTAACAATTATTACAAAAACTAAATATGATATTAAAATTTAAAATTAAGAGAGGTTTTTATGGCAAATTTTAAAAGTGCTCTTGTGCTTTCGGTTGCAGTTTTATTTCTAAGTGGTTGTTTTGAAAATAAAGAGAATAAAGCGGCAGCAGGTCGCCAGATGCTGCTATCTCATGTGGATATTTTTATCGCACAAAAAACAGACGTACCTATTAGTTTTGATTACACCGCAACGGTTACAAGTAGTCAAGATGTTATTATCTATCCAAAAGTTGGCGGAACTATCATAAAGCAGTTTTTCAAGCCAGGAAGTAAAGTAAAAGCGGGTGATAAGTTATTTTTGATAGATCCAGAAAAATATCAAGCTAGCTTTGACTCACTTGATGCAGCTGTCGGCGTAGCAAATGCAAATTTGAAAAATGCCGAGACCGAGTTTAAAAGAATTTCTGCCCTTTATAAGAAAAATGCAGTATCTCAAAAAGACTACGACGCAGCAGTTGCAGCTTATGACATTGCAAATGCGAATTTAGTAAGTGCAAAAGCAAATTTAAAAAATGCAAAAATCGACCTTGGTTACACGACTATCACAGCGCCATTTGACGGTGTAGTGGGCGATAATCAAGTAGATGTTGGCTCGCTTGTCATAGCAAACCAAACAAAACTTGTAAGACTTACAAAAATAAATCCTATTGAAGCAGAATTTTATATCGCTGATGTGGATAATCTAACTAGAAAGACAAATTTGGATAACGGCTCATGGCAGCAGCTAAATAGTGATGCTGTGTTAAGTGTCAATGGCGAAAATTTTAATGGTAAAGTAAATTTTATAGATAACGTCGTAAATACTGCAACTGGTAGCGTTTTGGCAAAGGCTAGTTTTGATAATAGTGAAGGTAAAATTTTACCAGGTGCATTTGGTCATATAAAGATGAGCGGATTTGTTCAAAAAAATGCCTTTAACATCCCACAAGTTGCCCTTCAACAAAGCGCTACAAACTCTTATGTTTTAGTTGTAAAAGATGGCAAAGTAAGCCAAAAAAATGTAAAAACTAGCTACCAAACAAAAGATATGGTCGTAGTGACTGATGGTCTTAAAGAGGGCGATAAGATAATAGTTAATAACTTCCTTAAAATCGGAGTTGGCGCACCAGTTGAAACTGACAAAGACCTAAGCGCAAATTTCTTAAACAAAGATGTAAACGCTACAAGTAGCAAGTAAAGGCAGATAGATGTTTTCAAGATTTTTCATAAACCGCCCGATATTTGCGACCGTTATATCTATCATTATAGTAATCGCTGGTCTTATGGGTATAAAAGGGCTTCCAATAGAGGAGTATCCAAGCCTTACACCGCCTACTGTCTCTGTAAGTGCGACATATAGCGGTGCTGATGCGCAGACTATCGCCGACTCAGTCGCAAGTGCGATCGAAGATCAGATAAATGGCGTTGAAAATATGCTATATATGCAAAGCACCTCAAGCTCTGCTGGTACGATGAATATAAGCGTATATTTTAAGATCGGCTCATCGTCAAAACAAGCTACGATCGATGTAAATAACCGCGTGCAAGCTGCCCTTTCAAGATTGCCTCAAGAGGTGCAAAATATGGGCGTAACGGTGCGCGAAAGAAGTGGCTCGATCCTTCAAGTTGTTGGCTTTATAAATCCAAATATGGATTTGATCGAACTATATAACTATGTAAATTTAAATATTGCTGATGAGATAAAAAGGGTTAGTGGTATAGGTGATACAGTATTGATAGGTACTAAAGAGTATTCTATGAGAATTTGGCTAAAGCCAGATAGACTAGCTCATTTTAAACTAACTCCAAGCGACGTCATTTCTCAAGTAAAAATTCAAAACTCACAATACGCTGCTGGCAAGATAGGCGAACAGCCATCGGATGGTGGTAATCCTTATGTTTATTCTGTTCGTACCGATGGACGTCTTAAAAATGCAGCTCAGTTTGGTGATATAATAATTAAAAGTTCCGATGGATCAGTGTTGAAGCTAAAAGATGTAGCTAACATAGAGCTTGGAGCAGCTAGCTATGCTAACGACGCGATGTTAAACGGCAAACCGGCTATTCCTCTTTTGCTATTTTTACAAAACGATGCGAATGCTCTTGCTACCGCAAATGCTGTAAAAGAAAAGCTTAACGAGCTAAAGAAAACTTATCCTGTTGGCCTAGAGCACACCATAGCTTACAATCCAACAGAATTTATAGATGTTTCAATTGATGAGGTTATAAAAACTTTTATTGAAGCTATGGTACTCGTCTTAATCGTAATGTACTTTTTCTTAAAAAGTTTTCGGGCGACTATCATTCCGATGCTTGCCGTGCCAGTA
Organism: Campylobacter concisus; assembly: GCF_002092845.1. Lineage (GTDB taxonomy): Bacteria > Campylobacterota > Campylobacteria > Campylobacterales > Campylobacteraceae > Campylobacter_A > Campylobacter_A concisus_AQ. The sequence goes on from NZ_LVXF01000034.1 coordinate 119,624, forward strand.
TCTATCATAGGTACATTTGGCGGACTTTATGTGATGGGCTTTAGTATAAATTTGATCACACTTTTTGCCCTGATCCTTGCCATCGGTATAGTCGTAGATGACGCTATTATCGTCATAGAAAATGTCGAGAGAATTTTACATGAAGATAAAGATATAAGCGTAAAAGACGCGACATTTAAAGCAATGGAGGAGGTGCAAACTCCGGTTATCTCTATCGTACTCGTGCTTTGCGCAGTTTTCGTGCCAGTTTCGTTTATGGAGGGCTTTGTAGGTGTTATACAAAAGCAGTTTGCTCTAACACTTGTTGTTGCTGTTTGTATCTCGGGCTTTGTCGCTCTTACTCTTACGCCAGCACTTTGTGCGGTTATGCTTAAAAAGCAAGAGAACAAGCCATTTTGGATAGTTCAGAAATTTAACGATTTCTTTGACTTTAGCACTAGGCTATTTACAGCAGGCGTGGCAAAAATTTTAAAACACGTCATTATCAGCTTTATAGTCATTGGCATAATGGGATTTGCAACGTATGGCCTATTTCAAAAGGTTCCAAAAGGGCTTGTGCCTTCAGAAGACAAGGGTGCTTTAATGGTTATCACCTCACTTCCGCCTTCAACAAATATGCTAAAGACAAAAGAAGAAGTAGTCTCAATTAGCAACGCCATTTTAAGCAATCCAAATGTTGAGTTCACTATGGCTTTTGCAGGTTATGACATACTAGCTAGCTCGCTTAGGGAAAATTCAGCCGTTAGCTTTATAAAGCTAAAAGATTGGAGTGAGAGAAAAGGCGCTAACAATGGAGCTGATACATTAGCTGGCCAGTTTAATGGTATGCTTTGGAGCTCAAAAAACTCAATGACATTCGTTGTAAATTTACCGCCTATTATGGGTCTATCAATGACTGGTGGCTTTGAGATGTATCTGCAAAACAAAAGCGGTAAGAGCTACAATGAGATAGAAGCAGACGCTAGAAAAGTATCAGCAATAGCCAATGCAAGACCTGAACTAACAAATGTTAGAACTACGCTTGAGACAAATTATCGTCAGTTTAAGATAACAGTTGATAAAGAAAAAGCTAAATTATTTGGCGTAAGTGAGAGCGAAATTTTTAGCACGGTAGCAGCTACTTTTGGCTCTTACTATATAAATGACTTCAATCTTGCTGGTAAGTCTTACCGAGTATATGCAAGAGCTGAGGAAAGTTTTAGAAATAATCCTGAGGATCTAAGAAAAATTTTCGTCCGCTCATATGATGGCGGCATGGTGCCACTAAATTCAGTAGCAACACTTACAAGAACGATTGGACCTGATATCGTTGATAGATTTAACCTCTTTCCATCAGCTAAGATCATGGGCGATCCAAAACCTGGCTACACATCAGGTGATGCGATAAGAGCGATCCAAGAGGTCGTAAATGACACGCTAAGCAGCGAGGACTACGCTATAAGCTGGGCGGGAACGGCGTATCAAGAGGTAAATTCTCAAGGAACAGGCACAGTCGCCTTTATCTTTGGTATGATATTTGTCTTTTTGATCCTTGCAGCTCAGTACGAGAGATGGCTCATTCCACTTGCGGTTATCACAGCCGTGCCATTTGCGGTATTTGGCTCATTGCTCGCAGTCTGGATAAGAGGGCTAACAAACGACATCTACTTTGAGATCGGGCTCTTGCTACTCATCGGTCTGGCGGCTAAAAACGCCATTTTGATCGTAGAATTTGCTATGCAAGAGCGTGATAGCGGCAAGAGTATCTTTGACTCAGCGATAAATGCAGCTAGACTTCGCTTTAGACCAATTGTAATGACATCAATCGCATTTACCTTGGGCGTCTTCCCGATGGTTATAAGCACAGGCGCAGGCGCTGCATCTCGCCACTCACTAGGAACTGGCGTGGTTGGTGGTATGATCGCTTCAACTACGATAGCGATATTTTTCGTGCCAATGTTTTACTATTTGCTTGAAAATTTAAACGAGAAATACTGGAAAAAGGGAGCAAAAAAAGATGAAAAATAAGGCGTTTATACTTATAACGGCGGCGTTTTTAGCTGGTTGCTCATTTCGTCCAGATATGCCAAATGTAGATACAAATTTCACATCTACTTACACTTATGAGACAAGCGATATAAGGGATCTTTGGTGGAGAGAATTTAACGATGAAAATTTAAATTCTCTAGTAGAAAGTGCACTTGAGAAAAATACAAATTTACGTGTTGCTTATTTAAATTTAGAGAAAGCAAAAGCAAACCTTGGCGTAGCTGAGGCGGATTTGCTTCCTGGTATAAATTTAAATGTAGGCTACGAAAAAGCAAAAAGTAGCGGTGAAACATATACTAAGCAACCACAAACTCGTTATAGAAAATCAGATATAAATTTAGGATTAAATTATGAGATCGATCTTTGGGGTAAGGTAAGAAATAATGTAGCAGCGGCCGAAGAAAGCCTAAATGCAACCAAATTTGACTACGATAGCGCAAGGCTTAGCCTTAGCTCAAGTGTTGCAAAAAGCTACTTTGCGTTAGTTTCATTAAATATGCAAGAAGCTGTGCTAAGAGAGACTTTAAAAACCTATGAAGACACGCTAGCGCTTCGCAAAACACAGCTTGATCTTGGAAGCATAAGTGAGATGACTTATTTGCAAAGTAAGGCAGCAGTAGAAAGCGCTAAGACCAATCTTACTTCTATATTAAATGCAAAGTCAAAAGCTATCACTTCACTAGCCATCTTGACTGGTAAAAGTAATAATGAAATTTTAGGTGGAGCTGTTGCTAGCTCGCAAAATTTACCAGCTTCTCCCGAGATAAGTGCTGGCATTAGCTCTGAAATTTTGCTAAGAAGAAGCGACGTGGCAAAGGCACTGGCTGATCTAAAATCTACAAATGCACTTATCGGTGTTGCAAGGGCTGAGTATTTTCCAAGCATTTCACTTACTGGGCTTTTTGGCTTTTCAAGTATTGATTTTGAAAATATCTTTGTTGGAAATGCCAATACATGGAGCATAGGTGGCTCTTTAGCACAGAAAATTTTTGATTTTGGTAGGACAAAAAATAATGTCGCAGTGGCTAAAACAAATGAACAAATTGCTGCTGTTAATTATGAGGCAGCGGTAAAATCGGCTCTTGGCGAAGTAAGAGATGCGCTTGTTTCAAGGCAAAATTCAAAAATTTCTTTGGAACAAGTGAAAAATTTGCTAAAATCCCAACAAAGAATTTATTCGCTTGCTAAAGAGCAATATGACGCTGGCTACATTGGACATTTAGAGCTTCTTGATGCGCAGAGAAATTTGCTTCAAGCAAAATTACAAGACGTCTCAGCAAAGCTTGATGAGGTCGATAGCGCAGTCGAAGTTTATAGAGCTTTTGGTGGCGGTTTTAGGTTAGAAAAATAATTAAAAAGGAGAGAAATTGGGAACTAAGATATTAAATTTCTTGTTTTCTTGGGGTTTTTTCGTTTTTGCTATCGCTCTTGGCGTAGCATTGTGGTTTGCGATAAATTACGTTGATACATTTAGGCTTGAGTCAAGCTTTTATGATATCGGTGAGATATTTATGATGGCGACTGTTTTTTGTATTGCTTTTTATGTGATCGCAGCAATATTTGTTATTCCTATTAGAGCGATCAAAAAATCTTAATCTTTCATCTAAGGACAAAATCCTTAGATGAACTTCTTGACTTCATTGTGTAAAATTCTTAGATTTTTGATTATTTATTTTAAAAATTTATTTATGAAATTTACCGCATTTATATTACTACTTCTAACAAGTATATTTTTAATAGCTTGCTCAGCTAATCAAGCAAACAAAAAGATAAGTAACTCTGAACTAGAAAACTTAGCTAAACAATATGGTGGAGTATATATATTTAATCAAAAATTTGTTGATGAGATAGAGAAAAGAGAAGCTGAGAGAAAAGAGCTAAGTAAAAAAATGAAAGGTAGAGATTTGGGTGATGGGCTTTACGCTATTGATCCAAAGCCTATTAATGAAAAACTTCCACGAATTCTCTCAAATGGCAAAAAATACTACACTCGCTGGATAAATTATGAAAACCAAACTGGTAAGAAAGCCAAAACTTCTGAAGTCTATATAAATAAAATAATTGAGTTTATAGGTTTAGAAAATTTTAACAAAGAAAAACCATATTTAGATTTAGGAAAATTATATGTAGATGATAATGGAGAAATAGTTCCTATAAGCATAGATGTTTATTATGAAACATATAGTACTAAATATGGCTTATTTGGAGATGAAGGAATGGGAATAAGCTTTAGTAAAAAAAGTATAGTTCCGGTAAGCGGTGGAAACAAATTCATTCTAACAAACAACAAATTTATAAAAGCAAACAAGGACAAGTAAGTGCAAACTAAAAAATCAAATAAAGAGCTAATAAATTGCTTTAAAGACTATATTGATATAGCTGATGCAAGTTATGCAATGCTTCATAATGTATTTGAGAATGAAGGAAATGAACTTGATGAGCTTTATGATAAATGAACTAAGTTATGAAAATACTTGAAATAAACTTTTATCTGCATAATAAATTTTAATAAACCCCAAACAGCACATAATAAATTAATAATATTATAAATACAATAACAATAAAATATCCAAACTAAAATTTCAAACATAAAAGGATAATCAATGAAATTTCTAGCTATAACACTCTTACTTCTAACAAGTATATTCTTAATAGCTTGCTCAGCTAATCAAGCAAATAAAAAGATAAGTAACTCTGAACTAGAAAACTTAGCTAAACAATATGGTGGAATATATATATTTAATCAAAAATTTGTTGATGAGATAGAGAGAAGAGAAAAAGAAAGAAGCGATTATATGGATGATTTCTTTAAAAATAATAAAAGAAATTTTAAAAGAGCTGACCTAGAAATCATGGATCAAAAATTCCCTCAAACCCTCTCAAATGGTAAACCGTATTTTCTAGGTGGAACATCTAGTAAAATTTCACAAAGTTGTTATGAAAAAATTTATAATTTCATAGGTCATGAGAATTTAAAAAAATATGAACCTTGGATATTTTCAAATTTATATTACAAAGATAAAGAGGATAATATAGTTCAAATTTCATGTACTGTAGTTTATGAAAGAGTAAAAACACAGTATGGACTATTTGGTGACGAAGGAAGAGGATTTAGCTTTAAGAAAAACAGCTTTGAAAGTCTTGGTGGTGGAAACAAATTCATTCTAATAAACAACAAATTTATAAAAGCAAACAAGGACAAGTAAGTGCAAACTAAAAAATCAAATAAAGAGCTAATAAATTGCTTTAAAGACTATATTGATATAGCTGATGCAAGTTATGCAATGCTTCATAATGTATTTGAGAATGAAAGAAATGGACTTGATGAGCTTTATAATAAATTTGGTAAAGATAATGTCCTTGAAAATATTGTAAATTCTTATAGAGAAGATGAAATAAAAAAGCCTGTTTGGAGATATGCAGATGATGTTATCAAGGGTGACACAATAGAGGAGCTTTCTGAGAAAGCAAAAAACAATGGTAGGAATTTTGGTGATCCTACCGCTTATGCTCTTTGCATAGAAGCTAGATTTATGGCTGACAAAGTAGTTAAGAAGCCAGTTGGTAAAAATGGAGAAATAAAAGATACAAAAATAGATAACGATGTTAAAAATTTTATCTACTATGACAAAGATACAAAAGAGCAGAGATTGCTTGTTGGAAAAGATGAAATTTATAAACTCTCTCCTCGTACAAAACTTTTTGTTAATCGCTATGAGCTAGTAAAGCACATACCTAATCAAAAATCGGGTTTTAGCTCAACTATATTTTATGACACGCTTAAGTCAAACTATATCATAGGTTTTAGAGGAACAGAGATGAAAATGAATGATCTCTTAGATGATGCCTTTATGGCCATCACATCAAGAGCACTTATGCAAATATCTGCCTTAAAATCACTTCAGTCCTCTATGCAAGAAGCTATAAATTCTCATAGTCAAAACTTAAGTAACTTAGATAACACCGCCAAAGACATCATTTTATCAGGTCACTCGTTAGGAGGTCATCTAGCTCAAATATATGCAGTAACTTTCAAAGATAGCGGAGTAAAAGAACTTTATACTTATAACGCTCCAGGAATTTATGGTGGTATATTAGCTTCAGCTTTTACTTGGAGCTTAAGGCTTCTTAGCTTTGTGGCTAAAGCCATAGCAAAAGGTGCAAGATGGATAGCAAGAGTCATAGATAAAGATGGCTTTATAGGAAAGATGGTAGGCTCGGTCTTTAATAAGATAAAAGGCATGTTTGGCTTTAAAGATGATAAGAGCAGCGTAGATGAATATGTAGATGTAGTTAAAAATAATGAACAGGCTCAAAAGACTCTTGCAGATAAAAAGGTGAGCTCTAATATAAATAAAGCTAGCAAAGAAAAAGATATAGACATAGAAATACATCACGTAGAGAGCGTTAAACAAAGTATAAATAGAGATGAAGATAGCTTTTCAAAAGATGTAGCTGTTTTGATAGAACCTACCTTTTCAGTAATATCTGATCTAGGCTATAAGCTAGGCATAGATACAACTGGCGAAGTAAAGTATGAAAATACCGAGAATAGACACTTGGTGAATATATTAATTAGATCTCACTTTTTAAAAGAGAGCGTTTTGGTTTTATATATGTTGTGCTATCTCTTGGAAAACAAAGAAAATGAAGCCAAGATAGAGGGTAAAGATATAGCTGAAGCACTTGATTATCTAAATGAATATATCCAGTCGCTTAAATTTAAACTAAAATGCATAAGATCGAAGTTAAATTTGGATGTAAATATAGATGATATAAGTGATGCTTCTATGCTAGATACGCCTTTATATATCTTTTATGCTTATTTAAATCTCTTTTATGAATATGGCAAATTTAGTGATGAAAATTTTAAGCAAGATATGGTCGGGTATATAATAGAAAATTTAGGCAGCAACATAGATAAAAATAGCAACAAAGAAGCACATCTAGTAAAGATACTAGATATAGATGATCTAAATAAACTAGATGCGACAAAGATAGTAAGTGATGCTAGAGCTGACGATATAGATATGCTAGTGGCTATTTGTGCTTTGAATTTATTTGTATTTGAAAAAAAGATAGATGTAAATGAGCTTGGTAAATACTTCTCTTATAGCAAAAACATCTATAAAAATATAACGATACTACGAGATAATAGAGTGGATATAGCAGAGG
>NZ_LVXF01000035.1:0-661 GCF_002092845.1 Campylobacter concisus
TCTCTCAGCTTTACAACAAGCCATCTTAAAAGGAACAGATCTTAATGCTCTAGAAGAAACTGCTGCAGGTGGTCCACAAGCAGGTGGTAATGGTGGAGATGGCGTAAGCTTATCTTCTACTAGCTTTGCAGAAGGAGGCCACATTAGTAACATCAATGCTAATGTAGGAAGCATAGATGCTTTATCTCTAGCAGCAGGTGGAGATAATAGCTTTGGTGTAAGTGGAGGAAGTGCTGTTGGAGCTGGGGCAATAGAACCTGCTTTACCAGCAGGAAGTATAAAAATTCCTTTATCAGCGTATGTAGGAGAGAGCACATCTTCTAGACTATTAGCTTCATTTTATAACTCTATACCTAATGGATATCATGTATATAGACATACTGATGGTAGAGATTATCTAACTCCTGATGATCCTACTACTCCTAGTGCATTCCAACACAAAGACGGTTGGTATGTAAGCAATGATGGTAAACTAGCTATTGGTCAAGATGATGCTAAAGACTTGGTGCTAACAAGTAGTGCTAATTCGGCAAATCATACTGGAGATGTGGCCAAAATAGTAAATCCTTCAAGTGATCTTAGCGTATTTGGCGGAGATAATGGAAGTAAGATTACTTCAGACGGTACTAATATAGATACTAAAATTTATAGCAGCATAAAG
>NZ_LVXF01000036.1:0-614 GCF_002092845.1 Campylobacter concisus
TGACTAATGGAGAAAAGACAACCTTATCTCTTACAGCTAGCAATGTTCAAGATATATTACGTGATAGTAATGAGAATAAGCTAAAAATAGATGGTGATAGTAACGATGAGCTTACTCTTGGAAGTAGTTGGACTAAAGGTGCTAGTTCTGGTGGTTATACTACTTATACTAGTGGTACAACTACAATCGAAGTTCAAGACCAAATACACGTACTTTAATATCTAGACTTTTAATCCCAAAGGAAATTCCTTTGGGATATTCTTTCTTATCATTAAATTTTTATAATTGTTTGTCTTTTTCTCGTTAAGCACTCCCCATTGTACCCCAGTACAATAGACAAGCCCTTCTAAAATTTATATAATTCATTCAAAATTTAAAATACTATAAACAATAAGGAGAATATGATGGCTAAAGAAGCCGGAGTAGTTAAAAGCGTAAACGGAGGAATAGCAAGAGCACTTAATGACTTAACAGGAGAGGTAAGACAATTAAGTGTAGGAGATATTGTATACCAAGGTGAAAAGATAGTTACAGAGGGTTCTGACTCTAAAGTAACAATAACTCAAACTGATGGTAAAGATATAACCTTAATAGGTAAAGACACTCTAACTCTA
>NZ_LVXF01000037.1:0-612 GCF_002092845.1 Campylobacter concisus
TTAGATAGATGCGTCTATATGGATCTTGGCAAGATCATCAAAGAAGAAAATTTAAGGAGCAAGAGTGAATAATCTTTTTTTAATAGCAAAGCTTGATGTAAAAGAGTCTTTTCGCTCAAGATGGTTTGTGATATATGCTGCGCTTTTTTCTGCTTTGATGATAGGATTTTTATTTAGTGGCGTGACTGACTCACGTGTGCTCGGCTTTTCTGGGCTTACTAGAGCACTGCTTTTGTTTATTCAAATTTGTGTCATCATTGTGCCTATTTTTATTCTCATTTCAACTGTAAGAAGTATAAATCAAGATAGAGATACAAATTTGCTTGAATACATCCTTAGCTTCCCACTAAGCCTTAGAGAATATTACTTTGGCAAGGCACTGGGCCGTACATTTGTTGTTTTTGTTCCACTTTTGTTTGCTCTTTTGCTTTGCGTGGTGGTTGGCTTTATCAAGGACGTGTCGATACCTTGGGGCGTGCTGGTGCTTTATTTTGGGCTACTTTTTAGCTTAAGCATCATTTTTTTATCGCTTGGATTTTTTATCTCAAGCGTGATTAAAAATCAAGAGACAGGCCAAGGTGTGGCGTTTTTACTTTGGCTTATAATGCTTGC
>NZ_LVXF01000038.1:0-125724 GCF_002092845.1 Campylobacter concisus
TAGGAGCACATGGTGCTCCTAATAAAAAATAGATTGGTTTTTATATATTTGCCTAATTTTTAAATTCTATAACTTAGTTTGTCTACTTTTTAAATTTTATAAATTAATAAGTTCATCTAATAGATCTTGTAAAGTAATGCTTCTTAGACTATCTTCTAAAGCTTCTTGTGCTTTTAGGAGGTGGTTGGTTAAGAGTCCCTCGATCTTGCCACCAAGCGGGCAGGCTTTAGGTGAATCAGAGTGGATCTTGAAAAGTTTTTCTTTATCATTTACTGCGTTAAAGATTTGAAGGAGGGTTAGGTGTTGGGGAGTATCACTGACTTGAGATGTGGCGTTTGTGGGCCTGGGGTGTTTAGGTATCAAATAGTTATATCAAGCATATGATGTTCGTTAGGCACTATTTCCTCATTATCTGCTATATCGTCCAAATCTTCTTCGTCACTATCTCTTGAATTTTGTTTTTCGCTCTCAAACTCACTTGCCTCTTCTTCATTTTTTTGGCGTTCATGCTCCTTTTCTGGATCTATTTTATAAGACTCTTCCATCGGACGAACATCTTTGATCTCTTCACTTTGTTGCGAGGCAAGCTCAGCTGCCATCAAAGACTGCATGTCAAATCTAGCTTGTTGATTTGCATGCACTTGTGATACTACTGGGGCATTTTGATTTATAAAGTTGCTATTTCCTAAAGGTGTTACAGCCATTTTTTAGCCTTTATTTATGATGATAGTTTTATAGTTCGTATAAGTGACATTTGCGCCATTTTCACGTTTTAAATTTTCACGCTTAGTGTAGTCTACCTCGTATCTGCCAGCCCCTTTTACGCTAAATTCCACGCAAAATTTAGCTGCCATTTCTAGCACATCTTCAGGCACCCTACTCTTGTTTGTCTTGATGATGACATGGGCGCTTGGGCTATCCTTTAGATGTAACCATATATCGTCTTTTTTGGCAATATCAAGCAAATTTATATTACCTTTTTCGTTTCTACCAACTAAAATTTTAAATTCTCTAACGTAAAAAATTTCAGTATTTTCGCTTACATCTTTTATATGTCTCTCTCTTTGTTTTGCCTTATTTTTTGGGCTTAAAATTTCAAGCTCATAAAGACTGCTCGCTTTTTTTAAAAGAGATTTTAGTCCTTTAAAAAACTCGATTTTTTCTTTTAAATTTCTCTTTTCTATATCTACACCAACGGCTTTTGCACGAAGCTTTTTTGATCTTGCGTAAAATTCATTTGCACTATTTTTTGGTGTATCGCTAAGGGTTAATTTTATCTCGTTGCCATCAAAATCTTTCAGGCAAATTTCTCTCTTATAACCCTTAAAATTTCCCAAATTTGCAAGCAAAAGTGATCCTAAATTCGCAGCTTCTTCACTCTTTCTCATTAGCTCATCTTTGTCTTCAAGTGAGTTTAAAATTTCGCTCATGCTATATATCTTTTTTTGAACGCTTGTAAGCTTTGCCTCTTTTAAACTAGCTATCCTGGACTCATTTACTCTGGTCGCTTCGCCCTTAAAAAACGCCTCAAAGTCAGTTATAGGCTCGCACGGTTTTTCTTTGATGGAGATAGCTGGAAGCTCTCTTAAAACTTCACCAGTTTCTATTTTGCGGTAGCTATTATCGATGTGTCTTAACGCCTCGATTATTACGTTGTTTTCATCAGTTATCACAGCATTTGTAAAGCGACCAGTAAATTCAAGATAGAGGATAAAATTTTCACTTTTATATGAGCCACTTTGCGTGCAGATAAATTTTAAAATTCTATTATCTTTCAAGCACTCAACGCTTTTTATATGAGAGGCGTTAAAGCGCTTTTTTAGGACGTTATCAAATGGCGCTTGATAAATTTTTGCTTCTTTTAGCTCGTCATCTTTGTAGATAGCGGAGTTTGATTTGTTTAGATCAAAGATGATCTTCTCACCATTAAATTCGATTAAAATAGCCATATCATTAATGCGTTTTGCTTGGTTTATCTTTGTAAAATTTGATAAATAACTTGCTATTTGAACTAAATGTGCGTACTTCATGTGGGGATTATATCAGAAATGTTGCAAAAATGTTTTAATAAAAGCTTTATCGCTAGCTATGACAAGAATAGTAAAAATCTGTTTTCTGATCCATGTTTAATTTTTTGAAATGTTTTATTTGTAATGTTATTAAAATATAAATTTTTCGTAAATTTTTTTCATAAAAATTTAAAATGTATTTTTATATAATGATAACTATTTTTATAATATTAAAAATTTTTTAAGGGATGATAAATGAATAAATTTCGCATTAGTGCGGTGCTTTGTTTTGCTATTTCTGCTTTAAATGCTACTGATGTAAGCTTAGATGGGATCAGCATTGAAGATAGCGCAGATGATGGTTACAGAGCCACAACGAGTGAGGTGGGCAAGACAAATACGCCAATTCTTGAGATACCACAGACAGTAAACGTCGTAACGCAACAACAGCTAAAGGATAAAAAACCAGAGACCCTAGCCGAGAGCCTTCAAAATGTGAGCGGCGTTAGCTACGGAAATACCACGGGCGGCATCTTTGACTCGATCATAAAAAGAGGATTTGGTGGCGGACGCGACGGCTCGATCATGCGAAACGGGGTGCCCGCTAGCGTCATGCATAGCTTTAACAAAACCGTAGAAAGCGTCGAGGTGCTAAAAGGCCCGGCTAGCTTGCTCTACGGCGCGCAAGAGCCAGGCGGCATCATAAATATGGTCACTAAAAAGCCAAAATACGACTTTGCAAACGAAATTTGGGCTGGTATCGGCAACCGCAACTACTGGAATACAGGCTTTGACACTACAGGACCTATTGCGGAGAGCGGGTTTGCGTATAGATTTATATTTGATACTATGCAAAAGGACTACTGGAGAGAGTTTGGCGAATATAAAAACCTCCTCTTTGCGCCATCACTTTCGTATAAAGGCGATGACTACCGCATAAATTTAGCCTATGCGCACACACGCTCGACCGATCCGATTGACCGAGGCATGTATCTCATTCCAAGCACTGGAAAACTACTACCCATAGATAAGAAAAGACGCCTTGACGAGCCATTTAATAAGCTAAAAACAAAGCTTGACACGCTAGATGTAAATTTTGAGAAAAATCTCGGCGAAAACTGGCTACTAAAGGGCGCTTATGCATTTTCTCGCTCAAAGCACGAGTATGGCCACATCAGGCTAATGAATGTATTAAATAATGGCACAGCAACTAGGCGAAACGAATATTACGACGGATTTATCCACCGCACACATGCTGGATCACTAAATTTAAACGGCTATGTTAAAACAGGTGAGATAGAACACAACTTGCTCTTTGGCATCGACGCAAAGGAATACTACCGCTATAGACCAGGTGGCCTAAAAGATACGGGTAACCACTTAAGCATAAACATATATCATCCTATCTATGGAAGAGTAGGACTACCAACTGCCAGGGAGTCAAGCATCCAGTACCAAAAGCTAAAAACTATCGGATTTTACGCACAAGATAGCATAAATTTAACTGAAAACTTAATCTACTCTTTAGGAACTAGGTATGAATACTACGACCAAGTAGCTCGCGGCACAACTAGTGGACCAAATAGCACAGATCAGCAAGATGGCAAATTTACGTGGCAAACTGGGCTTTTATATCTACTAACGCCTCAGTGGTCGGTCTATACCAACTACGCACAAAGTTTCAATCCGCAAATGGCTATGAAAGGCGATATCGGCGATATAAAGCCTGAAGAGGGCAAAAGTGTCGAGCTGGGAACTAAATTTCAAAACGATAGCATAACGGCTAGCGCGGCGGTTTTTAATATCAATAAGAAAAACATCATGCGCACCGTAAATAGCGTAAGTACGCCAGTGGGCGAGGCGCGCTCGAGAGGATTTGAGTTTGACTTTAACGGCCGCGTGACGCAAGGGCTAAGCGTGGGCGCTAGCTACGCATTCACAAAAACTGAGGTGCGAAAGGATAGCGGAGCGTTTGCCGTGCTAGTGGGCAAACCGCTAGAAGCAACGCCAAAGCACCAAGCTAGTCTCTTTGCCAACTACGACTTTAGCCACCTAGGCGCAAAAGGCCTAAGGATCGGCGGCGGAGCGAGGTATTTTGGCTCATGGTACACCTACTACATGAGGACGAATTTACTGGCCGTACCTGCGGGAACTGGCTTTAAGATGGACGACGCGGTCGTTTACGACGCATTTATCAGCTACGATACCAAGATCGCGGGCTACGAGACGAATTTCTCGTTTAACGTCAAAAACTTAACCGACAAGCTTTATTATACGTCCTCATCGACCGGCACGCAGGCTAATATCATACCGATACAACCAGGCTATGCTCGCCAGTTTATGCTGACCGCTAGCGTTAAATTCTAAATTTACTAGGCCTTTTGGCTTAGTAAATTTTCTTTAAATTTAGCAATTTTCGTTAAAATCGCCTCAAAAATTTAAAGGAAATTTATGAAACAAACTATCACCGAGAAAATATTTTCAGATCACGTTGGCAAAGAGGTAAGCGCTGGAGAGATCATCGAAAGTAAGATCGATATGATCATAGGCAACGACATCACGACGCCTATTTCGATCAAGCAGTTTGAGCGAAGCGGCGCTAAAAAGCTAGCCAATCCAGACGGCTTTGCTATCGTGATGGATCACTACATCCCGACAAAAGATATCCTAAGCGCAAATCAAGCCAAAATTTCACGCGAATTTGTCTACAAACACGACCTTAAAAACTATTTTGATGAAAAAGATATGGGCATCGAGCATGCACTTTTGCCTGAAAAGGGGCTAGTCATCCCAGGTGACGTCATAATCGGCGCAGACAGCCACACCTGTACACACGGCGCTCTTGGAGCGTTTAGCACCGGCATGGGCAGTACCGACCTAGCTTATGCGATGATCACTGGTAAAAACTGGTTTAAAGTGCCTGAGAGCATTAAAGTCATATTTAAAGGCAAGCTTGATAAGCACGTCTACGGCAAGGACCTTATCCTTGAGATCATCCGCCAAATAGGCGTTGATGGTGCACTTTACAAGGCACTTGAGTTTAGCGGCGAGGTGATAGAGGGCCTTAGCATGGATGATAGATTTTCAATGTGCAACATGGCGATCGAAGCTGGTGCAAAGAGCGGTATCATCGCGGTTGATGAGATCACAAAAGAGTTTTTAAAAGATAAAAATTTACGCGATAAACCAAAATTTTTCTACTCAGACGAGGGTGCAAAATACGACAAAATTTTAGAGATAGATGTGACTAATCTTGATCCAGTTATCGCATATCCATTTTTGCCAAGCAACGGCAAGAGCGTAAGACAAGCGGTTCGTGACGATTTAGCCATTGATCAAGCATTTATCGGTTCATGCACAAATGGCCGCCTAAGCGACCTTCGCATCGCAGCACAAATTTTAAAAGGCAAAAAAGTAGCTCGCAAGACAAGGCTCATCATCACTCCAGCGACGCAAAAGATCGCAAGGGCTGCCGAAAAAGAGGGACTAATCGATATTTTCATCGAAGCAGGAGCGGTCGTGAGCAATCCAACATGTGGCGCTTGTCTTGGCGGATATATGGGAATTTTAGGCGCAAATGAGCGCTGTATCTCAACAACAAATAGAAATTTTGTCGGACGTATGGGCGATAGAACGAGTGAAATTTATCTAGCTAACTCAGCAGTTGTGGCGGCTTCAGCCATAGCAGGTAAAATCGCCGATCCAAGGGACTTATAAAAAATAATATGGATAGTTTGATATCTGACTCATTGAAAATTGTACTTGGTGCAGTCCTAACAATGTGTGCGCAATGGGTGTACGCTAATCTAAACACGAAAAAAGAGAAAAATAAACTCAGGCGACAAAAGCTAGAGGAAGCGTTTATTATAGTTGGGGATATTTTAGGGGGAATACATTACAAAGTAGCTTTATTAATAAATCCAAATTTAAATATAGAAAATCCAAAATTTGAAATTGGTAAATTACACTCGCTTATCAGTTTTTACGCACCAGAACTGCAAGAGGACCATAAGGATTTTATGTCTACATATCAAGAATTCGGTCCGCTTATCCTAAACAAATTCAGAACTTTAGATAGTGATGACAAAAGAATAGAGGCAACAACTGAGGAGCTAGTACAAATGATCTTTTCGCTAAGCTCAAAAGGCAATATAATTAAAGAAAAGTTAGCCAAAATAGCGCAAACACTATAAATTAGTTGTTTCGGCGAAGCAAATAATGTTTTATTGTAAAATCGCCACAACAACTAAACGGTGCATTAAAACGCTGTTATAGTTGCCAAAAGACCAAAGATTATACCTGGAAAGTTTGCAGCAGAAAGTGGATAGTCTTTTTTAGCTTTTAATAGGCCGTAGCTTGTCCAGATTGTGCAGTTTAGTGCGGCTGCCAGTGGCTGTATAAAAGGCGTCTTGTTGCCATCAAGGTTGCCCATTATTTGTGGGATGTATGAAAAGTACATAACAACTGATAGGCATGTGCCGATCCAGCCTAAAATTTGTAGATTTTTTTCGCTCATTGCTTCTCCTTAAATAAAAGCGCCATTATATCTTTTTAAATCGTAGCAAGCAAATGGATAAAATAGCCATAATTTTTACTGCGATTAAGATGGTTTTAGTAAAATTGAGCATTTTAAAAGGATAAAAATGCCAGATATAGTATATGACAAAGCAAAATGGCATTGGGGTGCGAAAGATGCGCCGACTGATATACCGCATGAAAACGGTGCGACACACATTGCATTTTTCTTTCGCTGGTGCATGGAACACAAATTTTATTCAAAGGAATTTGCGGCAGATTTTGCGGACGATATAGCACAGATGGACGAAAATTTTAACTATCGTCAGTATCTTTTTGACGCTATGGACGGTGTACTTGGAAGCGCGGAGCTTAATACTGCTGGTAAAGCCTTTGCAAAAACTTACTATACGACTGATCGGACAAAATTTGCCAAAATGTATGGTTGGTATTTGCAGGATTATACGGATTTTGTTTCGAAAAAATTTGGTGAAAAATACTTTGATAACGCCTATTTTTATATAGAAAACTCACAAGAAAACTATGCCTTGATCAAAGCCATCATTGATCGTCGCTACGAGGAATTTTTAACAATGAAAATGGCAAAGCAGGCTTAAAATTTTACAAGTAGCATAAACAAAAATAAGTTTTTATCACATATTTTTGGTAGATCAAAGCCGCTTTTAGCTAAATTTAGCCTCATAACTTTCTTAAGGGAAAAGATGCAAACTTGCGTGATTTTAGCAGGTGGCAAAAGCTCGCGTATGGGGCAAGATAAGACACTTTTGCCATTTGGTGGTTTTAAAACGCTTACTCATTATGAGGTTGCGAAATTTAGCAAAGTTTTTGACGAAGTTTATGTAAGCTCAAAATTTGAGAAATTTAGCCCGCCACTAAAGCTTATAAAAGATGAAAATAGCAATAACTATTCGCCAATGCTCGCACTTTACTCCATTCTTAAAAATTTTGATCATAGCATTTTTGTGATACCAGCTGATATGCCATTTTTTGATCTTTCTAGCCTTAAAGAGCTTGTTAAATTTAAAGATGAATTTGATATGGTTGTGGCCAGTGATAATGAGCACATCCACTCACTTTGTGGTTTTTTTAGTCCAAGGCTTGCCATTTTGGCTCATGAGTTTTATTTAAAAAATGAGCATAAAATCGGACTTTTGAGAAAAGGCTGTAAATGCAAAGTCGTAAATTTTAAAGATAGTGAGCAGTTTTTTAATGTAAATTTCCCTGACGAATACGAAATGGCAAAGAAAATCCAAGAAAAGAAGATAGATGATGAGTAAAATTTTATTATTTTTAAGCCTTAGTCTTAGTTTTTTGATGGCAAGTGGGCTAGATGATTTTAAAAGAGCACAAGAGCTGGAGCAAAGTGGCGACATAAAGGCTGCGATGCAAATTTATAAAGAGCTAGCCAAAAGCTCTTTAAGCGAGCAAAATGTTGTGCAAAATGTGCAAGAGAGCGAGCCAGCGCCAAGAGAGGCGAAGCTAAAGCAAGCTGATCTTTTAAGAGAAGATAAAAGTGGTAAAAATTTACAAAATGCACTTGGTATCGAGCTTTATAAATTTAACTACCTTTTGCCAGTAACTTATGCCAAAAATGTGCCAAACGATGAGCGAAAGAGCGTTGAAACCAAGTTTCAAATAAGCCTTGCAAAGCCGTTGTTTTATGACCTGTTTGGATTTAGAGAGAGCCTTGTGGCAGCCTACACACAGACATCTTGGTGGCAGATAACAAGAACTTCAGCACCGTTTCGTGAGACAAACTATCAGCCAGAAATTTTTCTAAATTTTGCTTCGCCAAAATATTTGGATCAAATAGGTGTAAAAAACCTAAAATTTGGACTTTTGCATGAGTCAAATGGACGAGATGGTAGCAATTCAAGAAGCTGGAATAGAGCTTATGTGCAAAGTGATTTTGTTTTTGGCAAGCTTAGCATTTCGCCAAGAGCTTGGATGGTAGTGGGCAATAAGGGTGACAATAAAGATATATTAAAATACATCGGGCATGGCGATGTAAGGCTTAGCTACAACCTTAATGATCATATTTTTAGCCTAATGCTAAGAAATAACTTACATTTTGATAAAACAAATAAAGGTGCTGCTGAAATTTCATATATGTTTCCTATCTTCTCAACCGGAGTTTATGGCTATTTGCAGTATTTTACTGGATATGGCGAGAGTTTGATTGATTATAATAGGCATACTGATAAATTTGGTCTTGGTTTTGTTGTTTTAAAATAAGCTAAAAATTTTAAGCTTATAAAATGGCTAAATTTAGGCAAATAGTCATAAATTTACTCAAATATGTCAAAAAATTTAATTAATCAAAAAACTTAAAAATATTAGAAAAAATACAAGCAAATTTTGCTAAAATCTTAAGCAAAATCTCAGAGCAAAGGAGTTTTTATGAGCGGAATCTCACTAATTGTCTGTTTTGTTGTAGCTATCATGCTTATGATCGTTATGATCTCTAAGCTAAAAGTGCATCCATTTTTGGCACTTATGAGCATTTCTTTGGTTCTTGCGATCGTCGCAGGCATTGATCTGTCCAAGATCCCAGCGATGATAGGTGTCGGTTTTAGTGGCACATTTAAGAGTATCGGTATCGTTATTATCTTTGGAACGA
This sequence comes from Campylobacter concisus, assembly GCF_002092845.1. Lineage (GTDB taxonomy): Bacteria > Campylobacterota > Campylobacteria > Campylobacterales > Campylobacteraceae > Campylobacter_A > Campylobacter_A concisus_AQ. The sequence continues at coordinate 9,166 of NZ_LVXF01000038.1, forward strand.
TCATCGGTACCGTGCTTGAAAAAACGGGAGCTGCACTAAAGCTAGCTGATATGGTTGTTAAGCTAGTTGGACAAAAGCGTCCAGAGCTTGCTATGCTCATCATGGGCTGGGTTGTTGGTATACCGGTATTTTGCGATAGTGGATTTGTCGTTTTAAACTCTATTCGCGAGGCACTTTATAAGAAAATTTCAGCAAGCCCAGTCGCTATGTCAGTCGCACTTAGTGGTGGTCTATACGCATCTCACGTCTTTATCCCGCCAACTCCTGGCCCAATAGCAGCTGCAGGAACACTTGGTCTTGGCGGAAATTTACTCCTTGTTATCATCATGGGAACAGTCGTTTCAGTGCCTGTGTTGATAGCTGTTTATTTCTTTTCAAAGAGTGTTGGCAAAAGCGTGACTATCAGCGACAAAGATGCTGACGCTACTATAACAGCTAGCTACGAAGAGCTTTTAAAGAAATTTGGCACGCTACCTAGTAGATTTTTGAGTCTTGCACCTATCATCATGCCTATCATTTTTATGGCGATCGGCTCTATTGTCGATGTTTTAGCAAAACAAGGCATGTTTGATAAAACGGCTCTCTTGCCAAAGATACTTTTATTTTTAGGAAACCCTATCATTGCTCTTGCAATCGGCGTGATCTTTTGCGTGTTTTTATTAGTAGAAGCCAGAAAGATAAGAGAATTTGACCACATCACGAACGAATCTTTAAAGATCGCTGGACCGATACTCTTTATCACTGCAGCTGGCGGTGTTTTGGGTAATGTCATCACTGAGGCTGGCTTTGTAAATTTCATAAAAGAAAACGCAACCGCCATAAAAGCGATAGGAATTTTCTTCCCATTCATCATCTCGGCCGTACTAAAAACCGCTCAAGGAAGCTCGACCGTGGCTATCATCACGACAGCGTCTATCATGGGTGCGTTTAGTGCCGACAACTCACTCATGCAAATACTTGGCTTTACGAGTGAAATTTCAGCTGCACTTTGTGTCATGGCGATAGCATCTGGTGCGATGTGCGTATCTCACGCAAATGACAGCTACTTCTGGGTTGTGACAAATTTTAGCAAGATGAGCGCAGAACAAGGATATCGCACACAAACAGCTATGACGTTTATAATGGGCATCGTTGGTATAATTAGCGTTTATATCTTATCTTTGGTGCTTTTATGAGAATTTTAGTTGCGATTGATTCATTAAAAGGCTCGCTTAGCTCTCTTGAAGCGGGCCTTGCTGTAAAAGAAGGACTAGAAGAGATTGGCTGCGAGGTCGTTGTCAAGCCTATCGCAGATGGTGGCGAGGGTAGTGTAGAGGCGATGGCTGATGCACTTGGTGCAAAATTTATAGATACGATAGTTAAAAATCCACTTGGAATTGAAATTTTAGCTAGATATGCACTAAAAGATGACCTTGCAATACTTGAAATGTCAAGTGCTTCTGGCCTTACACTCATAAATCCAGATGAGAGAAATCCACTAAAGACTAGCACATTTGGTTTTGGTCAGATGATAAAAGATGCCATTGCTAAAGGCGCTAGAAAATTTATCATTGGCATCGGCGGAAGTGCGACAAATGACGCTGGTACAGGCATGCTTAGCGCACTTGGCTTTAAATTTTATGATAAAAATGGTGCTTTACTTGAAGGAAAAGGTGAGAATTTAGCCAAAATTTATGAGTTTACAGATGAAGATGCTTTAAAAGAGCTAAAGGATTGCGAATTTTTAATCGCCTGCGATGTAGATAATCCGCTTTATGGCATGAATGGAGCAGCTCACGTTTATGCCCCTCAAAAGGGTGCAAATGGCCGTATGGTAAAAGAGCTTGATGATGGACTAAAACACTTTGCAACTCTTGTAAAGGAAAAGACTAATAGCAAATTTCATACACAAAAAGGTGCTGGTGCCGCTGGCGGACTTGGCTTTGCATTCGTGGCATTTTTAGGAGCGAAACTTCGCCCAGGTATTGAGATCATTACGCAGACTATCGCGCTTGAAGATGAGATCAAAAAGGCTGATCTAGTCATCACTGGTGAAGGCCGTATGGACTTTCAAAGCTCAATGGGCAAGACACCAACTGGGGTTGCAAAACTAGCAAAAAAGTATCATAAGCCAGTGATCGCATTTGCTGGAAGCGTGCAAAAATGTGCCAAAGATTGCCACAAAAATGGGATTGATGCCTATTTTTGTATATTAAATGAGCCAGTGAGTCTTGAAGAAGCGATGAGAAAAGATGTCGCGATTAGAAATTTAAAGATGACAGCGGAGCAAGTCATTCGCCTTTATATGCTAAACTACAAAGCATAAATTTAAGAAGATAGAAGTTTATTTTCTATCTTTTTTCCACTTCTTTCTAAATTTTACTATCCAAATTCTATCTTTTAAGTGCTACAAAAATTCTCAAAATTTAATACATTTTGCAAAAATATAAAATAAACTTTAGAAAAAATATTTACTATGCTAAAATAAGAAAAAATTCTAAAAAGAAAGGAGAATTTTATGCAACAGACCTTAAATTCTCGTCGCAGCTTCATTGCAGCTGCAGGATTATTTTTTGCTACGACCGCACTAAAGGCTGCACCAAAGGACTTTAGCGGTAGTAGTGTTCGCTACGGCATGGCGATAGATCTAACAAGATGTGTTGGATGTCAGTCATGTACTATGAGCTGTATGTTAGAAAACGACGTTCAGCCAGGCGCTTTTAGAACCATTGTTTCCGAGTACGAGGCAAGAGATAAAAGCGGCAAAATGGCAGTCATTGCGTCACTTCCAAGACTTTGCAACCATTGCAACAATCCAGCCTGTATTAGTGTTTGTCCAACTGGTGCTAGCCATCAAAGAAGTAATGGTATAGTAAAGATTGATACAAAAGAGTGCATAGGCTGTGCGCTTTGCGTAGAGGCCTGTCCATATCACGCAAGATATCTTAGCCTGCATACCTATAAGGCCGATAAATGTACCTTTTGTGATCACAGACTAAGAGCAGGGCTTCAGCCAGCATGTGTAGAGAGCTGTGTGGGTGGTAGCCGTATAATAGGCGATCTTAATGATCCTAACTCAAATATTAGAAAATTTCTAGCCACACATGAGACTATGGTTATAGATAGCCCTAAAAATACAAATCCGCAGGTGTTCTACCACGGCGTTAGCGAAATTTTGGCTAAAAACGATAAGAAACTCGAGCTTGATAATGGATATAAAAAGGTTATCAGCTGGAGCGAAGAGATAGCACAGTAAAAGGAAATAAGTAATGCAAAGAAGAGAATTTTTAAAAAGATCAGCTGTACTCTCAACGGTAGCTACGAGCGCTGTGCTAGCAGATGGGGGAAAAGACGACTATAAACCGCAGGCAAACTCACTAGAGCCTGAATTTCGAGTAAAGGACGGCAAAATTTCACTTAGCGATGGACATAGCGTTGTCTTTTCTATGTGCCACGGCTGTACAACGAAGTGTGGCATAAGGCTTCATGTGGACGATAAAAACGACCGAGTTTTAAGATGTAGTGGCAACCCATACCACCCACTCTCAAACGTACACTGGGCAAATTTTAACACATCTATAAATGATGCACTTCTTGCCACAACACTAAGCGGCAAAGACGAAAAGCGAGCCACAGTTTGTGCTAGAGGAGCGATATTGCCTGAGATGATAGACTCACCTGCAAGGATATTAACTCCGCTAAAAAGAGTTGGCAAAAGAGGCGAAGGCAAGTGGAAGAGCATAAGCTTTGAGCAGCTAGTAGAAGAGGTAGTGGAGGGCGGAGATCTCTTTGGCGAGGGGCATGTTGATGGGCTAAGAGCGATATATAGCGACGAGCTAATCGACAGCGAAAACCCAGAATATGGTACCAAACGCAATCAATTTTTAAGTTTTTATCTATATGACGGACGCTCTGACATCGTTGATCGCTTTGTCAAAAAGTCATTTGGCACTATAAATCACTACTCACACGGCGGAATTTGCGGCGGCGGCTTTAGGGTCGGTGGTAAGATTGCGCACAACGCAAAGGGCTTTGCACATACAAAACCAGACTATGAAAACTCTAAATTTGTCATCTACTGGGGCACTTCGCCGTCAAATGGCGGCAACCCTTTCCAAAAACAGGCAAAAATGCTCTCTTATGCAAGAGGCACTAGAGATGACTTTGCCTATGCAGTAGTTGATCCAAGTGTTACAAATGCTGTAAAATACGCCTCTTCGGACAAAGGCCGCTGGATAGCGATAAAGCCAGGCACCGACTCAGCTCTAGCTATGGCGATGATACGTTGGATAATAGAAAATGAAAAATACGCTACAAACTACCTTATCCAGCCAAATTTAGACCAAGCAAAGCTAGCAGGCGAGATACACTGGTGCAACGCCACGCATCTAGTCATCACCGAAAAAGACCACAAAGACTACGGCAAATTTGCACTTATCAATAACGAGTGGCAGGTCTGCTCGCAAGATGGCAAGATACAAAGCTACAAGGTAAATGAACCAGCCAAGCTCTACTACAAAGGCAAAATTTTAATAGACGGCAAAAAAGTCGAGGTTAAAAGCTCGATGCAGCTTTTAAAAGAGTCAGCTTATAAGCATAGCTTAGAGGAGTACTCAAAAATTTGTGGTGTAAGCATTGAAGATATCATTTGGCTTTGCGAAAATTTCACCAAAAATGGCAGACAGGTGAGTACAAACGTACATGGCGGTATGATGCATACACAAGCTGGTATGACTACTTTTGCGATCCTTTGTCTAAACACACTAATGGGTACTTACGGCTACAAAGGCGGCAACGTCAATGCAAGTGCTGGCACACACGAGTTTTTAAAGGGCAGATATGACCTTGAGAGCTTTGAGGGTGCTTATAAGCCAAATGGTCTAAATTTATCAAGATCAGGCAAATACTACGAAACAAGCTCTGAGTATAAACGCAAAGTAGCAGCTGGCGGCAGCGGCTATCCATCAACTCAGCCATGGTATCCTATTTCTATGCCACTTGTAAACGAAACTCTTACGAGCCACAAGGCTGGCTATCCATACAAAGTAAAAGTTTTCATAAACTACATGACAAACGTACTTTACGGCCAAGCAGGACTTGAAAAAGCGGTTTTAGACGTACTAAAAGATAGTAAAAATTTACCACTTTTTGTGGGCATAGACGCCTTTATGAACGAGACAAACGCCTATGCTGACTACATCGTACCAGATGGGGTAAATTTAGAAAACTGGGCGCTTCCAAACTCTCTTTGGGGAACGATCGCTAAAACTTCAGTCGTGCGCTATCCAGCTGTTAGCTCAAAGCAGGCAAAGGATAAAAACGGCGGCGCGATCGACGTTGAGGCATTTTATATAGCCGTGGCAAAGAGGCTTGGACTAAAAGGCTTTGGCAAAAATGCCTTCAAAGACAAAGACGGAAATTTCATGGACCTTGACGTAAAAGAGCAGTATTACGCGGCTGCACTAGCAAATTTAGCCTTTGATGGTGAGGGTGTGAAAGATATAAGCGACGAGGACAAAAAGCTTAGTAAGATATCAAGAGTGATGACAAAACTCGATCCTTATCTAAAAGACGAAGAGAAGCCAAAAGTAGCGCACATACTAGCAAAAGGCGGCAGATATGGTAGCTACGAGAGCGCATATAAGGGTGATAAAGCAACCGTAAAAGTGCCAGCGCCTACGCCAGCTTCTATCTACTATGAGCCACTTGGCGGACACAGGCACTCAATAACAGGCGAATTTATGCCAGGAGTGCCAAGTCTGATGCTACCAGTAGCAAGTGATGGCACACCGCTTGAGAAATTTTTCCCACGCTCTGAGTGGAAATACACAGTGAGCTCAAGAAAGTCAAATATCCAACACTTCTACACCTTTGTTAGCCCAAGGCTAAGAGCTGTTCATCCTAGCAACTTCATAAGGATAGCACCAGATGTTGCAAGTGAGCAGGGCATTCGCTCAGGCGATAAGGTTAAAGTAACTACGCCTTATGGTGCGCAAGTTGGTGAGGCATTTGTGACAGACGGCGTTGCTAGCGGGGTTATTAGTATCGAGCATGGATTTGGTCATGATGAGTTTGGTATAAGAACGCACATCGTCGATGGAAAGTCAGCTTTTGGGATCGCAAATTTAGAAAAAGGGGTCAATCACAACAAGCTCGGACTTCTTGATCCAAAAAGAAATGGCGAATTTAGCCTAAATGACTGGTTGGTTGGTACTTGTGCTAGACAAGCACTTCCTGCAAAGATAAGGAAAATCAGCTAGTTTGATATAAATTTGGTGAGTAGAGTAAAATTTGCTTGCCAAATTTCACTTTTTGTAAGAGCTTTTGACTGGTGGATTGTAAATTTAGATACAGAGCAAGCTTTTAGGCTGCTTGCAAGCTAAAATTTCCTCATATATTTATAGGGTTTCATAGTTAGATAATATTTTAAATTTTGCATGAGTTAAATTTAGTATTGCTAGTTTGCTTTGGCTTTAAGCGCTCTAGTTTGCTAGATCCTCAGCCACTTTTGCAGCAAGTTTTAGCTTGTCGCTATCAAAGTGAGTGTAAATTCGTGAGGTATTTAAGCTTGCATGGCCTAAGGCTTCTTGCACTAAGACTAGGTCTTTTTGCTTTTTGTAAAGCATCGTTGCAAAGGTGTGGCGTAGCATGTGAGCACCATTTTTCTCTTTTCTGATGCCAGCCTTAAAAAGGATCTGCTCCACTATGCGACTTACATAGGCTTGCGTCAGTCTGGTACCTTTTTTATTGATGAAAAGATAGCCTTCTTTGTTTATGTAGTTTATTGCGATCGCGTTTAGATGAGCTTCTATTAAGTGTCGTTTTATCATAACGATGCGGTATTTGTTGCCTTTGCCTCGGATCCTAATGATAAAAAGATCGCCATCTTCAGTGATGTCCTTTCGCTTTAAATTTAGAGCCTCGCTCACACGAATGCCAGTAAAAATGATAGTTTTGATGATGAGCTTATTTCGATTTGAGTTTTGCTTAAAATCACTCTCCTCGATCGCATCAAGAAATTTCTTGACCTCATCTTCGCCCATAAACTCAGGTAACTTTTGCCCTTTATTGCCACTCACTCCACCCCAGTTTTTTAAATTTATATCAAAAACATGGGCCTTGCCATCCTCTTCGTTTTGTTTGTCTAAAAACGCAAAGAAATTTATCACTGAGATGCGGTAATTTTTCTTGCTAGCATCACTTAGCCCACCAGTCGTACTAGCTAATATTTCGCTTAGCAGCTCTTCGTCGATCTGTTTTAGGCTGCTAAGCTCGTAAAATTTCATTGTTTCATATATTTTTTTAAGTGGATTAAAGTAGGTATTTATGCCGGTAAGCCCTGCATTTCTCGCGCTTTTTACCAAGCCATCAAGCTGGTCAATGTTCTTTACCTCACGGCTTAGAGCGTAATTCACACTCGAAAGTGCCTTTGGATCCCTAAGCTCTTTATTTGAAAGTGAGCTAAGTTTAAATTTGACATAGCGAGTAAGCCAAAATATAAATGAGTTTTCAAAATTATCTTTACAATCAAGCGGATATTTCAAACCAATAACCTTAAAATTTTATTTTGAAAAGTATTATATTTGAAATTTTATAAAATCTACTCTTTTTAAAATTCAACTATAAAAGCTTAAGCAAATATCCATTTTCAGCGGCTTCAAGCTTATATTTATGCATCTTATCAAGCTCTAAAACCACTCTGAAATATCTATCGTGCCAGCCTATGATCACATTTTTAAAATGTTCATTTTCAAGTTTTAAGCTCTTAGTTTTAAAGCTTCTTGGCGGCCTTGCAAAGTCAAGAACAATCTTATTTTTCTCATAAGCAAAATGCTTCAAATTTTTAGCTTTTGTAGCGATTTTTAGCTCTTTGTCGTTGGCTAGAAAGCTTATAAAACCTAGAAATTTAACATCTTTTCCATTTTTGACACTATCAACTGGCTTTGCACTAGGCTCGATCTTTATCTCGACCACCTTTTGTTCAGGCTTTATGGTAGTTTCTTTTGTTTTGTCTGTGCTAAGATCGATTACTACAACATTTGGAGTTGGCATATCTGAAGTTTTATTTCTATCTCTATTTGAAATTTTAGTTTCATTTTTTTCTATTATCACAGGAGTGCTTACTTTTTGACTAGGCATATTTGCCATTGTGACTGAAACATCTAGCTTTTTTGCCACGACTGGTTCTGGATTTTTTACCTTATTTAAAGCAAATTCATCGCTGTAATCGATAGTTTTATTTATATCAGCTAGTCTTTTTTCCTTTATGGTGCCGTCATTTGCTCTATATCTTATGGTGACATCTAGTAAAAGTGCCGCATCGCTTGGAAATTTAAACGAAAGAGAATCAAATCTATCAAATTTTTCTATGATATTTGTTGTCATAACGCTTGTATTTAGCTCGCTAATAGGCATAAATGGGTTCTCTCTAGCAAAGACGCTTGCTGCAAATATAGATAAAACTAACCAAAATTTTTTCATCATTCCTACTTTTTATTAAAGTCTGGCTCAAGGCCTTGTAATTCAAAATAATCTTTTTGCAGACGCGCGTTCATTTTTTTTAAAATTTCCACGTCTTCGCTAAGCCTCTCTTTTTTACTTTGAAGGCTTAGCATAACATCAAGCGAGCGTTTGCCAAACATCATATTGCCTACATAAAAAGCAAACATAGCCACACAAATGGTGGCTATGACGTAGCGTAATGTCGGTCTAATGTATTTTAAAATTTTATGAAATATGCCATCAGTGTTGCCATATTCGTCTAAAATTTCACTCAAATATTATCCCCCAAAAACTCTCCAGCCTCAAGTTCGATCTCAAGCAAGCGGTTGTATTTTGCGTTGCGCTCGCTTCTTGAGGTGGCGCCTGTCTTTATCTCACCAGTATTTAGTGCGACTGCAAAGTCAGCGATAAACGCATCTTCGCTCTCGCCGCTTCTATGGCTCATTATGCAGCGATATCCGTTTCTTTGAGCAAGACGGACAGTTTGCATAGTTTGTGTGACTGAGCCTATTTGATTTGGCTTGATTAAGATTGCATTTGCGATCTTTTTCTCAATGCCTTCGCGTAAAATTTTCTCATTTGTGACAAAAAGATCGTCGCCAACTAGCTGCACTTTGCTGCCAAGCTTTTTTGTAAGCTCAGCCCAGCCGCTCCAGTCATCCTCGCTAAGGCCATCTTCGATAGAAAATATCGGATATTTTTCGCAAAGTTTTTCATAGTAGCTAATGAGCTCGTTACTGCTAAATTTCTTGCCCTCAAGCTCGTATTTGCCGTCTTTATAAAGCTCACTTGAAGCGACGTCAAGGGCAAGTTTGATTTGGCTGCCTAGCTCATATCCAGCCTCTTTTACAGCTTGCGAGATAAGCTTTAGTGGCTCTTCGTTGTCTTTTAAATTTGGAGCAAAACCACCCTCGTCGCCGACAGCAGTGCTATGGCCAGCTGCGTTTAGGATAGATTTTAGCTTGTGATAAATTTCAGTTGCAGCTCTAAGTGCTTCGCTAAATGTGCTAAAACCAAATGGCATGATCATAAATTCTTGAAAATCAACGCTATTGTTTGCGTGCGCGCCGCCATTTATGATGTTAAACATCGGTACTGGCAAGATGCTAGCGTTTGCACCGCCAAGGTAGCGATAAAGCGGGATATTTAGGCTCTTTGCAGCTGCGCGAGCTACCGCCATAGATACGCCAAGGACTGCGTTTGCGCCTAAATTTGAGTAGTTGTGCGTGCCATCAAGCTCAAGCATCTCAGCATCGACTGCTTTTTGGTTGTAAGCATCAAGTCCTATCACCGCTTCTGCGATCTTTTCATTTACGTTTGAAACAGCCTTTAAAACGCCTTTGCCAGCATATCTCTCGTCTTTGTCGCGAAGCTCGAGCGCCTCACGCTTGCCAGTGCTTGCGCCGCTTGGTACGATCGCGCTTGCCTCGGTTCCGTCGCTTAGTCTAACTGTAGCACGAACTGTTGGGTTGCCTCTGCTGTCTAAAACCTCGTGAGCTTCTACATCTTCAATAAATACCATTATTCATCTCCTGCTTCGTTTGTGTCGTCGTCTTCGTCTTTTGCGCCGCTGCTTATTAGGTGATCGATCCCCATTGAGCCTTTGATCGCCGCTACTATCTCATCAGAAATTTCTGGGTGCTCTTTTAGATAGGCTTTGGCGTTTTCTCTACCTTGACCTAGTTTTTCGGCCTTGTAGCTAAACCACGCGCCTGATTTGTCGATAATGTCGAGCTTTACGCCATAGTCGATGATCTCGCCCTCTTTGCTCACACCCTCGCCAAACATGATGTCAAATTCAGCCACTTTAAATGGAGGCGCGACCTTGTTTTTAACGACTTTTGCTTTTGTGCGGTTGCCGATAGGCTCGTCATTTTGTTTAAGTGTGGCTATCTTTCTGACATCGATCCTTACAGATGAGTAAAATTTAAGCGCATTACCGCCAGTCGTGGTCTCTGGCGTGCCATATCCCATCATACCGATCTTCATACGAATTTGGTTGATGAAGATAACAGTTGTCTTCATCTTGCTTAAAATTCCAGTTAGCTTTCTAAGCGCCTGACTCATTAGTCTTGCTTGCAGGCCAACGTGCTGATCGCCCATATCGCCGTCTATCTCGCTCTTTGGAGTAAGAGCTGCGACGCTATCAACTACGATAAGATCGATCGCACCGCTTCTTGCAAGCGTCTCAACGATCTCAAGTGCCTGCTCGCCAAAGTCTGGCTGAGAGACGTAAAGGTTGTCGGTATTTACGCCTAAATTTGAAGCGTATTTTACGTCTAATGCGTGCTCTGCATCGACAAATGCACAAATTCCGCCAGCTTTTTGCGCTTCAGCGATGATGTGAAGTGTGAGTGTGGTCTTACCAGAGCTCTCTGGCCCGTAGATCTCGATGATCCTACCTTTTGGAACGCCGCCTATGCCAAGAGCTAGATCAAGTCCTAGCGAGCCAGTAGGTATCGACTCGATAGCCTCAACCTCTTTGTCACCAAGTCTTAAAAGCGTGCCTTTGCCAAAAGCTTTATCGATCTGCTTTAGTGCAAGCTCGAGCGCCTTTTTCTTGTCCGCTTCGCTCTCTGGGATAGCTATTTTTTTGTCACTATCTTTTTCTTTTGCCATTTTTTACCTTATAAGTTGAAATTTGGCTTGATTTTATCTAAAAAGAGATGAATTTTACTTGATTTACTCGCAAATTATAATATTTTCGCCAAGCAGCGCAGCGCTATCAATAAGAGCAAAAAGGTGCTCTTTTTCAAACAAAAATCCATAAATTTGATCTTCATTTTTTAGTATTGCAAGCTTAAGCGGCTCCACAAGAGAGCTAGTGCAAAGTGTAAGAAAGGCTTCGTCGATACTGTTTTGTGAAATTTGGGGTTTGGTTTTGAAATTCTCATCTTTTATAAAAGAGGCAAATTCCTCTTGTGAGGTTAATTTATTAAATTTAAAAATTAGTTTTTCTTCTAAGGCCTGAACTAAAATTTCATCAAATTTAACTAGGTCTATGTGATCTTTTATGCCTAAAATTTTGGCAAAATTTAGTAAATTTTTATCATAATCAGCCACATTTTTCTCATGCTCGCTTTGCGCCTTTTTGGCCCTATAAACAGCGTAAAGACCAATAATCATAAACAAAACTGAAAGGGTAAAAACTTCTATTAAAAACTCACTCACCATCATCCTTATAAAATGCAAACTTCAGTCTTAAGCTCTACACCAAATTTCTCTAAAACTCTAGCTCTAGCCAAATTTATAAGGCTAGTGGCGTCCTCAAAGCTTGCGTGTTTAAAATTTATCAAAAAATTTGCGTGCTCCTCGCTAAATTTCGCTCCGCCTATCGCGTATCCTTTTAGCCCAACCGACTCAAGCAAAGCCCCTGCAAAGTGCCCCTCTGGATTTACAAAGCAGCTACCAAAGCTAGCTCCTTTTGGCTGATTTGCCCTTTTTGCACTGATAGCTTCAGAAATGCTCGCATCAAAGCCACTACGAAGCTCAAATTTAGCCCCCAAAATGGCCTCATCTATGCCGCTGTGGCGGTAGCTAAAGCTTATCTCATCTTTGCGTACCCAACCACGAGCCAGACGCACATGTGTGAGGTTGTCGCTTATGCTAAATTTAAGCAGTCCAGCGTTCATTTTTATAAGTCCGCCAAGTGTGCCTGGGATATTTTTTAAAAACTCTAGGTGAGCTATGTTATTTTGTTTGCAGAAGTTATAAATTTTAGCTGATTTTGTCGCAGCACCTATCTCAAGGTAAATTTTTTCATCACAAATTTCTAAAATTATATAGTCAAAACTCTTGCCAAGCATCGCCATTTTTGGGGGATTTGACGAGATGAGTAGGTTATTGCCTCCGCCTATCATCACAGCGCCTAAAAAGTGAGGCGAGCTTAGATCTTCAAGGCTATCAACCTCGAAAATTTCATGCACGCCACCTATCCTAACTGAGGTAAATTTAGAAAAATCAATAAGCCTCGTCACTGGATAAATTCCGGTATAAAATCAAGCATACGAGTGGTAAATTCAACCATCATCGAGATCATCCAGGGCATTAAAAATATGATGACAACGACGACTAGCAAAATTTTTGGCACGAAACTTAGTGTAGTTTCGTTTATCTGCGTAGTCGCTTGGAAAATGGAGATGATAAGACCAGCGATTAGCCCGCTTAGCAGCATCGGAAGGCTTATGTAAAGAGCGATCTTAAAGGTTTCAACTCCAAGTGAGACAAGCGTACTTTGCATCAGCTAAACCTTGCTTCGTTGTATTCAGTTGGGATGAGGTAGTCGTTTACGTCGATTGGCTTTTCAAAAAAACCTTTGTCATGGCCTATTTGATAGAGCTTATTTAGCGCTTTTAGCTGCGTTTCGTTCATGCTTATAGACTCGTCATTTGCGTATAAATTTAGATACGTTTTAAGCTCCTCTTTGCCAACTCTGATGAGATTTCGCTCCATTAGCATGTGAGATAAAAATGGCTTGTGTGAAGTGGCGATCCTAACGGCCTCGCTAAGCACTCTCTCGCACTCGATCGCATCGGTTATCGGCAGGCTTCGTCTAAGCGCCATGCCGCCAAGTGGAAGAGGTAAATTTTCGCCGTTTAGCTCACTCCAGATGTCCCAAATTTCACGTTCTACACAGAGTTGGTCGGAGAAATTTAAGATACTTTCATGTATAAGCACCCCAGCATCGACCTCGCCGCTAAGCACGGCATTTTCTATCTCTAAGAAATTTTTATAAATAATTCTCGCTTCTGGATAGGCGATACGAAAAAGTAAGGCATTTGTCGTATTTTTGCCAGAGAGTGCGACCTTAAAATTTCGCTTTAGCTGCTTGCCTTTTAGCTTGATAAGCTTTGGGCCATATCCATTGCCAAAGCTTACAGCACAGCGTAAAAGCGCATACTCGTCGCAAATTTTTGGATAGAGTGCAAAGCTGATCGCTGTGGCCTCATAAGTGCCTTTTAGCGCCTCCTCGTTTAGCGTTTCTATATCAAGCGCCTTTGATGTGAAGGCTAAATTTTTACTGCTAACCCAGCCAAATTTGACCGCGGCATACATAAAAATATCGTCAGCATCAGGCGAGTGAGCGACGTTTATATTCTTGAAATTTTGCAAAGACGATCCTTTTTTTGATTATGCCATTTTAATGAAATTTATTTAAAATAAAGTTTTAAGGGCGACTTTGAAACGATTTTACCAGCTTTGCCTCTTTGAAATTTAGTTTGTATTTCACATCTATGGCGTCTTTAGCCCCTTTTCTTCGAGCTTGGAGCGTTGAGTAAAACGGATGTTTAAGCTCTAACATCTTAAGTAACTTTTGATCGCTATCTTCTTTTTTTATATTTTCAACGATTATTGTCGTTATAAATTTGCCCTCAAACTCGTAAAACGGCCAGACTATCACGCCAACGTCGCTTGTTTTAAAGTCCGTAATTTTAGAATTTTTAGGGATATTTAGCATGGAGATGATCTTTTTGCGTGAACTGTCCGCGTTTTGAACCGAGATCACCTTTACAAGCAGGTCTTTTTTGACGCCAAGTCCATTTTCACTAAATCGGTAAACTCCGTCTTCAAAGATGCCAACCTTTTCAAAGGTGTTAGCATAGTTTGCGGAGGTGCAAACGGTTAGAAAAAGCGCTAGAAACGTTAAAATTTTTATAAATTTCATCTTTTCTCTTAAAATTTCACTCTCTTTAGCCTATCTGAGGCGAAATTTTTCCTACCAAATTTAGCCTCATTTTTACCATTTAGCTCGACTAGATCGCCTGTAAAGCCACAAATGTCATTTTTAACAAGATAACTTCCCACGCCATAAGTATCAACCGGCGTATTATAAGCTTCAAATTCTTTTATAATTTTAGGGCTAAAGCCTGAGCTAACGACGATTTTAACGTATTTAAAACCAGCTTTATCAAGCGCCTCTCTTAGAGCAAATATAAGCTCCTTGCAAACGCCATGTGGGTCAAATTTACTCGTATCTTTGCCTTCAAAATATTTATCAATCAAATTTTTACTAGTATCGACTCTAACCGCGCCAAGCCTCTCTTTTAAGGCATTTGCAGCTTTTAATGCGTCTGTGATTACGTCGTTGTTGTAATCAACCAATGCCGTGATCTTCTCATTTTTAAAGGTTTTAGCATAAATTTCTGAGGCTTTTACTATATCCCCGCCGCACATTTGAATGAGTGCATGAGGCATGGTGCCACCACCTTTTAGCCCAGTAAGCTCGCCCTGAGCATCTGTGGCGACCTTTTTGATGCCGCCTACAAATGATGCATAGCCGTCGCCTGGTTGCGTGCAGATGTCATCTTGTCTATCTGCCATACTAAAGACGTCCTTTCCATTTGCCGCTCTTATCACGTCTCTTGAGTTTGTCGCCACGCAGCTTCTCCTGGTGAGCGTCGCGTCGATCACATTTTCTAAAAAGCCAAAATTTTCATACTTGCCGCTTATCTTTAAAACTGGCTCGTTTGCGTTTATGATATAGCCATCATCAAGTGCGTAAATTTCAAGCTCACTTGGGTCTTTGGCAAATTTATTGATGATGGCTAAAACTTCGTCAATGCCACAAAGCACGATATCATCGCGCCTTTGGAAAAACTGCATCGTCACGTGCTGATCTGGCAGGTTTTGCTTAATTATCTCATTTACTTTTAGAAAATATTTCGCAGTAAAGTAGCCCTCGCCGATCCTTGGATCTAGCCTAAAAGTCTTATCTGTTAGCCTATCTATCTTGCCTTGCATCTTTAGCTCAAGTTCGTTCATGTCTGTCCTTTTTTATCGTGATTATAGCATTTTGGTAGAAAAGTAAAAATTATAAAAATATATTTTAAGAATGTATAAGAGTATATTTTATAAAATCTTGAAATTTTACTTTTAAAGGAAAAATATGAAAAAGTTCTTACTTTTAATGGTTGCAATTTTTGCATTTGGCAATGAAAATTTGCTAGTAAGTGCTGGTGGCGGATATAAAAAGATAGTCGAAGCAGTCGCGCAAAATCTCAAAAAAGATGGCGTAAATATCGACACTTCTTTTGCAAACATCACAGCGATCATGGCTCAGGCAAAAGAGGGCAAAACTGACGTGATCGTGGGCGATGAGGACTTTTTGAAAAAATCTGATCTAAAGATCGCTGAATATGTAAATTTAGGCTCAGGTGCTTTGGTGCTGGCTACCAAAAAAGGTGTGAAAATAGAAAAAGTTGATGAGCTAAAAACTCTTTCTAAGATCGCTATGCCAGATGCTGTAAAGACAGTTTATGGCAAAAGAGCGAATGAATTTATGCAAAAAGCAAATTTAAGCAGCGAGCTAAAGGATAAAATTTTAGCAGTTGCTGGTGTGCCACAAGTCGTTACTTATATATTAAACGGCGAAGTTGAAGCAGGATTTATCAATCAGACCGAACTAAATGCACACAAAGATGAATTTGGTAGTTTTGTCTTGATAGACAAATCGCTTTACGCTCCAGCAAACATCGTAGCTGCAAAGCTTGAAGGATGCGATAAAAAGGCTGATTGCGAGAAATTTTTAAATGAGCTAAAAAGCGAGAGATCAAAAGAAATTTACACTAAATTTGGCATAAGATAAGGCGAAATTTGCAAGAGCTCTCTTGGCTTTTTGATCCGCTATTTTTAAGCATAAAGGTCGTTTTGTGCCAAGGGGCTTTGCTTATCGTTTTTGGGCTGGCTTTGGCTTATTACTTAGCTTTTAGTAAGACAAAGCTTAGAGCTATTTTAGAGATGATCGTAACTTTTCCACTCATCTTTCCGCCCATTGCGACTGGATTTTTACTGCTTTATCTGCTTGGCAAAAATGGCATCGTCGGCAAGGCTTTAAATTTAGAAATTATTTTTAGTTTTAAAGCTCTTGTGTTAGCTGCTTTTATAGCTTCGCTACCACTTTTTGTAAAGCCTGTTGCTTCTGCTCTTGGCTCACTTTCAAAAAGCCTAAGTGAAGCAGCATACAGCCTTGGGAAAGATAAATTTCAAACAGCTATTTTTGTGCTCTTTCCATGCGTTGCAAAAAGCGTAGCAGCAGCTTTTATCTTAGCGATCTCGCGTGGGCTTGGCGAGGTTGGCATAACACTAATTTTGGGTGGCAATATCATAGGCAAAACAGACACTATTTCGCTTGCCATTTATAATGCCGTATACGATGGTAAAAGCGATGAAGCGCTGATTTTAAGCCTTGTTTTGGTTGTATTAAGCTTTATTTTGTTTGAGATTATAAATTTGCTTGATAAAAGTAAAATTTAAAGTGAGTGGCGAGAGGATGAGAGAATCGAACTCCCCACCAGACGGTCAACCGCCCAGTCATCGGGTTTGAAGCCCGTGAGCATCACCAGATTACTTTATCCTCCGTGTGCGTTATTTTAGCAGATTTAGATAAATTTTAGCCCATTTTCTATAAACTTTTTGAAATTACAAAAGGATTTCTGATTTTAAAATTTAGCGTTTTTGCATTTTTGGCTCTATTTTTTTGCGCTTGCTCTTCAGTACTAACCCCAGCAACTGCGCCACTAAATGTCTATGATGCGTACTCTATTTCACGTGATAAACGCGGTATTTACTCGATCACAAGAGATAAATTTATACAAAGCAAATTGCAAAGCAAAATTTTATTTTCAAAAGGGCTTAGTAATATTGATATCGAGATAGAGGTTTTTTACGGAGATGCTTATCTGATCGGACTTGTTGATAGTAAAGAGCTTGAAGATAAGCTAGTAGAACTAGCCAAAAGTACAGATGGTGTGCGAAAAATTTATACCTATCTTCGTATCAAAAAGCCAGAATATCCGTGTGATAGTCTAAAAATTATTGCAAACTTAAAGCAAAATCTTTTTAAAGATAGTATAGTTGAGGGCACAAATGTGCGTGTTAGCATAGTTGGCTGCGATGTCGTATTTAGCGGCGTAGTTGATAGCATTGAACAAGAAAAACATGCTATTTGGTACGCTAAGCATATTGATGGCGTGGCAGATGTCTACTCGTTCATCAAAGTTATCAATTAAATATCGCTCTTTTTTACAAAGCTTGCTATTAGGCTTGGCAATATGATTAGCGCGCCAAGAAGCATAAAAACCATAACAAGATCGGTTAGTAAGCCAAAATATATAGTTGGAATAAAATTGCTAGTTATCATCACACTAAAGCCAAGAAAAATGGTGAACGATGTGTAATACATCGCATATCCGATGCTTGCGTGTGCAACTTTAATGCTCTCAAAAACGCTTTTTGTAAGCATTTCTTCTTTAAAGCGGTGGATATAGTGAATGATATCATCAACGCCGATACCAATACTAATGGCTGCGATCGTGATACTCATCACATCAAGCGGGATGCCAAAAAATCCCATCACACCAAAGAGTGTGCAAAGCGGGATTAAATTTGAAACTATCGCAATGGTTGCTAGCTTTATGCTTCTAAAAATAAAGCAAAATATGACAAAAAGTATAGCGACAGTTAGTCCAAAAGTATCAACTTGTGAGCTAAGTAAATTTTGAAGCATATTATTATAAAGCACCATCATGCCGGCCACTTCTATGCTTACATTGTCATTTTTAGTAAGCTGTGCTAGCCCTTCTCTAAGCTCTTTTAGAAATAAATTTCGTCTAAGCTCGGAGTCACTATCGACGATCCTTATACTAAATCTAAGCTCATCATCTTCAACGCTTACATAAGGACTTAATAAGATATTTTTATAATTTTGTGGTAATTTCTCATACATCGCAGCTAATAAAAAATCATCACTCGCACCGTTATTTAGCTCTTTTATGGCTTTTATAAGGGTTGCTAGCGAGCTTACATGTCCGACAAATTTTTGCTCTTTTAAATAGTCGTGAATTTTCTCAGCAACCCTTGTGTGATAGCTATTAAACCAGTATTTTGCATCCTTAGCGTTGCTTTCAAACTCATTTTCAAACTCATCTTGCTCGGTATTTTTATCTTGTTTTTGCTCTTTAAATTTCACTATCACATCAACTGGTATCGTGCCACCAAGCTTAGTATCAATGACTTGCATTCCTTGGCGAATTTCTGTGCTTTCTTTAAAGTAGCCAATGAAGCTATTTTCAACCTTTATCTTGCTGATACCATAAACACCAAAGCAGACAACTAGAGCGCAAACTACGTAAATAATCTTTCTTGAGTTTAGAGCCAAATTCGCGCAGTATTTTGTAAATTTAAAGCTATTTTCAAAGGTTCTAATGGGAGCTAATTTATTTAAATTTACATTTATCGCACCAAATAGCAAAAACGCAAGCACAAGCGAAACGCTAATGCCAGTGCTCATCATAATGCCAAGCATGATAACTGGCTTTATGTCAGCACTCATAAGCGAGCTAAAGCCAATAACTGTGGTAAATATCGCCCAAAAAGATGGAGAGAATTTATCACGAAGCGTTAGATAAATTAGCTGATTTTGGCTATATTTTGGATGCTTTGCGTAAAATTCTCGGTAGCTAACGACAAGATGAATCACAGTTGAAATAGTAATGATGAGCTGAAGTGCGATGTAGTTTGAGCTAATGACCGTCACTTCCCAGTCAAATATGCCAAAAATTCCGGTCGTAAAAATGGAACTTATGGCACATATAAACATCGGCAAAACTATCCATCTAATCTGCCTGAAAAATAGCCACAAACTAAAGCTAAGAAGAGCAAGTACACTTAAGCCATAGACCAAAAGATCGCTCTTTATAAAGCCTATCATATCATCAGCGATCATATTTGCACCGCCTAAGAATAGCTCGTCATTTGCGTTAAATTTAGCTATGGTTGCTTTTATTGCCTCAAGGTTTTCGTGATCGCTCTTTCTAAGCTCATCTCGGTAGGCTTTAAACTCATAGGCAAGAGCCTCTAGTTTAAGTCGCTCGGCTTTTGTGATAGTGCCGTTTGACTCTTTTTGGCTAAGTAAATTTCTCTCATTTACAAGCTCATTAAATTTCTCATCTTGTTTTAAATTTAGAGCAATTGCTGTGGTTTTTAGATCTTTGCTTATCAAATTTCCGCTGTAAATCGGACTTTTGGCAAACTCAAGCTTTGCTTTTGAAATATTTATATCTTTATCTTGCAGCGTTGGAGTATGATCTAAGATGCCCGTAATCCCGCCTTTTACACTATTTAAAAGCGGAATATTTATTATAGAGATGACGCTATTTACCATATCGTTTTTAGCTAGTTCATCGCCTAAATTTTTGATAAGTTCTAAATTTTTAGGTGAAAAAAGATCATCTTTTGGTGTAAAAGCAACCACTAAAAATCCGGGTGAGTTGTAGCGTTTGGCTATCTCTCTATAAGCTTTTAAGTCAGGATCATGCTCAAGCAGTAGCGTTTCAGCTGATGCATCAACGCTAAGCTTGGTGCTAAGATAGCCAAAAACTACGCTTAAAGCTAAAATTAGAGCAATAATAAGCTTGTTTTTAGCAATGATAAATTTAAAAATTTGTCGCATTAAGGGTTTGTTTTATTTTGATCAGGCAAAACAGCTTCGTTTAGCTTTTGTAAAAGAGTATTGAAATCAGCGTTATTTAGCACATCACCAAACTGACTTCTGTATGTTTGAATGATGCTTACACCAACGATATCAAGATCGTAAATGAGCCAGCCACGCTCTTTTGCGTCATAAAATTTATATACAAACTCATAAATTTTTCCGTCGTTTACAAGCTCAGATGTTAGCCAGTACCTATTTTTTTGTGGCTCACTCTCGCCAGTTATACGTATCTCTTGATCTTTATACCCTAAAAGTTTATCTATGTATGAGCTTTTTAGTTTTTGCTCAAATGCTGCGTCAAATTTAGCCTGCTCATCGCTACTTAAGCTGTTGTAACGTTTACCAAGGCTTATTTTTGCCATTTGTTTATAGTCAAAAAATGGATCAAGAAGTGCAAAAATTTCTTTTGTCTTTGCATTATTGTCTAAATTTGTATCTTTTAAAATTTCAATAACCTTTGTTGTTTTCATCTCTACTTCAGGCTTGATCTGCTCTTTGGAAATAGCAAAAAGGCTAGTTGTAAAAAGTAAAATCATAGTTAGAATTTTTAAAATTTTCATATTTACTCCTTGATAAGCTTATCGCGTCTTTGCTCGTAAGCATCGCGTAAAAATGGATAAAGATCAATAGCATCTTTTCTTAGTTTTTCATAAGCAGTTGGATCTTGCGAAAAGCTATTAAATGCTCTATATGATTTGATACCAGTTGATAAAAGTATAGGATCAACGTAGCTAATAGGATCGGCAAAATAATCTCCGATCATACCGCCAGTATCTCTTAAGTTTGATGGTCCAAGTAGCGGCCAAACTATATGAAAGCCACTCCCAACTCCCCAGTATCCAAGTGTTTGCCCAAAGTCTTCATTATGTGGCTTTAAGCCGTAATATTTTGCCCCATTGGTTAATCCGCCAAAACCAACTATTGTATTTGCCAAAAATCTTAATACCTCTTCACCAGCATTTTGAAATTTAAACTGAAGCAAATTATTTACAAAGCGAACCGGGAAAAGCAGATTATCAAAGAAATTTGAAACCATTGTTCTAGCTGTTTTTGGCACAACATAGGCATAGCCTTTTGCCACCGGAGTTAGCATATTTACATAGATAAAGTCATTTGCATGTGTCATCATTCTATTGTAGCCACTAAGTGGGTCAAAAACATCTTTTCTTGCCTCAAATTCAACATCAAATTCATCGCTTTCACTATTCGCATTTATGTCAGTATTAGCACAGGCTAAAAGCAAACTAAAAAAGATAGCAAGTAAAAATTTCATACCAACCCTTATTTTTATTTACAAAATGTTGCTAGATTTTATCTTTTAAAAACTTTACAAGAAATTAAGAAAAATTTATAAATCAACTTAAATTTAAGCTTTAGAATTAATATAATTAGATATATTTCATAAATTATTCTTTTATACTAGAAGGTAAATTTTGAAAGCAGATATAAATTTAGAACTATTTTTAGGTGAAGACACACAGGTTTTAGCAAAACATATTGCTTTATTAAAGGCTATAAAAAAGACAAAAAGTATTACAAAAGCAGCGGAACTGGTTGGCATATCATACAAAAATGCTTGGGACTGTCTTGATACGATAAACAATAAAAGCAGTAAGCCCCTTATCATTAGAGCCGATGGAAATAAGAAAAATAGTGGCTCTGAGCTAAGTGAGTATGCCGATAAACTGATAAAAATTTATGACACGATCCTTGAGACTCAAAAGGATTTTTTGCAAAAAATTTGTCAAAAGGTAGATGTTGAGGATGTGGATATCATAAACCTTCAAAGGATGAGCATGAATTTAAGTGCTAGAAATCAGCTCTCATGTGAAATCACTGGCATAAACCATGGTGCGGTAAATTCTCAAATAATCGCAAAGCTAAGCAATGGCTGTACGCTTGAATCAAATATCACGGTCGAGAGTGAGAAAAATTTAGGTCTAAAAGTTGGTCAAAAAGTTATTTTTATTTTTAAAGCTCCAGCTGTCATTTTAGCCAAAGATCTAAATATAAGCATAAGCACCAAAAATCAGCTAAAAGGCGAAGTGATCGAAGCAAAGATAGGTGCTGTAAATGCTGAAATCACTTTAAAATTAAGCGATGAGCAAACACTTACTGCTATCATCACAAAAGATAGTGCGATGGATATGCAAATAGGTGTTGGCGATACGCTTTTAGCAATAGTAAAATCATCACAAATCATTATAGGAGTTTAAATGAGAAAAGTTTTTAAATTTTTATGTTTGGCAGCCTTTTTTGCCATAAACGCACTTGGTGCTGAAGTAAATGTCTATGCTGCCGCAAATACGACATATGCATTTCCTGAGCTTATAAAAGAGTTTAACAAGCTTCATCCAAATGCCAAGATCAACTTAACACTTGGTGCAAGTGGTGGCCTTGTTACACAGATACAAAACTCAGCTCCAGCCGATATATTCATGGCTGCTGATATGGGCTTTGCGCAAAAAGCTTATGATACAGGTTTTGCAAGCACTGAACCAAAAGTTTACGCACAAGGTGCTGTGGCTATTTTTTCTATTAGAGATGTTGATTTTAAAAAAGGCATCGAAGTTGTTCGTGGCCTAAAGGCGATTTCTATTGCAAATCCACAAACAGCACCATACGGTAAGGCTAGCATAGAAGCACTTAAAAATGCAAAACTTTATGACGAAGTAGAAAAAAATATCGTTTATGCTCAAAAAATTTCTGAAACTCTATCTCAAGCATTAAGTGCTTCTGATGTAGGTTTTATCGCTGCTAGCGCACTTTTTGATGAGAAAATGTCAAAATACAAAGAGGGCGTTAATTACATCCTTGTTCCACAAGAGCTATACACTCCGATCGATCAAGGTATCGTTCTTCTAAAACATGCTGAAAAAAATGATGATGCAAAAGCATTTTATGAGTTTATCTTAGGTGATAAATCAAGAGAAATTTTCAAGAAATTTGGTTACAACGTTCCAGCTAAATGATAAGAGCAAAGATCGTTGGAATTTTAACTAAAGATGACGTTAACTTATTTGAGCTAAAAGGTCTAAATTTAGAGGCGAATTTATTTATGCTAGTCTTAAATGAGGCTAGCAAATTCGCCTTAAATGATGAGATTGACTTAGGTTTTAAAAGCTCCGATGTTATCTTGGCAAAAGACAAACTAAATAATAGCTCGCTTGAAAACGAGCTAAAGTGCGTGATTGAAGCTATAAATTTTGGTGAAATTTTAAGTGTTATTAGCTTAAAGTGTGGCGAAATTTATTTCGAAGCTATTATCTCAAATCACGCATTAAAAACTATGAACATAGGTGAAAACGATGAAGTCTTTGCCTATATAAAATCTACAAGCATTCACATAAGTACACAAAAATGATAGAAATTTCTTGTAAAAAAGAGCTAAATGGCGGTGGCGGAAAATTTTTACTTGAGGCCGACCTTAGCTTTGAAAGTGGTGATTTTGTCGCACTTTATGGAGCAAGCGGTGGCGGAAAGACCACTATTTTACGCTTGATCGCTGGTTTTGAAGCACCACAAAGTGGCTTTATAAAGGTTGGAGATAAAATTTTCTTTGATGAAAAGACAAATTTGGCTCCACAAAAACGAAATATTGGCTTTTTATTTCAAGATTATGCTTTGTTTGAAAATATGAATGTCTTTAAAAATTTGCTCTTTGCAAAAGATGACATAAGCCTGGCAAATAAACTTCTTGATATCTGCGGTCTAACAAGTCTAAAAAATGCAAAAATTAGCACTCTTTCTGGCGGTCAAAAGCAACGTGTTGCTTTAGCTCGTGCGGTTATGAGGAAGCCTGAAATTTTGCTACTTGATGAGCCGTTAAGCGCGCTTGATAATGCTATGCGTGAGAAACTTCAAGACTATTTACTCACACTTCATGATGAGTTTAAGATGAGCATTATTTTAGTAAGCCATGATATCGCTGAAATTTATAAGCTTTGCAATAAAGTCTTTGTCCTTGAAAATGGAAAAATTTCAAGATCAGGTAGTGCAAGTGAGATATTTTTAAAGAGTGCAGGATCGCAGAAATTTGCCTTTAACGCTAAAATTTTAGAGATAAAAAAACGTGATGCTATTTACGTGGCAAATGTATTAATAAACCGCCAAATTTGTGAAGTGGTGCTAAGTAGCAGCGAAGCAATGAATCTAAAAGCAGGCGATATGGTAGTAGTTAGCACAAAAGCATTTAGTGTAAATTTGGAAAAAGCATGATAGACGAGTTAAAAAGTATCGATTACGAGCCATTTTGGCTATCGCTAAAATTATCTTTTATAACAACTTTTATTTTATTTTTTGTCTGCATCGTACTTGCTTATTTTATGTCTCAGAAAAAATTTTTCGGCAAATCATTTTTAGAGTCAGTAATCTCACTGCCTTTAGTTTTGCCACCAAGCGTTCTTGGCTTTTATCTGCTCATTTTTCTTTCACCTTATTCGGCCTTTGGTAGATTTATTGAAGAAAATTTTGGGGTTAGGTTAGTTTTTAATTTCACAGGTCTTGTTGTGGCAAGTTGTATCTATTCATTGCCATTTATGTTTGGGCCGATTTATGCTGGGCTAAATAGCCTAAAAAAGAGCCTTTTTGAAGCAAGTTATAGTCTTGGTAAAAATAAGCTCACGACTATTTTTAGGGTGATTTTGCCAAGTATTAGATCAAATTTATTAACAGCTATTGTCGTTAGTTTTGCTCACACTATGGGTGAGTTTGGTGTTGTTTTAATGATAGGCGGTAGCGTAGCTGGAGAGAGCAAGGTCGCTAGCATCGCGATATTTGAAGCGGTTGAAATGCTTGATTACACCAAGGCTCATATCTATGCACTTTTGATGCTAATAATTAGCTTTTTTGTTCTTTTCGTAGTTTATCTTTTAAATTCTAAAAAAGCTTAAGACAAAGCTTATAAAGATATAATAGTAAAAATTTTAAAGGATGAAGTATGATAAAAGTGCCTACAAGTATATATTTAAATACCTTAGATAGTAAGGAATTTGATTTTTCCGCCTTTGCAAGAACGCACGACTGCGTCATTTTTATCTACCCAAAGATAGGCGAGGACTTTAGTCTTTTAAGTGAGCAACTACAAAATACACCTGGTATGAAGGGCTGCACCAAACAAGCGATAAACTACAAGAAATTTTTAAAAGATTTTAACGATCTTGGTTTCATGGTAGTGGCCATTAGCTCACAAGATATCGCAGCTCAAAAGAAATTTCAAGAAGAGACTTCAACTGGAGTCATGTTTCTAAACGATAGTGAGTTTATGCTTGAAAGGGCGCTTGAACTTCCAGTTTTTTCTGCATCAAATGGACATAAATTTTACTTTAGACAAACACTCATCATAAAAGATGGTAAGATAAGGCGCGCATATATAGTGGATGATCCTGAGAATGATGCTAAAAATATGCTAGAAAAACTCAAAGAAAAAGACTACTAGGAGCTAAAATGAGCCAAAATAGCAAAATCGAAAAGTCTTATGACGAGCTAACTTATAAATCAATAGCCTTTGCCCAATCATCGCCTTACAGGCTTGAAGCTTGTGCGACACTTCTTGGCATAACTCCACCGCCATGTGAAAATGCAAGAGTTTTAGAGATAGGATGTAGCTTTGGCGGAAATTTGATCCCATTTGCAGTAAATAACAAAAACGCAAAAGTAATTGGCATAGATCTTAGTGGCGAGCAGATAAGGCGCGGACAAGAGATCGTTAAAGAAATGGGGCTTACAAATTTAGAGCTTATACACGGCGATATTTGCGAATTTAAAAGTGATGAGAAATTTGACTATATCATCGCTCATGGCGTTTTTAGCTGGGTACCTGACTTTGTAAAAGAAGCTATATTAAAAGTTGTAAGAGAGAATTTAAGCACGAACGGCGTGGCATTTATCTCTTATAATGTTTATCCTGGCTGGAAAGTAAAAGATATCGTAAGGGATATAATGCTACTTGCTGCAAAAGACAAAGAGAGCATGCAAGAGAGGTTAAAAGCAGCCAAAGAAGCACTTTTAGTCTATAAAGAATATTTGCTAACAAGAGATGAAGAAATTTATGAGGGGAAGATACCTCTTAAGATGCTTCTTTTTGTAACAGAACATGTGCTCTCAAAAGATGACTTTTACATAGCTCATGAGTTTTTAGAATACACAAATGATCCATTTTATTTTAAAGATTTTAATGCCATGCTTGCAAAAAATGATCTTACTTATCTTTGTGAATATACGCTTGATGATATTTTTACCCCAGATGTTGGCACAGCTGTAGTAGATGAATACAAAAACAATAAATTTAAAGACAGGATCGATCTAGAGCAATTCATGGATATGATTAGTAACAAAGTCTTTAGACAAAGCCTAATAGTCCATAGCAAAACTTATGAGAGCATAGCCAATAAACAAATAGGCCCAAGCGATATCAATAAAATTCACGTTGTGGCAGATTTTATAAAGAAAGATAACCAGTGGCAAGATAGTTATGGCGCTATGCCACAAGATATATCATGGCTTTGCGAGGTCTTTTATAAGATGTATCCAGCTAGCATAAACCTTTCTCAGATTTTAGAAATTTTGCCAGAAGATAAGCTCATGGTTTATAGCGCCTTTGTAAGAATTTTAACAAACTCGTCTGATGCAATGATTTTAAAAGATGAGCAAAAAAATATCGAGTATAGGCCCGGCTATTCAAGGCTTAGTCAAAATTTAATAAATTATGTAAGATATTTTTTAAATCATAAAAATAATGCCGATGTTGTTTTTGCTAATAAATTTAGCATTTCAAGAAAGCTTAACAATATCGATTATTACATACTTTTATTGCTTGACGGCAAAAATAGCTTAGAAGATGTCGTAGCAAAAACCTTAAAATTTATCAAAGAGAACAACGAAGATATATTTGACATAAATGGCAAAGTGCTTAAAAAAGATAAAGTCGCAGCAAACATAATGAGCTACGTGCTAGGCACAGCAAAAATAGCTAGTCTGCTTTATCTACTAGAAGAAATTTAAGATTTAAATTTTACTTTGCTTATATAGCTGTGTGATTTTATCTTTTAGATTTAGTGTGTTTTTTGAGAGAGCTATGAAAAATGGGCTTTTTAAATCAGCAAGCTCATAGCTCATCTCTTTGCTACTATTAGCGTCAAATACTTTTCCACCACAAAAATTTACGAGCGCATCTCCTGCTGCATTGTCCCAAAGATAGCTTGGAGCAAATCTCAAATAAACTCCACCAAATTCAACCAAACGGCAAAATTTTATGGCTGAGCCGATGCATTTTTGCTCAAAATTTAAGCTCTGTCCTATAAATTCTATCTCTTTGGCGTCGCCTCTTCTGCTTGAAAAGATTAGATTGTCTAAATTTTTATCTTTTTTATTTAAATCAACTCTCTTTATGATTTCATTATTGTCACCTAAAATTTCTTTAAAAGCGCCATTTTCATCAGCATAAAAAAGCTCTTTACTAACTGGGATAAATATCACACCAAGCACCGGTCTAGCTTTTTTTATAAGAGCTATGCAAACGCAAAATTCACCGTTTCTAGCTAGAAATTCTTTCGTGCCATCAAGAGGATCTACGAGCCAAAACTCGTCTTTATCGCTTTCTTGCAGGATGCTCTCTTCAGAGCAAATTTTTATCCCACTTTTGGTTAGAATTTTTATTATCGCTTCATTTGCGGCTAGATCAGCGCTAGTTAGTGGCGAGCTATCATCTTTTAGGCAGACTTTAAGAGCCGTATTATCTGCAGAGTAAAATTTCATTATTTGCGCTCCAGCATTAACGGCTGCTTTTTTAGCTAAATTTAGAAGCTCGCTCATTTTGGTGTTCTGTTTGTCTCTCCAACATAAAGCTGTCTTGGGCGGACGATCTTTATCGTATCTTGCTCTTTTAGCTCGATCCACTGGCTAATCCAGCCTGGAGTCCTGCCGATGACAAAGATGACGGCAAACATATTGTTTGGTATGCCAAGCGCCTTTAGGATGAGCCCTGAGTGAAAATCAACGTTTGGATATAAATTTCTACTCACAAAATAGTCATCATTTAGTGCGATCTCTTCGATGCGGTTTGCGATTTTAATAAGCTCTGAGTTAATACCTATCTCATCCATAAGCTGATCTCTCATTTTTTTGAGTACTTTTGCGCGAGGGTCAAAATTTTTATAGACCCTGTGACCAAAACCCATTAGCCTAAATGGATCGTTTTTATCCTTTGCTCTAGCGATGTATCTATCGACGTTTGCAACCGAGCCGATCTCTTCTAGCTGGCGGATGACACCCTCGTTTGCACCGCCATGAGCCCAACCCCAAAGCGCTCCGATACCTGCACTTATACATGCGTATGGGTGAGCGTGCGTTGAGCCAACGGTTCTAACAGTCGTTGTTGAAGCATTTTGCTCGTGATCTGCGTGCAGCATAAAGACCGTATCAAGTGCCTTTATCTCAATAGGCTTAAGATCGACATGCTCGTAAGGGTAGCCTCTCATCATATAGAGGAAATTTTCAGTAAAGCCACGATCTAAATTTGGATATATGATAGGAAGCCCGCGTGAGTAGCGGTAACTAAAGGCCGCGATCGTTGGAATTTTAGCGATTATACGCATAGCCATCTCGTGATACTCTTCAGGTTTATCCATATTTAGGTGGTCTGAGTAAAACGCACTTAGCGCTGAGACTGCTGCTTGTAAGATCGCCATAGGGTGGGCTTTGTCCGGAAATGCGTCAAATAGCTTCATCATGCCTTCATGTATAAAGCTTCTTTTTTTAAGCTCGGTTTTAAAATTTATATACTGATCATTTGTTGGAAGCTCTTTGTTTAAAAGTAAGTATGCCACGTCTAAAAATGTCTTATTTTCAGCCAAATACGCGATATCATAACCTCTATACATTAGCTCGCCTTTTAAGCCGTCTATATAAGTTATCGCCGAGCGACACATCGCAGTTGAAGTATAACCTCTGTCAAAAGTAAACATTCCAGTATCACTAAAAAATGTCGAGATGTCTATCACATCAGGTCCCATAGTGCCTTTTAGTATAGGAAATTCATAGCTCTTGCCAGTTCGGTTGTCGATTAGTGTGGCTGTATTTGATGACATTTTTACTCCTTGCTTTTTGATTGCATTAAAATTTTGATGATTATAGCTCCTATTATAGCTTGTGCGAGGCTTGCTAGGATGAAAGATGAGTAAGAATAGTCACTTATCTCGCCTGATTTGTGTGCGATAGTAGCAACTGCGATCAAAAGAGTGAGCGGCATAGACTGCGAAACTGAAAATAAAAATATCCCTCTAAAGCCAAGCTTGCCCAAAAAGAGCAAACTAGATATAACTCTGGTGCCAAGCATCGCTAAAAATATAAAAATAGCATCCTTTATCACTTCGCTAGATCCTAGGCTTGAAAGCTTGAAAGTCGAGCCTATGTGGATGAAAAATATCGGCACCAAAAAGCCAAATCCAAAGCTTGAAAGCTTGTGTGGCAGGTCCTTTTTGTGATCAAAAAATGTCGTGATAAACATACCTGCGATAAACGCGCCAAAGGCAACTTCTAAATTTAGATAGAGCATCAATGCTATCATCGTGAAAAATACCGCGATGCAAAGCCTGATATCCTTCTCGTCCTTGTCGTAGTGTGGCATGAGCACCACTTTAAGCCCCGGATACCACCAAAAAAGCACGTCCAAAATTTTAAAGCTAAGCACGCTAATAGCCAAAAATAGGATCAAATATCCAATCGTTAGCCATAAATTTATGCTCGCTCCAAACTGCAAGTAAGCAGCGGTAAAAGTTAGAAGCGTGATGCTTAAAAGCTCGCCGATAGTTGCGATTAGCATGCTTAAATTTAGCCACTCTTGCTGCTTGCCATACTCCTTAAATAGCGTAAATATCATGCCAACGGCCATTATCGGGATAATGATAATATAAAGCAAACTAAGATCAAGACTAAACGTAAGTGCAGTTGCTAGCGAGTAAATGAGCGCAAGATAGATAAGCCCCAGACGTAAAATTTTGCGGTCAATGTTTATAAGCATTCTAAGATCAATCTCCATGCCAGCTAGAAACATTAAAAAGAAAAAGCCAACTTCGCTAATTAGCTTAAACATCTCATTCTCGCCGACAAGTCCGATGTAGCTAGCCAGTGCTCCAAGTATTATCTCAGCAGGAGCGACAGGAATGCGTAAAATTTTAGAAATATAAGGCGAAGCAAAGACGATAAATGCCAAAACGACAAGAATACTAAGCTCGCTAGCTTGATGTAACTGCAAAAAGATCCTTAAATTAAAAATGTTTGATTGTATAAAAAGCTTTGTTATTTTTTGATTAAGCTAAGCGATTTTTGGGCAAAATGGCGACAAATTTTTAAAAATTTGGAGTGCAAATTTATGCGTAAATTTCTATTTTTTGTCTTGATGTTTTTTGGAATTTTTGGCTTTGCAGATGAGCTAAGTTTGGTTCAAAGTTTTAAATTTGATGGAAGCGTTTTTTATAAGAAAAATACAGCCAAAGATGAGAGTTTTTACTTTTTAAAAAATGAAAATTTTGATGAGCATTTTGTAGGATTTAGAGTGAAATTTGACAAAAATATAAAAAGTGAAAGTATGCTTGCTGAGCTAAAAAGAAAGATAAAAGAGGCTAAAGAGGTGCTTTATAGTGAAGAGAATGATCAAATTTTAGCTCTCATAAAAGATGAAACTAGCAGTAAAAATATAGAAATAATCCACTTTTTACTTAAAAAAGATGGAGTCTTAATACTTTCATATGAAAGAATTTATGATCCAAAAACTCTGGTAGATGGGCTTAAGCCTGTACTTTTAAGTGAGGCTAGAAATTTTATGCTTCAGATGCCAAAGGTAGAAGCTAGGTAGAAAGGTGGATGTGGCAGTATTTTGCACTGCATGTGGTTTTGTTAAATTTCATCAAATTTTAGTAGCCAATTCTTGTGAGTGAATGAAATTTAAAATTTGCACATAGATTGATGAAATTTACTTAAAAAAAAAGGGGGCAAAGGGGCTTGAATTTTGCTTTGCAAGCTCGCAACTGCAGGCAGACACGAAGTCGCCCACTTATTCCCTTTTATATCCCCAATCCCTTAATACGCTCAAAGTGCACGCAATAGTGCTGGCGCACTGAATGCGGTTAAAACTCTATCAAATTTTAAAATTTTATAAGCAAGTAATTTCGGCTCTAGCGACAAGCTTTGTAAGACCCAAAATCAGTAGTCAATTCTTGCGAGTGAATGGAATTTTAAAATTTATAAATTAAGGTTTTTAGAAATTTAAAGTTTTGTTTCTTTGTTAAGAGGGAAGAGGCTTGAATTACGAAGTCGCTCCCTTCCCCCTTAACGATCCCCTAACCCCGACAACGTTAGAGGTGACATGCTCCAGTGCTAACGCACTGCATGCGATTTGTTATCAGATAAATTTGAGTAAATTAAAGCGAGCATATCGCGGCTCTAAATTTAGTGGCGAGTGAGTGAAGCTTTAAAATTTAAAAATGGTATAGATAAAGTTATTTTGTTGCGTACCTTAAAAACCTCACAAATTTTTACCAAGCAAAATGCCAAGATAGCTTGCAAGTAGGCAAAGGACAAGGTTTAAAAAGATATTTAAAAAGCCTTTTACCAGCTCGCCTTCTATTAAAAATTTCACACTATCAAGGCTAAAGCTTGAAAATGTTGTAAATCCGCCAAGTATGCCAATGACCAAAAATACTCTCACGCTTTGGCTTAAATTTAGACAAAACAAAATGCCGATAACAAAGCTGCCAAGCGCATTTACACCAAGTGTAGCTAGCGGAAAGTGGCTAAATTTTAGTAGCTCGCCAGCTAAAAACCGGCATCCAGCTCCTATAAAGCCTCCAAGCCCTGCGAAAAGCAAATTTACAAGCATTAGTGGCAGATACTAGCGAAGCTAAAACCGCGCTTTGTAAGCTCCTCGATATCCTTGCTAGCTTTCTCGCCTTTTGCGGTGAGGTAGTCGCCTATCACGATCGCATCGGCGCCATTTTCAAAGACCTCGTATTGTCTATCGCCTAAAATTTTCTCTCTGCCACCAGCTATCATGACTCTAGTTTCTGGTAGATCTCTTTTAGTCTCACGCACTATTTTTAGGGCTTCATCCGTACTAAGAGGAGGCAGATCAAGACTCAGCGCTTCATTTTTAATGAAAAAATTTATCGGTGACGAAAATGGCTCAAGCTCTTTTAGACTAGCTCTAAAGCTCACCCTATCAGCCTCACTCTCGCCAACGCCGTAAATACCACCAGTACAAAGCATGAGTCCAGCCCTTTTTGCATCTAAATTTGTCTGATATCTCTCGTCCCAAGTGTGAGTTTTACAAATTTTTGGGAAAAATTCTCGGCTTGTTTCAAGGTTGTGGTTGTAGCTAAAAACGCCAGCTTTTTTTAGCTCGCAAAGCTGCTCGTAAGTAGCCATGCCGTTACATGCGATGAGCATCAAATTTGGCACTTCTTTGCTCACGGCTCTTGCTAAAGATGCGATATAGTCGGTCTTTTTGTCATTTAGTCTAGCACCGCTTGTGACTAAACAAAAGCCAAGAGCGTGGTTTTTATAAGCCATTTTGGCCTCTTCCACCACCTGCTGCACGCTTTTTTCTTTAAATTTTGAGATATCGGCACCAGCTTTGGCGCTTTGTGTGCAGTAAGCGCAGTCCTCAGCGCAGTTTCCTTGAGTGACTGAACATATCGCACAGAGCATAATTGTTTTCATTTTTCATCCTTTTTTGGGGCGTATTATAGCTTTGATAGGTTTAAAATTTAAGTAGGATGGTTTATGAATTTGCAAAAATAGTTTGATGAAATATATAAATTTATTTTTATACAAGGGGGGGCAAGGGGGCTTGAGTTACGGTTTGCTTGTAGCTGTGAGCTAACGAAGCAAAGCCGTCCCCTTATCCCCCTTTAAATCATCTAAGCCCTTCGCACGTTAGAAGTGCATGTGATAGCGATTTTGCACTGCATGCGTTCGTATATATGGCAAGTGTCAAGTAAATTTTAAAATTTAAAGAACGAGTAATTTCGGCTCTAAAATTTAAGTTAAGCGGTAAGCGAAGCTAAATTTTAGCAGTCAATTCTTGCAAGTGAGTGAAATTTTAAAATTGCTCCACGATATAAACTTATTAAAAACTATGCGAAAAGCTTAAATCTTATGACATTACTTTCTCTTATAAATTTCCGCTCATTCTTTTAAAAGATCTATTTTTAAATTTGGCAAAGCGCTAAGCTCACCAAAAAAAGTGCGTACTGCGATGTGAAGCTACCATCTGACTAAGTGTAGTTGATGACGAGGTTTTTGCCCTTTATACTAGCCAAGCTTAGCGGTGGTATCAGACACTTTGAAGCCCAAATTTATAAAAGCCAAATTTAGGTCAAGGACTCAAATTTGGCTAAAAGTTTTTAGTTTTCAGAGATAAGCGTCTTTTTCTTGCACTTTGTGCACTCTATAAATGTACCTTTTTTAAGCTTTTTTTTGATCATATCGCCGCCACATTCGTCGCATTTTTGCTCAACTGGCTCGTAGTTTGAGACGAAGTCGCATTTTGGATAGTTGGCACATCCGTAAAATTTACCGCGCCTGCTAAATCTCTCGACGATCTCACCGCCACATTTTGGACATGGCACATCAAGCTTTTTAAGCTCACGTTTTGGCTTAGCTGCCGCAGTAGTAGTGCCTGCCTCCGCGCTCTTTTCATTATCTTTTGCGATGTTTCTTGAGTATTTGCATTTTGGGAAATTTGAGCAAGCGATAAATTCGCCGTATCTGCCCTTTCTAAGTACTAGCTCGCTTCCGCACTCTGGGCACTTCTCTCCGATCGGAGTGGCTGTTTTTAGGCTTTTTATGCCAGTTTTGCCAGCGCTAATTTTTTCCATAAATGGATAGTAAAAGTTGCTTAGTACCTTTTGCCAGTCAGCCTTGTCAAGTGCGATCTCATCGAGCTTTTCTTCAAGATGTGAGGTAAATTCGCTATCAACTATATTGCTAAAGTGCTCCTCCAAAACGCCTATCATGCTAAAAGCGATCTCGTTTGGTATGAGCTGCTTTTTCTCAACTCTCACGTAGTCTCTTGAAGTTAGTAGCGTGATAGTCGGTGCGTAGGTACTTGGGCGGCCGATGCCTAGACTCTCTAACTTCTTAACAAGTCCAGCTTCTGAGTACCTAGCTGGTGGCTCGGTGAAATTTTGCGTGCTTTTTATGCTCTGCAAACTCATCTCGTCGCCCTTTTTTAAATTTGGCAAAATTTTATCTTTATCAAGCTCGCCATAAACCTTGTAAAAGCCGTCAAATAGCACCTTTCTACCACTTATCTTAAACTCACCTTTCTCGCTTGCGACATAGACGTTTTGCGTTTGGCTCACACATGCGCTCATTTGGCAGGCTAAAAATCTATTGTAGATGAGTGTGTAGAGTTTTAGCGCATCCTTTTCTAGAAATTTAGCAGCAATTTGCGGTGTGAAGTTTAAATTTGTAGGGCGGATCGCTTCGTGGGCTTCTTGCGCGCCTTTTGAGCTTGTCGTGTAGCTTATCGCTTTGGTTGGCAGATACTCTTTGCCGTAGTTTTGCAGGATGTGCTCTCTAGCTGCCGCAACGGCCTCTTTGGCTAAATTTAAGCTATCCGTTCT
This sequence comes from Campylobacter concisus, assembly GCF_002092845.1. Lineage (GTDB taxonomy): Bacteria > Campylobacterota > Campylobacteria > Campylobacterales > Campylobacteraceae > Campylobacter_A > Campylobacter_A concisus_AQ. The sequence goes on from NZ_LVXF01000038.1 coordinate 43,762, forward strand.
CATATAGGTGATCGCACCCATGAAGCCCTCGTTTGTTTGCACGCCCTCGTAGAGGCTTTGTGCGATCATCATCGTCTTTTTAGGGCTAAAGCCAAGGCGGTTGCTCGCACTTTGCTGAAGTGTTGAGGTCATAAATGGCGGGCTTGGCTGGATCTTTCTATCCTTGCTCTCGATCTCTCGGACGCTAAATTTCTCATTTTGTAAATTTTCAATGATGTATTTTGCGCGGTCTGGATTTTGGATAGTGAGCTTTTCGATCTTTTGGTTTTCAAATTTAACTAGCTCAGCGTCTAGATCTTTTTTAAAAATGGTGTCGATAGTGTAGTACTCAACCGGCTTAAACGCTTGTATCTCACGCTCACGATCGACTATTATCTTTAGGGCCGCACTTTGCACACGTCCAGCGCTTAAGCCTTTTTGTATCTTTAAATTTAAAAGCGGGCTTAGCTTGTAGCCAACTATGCGGTCAAGCAAGCGCCTTGTTTGCTGGGCATTGACGCTGTTCATATCGACGCGTCTTGGGCTTTTTAGAGCGTTTTGTATGGCGCTTTTGGTGATCTCGTGAAAGACGATGCGAGGCAGACTGGTTGGCTCTTTGCCGATGGCGTTTGCTATGTGAAATGCGATCGCCTCACCCTCTCTATCCTCATCGGTCGCGAGATAAATTTCATCTGCACCTTTAGCAAGCTCTTTTATCTCTTTTACGATGGCGGAGTGATCACTGCTGATGCGATACTCTGGGGTAAATTTATCATCCTCTATCTTGATACCAAAGCTTGTTTTTGGCAGGTCTCTGATGTGGCCCTTTGAGGCGATGACGTTGTAGCTTTTATCTAGGAAATTTTTGATAGTCTTTGCTTTTGCGGGAGATTCCACGATGATTAAGCTTTTCATTATATATAGCCTTTAATTTTTTTTGGCGTAATTGTAGCAAAAATAATTTTTAAAGTATCAAGACATAAAAATCAAATCCGTCTTCATTATTTTAAAAATTTTTCATTCATACCTATAAAGTTTTTAAAAAATTTCACGATATAGTTTTTGTGCGACAAGAAGTCGTAACTAAAAATTAAAAGGATTTACAATGAGTTTTCGTATTAACACAAACGTAAACGCACTTAACACACACGCTAACGCAGTTAGCAACAACACTGACTTATCTAAGTCACTTAACAAACTTAGCTCAGGTCTTAGGATTCAAACAGCTGCAGACGATGCTTCAGGTCTATCTATTGCGGATAGCTTAAGAAGTCAAGCTTCAGCTTTAGGTCAAGCTATTGCAAACGGTAATGATGCTATTGGTATCATTCAAGTTGCCGATAAAGCTATGGACGAGCAGCTAAAAATTCTTGATACTATCAAGACAAAAGCTACTCAATCAGCCCAAGACGGCCAAACAACTCAATCACGCCAAGCATTGCAAGCTGATATCGTTCGTCTAATGGAAGAGCTTGACAATATCGGTAACACTACTTCATTTAACGGTCAGCAACTACTAAACGGAACATTCTCTAATAAAGAATTCCAAATAGGTGCTTACTCAAACCAAACTGTTAAAGCAAGTATTGGTGCGACTACATCTGATAAGATAGGTCTTACACGTTTTGAGAGCTCAAGACTACTTACAGCTATGGGCACAGTAAATCTTAAATTCTTAAACGTTGATGGTGTAAATGATGTTGGCGTTACAGCTGCTACTATCTCAACAGGTATCGGTAAAGGTCTTGGTGCTCTAGCTGAGAATATCAACAAAGTTGCTGATAGAACTGGTGTTAGAGCTACAGCTGACGTTACTTGGAAAGCAAGCGCTGCTATTGGCGGTGGTTTAATTCAGTCTTTAACAATCAACGGTGTTAAAATTGGTGATCTAGAGGTTAAAGCAAATGATGCAAACGGTGCACTTGTAAATGCTATCAACTCTGTAAAAGACCAAACTGGTGTTGAAGCTTCTGTTGATGCTGAAACAGGTAAAATGGTACTAACAAGCCGTGATGGCCGTGCTATCGTAGCTTCTGGTAAAGACATCTCAAAGGGTCTTGGCGGTAAAGGTGCAGCTGCTAAAGGTACATCTTTAACTGGATTCGTAGGTAGACTAAATCTAGTTCGTCTTGACGGTAGAGATATCAAGCTAAATGCTGGTGGTGTTGCTAAACTATCGCTAGCGTTCTCTGCTAATGGTGGTGCTCAACAATCAGTATCACTAAGAGATATAAGAGGCCAAATAGATAAAACCCTAGCAACTGCTATGGGCTTTCAAAGAATGAGTGGAGCTTTATCAGTAGCTCAATCTGCTGGTGTTATGACACTTCGCGGTGCGATGGCTGTTATGAGTATCGCTGAGTCTGCTCAAAAAACACTAGATCAAGTTCGTTCAGACCTTGGTTCAGTTCAAAACCAACTTCAAGCTACAGTTAATAACATCACTGTAACTCAAGTTAACGTAAAATCAGCAGAATCTCAAATCAGAGATGTTGATTTTGCTAGCGAGTCTGCTAACTTCTCAAAACATAACATCCTAGCTCAATCAGGTGCTTATGCTATGAGTCAAGCAAACAGCGTACAACAAAACGTAATGAAGCTTCTACAATAGTAGGAGCTGAGTGAAGTTTCCTCGAAAACGTAATGAAGCTACTACAATAGTTTCATTAAGGTTTTAGATAGAGGCTTTGTAGTAGTAACAAAGCCTTAAGAGTGTTTAATGCTTTTACAATACGCAAACCCACGCCCCAGAGTTTAACTTTGGGGCTTTATCTACTAAAAATAAATAGTAATGTATCTATTTCATTTTTGCTCTAGTGGTTTAATAATGGGTTGTGTTATAAATTTATAATTGTGACAGAGGCTTACTAAAACTAGTAAGCCAAATAAAAAGACTGTAAGTAAAATAATTCTACTTACAAATTAGCTTATATACTCAGTATAAAATTTTCTTTTGCTTTTCCTATCTCGTTTTTAGTTATTAGTTTTCTCTTTTTTAGCTCAGCAACAAGTGCTTTTGAAGCTTTTTTAGTAACTTCAATGTCGGCATTTAGACCACCAGCTGCAGAGAACATCCAGTATTTGTGCATATTTACCCACATAAGAAGTTTGTTAGTTTTTTGGATAGTTGTGTCGCTTGGCGCTACAGAAATTTTTGCAAGCTCAAGTTCTTGATAATAGACTGAAATTTGCAATATATTATCTACATATTTTTGATAATTACGTTTTGCGATTACATCTTTTAGTTTATCTATCTTTTTTGTTATTTTAAGAAGCTCATCAAAATGCTTTTTTTCTATTTTATTTTCTTTATTGAGCTCAAGCAATTTATCTATACTAGGCACTACTTCTAAAAAGACTTTTTCTATTTGTTGTTTTACTTCACTTTGAGCTTTTATTTTTGCAAGTATGACTTTATAAGCTTTTAAAAGATTTTTATTTACCGTCGTTTCACTATCTTTTTTTATATTAGGTAGTTTTTTAATATCTTTGTCTTTGCAAAGTTCATGCATTACTTCTAAAAATGGCTTTTCTATAGTTCCTTCTATTCTAGCACCACCTTCGGTACAGTTATATGATTTTATATTCTCTAAGCTTGATTGGGCGATGTCATTTTCAAACTGATTTTTAAATAGAGTCCAAACATATGTTGTTTTAACCTCTCCCTCTCCGCCATAGGCTTTAACAAATATATTTTCATCCGCTTGTGCAAAGGCGTGACCTTTTGCATGGCTCGCTCCATCTTTACCAAATGCTAGATCCTGTCCTATGAAAACGATATTTTTATGTCCTAAGACATAGGCTAGCTGGTAGGCCATGTTTGCACAACTATGCCCCACACCCAAATACCCATATCTTTTTAGGCCAAACATATACTCCTCTTGTTGAGGTCTCATAGTTAGTACTAGTTTTCTTGGCAAGATATTTTTAATAGTTTGCTTGTGTGTAACTGAGGCAACAATAAAGTGTATATTGTCATCAATATTTGGATGTTTTTTTTCAAAAAAACTAGAAGTTGGTTCTATTCTTTCAATCGACATTACATAATCAGGCTTGATATCATGCCTTGCAAGGATTGGATAAGAGGCATCAACACTTATAATGCTAACATATGGAGCAAATTTTTTAAGTGTATTAAGCTGTTTATCTAGGCTTGGACCAGTTGATACAATTATAGCTGTATCCATAAGACCATATCTTTTTTTAACAAGACTTGTGTAGCAGTAATTGCTAATCATAGGCACTAAATTTTCACAATTTTGTCTTGTGCCTAATAAAAGATCGTCTATGCTATTGCCGTGAGCAACTACTATTTGAGAAAATGATCTTGTAATCTCTTTGTTTATTCTTATGTAGTCCTCTTCAAATTGATCATAAAAAGGCATATGAATCATAAGATTATCATAGGTTTTTGCATATGAGTTTAGTTTTGCTTCTGTAACCAGATAATAAAAATGTGTATAGGTTGCAAATTTTGAATAAAAAAGTATTATCTGCCCACTTTCTAGTTCGCTTGATAGATCAATAACATTTAAAACAAGATATATGATCTCGATCTCTGGCTCTATGACCACGATTTTTTGGTGTGTTTCATTTTTTGCTAGTGCTTTATAGAGTACGCCATTGCCTAGTCCATAAAAAAATAGTATCGGATAACGTTTATAGTCACTTTCTATATCTTCAAGTAGCTTTAAAATGTCTGCTCCAGGATTTTCATAGATATATTTAAAAGTATGCTTGTTTATTAAATTTATATCAATTGGATCTTTCCCTATAAAAATTTCATAGTCTTCATTACCAGCAATAGACCAAAGCCTTGCTGCTAGAATTTCATCTTGTTGAAATAGTGCTTGAAGATTTTTTTGAAAGATAGGATTTTGGATATTTGATACATTATCTTTAGATGGTTTTGCCTTTTTATTGGATGCCTTATCGTTTTTGTTATTCATATCAAATCCTCCTTTGTTAATCTCTCGCTAAATTTTATATCTCTTTTTGCTTTTTTACCGATCAGCTCTTTTAAAAATTTAGGGTGCAGGCCGTACCCTGGACGCACGCTCCTTATATTTTGCTCACTAAAAATTTCACCCTTTTTTATATCTGCGCTTGCATAAAGTGAGCGTGAAAATCTCCTATTTAAAACCGCTTTTTCATCTAGTTCGTAGTTTACCACACCCAAAAGCTCCTCGGCCTCTCTAACGCATTTTGTCATAAGAGCAAATTCGCTCTCATCAAGGCTAAATGCGCTATCAACGCTTTTTACGCTTTTATCAAGTATAAAATGTTTTTCAACTATCCTAGCACCCAAACTAACCGCCACTACTGGAGCAGTCACACCCAAAGTGTGATCTGAAAAGCCAACCTCGACGCCAAATTTCTCTCTCATATTAGCTATCGTTTGTAAATTCATGCCATTTAGCGGTGCTGGGTAGCTTGAAGTGCATTTTAAAAGGGCGATGTCGCTATTGCCTGCATTTTTGCAAATTTGCACCACGTCTTGTATCTCTTCTTCGTAGGCTATGCCAGTTGAGATGATGATGGGCCTACCTTTTTTGGCCACAAACTCTACAAAATCATAGTCCGTCACTTCAAAGCTTGCTATCTTATAAGCTGGCGGGTTAAACTGCTCTAAAAAGTTGGCATCATCCTTGCAAAATGGGCTTGAAAAGCAGGCAAGTCCTTCTTCTTTTGCTACTTTAAAAAGCTCAGCGTGCCACTCTTTTGGCGTTAGCGCCTCTTGGTAAAGCTCGTATAAATTTCGCCCGTCCCAAAGTCCGCCCTTTATGACAAAGTCGTCTAGGTGCGAATTTAGAGTCAAACTATCGGGCGTATATGTCTGAAGCTTTATCGCGTCAGCTCCAGCTCGTTTAGCCGCCTTTATCGTATCTACTGCCGTTTTTAGGCTACCGCTGTGATTAGCAGAGAGCTCTGCTATTATAAAGACCTTTTTGTCTGTATCAAAATTTCCTATTTTCATCCGCTAGTCCGTTTCTTTTTTAAGCTCAAGATAGCTAAATTCATCATCTTTTGCGTAGATCCTAAAGCCAAAATTTTCATAAAGTGCAAGCGCTTTTTCGTTGTTATTATAAGCTTTTGCTTTTAGCGAGCCAACTTTTAGCGTAAAAAAAGCGTAGTCTTTTATGAGATCAAGCAGCTTTTTACCCACTCCTTTTAGCTCTGGGTTTTTATAAACGCCAAATTCGCAACTCTCTTTCGTTATATCAACGAAGCTTACCACTCCGATAAATTCACCCTCATCTTTTACTAAAAAATAGATCTTATCTTGAATGCTCTTTAATCTCTCTAAAAAAGCAAAATGCTCCTCTTTGCCAATGCTTTTATTTTTCATAAATTTAGCTATCCGCTCGTCGTTTCGCCACTTTAAGACCATCAGCTTTTGCTCGTCATTAAGCGAGATAAAATTTATAAGCTCAAGCAAATTTCATCTCCCCAGTAAGCCTCATATCCATTTTCTTTTAGCCAAGCAAATATCTCTTTTTGATTATCCGCTACGCAAATGGCTTTAAATTTAGCTCTCAAAACATAAGCTTCATTTACAAGCGAGCTTGCTGTTATGATGAGTATTTTGGCTTCATTCATCAGCCTTGCTACTTTTTTACTATCTACAAAAAGGCTAAAATTTTCGTTTTTACTAGATATCTCTTTTAGAGCGCTTAAGTTTTTATTTCCGCTAGTTGTTATGACGGCTGTTTTTAGTCCTTTTAAGAGCAGTTTTTCTGAAATTTTAGCACTTAACCCTGAGATATCAGTGCCTCCAAGAATAATAGCGTAGTCATAAATTTTATCCCTTTTTACCTGCGCTTCTTCATAAAACTCATCTCTAACCAGCAAAAACTCGCTTCCGCAAAAAACTTCGCTATCTTTTTCTACCAGCCCCTCATATCTTGCCTTTTGCGCATATAAATTTACATTTAAAATATAGTCTGCAAAATGTTTTTCGTAAGTGTCGTCAAATGATAAAATTTTAACGCCGGTTTTTTCTTTTATAGCTCTTTCGTCTTCAAAGCTAAAGCCGTAGTGGTCGATGATGAGAAGCTCAAATTTATCATCTTTTATAAGTTCACAAAGTTCATCTATCTCGCCACTACTTAAACTAAATTTAGGGTAGTTTATCTCATCAAAAATGTCACCATCTAGCCTCAAAGATGCAAATGAGATGTCTTTAAATTTTTTAGCAAGCAAAAGGTCTCGCCTGATGTGCCCATGCCCTATCTTGCTGCTACTATCAGCGCGCACGAGCGTTTTTAGCAAGAGGAGTCCTTTAAATTCTTTCAATCAGATCTTTCCATTATTTATCAAATAAAGCTTCTTAGCAAACTCAAAATCCTCTAGCGTATCTATGTCACAGACTAAATTTCTTGGCAGCAAATATGCCTTTGAGTGTGGCGCAAACAAAGCACTACACTCCAGCCAAGCCTCTTTTTTACCAAAATAAAATGCCCCAGCGTCATGAAACGCAGGCTCAAGATCTTGCGAGCGTGTCTTTTCAAACTGAGGATAAAACATGCTAACGCTAGCGTTTTCATCAAGTTTTATCGCCCTTTGTATAGGGAAATCAAACGCAGTGGCCGAAAATAGAAATTTACACTCATCTTTTTTAAACTCACTTGCAGCCTCTTTTAAAATTTCAGCCCTTATAAGCGGTGCTGTAGCATAGAGGCAGCAGACGTCAAAGTCAGAATTTACGCGCCTTATCGCGTCTTTTATCACGTCAGTGCTTGTCGCGTAGTCATCGCTTAGGCTCGTATCTCTAAAAAATGGCACGCTAGCTCCAAATTCTCTAGCCACATTTGCGATCATTTCATCATCGGTGCTTACTATTACTTCGTTAAAAACTTTAGAATTTAGTGCAGCCTCGATGCTATATGCGATTAAAGGCTTGCCTAAAAAGTCTTTGATATTTTTGCTAGGTATTCTCTTGCTGCCGCCTCTTGCTGGGATAATACAGATCATTTTTTACTCGCTAAAGCTTTTTAGCACATCAAAAAGCGTACTTGCGACAAATTTAGCATCATCTACGCTCATGCCGTGATGGCAAGGGATGCTAAGCTCAGCGCTATAAAATTTCTCCGCATTTGGCAGTAAAATTTCACCAAGGAGTGCTTTATAAAAGCTAAATTTATATGTTGGTTTGTAATGCACCTGCACACCAACGCCTTTTTGCAAGAGTGCTTCAAAAATTTGCTCTTTTTTATCCCAAAATTTCTCATCCAAAAGCACTGGATATAGGTGCCTTGAGCTAGTTGTATTTGCTGGGATTTTTATGGTTTTAAGATATTCACACCCGCTAAATTTCTCATCATAAAATTTAGCTATCTCGTTTCTTTTGGTGATAAAGCCATCTAGCCTTTTTAGCTGGCTAAGCCCCAAAGCGCAGGCCACGTCTGTGATCCTGTAGTTATATCCAAGCAGGCTCATGTCGCTATCCCAAAGCTTTGTTTTAGCGATGCCGTGGCTTCTATATAGCCTTGCTAGCCTTGCTAGCTCATCGTCGTTTGTAGCAAGCGCGCCGCCTTCAAGCGTAGTGATAGGCTTTACTGGATGAAAGCTAAATATGCTAATATCAGCCTTAACGCCCACTTTTACGCCATTTTGCACGCTACCAAGGGCGTGAGAGGCGTCGTCTATCACTTTTATGCCGTGTTTTTTGGCTAAATTTATGATCTTATCTAGCTCCACTGGATTGCCACCGTAATCAACTGCGGTTAGAACCTTTGTTTTTGGGGTGATAAGAGCTGGAATTTTCTCTTCATCGATGTTGCCATTTGCTTTTACGTCGCAAAATTTGACCTGCGCTCCTGCCATCAAAGCTGCATTTGCAGTGGCTGCAAAGGTGATAGGCGTCGTGATCACTTCATCGCCAGCCTTTACTCCAAGGCTAAGATAGGCTACGTGAAGGGCCGAAGTGGCTGAGTTCATAGCGATCACGTGCTTTACGCCAACATACTTTGCCAGCTCATCTTCAAATTTACTGACCTTTTGGCCACCTGTTAAGATGTCATCTTTTAAGGCATCTGTGACTACCTTTATGTCCTCTTCTGTGATCTGCTGACGGCTGTAAGGGATCATTTAGCATCTCCTATCATCTCAAGAAGGCCTGCTCTATCGAGCCAAATTTTATTTGTATTTGAGCTATACTCGAAGTCCTCGCTCACTGGTTTGCCCTTTTGATGAAGAGCATTTGTAGAGAAGTCTTGCGCTGTCAAAAACTGGATAGACGGACTAATAACGTAGTAATCATCAAATTCATATGTAAGATGTGCATCATCTCTTGAGATCATCATCTCATGCATCTTTTCACCTGGGCGAATGCCTATGATCTTGACGCCAAGGTCTGGTGCAAGGGCTTTTGCAAGATCGACCATTGTCATTGATGGGATCTTTGGTATGAAAATTTCACCGCCTTTCATCCTCTCAAAATTTTTAAGGACGAAATTTACACCTTGCTCAAGCGTGATCCAAAATCTTGTCATCTTCTCGTGAGTTATAGGAAGCTCTTTTTCACCTTGTGCGATTAGCTTTTTAAAGAGTGGCACTACTGAGCCACGAGAGCCAACGACATTTCCATATCTTACGACGCTAAATCTTGTCTTTTTATCCCCAACAATGTTATTTGCAGCAACAAAAAGCTTGTCACTTGCTAATTTTGTGGCTCCATATAAATTTACAGGGTTGCATGCTTTGTCAGTCGAGAGAGCGATTACCTTGCTAACGCCACACTCCAAAGAGGCATCGATAACGTTTTGAGCGCCGTCAATATTTGTTTTGATGCACTCCATTGGATTATATTCTGCGATTGGTACGTGTTTCATCGCAGCTGCGTGGATGACGTAGTCTATGCCATTCATCGCGGTTCTTAAGCGCTTATAGTCCCTCACATCGCCTATAAAAAAACGCATCGCCTTGTCTTTAAAGACTTGTGCCATTTCGTATTGTTTTAGCTCATCGCGTGAGTAGATAACTAGCCTTTTTGGCTTGTATTTTTTTAACAAAATTTCGGTGTACTTTTTACCAAAACTTCCTGTTCCGCCGGTGATTAGTATTGATTTATCATTAAACATTATTGCACCCTTTACTAACTATTTTTGGGGTATAAATAGCTAAATCTAAATTGTATTTTATAAAAATTTAAGCAAAAGCTATGCCAAATTTTTAAAATTTATTACAAAAGTTTTTACCTTTCTAGATTCTATTTCGTCAAATTTTAATTAATGTTTAGAGGAAATTATAAAAGCAGTATTTAAATTTAGCCTTTGCAAGGTCGCAAAGGCTAAAAAATTACTTCAAAATTCTTGGTAGTGTGATGCCTTCTTGGGCTTGGTATTTACCATTTTTATCAGCATACGTCACTTCGCAAGGCTCATCACCCTCGATAAATAGCACCTGCGCGATACCTTCGTTCGCATAAATTTTTGCAGGAAGTGGCGTCGTGTTTGAAATTTCTATCGTGATATGCCCCTTAAATCCAGGCTCAAAAGGCGTGACGTTTACGATGATACCGCACCTTGCGTATGTGCTCTTGCCAAGACAGATCGCTAGAACATTATCAGGCATGTTAAAGTACTCGATCGTGCGCGCCAAAGCAAAAGAATTTGGTGGCACGATACAGATATCACCCTTAAAATCGACCACGTTTTTTTCGTCGAAATTTTTCGGATCGACTACGGTTCCGCCGATGTTTGTAAAAATTTTAAACTCGTCTCCCACGCGGATATCGTAGCCGTAGCTAGAAACACCGTAGCTAACCACGCCGCGTCCGACTTGCTCCTCGGCAAACGGCACTATCATATTTTTCTCAACCGACATTTTTCTTATCCAAGAGTCTGACTTTAAACCCATTTTTGCTCCTTTTTTGGGCGATTATAACGATTTACGTCTTTAAAGTAAATTTAATAAAGCGAATAAATTAGATGAAAATTAGTATAATTTTAACAGCAAAAATTAATAAAGGACAAAAATGCAAGAGAAAAATGCAGAAATTTTTACTGGCGAGCGTGCGATGTTTGGGGCAAAAAGTGTAAATTTTACAAACTGTATCTTTGAAGATGGCGAGTCGCCGCTAAAACACAGCTCAAATTTAAAGCTAAATGAGTGCGTTTTTGCCTACAAATATCCACTTTGGTACGCAAATGATATCACGCTAAATGGCGGATACTTGGAGCCTCTAGCAAGAGCTGGCATGTGGTACAGTGCAAATTTAAGCTTCAAAGACGCGCTCATCAACGCTCCAAAAAGCTTTAGAAAAAGCTCGCAAATTTCGCTAGAAAATATAAATTTTTCAGATGCTATTGAAACACTTTGGGGATGCGCGGATGTGAAGATAAAAAATGTCTTTGCCAGGGGCGATTACTTTGGGGCAAATAGCGAAAATTTAGAGATAGATGGGCTAAATTTAGACGGAAACTACTGCTTTGATGGTTGTAAAAATGTCCATATCACAAACTCAAAACTTATCTCAAAAGATGCTTTTTGGAACTGCGAAAACGTGACCGCGCAAAACTGCCTAATTTCAGGCGAATATCTGGCTTGGAACTCAAAAAATGTAACGCTCATAAACTGCACGATAAAGAGCTTGCAAGCACTTTGCTATGTGGAAAATTTGGTCGTAAAAGATTGCATTTTTATGGATACGAGTCTTGCGTTTGAATATTCAAGTGTCGATGTAGGCACAAGCGGAGCGATAAAAAGTGTGAAAAATCCAAAAAGCGGCGTGATAAGGGCAGCAAAGATAGATGAGATCATCATCGATGAAAGATTAGTGGATACTAAAGGTATTAAGATAATTATTACTGAAAAATAACTTAGCAAAAAAGAGTAACTTTGAGTTCCAGTTTTTGCTTCATAAAAAAATTTTTTATCTAATTTTCGCTACAATTAGACGCTTATATAAAAATTTAGGAGAAATTTCTATGAAAAAAGAAGATATAAAAGAGCTTATCGAATTTTTTAATGATATGGAGATGAATCATATCAAAATAAAAAGTGGCGATTTTGAGGTAGAGCTTGAAAAATTTTCAGATTATTGCGCGCCTGCTAAACCAGCAGCACAAGCACCAGCTCCAGCACCTGTAAATGTAGTCGTTAATTCAGAGGTAAAACCAGCTGCAAACTCGCCAAAAGATAGCATAAAATCTCCTATGGTAGGTACTTTCTATGCTGCTCCAAGCCCGGGCGCTGCTCCGTTTGTAAAAGTAGGCCAAAGAGTAAGAAAAGGCGATGTAGTGGGCATCATCGAAGCTATGAAGATCATGAACGAGATCGAGGCTGAATTTGACTGCCAGATCACTGAGATGCTAGTCTCTGACGGACAGCCAGTTGAGTTTGGATTGCCGTTGTTTGGCGTGGAGAAAAATTAATGGAATTAAAAAGAATTTTAATCGCAAACCGCGGCGAGATCGCTCTTCGTGCTTTGCGAACGATAAAGGAGATGGGTAAAGAAGCCGTTGTAGTTTATTCAACCGCTGACAAAGACGCACTTTATGTAAAATACGCCGACGTGGCTATTTGCATCGGTAAAGAGCGCTCAAGTGACAGCTATCTAAACATCCCAGCTATCATAAGCGCAGCTGAGATCAGCGAAGCAGACGCTATCTTCCCAGGTTATGGCTTTTTAAGTGAAAATCAAAATTTTGTTGAAATTTGCTCACACCACAAGATCAAATTCATTGGACCAAGCGTTGCTGCGATGGCTTTGATGAGCGACAAGAGCAAGGCAAAACAGGTCATGCAAAGAGCTGGCGTGCCAGTCATCCCTGGCTCAGACGGCGCTGTGGCTGATACAAAAGCTGCAAAAGAACTAGCCAAAAAGATCGGCTATCCTGTCATCTTAAAAGCTGCGGCAGGCGGCGGCGGACGTGGTATGCGCGTGGTTGAAAAAGAGGCTGATTTAGAAAAAGCGTTTTGGTCTGCTGAGAGCGAGGCGATGAGTGCATTTGGTGATGGCACGATGTATATGGAAAAATATATCCTAAATCCACGCCACATCGAGGTTCAAATCATCGGCGATAGCCACGGCAACGTGCTTCACATAGGCGAGCGCGACTGCTCTATGCAGCGCCGTCACCAAAAGCTGATCGAAGAGAGCCCAGCTATCTTGCTTGATGAAAAAACAAGAGAGAGGTTACATGAAACTGCCATAAAAGCGGCAAAAGCGATCGGCTACGAGGGAGCAGGTACGTTTGAGTTTTTGGTTGATAAAAATTTAGACTTTTACTTCATCGAGATGAACACAAGGCTCCAAGTCGAGCACACAGTAAGCGAAATGGTAAGCGGACTTGATATCATCGAGCTTATGATAAAAGTGGCCGAGGGCGAAAAGCTACCGTCACAAAAGAGCATCGAGCTAAAAGGCCATGCGATCGAGTGCAGGATCACAGCTGAGGATCCAAACACCTTCACTCCGTGTCCTGGCAAGATCACAAAATATGTCTGTCCAGGTGGCCGCAATGTAAGAATGGATAGCCATATCTATCAAGACTACTCTATACCACCATATTACGATAGCATGATCGGTAAACTGGTAGTTTGGGACACTGATAGAAATAGGGCGATCCATAAGATGAAAGTAGCTCTTGATCAACTCATAATAAATGGCATAAAAACAACAAAAGATTTTCACATCGCTATGATGGAAAACAAAGACTTTTTAAGCAATAACTACGATACAAATTATCTTTCAAGGCATTAAAATTTTTAAGTCAGGATTTGCAAAAAGCAGATCTTGGCTTAAATATATTAAAATTTTTAAGTTTATCTTAGGGGAAGCATGGTAAACAAAATCAAAGATCAAAATACAAAATTTTTCTCAAATGCCGACCTTACAAAGCTATTTTTTCCTATTGCGGTTGAGCAGTTTTTAGAGTATAGCTTAGGGCTTGCAAACTCGCTAATGGCAGCAAGTGTTAGCGAAAGCGCTGTAAGTGCGATTAGTCTTGTGGAGTTTGTCATGGCACTTTTCATCAGCATTTTTACAGCTATCGCTACTGGCGGCTCAGTGGTTGCTAGCCAGTATATTGGCAATAAACAAAGTGGCAATGCCAAAATCACAGCAAATCAGCTCGTTTGGTTTAGTTTTATCTTTGCCCTTTTTATCGCAGCGGTCATCATAGTTCTAAAAGATATTATCCTAGATTATGTTTTTGGCGATATTGGTGAGCAAGTAAGGCATGATGCTAGTCACTATCTTATTTTCTCAGCTATTTCTGCACCATTTTTGGCTGTCTATGCAGCAGCTGCGGCGATCTTTCGTACGATGTCAAACGCAAAGCTTCCTATGTATATTATGGCGGCTGCAAATTTATTAAATGTTTTGCTCACTGCCATTAGCATTTATACATTTCATACAGGCATTTTAGGTATTGCTATTAGCACGCTTATGGCCAAGGCGCTCGCTTGCTTTGTCATAGTCTATCTGCTCCTTGATATAAGGCTAAAACTTCACATAAGAAAGAGCTTTATCTATAAATTTGACTACGAGATCATCAAGAAAATTTTAAATATCGGAGTGCCTTATGGTTTTGAAAATTCGATGTTTTACGTAGGGCGCATTATTGTTTTAAGTTTAGTTTCTCTCTTTGGCACAGCAAGTATCGCTGCAAATGCCGTGGGTGGGACGATCGTGATGTTTCAAGTGCTTCCTGGTATGGCGATAGGAACAGGGCTTAGTGTGGTTATCTCAAGGTGCGTTGGCGCAAACGACTTTGCTCAGGCTAAATTTTACGTAAGAAAATCGATGATAAGCATCTATATTGTCCAGCTTTTTAGCACAGCTGTGATTTTACTACTTCTTGAGCCACTACTTAGGGTTTATAATCTCTCAAGCGAAGCCATAAATTTAACAAGGCAGATCGTCTGGTATCACGGTATCGCTATGTGTCTTATCTGGCCACTTGCCTACACATATCCAACCGTTTTTCGAGCAGCTGGGGACGCTAAATATCCGATGATTGTAAATTTAGTTTGTATGTTTGCTTGTAGAGTCATCTTGGCCTATATTTTTGCACTTACATTTGATCTTGGCATGATAGGTACTTGGTTTGCAATGTTTGCTGACTGGGCTGTAAAGGCGGTGCTTTTTACGATTAGATACTTAAAAGGCACATGGATGAAATTTAAAGCTATTTAAAAAGAAATTTAGTAATATACAAGCGATTTTGTCGCAAAGGATAAAAAATGAAAAATGTATTTAAAGTTGGTGCAGTTTTGCTTACGGCAGCTCTTTTTGCTGGATGTGCGAGTGAGAGCTCAAGAGTTGTCGAGACTCCAAAAGTAGCAAGCTACGGCACAGTTTACAATGGTCAAAAAATTTCAGTTTCGATAGGTCGATTTAATAATCAATCAGCTTACCAAAATGGTGTATTTGCTGATGGCGAGGATAGGCTTGGTAACCAAGCTCAAAGTATTTTGATCACAAATTTACAGCAAAGCGGTAGATTTTTGGTGCTTGATAGATCAAATATGAAGGTGATCAAACAAGAGAGTGAGCTAAGTAAAACTGCTCAAAATCTAAAAGGTGCAAGATACGTGATAACTGGTGATGTGACCGAGTTTGGACGAAAAACTACTGGTGATCATCAGCTATTTGGCATACTTGGCAAAGGTAAGCAACAAACCGCCTATTCAAAGGTAAATTTAAATATCGTTGATACCAAAACAGCTGAGGTTGTCTATTCGGTTAGCGGCGCTGGCGAATACACCCTTTCAAACAGAGAGATCATCGGTTTTGGCGGCACAGCAGGATACGACTCTACGCTAAATGGCAAGGTTTTAAGTCTAGCTATTATTGAAGCGGTAAATAATCTAGTAAATGGCATAGAAAGTGGAGCATGGCAAGTAAAATAAGGCTTGCCAGCTTTGCGCTTTTTGCACTATTTTTAGCAGGTTGCGGTCATTCAAACGCTCCAAGGTCGCTTTATTATTGGGATGGATCATATAGTAGCTCGCTATATAGCTATCTAAATGAAGAGGGCGATACAAACGAGCAAATTTCACGCTTAGAAAATCTGGTGCAGATATCAACACAAAAGGGCTATAAGATCGCTCCTGGCGTATACGCACACCTTGGACTTTTGTATCTAAATAATGGAAATTTAGGTGCTGCAAGTGCAAATTTTGACAAAGAAGTAGAGAATTTCCCAGAGTCAAGGGAGTATATAAATTTCATCAAAGGCTCTAAAAATTTAACTCCGAAAAAAGTAGAGCAAAAAGAGGGGGCAAATAATGAAAAATAGCCTTAAATTTATAGCCGCTATATTTTTGGTAGTATTTTTTACTGGTTGCTCTATAAAAGAGCCTGAGCCATACGACTACTCAGAATTTTTACAAAAAAGACCTCACTCTATCTTAGTGCTTATGCCAACAAACGATAGCACAGAAATTTCAGGTCCAGCAGCAGTTTTGGCAAATGCAGTCGCACCACTAAGTGAGGCAGGATACTACGTATTTCCAGTGGCTCTTGTAAATGATACCTTTAAGCTAAATGGTATAACCGAGCCAAGCGAGATCGCAGCCGTGTCACTAAATAAGCTTGATAAAATTTTTCATGCTGATAGTGTGCTTTACATCAATATAAAAGATTATGGTACGAGCTATGCGGTCATCTCAAGCTCAACAAAGGTTGTCCTTGAAGCAAAGCTTATCGATATAAAAAGTGGCGCTACTCTTTGGCAAGGCAGTGCCATAGCAGCAGAGGATAGCAGCAGTGGCCAAAGTAGCCTACTTGGTATGTTAGTCTCAGCTGTCATCTCACAGGTGGCAAATACCATCTCAGATAGATCATACGATCTAGCAGTGATGGCAGATGCTTATTTATTTTCAAGAGATTGCCATAACTGCATACTTTATGGACCATATTCGCCGTATTATGGCAAAGATGCACAGCTTCATAAAGATAGATAAATTTAATGAATACTCATCGTCTTGGGATACTTCTTACTTTAGTTGGCGGTATCCTTTGGGGATTTAGCGGGGTTTGTGGACAGTATCTATTTTCACTTGGTATAAGTTCTGATTTTTTGGTGCCATATAGACTGATGCTAGCTGGCATTGTTATTGTAATTTTTTATGCTTTTAAAGAACCAAGTGCTGTTTTTGCTCCGATTAAAGATATAAAGCTCCTTGGTGAGTTTTTAGTCTATGCCCTGCTTGGGCTTATGATGACGCAGTATGCCTACTTTTACTCCATTGAGCTTTCAAATGCCGCAGTTGCAACTGTTATTCAATACACTGCTCCTGCTTTAATTTTAATGGTCATTTGCATAAAAGAAAAACGCACCCCAAGAAAACTTGAAATTTTAGCTCTATTTTTAGCTATGCTTGGCGTATTTTTCCTAAGCACACATGCGCAAATTTCATCTCTTGTCATTTCGCCAAAGGCCTTGTTTTGGTGCTTGGTGAGCGCCATTTGCGTTTGTGTTTATAATCTTGCTCCAGCAAGGCTAAATGCTAAATATTCAGTCACTCTCACGCTTGCCTGGGGTATGGTTATGGGCGGAGTAGTGCTTGCTTGCTATATGAGAGTTTGGGAATTTGCTGGGCTTAATGGGATAAATCAATGGCTGGCATTTATTGCTGTTATTGCGCTTGGCACAATTTTTGCATTTAGCTTTTATATGATAGGTGTTAAGCTAGTAGGCGCAGCAAAAGCTAGTTTATTAGCCTGCATAGAACCGCTAAGCGCAGCATTTTTTGGCTACTTTTGGCTTGGGACAAAATTTGTATTTTGGGATTTTTTAGGATTTGCTCTAATAATCTCTTGTATATTTTTACTATCAAAAAGAGAAAAATTATGATATTTCTAGCACAAACTGATACGACAGCTGGCTTTTTGAGTAAAGATTATAAAGAGATAAATAAGGCCAAAATGCGTGATGAGAATAAACCTTGCCTTATCACGACAGCGAAATTTAGTGTTTTAAATGAGCTTGTTAGAGTACCAAAAAAATATAAAAATTTTATACGCCGTTCAAGGAAAGCCACATTTTTGTATCCAAATTTAAAGGCTATTAGAGTCGTAAAAGAGTGCAAGCACGAAAAATTTTTAGCTAAATTTGACTGGCTTTATTCAAGCAGTGCGAACAAAAATGGGCAAAATTTTAATGAAGCTTGGGCTATGAGCGTGGCTGATGAAATAGTAGATGATCATTTTTTCGAAGATACTCCATCAAAAATTTATAAAATTTCTCGAAAAAAAATAAAACGTTTAAGATAACTAGTAAATTTATACAGTCACTACCTTTTTAAACTCATCTAAATTTTTTAGCGCTTCATCTATGCCAATCAGCCAAAATTCGCACTTTGTCGTATCTTTTTTAAAGTGTTTTTTTATTAGTTCTTCCACGCTTTTTGTGCCGCACTCTATTAAAAATTGTTTATAAATTTTGCAAAATTTTGCTTCATCTTTTTTAAACTCACTTAGAAAAAATTGTGATAGCAGATAGCCGACACTATAAGGATAGTTGTATATATAATTATCTGTTTTATAAAAATGTGGCTTAAAATATGGCAAAAATTCTTCAACATCGCTCGTGCTGTCTTTATAAAATTTATCCCAAGCTTGTTTTAAAAGATCGTTTGCATCTTTTTTGCTGACTTGACCTTTTTGTCGCAGCTTTATAAAACCAGTTTCAAACTCATATCTAACGCTTATGTGTAGTAAAAAATTTGCAGCACTTTTTAGCTCCTGCCATAAAATTTCTACCCTAAGTGAGTCATCTTTTTTTAGCTCATTTCGTAAAAGAGTCTCATTAAATGTACTCGCGCTCTCGGCTAAGCTCATTGGAAAATTTGCGCTTAAAACCGGAAGATCACGCATCAAATAGTAGTGCCAAGCATGCCCCAGTTCATGTGCTTGCTGGATTAAGTGCGAAAGAGTATTCATGTATGTGGTAAAAATTCTTGGTTGCTTAAATTTTGGCAAACTTACAAAAAATGCTCCACCAGCTTTATTTTCTCGTACATCGCTTTCTATCCAGTGTTTGTCTATCATAAGCTCGATAAAATTATCTTCGCCCAGTGGTTTTAATGCTTTTTTGATGATTTTAATAGCCTCGTCATGAGAAATTTCGTGATGCTTGCTAAGTGGATAAGGTGCCAAAAGATCGCAACTTCTCATACTTTTGCCACCTAAAAAACTAGCTCTTACTCTTACGCATTCTCTTATTTTTTCAACTCTTTTGCTAATGGCTTCTTGCATGGCGTTTAAAGTGTCAAGGCTCATTTTATTTTCTTCAAGGCTTGGAGTTAAAAAATCAACTTTTGCTGCCTTAAATTTAGCCAGTCTAAATCCATGAAGCATATTTAAGACATCAAGGTAGAGATCGGCAAATTTATCATAGTGAAAACTCAGGGCATCAAACACGTTTTTGCGTAAAATTTCATCATCTGATCCTTTTAATATACCCATACATTTTGCAAGATTATAGCTTTGTGTATTTGCATTTTTATTGGCAGCAGAGATATTTATTAAATTATTTAGATGTCTAAAATTTGCAAAAAGTGGAAAAAAATTTGTGAGTGCTAAATTTGCAAAAAAATCTCTTTCACTCTTTTTTCGTATTTTACTCTTACTATTTTTATGCTCTAAATATAGAAATTTTATATGTTTAAATTGAGTACTTTGAAAAATTTTGTCATCATTTTTTAGGCTATCAAATTTATCAAAAAGTAGCTCCTTTGCCGTATCAAGTCTAGCTTTTTGCTCTTTTATTTTTAACTCAAATTTACTAGCTAGCTCATCTTTTGTATTATCACTACTTTTGCAACGACAAAATGCGAGTAGGCTAGCTGCTTCCTTGTATGCTTCTTTGTATGAGATGATAGCTTTGGTAAGCTCACTATTGTTTAAAAAATTAACCAAATTTTCATTTTGTGCTTTTAGATTTTCAAACGATGAGGTAAAAATTTCACTATCAAAATCTACATAAGAATCATCAAAGCTCCATCTCATATTTTCTCCTTAAAATGATAGTAAAAATACAAATATATGGTGGCTTATAAGACCTAAAATAGCTGGCACGCTACATCTTTTAATGAGCGAAAGCGGGCTAATGTGAAGCATACCTGAAATGGCTACCACTACGCCAGAGACAGGTGAAAGTGGTCTAGCTATTGTGGAGGCTTGATGCATAGGAAGCACGAGCATAACAGAGTTGATGTTTAAGCTCTTAGCTATATTTGGCACCATATTTAAAAGCGGATAAAAGCTTGCACCATTTGAGCCAGCTATGATTGTAACGATGGTTGTTATAAATACAAAAAGTATAGACATGCCAAGCCCCCCAAAGCCTATGCTTTTTGCCAAATTTACAATAGCATCAAGCATGCCAAGAGCTTTAAAACCTTCAGCAAATATACCAGCTGCCACAACTAGCATAACAACACCGCTTAAGCTTTTTGCCATGGCATTAAAAAATACTTTTAGCCCTTCGCCAAGCTTTTCAAAGCTAAATTTATGCCTAAATGCTTCAAAAACCATAGCAATTATCATAGAAAGGATTATGACGCTTGATATGTTTAGTTTTATAGTTTTTAAACAATATGGCGAAAAAACTACTACTAAAATCATCGGTAAAAATGGTAAAAGAGCATAGATCATAGGTGCTTGCTCTTTTGGAACATCTACCTTATCGTCAAAACTAATGCTCTCTCCTACATGCTCGCTACAAACCCAACCTTCTTTTTTGTCTAAGTATCTATTCCAAAGAACTAATGCAATGCCGATCACGAGCGCAGTTGGAAAAGCCGCTGGAATTTTATAGATAAAAACATAATCAAGTACCTCAAGTTCAGTTGCTTTTGCAGCAGCAGCTGTCGATGAGCCAAGAAGTACCATTGAGCTAGCTCCGCTCATCGCACAAATACTACCAACGCTTAGTTTATTTAGTCCTAGTGATATAAGAACTGGTCCAAGAAGTGCAAGACAAAGCACGCCAAGCCCAACTGCGCTGGTTATTACCATGCTTATAAGTTTTGCTACGCAAAAAGCTATGAATATCATAAAATATGGGCTTTTTATGGCTTTAAACCTTTTTGTGGCGATGCCTACAAAGGCTTGATTTGCTCCGATATGAGTCATATAACTTGCAAAACCGACCATTAACATAATTAAAAGTCCAAGTTGCGAAAAATTATTTGAGAGCATATAGCGGATAAACTCAACTACATCCAGTAAGGGATTTCCAGTACTCTTTACCTTTTCTGGTAAAAATTTTCCCGTATCAAGAATGACCGAAGAGACAAGCATGATAACGCCAGAGAGTAAAAGTACGAAAGTGGCGTATTTGCCTTTTAAAATCGCCCAACCTACAACAAAAAGCGTAAGTAAGGCTATGATTAGACCAAGAGTATGCATTTTTGCTCCTTATTAAGATATTTAAAAACCAGAATACAAAATCAAAAATACACTTAAATATAAAAATAATATTTATATACTTGCAATTATACTACTTGTTATATTGAAATTTCGCTTTTATTTATAAAAATATTATTAATTTTATAGATGAGATTGCTACTTTTATGACTAAGATGTAAAAGGTAAATATAAAAATTTTAATATTAAGCACGACTATTGTAGTGTGATTTAAAGCTAATTAAAATATTCAAAATACAAAAGGACGTAAATATTTGGTTTGGTAAAAATTCAAATGATGCCAGTAACAACTTATTTTAGTATTTACTCCCTCGGAAGTCCGTTTTTATCAGACTTGTCGCTGATTAGCTTACCCGATTCGTCGTATTTTTTGGCGAGGATGAGCCTACCGCGCTCAAACTCGCCCTGGGCCTCTAGTTTGCCGTTTGCGTAGTAGTGTTTCGCCGTACCGGTTTCCAGCCCGTCCTCAAACATCACTCTGGCTTTTAGCTTGCCGTTTTCGTGATACTCTTCGTATAGGCCGTGATAGCGCCCGTTTTTAAACATCACTTTTGCCGCCGGCGCCCCGCTCTCGTAGTAGTCCAGCCCCGCGCCCGTTTGGTGGCCGTCTTTGTACTCGTATTCGCCTCGTAGCTTGCCGCTTGGGTAATATTCGCGCGCGACGCCGTCCTTTTCGCCGTCTTTGTAGTTTTCTACCACGCGCGTTTTGCCGTTTTCGTAAAATCGCTTCCAAACGCCGTTTTTGCGGTCATTTTTGTATTCGCCCGTCTCCTCCACGGCGCCGCTTTCGTAGTACCACGTCTCCGCGCCTTCTCGCTTGCCCTCTTTATACGTTCGCTTGCCGCGGATTTTGCCGCTTTTGTAGTAGTCGATGTCCTCGCCGTTTCGTAGCCCGCCCGCGTATGGACTGCGCGCGCTAACCTCGCCGCTAACGTAATAGTCGGTAAATACGCCCTCTCGCTTGCCCGCCTTGTAGGTGCCCTCCTGCTTTAACGCGCCGCCCTCGTCAAAATAGTAGCGGCGGTAGCGCCCGTCGCGGACGTCATTTTTGTATTCGCTCTCGCCCATCAGAGCGCCGCTATCTGCGTGGTAGTGCTTCGCCGTGCCCTCGCGAACGCCGTTTTTTAGGGGGTATTCGTTTGAGGGTTTATCCCTGCCGTCAAAATAGTCTCTATATCGCACCGCCGTGCCGCCCTGCACGTCGATCTCGCGTATGAGCGTGGGCGGCAGAGGTTTTAGCCTCGGATAGACCATGCCCATCGCATTTACGTCATATAGGTCCTCGACGCTGTATCGAAGCATCTTTAGCGTGCCGTCGTAGAGCTTGCCTTTTACGTAGTAAAGCCCGTTTTTTAGGCTCGCTTCTGGCTTCATTACGATTTTTGGCTCCAGTGCCTGTGCGCCGATGGCTAGAAGCGGAAGTAAAAATAGAAATTTTAGGATTTTCATGGTCTTTCCTGCTTTGTTTGATTTGGGTAATTTTAAAATTTGAAACTAAATTTAAGGTGAAGGTGCGGTTATTTCGGATGAGTTAAATTTTAGAATTCGCGTCAAATTTAGCCGTCTTTTAGCGCCTCCGCGACGACCTTCCACTCTTGTACTAGCCTTTCAAAGCTAAAATTTGCATTCGCCGAGCTAGTCGAGGGTAGCTTGACGGGTTCTTTACCCGTTGCGTTTAAAATTTGAGTTTTTAGGTATTTTTCGCAGATTTCGTGCGCCTTACCGCCGTTTGCGTAAACTTGCGCTATGCGCGCTCCGCTAAAAATCGGCTCTAAATTTGCAGGCGCGACGGCGGTCATTTTAGCATCGCTCGAGCCCTTTATCTCGCACGAGATCGCAGCGTCGTAGATAGCGATACGGTGAGCGAGTAGAAAATCTATCTTTTCATCCGTGCTTCCTGGTAACGGAGCGTTTAAAATCCCGGCCAGCACCCGCCAGAAACGATTTTGCGGATTTGCGTAGTAAAAGCCAAATTTACGAGAAACGACGGAAGGGAAAGAGCCGAGGATTAAAATTTTAGAGTTTTTATCAAAAATCGGTTTAAAAGGATGGGTTTGGCTCATTTTGCGCCTTTTAAATTTGCCGCGTTAAATTTAAAATTTTCAAATTTGAAAGCAAATTTAACCGCCCAAACGAGCGGCTAAATTTACGGATATTGCCCCTCGCCCGTCAAATTTGAGCGAGAGAAATTTGCGCATTACTCGGTTGCGGTGCCGTCAGAGGCATCCTCGGCGCTCCTAGGTGCGCTAGACTCGACCTCATCGCTAAAGTCGGCTAGGCTTAGGCGTTTTAGCTGACGGTAGCGTCTTTGCGCGTCGGCCTTATTTTTAGCTAGCAGCTCGTCCGCGTGCTGCGGGTTAGTTTTTTTAAGCGAGTTGTAGCGAACCTCGTTTAGCAAAAACTCCTCGTAAAGCGACCAGTCGGGCTCTTTTGAGGTCATTTTGAGCGGATTTTTGCCCTCTTTGATTAGGCGCGGATCGTAGACGTAGGTCGGCCAGTAGCCGCACTTGGTCGCTAGCTCGCCTTGACCGCCGGAGTAGGCCATGCCGCCTTTTATACCGTGCGCGATACACGGCGAATACGCTATCACGAGGCTAGGCCCGTCGTAGGCTTCGGCTGCGGCGATGGCTTTTATCGTGTTTGCTTGGCTGGCGTTTGAGTTGATTTGAGCGACGAAGATGTTTCCGTAGGTCATCGCGATGTAGCCAAGATCTTTTTTTTGCATCGGCTTACCGCTAGCGGTAAACTGCGCTATCGAGCCCGCGCGGCTGGATTTTGAGCTTTGACCGCCGGTGTTTGAGTAGACCTCGGTGTCAAGTACGAGCACGTTTACGTTCTCGCCGCTAGCTAGTACGTGGTCAAGTCCGCCAAAACCGATGTCGTACGCCCAGCCGTCGCCGCCGATGATCCACTGGGATTTTTTGACGAGGTATCTTTTTAACTCTAAAATTTCTTTTACGCCCTCTACGTCTAAATTTTGCTCCAAAATCGGCGTTAAAATTTTAGCGATTTGAGTCGTTTTCTCGCCGTCGTTTTTGTGCGTTATCCAGTCGGAGTATAGCGCGGCTAGGGCATTTGGTGCGGCGTCTTTGGTACGTAGCATTACGTCTTCTATGCGGTGGCGCAGCGTCTCTATCGCGACGTTCATACCCATGCCAAACTCCGCGTTATCCTCAAACAGCGAGTTCGCCCACGCTACGCCCTTGCCCTCTTTGTTCGTCGTATAAGGCGTCGAAGGTGCGCTACCGCCGTAGATCGAGCTACAACCGGTGGCGTTTGCCACGATCATACGGTCGCCAAACAGTCTCGTAACAAGCCCTATATAAGGCGTCTCGCCGCAACCTGGGCACGCGCCGTGAAACTCAAACAGCGGCTGCGCAAAACCCACGCCCTTGACGCTATCTTTGCTCATCAGGTCGTCTTTGTAGGTTACTTTTTTAAATAAATAATCGGCGTTTTCCTGCTCGTACCGCTCCATCTCCTCGGCTAGCGGTACCATGACGAGCGATTTTTCCTTGCTTGGGCAAATTTGAGCGCACAGCTCGCAGCCCGTGCAGTCAAGCGGGCTAACTTGGATTTTGTATTTTAGCCCTTTTACCTCTTTGCCTTTGGCGTCTAGGACGTGATCTTGCACGGTTTGCGGCGCGGTGGCGAGCTCGTTTTCGTCGATGAGAAACGGCCTAATGACCGCGTGCGGGCAGACGAAGGCACACTGGTTGCACTGGATGCAGTTGCTCTCGATCCACTTTGGCACCATCACGCCGATGCCGCGTTTTTCGTAGGCCGTAGTGCCTGATTTAAAGTGTCCGTCTTCAAAGCCCACAAACGCCGAAACAGGCAGGCTGTCGCCCCTAGCGGCGTTGATAGGCTTAACGATTTTTTCTATAAATTCGTCGCCGACGTATTTTTCCTCCGCGCTCGCGTCATCCGTAAAATTTAGCCAGCTAGGATCGACCGTGACCTTAACCAGCCCGTCCGCGCCCATATCGATAGCCTTGTAGTTCATCTCTACGATCGCTTCGCCCTTTTTGGCATAGGCTTTGTGCGCGTACTCTTTCATGTATTTTTGCGCGTCGGCAAATGGGATGATGTCCGCGAGTTTAAAAAACGCCGACTGCATGATGGTGTTCGTACGGTTTTTTAGCCCGATCTCGCGAGCTAGCTTTGTGGCGTTGATGATGTAGAAATTTACCTTTTTAGCGGCTAAAATTTTCTTTACTTTATTTGGCAGTTTAGCGACCGTCTGCTCGGCGTCCCAGATCGAGTTTAGCAGGAATGTCCCGCCCTCGCGGATGCCGTCTATGACGTCGTAAATTTCAAGATATGCCGCGACAGAGCAGGCTACAAAATGCGGATTTGAGACGAGGTAGGTCGAGCGGATCGGGTTTTTGCCAAAACGCAGGTGCGAGCGAGTGTAGCCGCCTGATTTTTTACTATCGTAGGCAAAATACGCCTGCGCGTAAAGCTCGGTTTTATCGCCGATGATTTTGATGGAGTTTTTATTGGCTCCTACTGTACCGTCCGCGCCAAGACCGTAAAATAGGCACTCTTTCACGCTTGCGTCGCTTAGCGAAATTTTCTCGCCGACTTTTAGCGATGTAAATGTCACGTCGTCCTCGATACCGACGGTAAAGCCGTTTTTTGGCCCCTCTAAATTTAAATTTTCAAAGACGGCTAGCATCTGAGCAGGATCGACGTCTTTTGAGCTTAGACCGTAGCGGCCGCCTACGATAACGGGCTGATTTTTGCGTCCGTAAAACGCCGCCTTGACGTCCAGATATAGCGGCTCGCCGAGGCTTCCAGGCTCTTTCGTACGGTCTAGCACGGCGATCTTTTCTACCGTTTCAGGCATCACGTCAAATAGGTACTTTAAGCTAAACGGGCGGTATAGATGCACTTTTAGCACGCCTACTTTTTCGCCCTTTGCGCGTAGGTGATCGACGACTTCTTCCAGAGTCTGTGTGACCGAGCCCATCGCGACCACGACGCGCGTAGCATGCGGATCGCCGTAATAATTAAACGGTTTATAGTCGCGTCCCGTGATTTTTGAAATTTCTTTTAGATACTCGGCCACGATATCAGGCACCGCGTCGTAGTAGCGGTTAGCTAGCTCACGCGTCTGAAAGTAAATATCGTCGTTTTGCGCCGTGCCGCGAGTTTTCGGACTCTCGGGGCTTAGCGCCTCGTCTCTAAATTTTTGCAGCGCCTCACGGTCTAACAGCCTATCAAAGTGCGCGTAGTCAAGCACCTCAACCTTTTGTATCTCGTGGCTCGTGCGAAATCCATCGAAAAAGTGCAAAAACGGCACGCGGCCTTTGATCGCTGCTAGATGCGCGACGCCCGCGATATCCATGACCTCTTGCACGGAGCCGCTTGCTAGCATGGCAAACCCCGTCTGGCGACAGGCGTAGATGTCCTGATGATCGCCAAAGATAGAAAGCGCCTGAGCAGCGATAGAGCGCGCGCTCACGTGGATAACGCCGGGTAGTAGCTGGCCCGCGATTTTGTACATATTCGGGATTTTTAGCAAAAGTCCTTGCGAAGCCGTATACGTCGTAGTTAGCGCGCCTACTTGCAACGAGCCGTGCACGGTACCGGCAGCTCCGCCCTCGCTTTGCATTTCGACGACTTTAACGGGCATGCCGAATAAATTTTTCTTGCCCTGAGCCGCCCACATATCGGTGTAATCGGCCATCGGCGAGCTAGGGGTGATCGGGTAGATGCCCGCAACCTCCGTAAATGCGTAAGCCGCGTGCGCCGCAGCCTCGTTTCCGTCCATAGTTTTCATTATTTTAGCCATTTTTCCGCCTTAAATTTTCTTACGATTTTTAAAAATCTTTTATTATAGAGATAGTTTCCAAAATCTACTATTAATCTATGTCATTAATAAATTCTGAGGATTTTGCCTTTTGAATTACTAACTTTAAGCAAAATTCCATTACCTTA
This sequence comes from Campylobacter concisus, assembly GCF_002092845.1. Taxonomy (GTDB): domain Bacteria; phylum Campylobacterota; class Campylobacteria; order Campylobacterales; family Campylobacteraceae; genus Campylobacter_A; species Campylobacter_A concisus_AQ. The sequence goes on from NZ_LVXF01000038.1 coordinate 71,075, forward strand.
ATGAAAAAAATTAAGGATAAAATTTGATAAGTGTTCATAGGGTAGCCTATTTAAGGGTTATAGCTCTTGCTTTTTGTGCTTTTATATTTAACACTACTGAGTTTGTCCCAGTACCACTTTTAAGTGATATTGCAAAAGATTTTGACATGAGCACGGCTGATACCGGTCTTATCATCACGATTTATGCATGGAGTGTCACGATACTTTCTTTGCCACTTATGCTTTTGACTGCAAATTTAGAGCGAAGATCTCTTCTTTTAAAGGTTTTTATCGTATTTGTTGTAGCTCATACGCTTTGCGCCTTTGCTTGGAATTTTAAAATTTTAATTATTGCTCGGTTGATGATAGCTATTGCTCATGCCATTTTTTGGGCTATTACTGCTTCACTTGCTGTTAGGCTAGCTCCGATAAATAAAAGCTCGCAAGCTCTTGGATTGCTAGCTCTTGGTACATCACTAGCGATGATACTTGGTCTGCCACTTGGAAGAATTTTAGGTGACGCACTTGGCTGGCGTGTGACCTTTGGACTGATCGGAATTTTTGCTGTTGGTGTTGGAGTTTGGCTATATAAAATTTTGCCACTTCTGCCAAGTAAAAACTCAGGCTCACTTAAAAGCTTGCCAGAGCTTGCAAGAAATGGCCTTTTAATGGTCATATTTTTACTAACGGCAATTATCATAAGCGCGCATTTTAGCACCTATAGCTACATTGAGCCATTTGCAAAAGATATTAGTGGCTTTGATGGAAAATTTATCACAATATTCTTGCTTATATTTGGAGTTGCTGGTGTAGTCGCAAGCCTGCTTTTCTCTAAATTTTATAAGCTTATTCCAAATGCATTTTCTGCAATTTCTATCATGCTTATTTTATATTGCTTGCTTGTGTTAAATTTTATTGCTAAAAATGAAGTTTTAATGCTAGTCTTGGCCTTTATTTGGGGGCTTGGCATAGCTGGTGTAAATATGAGTTTTCAAATAAAAGTGCTAAGTCTTGCCTCAAACGCTACTGATGCCGCAATGGCGATATTTTCGGCTATTTATAACATAGGTATCGGAGCAGGGGCGCTAATAGGGCATCAAACGATAGTTCATTTAGGCGAGCAAAATATCGGTAATGTTGGTAGTTTTTTCGCCGCAAGCGGACTTATTATATTTTTGTTTACGGTATCTAAGGTTAAGAGAATTTAGATGTTTAAATATCTAAGCAAAACGTTACAAATTTCTACATATAAGTGATAATAAATATCATAACTAAGAAAAATTTTAGTTAAGCTTCCTTATAATCATTATCAGAAAACGAATAAATTTTAGGAGCTTATTATGTCAGTTTTAGTTATCGGTGCAGATGAGATAACGCCTATCAAGGCAGTTTTATATGATTTGGGAGCTGAGAAGATAGAGCACTGGGATGCTAGAAATGAAAACCGTGTAAATCGCAAGCCAATTCCTCAAGATACCGAGTGCGTGGTGATGCTAACTAGTTTTTTAAACCACAACACGATGAAGACTATTAAAACTCAAGCAAAAAAGAGAAATATTCCAATTGTTTGTGCAAAAAGAAGCGTTAGTTGCGTATTTTGCGAGTACTGCAAGGTCTTTGGGCTAGATAAGGAATTTGGATGCAAAGAATAATCAATGAGATTCGGGCTTTTATCAGATATTGGCGAAATAACTCCAAATATTTTTGCAAAGCTTGATAGGCTTTCGCGTGCAAAAATTTTTATTGCACTTTATAATTCTGGTGTAGAAAGTGAGCTAAAAATACCACTTTCTTACGCTAAATTTCTAAATTTCAAAGAAATTTTTGAAGCTAGGATAAATTTCCTACTTCGTGAGAAATGTCTAAATTTTAAGCCAGCAGACCGCTTTTGTATTTCATCAAATATCATCATAAATGCTTATTTAAAAGGTGACTTTTCAAAGATAAAATTTATAGCAAAAGAGCCGAAAATGACGGCTGCAAAGATGATAAAAATGCTTTATGCAAGTGGAAAATTTGAGTTTTGCATCGATGCGGCACAGATGTTTTGTCAATTTGTTTATGATAAAATACGCCTCCGCCATCAAGATAAAGAGGTCATGCTAAATAGCGGTGTCATTTCGGTTAAAAAAGATGGTAAAAATTTGCTCAGCATCATGCCAAGCTTTAAAAAAGTGAGCTTTGATGATATGAGAAATTTAAACGACGATATAGATAGAGCCGTCGGTGTGCTTGGTCACGAGTGTGAGATGGTTTATATCGTTTTTCCTAGAAATGAGGAATTTAGGCGACACGTTGAGGTTAGGCACTGTTGTGCGAGAGGTTTGATCAAGCTTGTGCCTTATACGATTATTAGTAAAATTTTTTAAAAAGGATAAAAATGATAGGTATAGTTTATGGAAGCAGCATGGGAAATACCGAAGATGCAGCAAAACTTATAAGTGAGGGTCTAGGCCTTGAAAATGAGCTTTTAAACGTTGCCGATGTAGACGCAGCAAAACTAAATAGCTTTGATAAGCTCATCCTTGGTACATCAACCTGGGGTAGTGGCGATCTTCAAGATGACTGGGATGCGTTTGACTTTAAAGCGCTAAATCTAAGCGGAAAAACAGTCGCTGTTTTTGGCATGGGTGATAGCGAGAGCTACTCTGATGAGTACTGTAATGGCATGGCAAAGCTTTATGATGAGGTCGTAAAAGCTGGCGCAAAGGTAGTTGGTGAGGTTAGCACTGACGGATATACATTTGATGGCTCTGATGCCGTAAAAAATGGAAAATTTGTAGGTTTAGCACTTGATGCTGATAACCAAAGTGACAAAACTGAGGGTAGAATTTCAGCTTGGATAGAGCAGATAAAGCCTCACTTTGCTTAATGTAATTTTAGCTAGATTTTCTAGCTAAAATTTTCATATATCCATAGCTGAGATGAAGCTTTTTATTCTTTCGTTTTGGCTATTGAAAAACTCATCTACCAAGCCATCAAACGCGATCACACCTTTATCTAAAAACAAAATTCTATCAGCTATCTTTCTAGCAAAATTCATATTATGAGTGACAATGATCATAGACTTTTTCTCTTTTGCAAGAGATAAGATGACCTTTAAAACTTCAGCCTCAAGCTCTGGATCAAGAGCACTTGTAGGCTCGTCAAGTAGTAGAAAGTATGGATTTACGGCTAGTGCTCTAGCGATGGCTACACGCTGTGCTTGACCGCCAGAGAGCCTGTTTGGATAGGTATCTTCTTTGTGACTAAGCCCCACTTTGGCTAAAAGCTCTTTTGCCTCTTTTATTGCTTCGTTTTTATCCTTTTTTTGAACGTAGATCGGAGCTTCAGTGACATTTTGAAGCGCTGTTAGGTGCGGGAAGAGGTTGAAACTTTGAAAGACCATGCCTGTTTTTTTGCGAATTTCTAAAAGCTCTTTTGAGCTAAGCTTATCTTTAAAATTTACAGCTCTGTCATCTACCTCTAAAGTGCCACTTTGTGGGATCTCAAGTAAATTTATACATCTAAGAAGCGTTGATTTGCCACAACCAGATGAGCCAACTATCACGGTCGTTTGCCCTTCTTTAAAGCTTGTATTTATGTTATCTAGCACCAAATGATCGCCGTAAGATTTGCTTATATTTTTAAAATTTATAGCCATTAGACATACCTTGAGACAGCTTTTTCAAGCTTTGATTGAAGATAGGTTAAAAGTGTGCAAACCACTAGATAGATGAGCGCTGCTAGGATGTAGAGGATGAGTGGCTCAAAGGTCCTTGCTGCGATCCTTTGAGCGACCATAAACATATCAACCATCGTTATAGAAGCTGCTAGTGAAGTGTCTTTAACAAGGCCTATAAATGTGTTTGAAAGTGGCGGTAACGAGATCCTTACTGCTTGAGGTGCGATGATACGCTTTAAAATTTGATAATGCGTCATGCCAAGCGATGTGGCAGCCTCCCACTGACCTTTTGGCACAGAAAGAATGGCAGCTCTTACGGACTCAGAGGCATAAGCACCCACGTTTAGGCTAAATGCTATGGTAGCAGCACTCCAAGTATCAAGCGTGACGCCAATGCTAGGAAGCCCATAAAATACTATAAAAAGCTGCACGAGAAGTGGCGTACCGCGAAATATCCAAACGTAGGTGGCAAATATAAATTTTAAAATTTTTATATTTGAAAGCCTTGCTACTGCTGTGATAATGGCGATGACAAGCCCTAGCGAAAATGAGAGCAAAGTAAGTGGGATCGTCACTTTTAAAAGTGCGATGATCATCGGTAGTGTCGAGCTTGAAACAAGCTCGATCACTCTATCTAAATTTTCCATTTTTGCCTTGTTGGTTTATAATTTTATTTTGAGACATCTTTGCCAAAGTAGCTTTTTGAGATGGCTTCTAATTTACCCTCTTTTGAAAGTTCGTTTAGAGCATTTGAAATTTGCTCTGCAAGCTCAGCATTGTCTTTTTTAACAGCTACTGCTGTGTAGTCTTTCTCATCAAGTGAGGCGGCTATCTTTACGGGTGCGTTTGGACGCTCTTTTATGAAGTCGTAAAATACGATGTTGTCTCTTACAACAGCATCTACGCGTCTTGATATAAGAAGCTCCATACTTTTAGCATAGCTATCAGTCACAACTAGCTCAGCGCCGTATTTTACGGCTACTTTTGCCCAGTTACTTGTCGCTGAGTCGGCATCTTTTTTGCCTTTTAGATCAGCAAAGCTTTTTATATCGTTATTATCTTTTCTAGTGATGATAGCGCCAAATGTCACAGTGTAAGGCACTGAAAAAGCATATTTTTTCTTTCTCTCATCAGTTATGCTTACTTGGTTAAACACCACGTCTGCTTTGCCAGCGTCAAATGCTGCTAGCATCGCATCCCAAGGAGCTGTTAGAAACTCAACTTTTAAATTTAGCTTTTGCGCTACCGCTCTTGCGATATCTACATCGTATCCCACTAGCTCATTTTTATCATTATAAAATGTAAAAGGCGCGTAAGTGCCTTCAGTTGCTACTGTTAGCACGCCATCTTTTATAGTTTTTGCTTGTAAATTTAAAGCCATCGCAAGCACAGCTACTACTTTTAATAAATTTGTAAATTTCATTTTGATCCTTTATTTTGAAATATCTTTTCCAAAATATTTCATAGAAATTTCGCTTATCTTACCCTCGGCTTTTAGTTCATCAAGCGCTTTGTTTATCGCCTCTAATAGCTCAGTGTTGCCTTTTTTAACGATTGCAGCTGTTGGCATCGGCTCGTTGCTTGTGTATGCGATTTTTAGTGGTGCATTTGGGCGTTGTTTGATGTAGTCAAAAAATGTGACGTTGTCATTTATCGTATCGTCAGCTCTTTTTGAGATGATAAGCTCCACGCCTTTGCTAAAGCCATCAGCCACAACCACTGTTGCGCCATTTTTCTCGGCTATTGCTGCCCAGTTGCTAGTCGCAGAGTGCACGCTTTTTTTGCCTTTTAGATCAGCAAAACTTTTGATGTCGTTATTATCTTTATGCACGACTATTACAGGATATGGCATAGTGTAAGGCACGCTCATACCATACTTTTTCTTTCTATCTTCGTTTATACTTACTTGGTTAAACACAACATCAGCTTTACCAGCATCAAATGCAGCTAGCATCGCATCCCAAGGAGCTGTTAGAAACTCAACTTTTAAATTTAGCTTTTGCGCTACGGCTCTTGCAATATCTACGTCATATCCTACTAGCTCGCCCTTTTCATCGTAAAATGAGTAAGGTGAGTAAGTACCTTCAGTTGCGACGATAAGTTCGCCTTTTTTGATAGTTGAAGCATTTAAATTTAAAGCTAAAAAAGCACCTGCGATCAAGCCAAAAATGGGCTTAAAATTCATTAATTCTCCTTATTTAGAAATGTCTTTGCCGAAGTATTTAAGCGAAATTTCGCTTAAAGCTCCTTCTTTGCTAAGCTCATTTAGGGCAAAGTTTATCTTAATTAGCAGCTCTTTGTTACCTTTTTCTACGTTATAGCCCATTTTGTTCACTATTTGTATGGCGTTATCTTTTATGCTTGCTAGTAAAATTTTGCAAAGGTAGAATTTAGCAAACAATTGCACGAATGGCACCAAATTTAAAAGCACTAGAAATTTTATACAAAACTCTTTCTAAAAAATAAAATCAATAATGGAATTTGCAAAAAAAGAAAAATTTTTAAGATTTATGCAAATGTCAGTCGCAACTGCGATCTAGGTAGTATTTTGTCGCATTTTGTCACGAAAAAAAGAGGGCGGTGCCTCACTCCGCTAAAAGTGAGACCGCTAGAGCTTTTACCCCCTTAAAATCAACTTTGCCGCTCGCAAGTGTTGGGATATTATCAACGATGAAGATATAGCTTGGCATCATTATAGGAGCAAGGCTACTCTCTTTTAAAATTTGCTCTAAATTTTTGGGCTCTGTGCCGCTTTTTACTAAAAGCGCGATCGCCTCACCCTTTTTGCTATCTGGTACATTTGCACTACTAAAGACAACATCGCCTCCAAGCACCTTTGCAAGCTCTTCTTCGACGCTTCCAAGGCTTATCATCTCGCCGCCTATCTTGGCAAATCTTGAATACCTATCGACGATAAATACAAAGCCGTTTTCATCGATGTGGCCTTTATCGCCAGTTTTATAGTATCTTACGCCATCAATGTGCGTGATGACCTCGCTTGTTTTAGCTTCGTCGTTTAGATAGCCCTTCATCACCTGCGATCCGCCAATGACGATGAGCCCGTCTGTGCCAGTTTCTAGCTCTTCAAGCGTCTCTGGGTCGATTATCTTGATGATAGTGCCAGGCAGAGGCATGCCAACGCTGCCAGGTCTATTAAATGTAAGCTCTTTTAGGCTCTCTTTTTCTAGGATATTTGGCATATTTACAGTAGCTACTGGCGCCGTTTCGGTCGCGCCATAGCCTTCATAAATTTCTATGCCAAATTTGAGCCTAAACTCGTCTTTTATCTCAGGTTTTAGCTTTTCAGCCCCAGCTACGACCATTCTGGCACTTTGAAACATCAACGGATGAAGCTTTTTATTTCTTGTGTAGAGCCTAAAGAACGTTGAGGTGCCAAAGATGATGCTAGCGCTGTGTCTTGCGGCCATTTTGCCGATAGTCGCTCCATCTGTTGGATCAGACACGCTTACCATTTTTATGCCTTCGCAAAGCGGCATGAGCGTGGTGACTGTTAGGCCAAATGAGTGAAATACTGGGAGTGAGTTTAATATCACGTCATCTTTTTTGAAATTTAGAAGTTCGCTTATTTGTTTAATATTTGCAAGTAAATTTTTATGGCTTAGCTCGATGCCTTTTGGCTCGCCCTCGCTGCCACTACTAAATAAAATGGTAGCCGTATCCTCTAAGCTTACACGCTTAAAATAGCAAAGCTTAATAAGCCAAACTGGAGCAAAAAACGCAGTTAAAAGCGTTAAAAATTTCTCTTTTTTTGAGACGCTAGCTGAGAGATCTTCTGCAAATTTAGCCTTTTTGCTCATCGCATCTTTTAGATCAAAGCCCTTAAGTGCTAGTTTTTCAAGAAATTTGCTAGAGGTGATGACTGTGTTTATATTTGCCTTTCTTAGGGCGTGATTTAGCGAGGTCTCATTTAGTGTGTAGTTTAAATTTACGCTCACTTTGCCCATGGCAAGAAGCGCCATATTGACGATAGCTGCGATGCTTGAGCTAGGTAGCAAGATGCCTATATTTTTCTCATCTTTTAGCTCGCGTTTGAAAATTTTGATAAATACTAAAACGGCTGTTATAAATTTCAAGTTGCTTAAATTTAGCCCAGTGCTGTCGCTCACGCACTCTTTAAATTTATCCTCTTTTGCGTTATTTAGCCATTCGCTTGTTAGCGGTTTTTGCCTTGAGATGAAGCTCTCCCACGATGAAAAGCTAAGCTCAAGCACCTTTTGCTTCATCTTTGCAGCGTTTATAAATGTGGTTATTGGCTTGCCAAAGGCGACGATGATGTCGCGTCTGCCGTTTTTAGAAGTGAGATCTTTGTAAAATTTACTAGCCCTTGAAAAGCTAGATCCCCAAAGGCCACGAAGGTAAAATGGCACGATGCAAATTTCTTCTAGATCTCTGATGATAAGCTCAAAGCCCTTTTGAAACTCATTTATCTGGCCGTTGTAGCTGATGTGGCCCTCTGGAAAAAGCGCGACTACTTCGCCATTTTTTAGGCACTCTCTAACTAGCTCGATCGACTCTTTGCTTGCCCCTGCACCTATTGGGATCACTTTAAAAAATTTAAAAATTTGCTTTAGATACCATTTGTTATAGATCGTTCTATACATGACAAATCTTATGCCCCTTGGGCTTGCAGCTTGAAGCACGAGCCAGTCGATCCAGCTGATGTGATTGCCAAGAAGTAACGCGCCGCCACTTTGTGGTAAATTTTGAAGTCCTTCAACGAAAAAGCGGTACTTTGTCTTTAAAAATGGCAACAAAAGTAGCCTTGTAAAAAGGTGTGGAAGCTGCAAAATGGCGTAGAAGCTGCCGATCAAGCAAACAAGGGCTGTAAAGACAAAGAGCCCAGTGGTTGAAATTTTAAAATATACTAAACCTATGCCAATGGCTAAAAATAGCAGCATTGAGACGTTTTGTAAGAAGTTGTTTGCCGCCATTATCTTGCCGGTGGTCTTTTGCGGGGCAAAGTACTGGATCATCGCATTTAGCGGTACTATAAAAATTCCACCAAAAAAGCCAAATGCAAATGAGCTAAGGCTCACTACGCTGATGCTTGAGCCAAATGCGAAAAATAAAAGCGAGAAAAATATACCAATAGCACCCATCGGCACGATACCAAGCTCGATATGTAGCTTTGACATAGAGCCAGCCACGTATGAGCCAAATGCTATACCTATGGCGCTTGCTGCTAGAATTGCTTGCACCGCTAGCGAGCTGTCGTCGTTAAAAACGGCTTTGTAATGAGCTGGGAAAGCTGCGATGATGATCTGAGAAATTCCCCAAAATATACTAAGTCCAGCGATGCTTAGCCAGATATTTTTATCTGACCTTACTTCTTTTAAATTTTCTCTTAAATAGCTAAGGCGAATATATTTTTTAATATCAAAATTTTCGTTTGTTTCGTCTTTTTCATCGATGCAAGGTAACTTATAGGCGAAATATGCTTCAAGTGCGCTAAATACGACTAAAAAGATGCCAATAGGATAGACGCTTTTTAAAATTTCTTCTGAATTTTCGCCTTGGATGTATAAATTTTCAAATATAAATGAAAATAAAAATGAGCTAAAAAGTATCGCAACGATGGTAAGCGCTTGGATGATGCCATTTGCTGTGCCAAGGCGCTCAGGGCCGACTAGGGCTTTGATGATGCCGTATTTTGCTGGTGAGTAGATCGCACTTTGAGCGGCTAGTATGAGTGTGAGTGCAAAAGCTACGCCAAAAGCACCTGCAAGATAGCTAAAAAGCACCGCGACACTAATGATAAAGCCAAAAATGGCACAAATTCTTATGACTTTTGTCTTTGAGAATTTATCATTTATAAAGCTTGAGGGCGAAAATAAAAATATAAATGGTAGCAAGATCATTGCGTTTATGACGGCTGTTAGGATAAAAAGTATATCGCCATCGTATGTTTTTAAAAGAACGTTTTGTATGGTGATTTTGTGTGCTAGATCGACACTTGCATTTAAAAATGCGATCGCAAGGTAGGGCAAAAAGCCAGCAACTTTTAATAAACTCATCATAGAAAGACCTTTGTGATTTTAAAAATTTTGTAAATCTAACAGCAAAATATTTAAAATATTATTAATAAAAAACTCTACATTAAATTTGGTAATAAAAATTTTTAAAAAATTTAAATTTTATATGCTTTTGGATAAAATCACGCAATCAAAAAATTAGGAAAAATTTATCATGAATTATGAAATAATCGTCGTTGGCGGCGGGCATGCAGGCATTGAAGCAAGTCTTGCGGCTGCTAGAATGGGCAAGCAAACTTTACTTATCACGATCTTGGCCGAGCAAATAGGTGCTGCAAGCTGTAATCCAGCCATTGGAGGCCTTGCAAAGGGACATCTTGTAAAAGAGATCGACGCGCTTGGCGGTCAAATGGGACTTACAACCGATGCTGTTGGCATCCAGTTTCGCGTGCTAAATGAGAGCAAAGGTCCAGCTGTGCGTGGTAGCCGCGCTCAGATAGATATGGATAGATATAGAGTTTATATGAGAAATTTACTTTTAAACACTCCAAATTTAGAAATTTCTCAAGAGATCGCTACTGAAATTTTAAGCGAAAATGGCGAAGTAACTGGCGTTAAAACCCACCTAAATAATATCTATAGTGCAAAAAAGGTGATAATCACCACTGGCACATTTTTAAACGGGCTAATTCATGTTGGATTTAATAAACTAGAAGCTGGCCGCGTGGGCGAACTAAGTGCAAAGGATCTTAGTGGCAGTCTAAGAGAGCTTGGGCTAAATTTAGGTAGGCTAAAGACTGGAACATGTCCAAGGATCGATGCAAAAACGATAAATTTTGAAATTTTAGAAAAGCAAGATGGCGACGCAAAGCCAGTTGCATTTAGCTTTAGAACTAAAAATTTCTCACCAACGCAGCTGCCATGCTACATCGCCTATACAAACGAAACTACGCATGAGATAATCCGCTCAAATTTCGACAAAGCGCCACTTTTTACAGGTCAGATCGAGGGTATCGGACCAAGATATTGCCCTAGTATCGAGGATAAGATAAACCGCTTTGGCGACCGCGACAGACACCACCTTTTCATCGAGCCTCAGACCCTTGAAGCGACAGAGTACTACATAAACGGCTTTTCAACGAGCCTGCCTTATGAGGTGCAAGTGCAGATGCTCCGCTCTGTAAAGGGCTTTGAAAACGCCAAAATAGTAAGGCACGGATACGCTATCGAGTACGACTACGTCGAGCCAACGCAGTTAAAACATAGCTTAGAGACCAAAAAGGTAAAAGGGCTATACTTGGCAGGGCAGATCAACGGCACGACTGGATACGAGGAGGCCGGCGCTCAGGGGCTAATGGCTGGTATAAACGCAGCGCTTTCGCTTGATAACAAAGAACCGCTCATCTTGCGCCGTGATGAGGCGTATATCGGCGTTTTGATAGATGATCTTGTCACAAAAGGGACAAAAGAGCCATATAGGATGTTTACGAGTAGGGCGGAGTATCGCTTGCTTTTGCGTGAAGAAAATGCCATTTTAAGGCTTGGCGGATATGGTCATGAGCTTGGACTTATTGATGACGAAACTTTTAATGAAATTGAAGCTATCAGGCAAAATTTAAAAGATGGGCTTGCTTACCTTAACAATACTCAAATTACGCCGAGCAAGCAAAATTTAGAGCTTTTAGCTAGCCTTGATGAAGAGCCGATCAGTCAAAATGTTAGCCTTCAAAAGATTGTCGCGCGCAAGAGCTTTACAGCTGAGAAACTAAGAAGGCTTGATCAGAAATTTGCAAATTTAGATGATGCGAGTGTGGATCAAATTTTAACCGAGTGTAAATATCAGCACTACATAAATGAGCAAAAAAATCAAATAGAAAAAATGAAAGACATGATGGATGTGAAAATTCCTGAAAATTTTGACTTTAGAGGTGTGAGTGGTCTTAGTAATGAAGTGGTCGAAAAGCTTGAGAAATTTGCACCGCCTACGCTTTTTGCTGCGAGTGAAATCTCAGGTATCACGCCAGCAGCGATCGATATCTTGCATATCTACATAAAGATGAGCGAGAAAAAGGCTTAAATTTAAGCCTTTTATGGTTTTAAAATTTAAAACAAAGCTTATCATTTTTAATAGTTGTTATTTATAATTTTTTAAGATTAATAAATTTTATTATTAAAATTTTCTATTTTACGAGAGCTAAAATAGAAAATTTTTTTATCTTAATGTTTAGATATTAGATCAAATTTCTCTTTTATAAAAAGTTTAAATTTACGATATATAGGTACTTTTAGATAAATTTATCTCAAATTTTGGTGTAAAAAAAGCTTAAATTCACTTTATTTTTACAAACTATATTGTGAGATTATAGTTTTTTAATTTTTTGAGAGTATAATCGTTAAGAATTTATTTATAGAAAGGAATTTAATGTCAGTAAAGCAAGAAAGACGTAGCTTTATCGGCCTTGCGTTTGGTGCTGTGGCAGCTGTCGGCGGCGCTATGTCACTAGTGGCTGTTAAAAAGACCTGGGATCCGCTTCCAAGCGTAAAAGCTGCTGGTTTCACAACAGTTGATCTAAGTCCGATCAAAGATGGAGAAATGAGGCAGGTTGAATGGCGTAAAAAGCCTATTTTCATCCTTAAAAAAAGTCCTGATATGGCTAAAAATGACAAAAGAGATGTTGTCGTAGGGGATGCTAGATACGTAGTTCTTATCGGACTTTGCACGCATCTTGGCTGTATACCTGAGTATAAAGCAAGTAAACAAATGTTTGTATGTGCCTGTCATGGCGGCGAATTTAATGCCGACGGAATGCAAACATATGGACCTCCTCCAAGACCACTTGATATACCACCATTTAAGATCGATGGAACCAAGCTAGTTCTAGGCGAAACAAGCCCAGAATACGAAAAATTAGTAGCAAAAGCTTAGGAGGATAGCAATGTCTTTAGCTCATAAATCAACTGGCGTTATTGACTGGCTTGATCAACGCCTAGCTTTTACAAAACTTATGAAGGTTCTAGTTAGCGAATACTGGATTCCAAAAAATATAAATTTCCTTTGGGCAATGGGCGTTATTTTAACAACGCTTTTTATGCTCTTAATTGTTACTGGTTTTTTACTTTTAATGTATTACAAACCAGATGTAAATTTGGCATTTGATAGTGTAAATTATACTATCATGCAAGAGGTCGAGTATGGCTGGCTTTGGCGTCACATTCACGCAGTTTCAGCTTCTACGATATTTCTTATTATGTATATTCACTTGCTTACTGGACTTTACTATGGTTCATACAAAAGAGGCAGGGAAGTCATTTGGATAAGTGGTATGGTGCTATTTATCTGTTTTTCAGCAGAGGCATTTAGTGGTTATATGCTCCCATGGGGACAGATGAGCTACTGGGCGGCAACTGTTATCACTCAGCTTTTTGGCGGTGTGCCAGTTATTGGTGACGCTTTAGTTGAGTGGATTAGAGGCGATTACGCAGTTGGCGACTCAACACTTACTAGATTTTTTATGCTTCATGTTTGTTTATTGCCACTTGTAACGATAGCTGTTTTGGTTATTCACTTCTACTCTTTAAGAGTTCCACACGTTAATAACCTAACAAGCGAAGATATCGACTTTGAAGTAGAGGCACAAGAGTATCTACACGGCGATAGAGCAAAATCTAAAGTTATACCATTTTGGCCAGGATTTTTGGCAAAAGACTTTATGTATGTATCATTCTTTATGATATTTGTCATCTATCTTGTTTGCTATCACTTCAACTTTGCAATGGATCCTATCAACTTTGAGCCAGCAAATCCACTAAAAACCCCACCACATATCTATCCAGAGTGGTATTTCTTGTGGCAATATGAAATTTTACGTGGCTTCTTCTTTGATATAGCTGGAATTTCTGCTTATAATATTGGTCTTATCGCGTTTGCGTTTGCGGGTGTTGCATTTATGCTTATACCTCTTCTTGATAGAAGCGACCTTGTAGCTCCAGCTCATAAAAGACCACTATTTTTTATATGGTTTTGGGTCTTAGTTGTCGATCTTATCGTTTTATCTATATATGGTAAGCTCCCAACAGGTGGTTATAATGACTGGATAGGATTTTATTCATCATTGCTATTCTTGTTCTTATTTATAATTGCGTTGCCAGTTATAACAATACTTGAAAGAAAAAGGGGCTAATCATGAAAGAACTTAAAATTTTTGCCATTGTTGTTATTCTTTCAGGTGTTTTATATTGGGGTATCGAGCCTTATGCTCACACAAAACTTCATCCACACACTGCAAATGCTGAGTATAACTTCTCAAAAGAAGATACTGACTATGCAAAGCACTTTTTAGAGCAAAAAAAGACAGCACTTGAGACTGCTAAGGCTAGCGGAAATAAGGCAAGTATAGATGCGGCTACAAAAGATGTAGAAGTAGCACAAAAAATTCTTGATGACTATACAGCATTTTGGAATGACATTAACTCTATTGATCTTACAAAAGGTGACGCTACAAAGGGTGCTGATACTTTTGTAGCAGCTGGATGTACAGGATGCCACGGTATAGAGGCAGCAGGTATGCCAGCTGGTATGGATGCTGAGACAGCTAGTCAAAGCTTTGGTGTAGTGCCACCAGATCTTAGTACCGCTGGTAAAATTTATGATGATAAATTCTTGGCCGCACTCATTAAAAATCCAAATATGGCTTTAAAGCTAACTCATAAATTTAACGACGAGCATCCATTTCCGATGACCGCATTTATGGGTGCTGGTGGTGATATAAATGCTGAGACTGCCGATATAGTAGCTTATTTGAAAAAGGTATCTGCCGATTATGAAAAGGCAAACAATAAGATCACTGAAGAAAAGGTTTTCGCTGATGCATGTCAAAGATGTCATGATATAAAATATGACAAAAAATATGCATTTAGCAATAAAGTAAGCCTTGCTGCTTATATGGGCTCAAACCCACCTGACCTATCGATGATGATTCGTTCAAAAGGCGATGAGTATTTACATAAATTTATAAACGATACTCAAAAGATGCTACCAGGTACTGCAATGCCAAGAGTTGGTTTAAATAAAGCCGCTGAAGACGATGTGGTAGCTTATATCCAAAAAGTAGGTGACAAGAAAAAGGCTGAGCGCGAGAGCACTGGTATTTATGTGATGATCTACTTCTTTATCTTGGGAATTTTTGCTTGGCTTTGGAAACGCAAAGTTTGGAGCGAACTACACTAAAATTTAAGAGCCTTTTTGGCTCTTAAATCTTCTCTGGTAAATTTACATATAAATAGGTATTCTTTAAATTCGTTTTTGTAAATTTGATCAAATACTCTTACAAATTTTAAAATCTTATTCACTCGCCTTAGCAACTTACCAAATTCAGGTCTCGTTATTACTTGCCGCTGAATTTGGAAGCGTGATATGCTCGCTCATAAATTTTAAAATTTACCTGACACTTGCTTGATGTAAAATGCATGCGGCGCAAAGCGCTATCGCATGCCCTCTAGCTTGCGAGAGGTTTTTACTTCGACTTCGTCTTGTAACTGCAAGCAGACAGGGGATTAAAAAAAGGGATAAGGGTACGGCTTCGTAATTCAAGTCCCCTCCCTTTCGAATAAAGTTTTTAAATTTAAAGTCTATATTTTTAAAAATAGAAATTTACTATTTTGTAAATTTTAAAACTTTCATTCACTTGCAAAAATTGACTACTAAAATCTAGCTTCGCTTACTGCTTAGCTCAAATTTTAGAGCCGAAATTACTCGTTTATGAAATTTTAAAAATTTACCTAAAAGCCTAAAAGCAGTAGCATGCCTATGCTACCATGTAAGGCTATGAATACACAATCGTTTCAGTAGAAAATAGAAATATATCTGAGTTTTAACGGTCGCTATTTAAATGAATTTATTTTAAGCAAATCACTCACTAAAACCCACCAAATTTTACAAAAATAGTAAAATTTAACTCCGCATCAAGCCTATTTAAATTAAATTTCCTTGGCGATCTTGCTCATTTTATTGAGCAGTTTTTCACGTTCATTTGGCTTTAGGTTGCCGTATTGAAGCTTTGTTATCATCTGCATGAAGTCAAATTGTTTAAACATTTGTGCATCGCTTTTTAGCTCTTTTTCTAGCTGTTTATAAATTTTTTCAGTCTCTTTATTCGCTTTTTCTAAATTTTGTAAAAAGCTTCCAGTTGCGCTCATATCAAGATCGTTTTTTGCAGCTTTATCGATGACATTTTTTAGATTTGCTAAATTTTCAGAAATTTTCATCAGCATTTCCTTTTGGATTTTAAAATTTACAGCAAATTTTATTCCTAAATTTTCTCCCACCACTTTTTTCTAGGCGGATTTTGGGTAGTGAAAACTTCTCCGATCATCGGCGTTGCGTAGTTTAGCTCAAGTTTTATCGCTGCCTTTTCAAAACGCTTGATCGGCTCATCCCAAGCGTGATAAGATAGATCAAATTTGCCCCAGTGCACCGGTACACCAAGCTTTGCACCAAGATCTTTTAGCGCTTGCGCTGACTCCTCTGGCTTCATATGCACGTAAGGCCAGCCATCGCCGTAAGCACCATTTTCGATAAAAACTAGATCAAAGGCACCAAATTTCTCATTTATCATCTTAAAATGCTTGCCGTATCCGCCATCTCCGCTAAAATAAAAGCTAAAGCCAGCCTCTTCAACCGCCCAGCCACCCCAAAGCGTCGTATTTCTTTTAAATGTGCGCCCGCTAAAGTGCCTTGAAGGACAAAACGTGAAGTTTAAATTTCCTATTTTTTGCTCACCAAACCAGTCAAACTCATAAATTTTGTCTTCATCAACGCCCCATTTTACAAGGTGAGCTTTTACACCAAGCGGCACTAGAAACTTGCAAATTCTATCTTTTAGCTCGAGTATCGTTTTATGATCAAGATGATCGTAGTGATCGTGCGAGATGAGGGCGATATCGATCACATCTGGGTAGTCACTAGCGGTGATAGCATGCTTATAGGCAAAGGGCTTACCGCCAATTGGTAGTGGAAATGCTCGGTGCAAAACTGGATCTGTGACGATGGTTTTGTCATCAAGCTTACAGATGAGGCTAACGTGCCCAAGCCAGATAAACTCGCCATTTTTGAGGGCTTTTGCATCAAATTTTAAATTTGGCAAAGGTCGCTTTGGTAGTTTGCCCTTTGGTGGAAAGAGCGCTTGCGGAATATAATTTAACATAGATGCTTGTGGATTATTTTTTACCATATCAATCGTTGGTTCTAAATTTATAAAAACTTTGCCGTTAAAATTTGGCGAAGCACTTATCAGCTTTTGGCTTTTAATATCTGGCACGCCACCAAAAACAGGGGCAAATTTTATAAATACAAAAACTGCAACAATAAGCAAAAGTATAACTATAAAAATTCCCATAAAAAGCCTTTTAAATTTAAAGGTCGGATTATATTTTAGATTTTTAAATTTCAGCTTTATTTAATTAACCCGAGCTTAAATAATTAACTTTTAAATTTAAACTTAATTAAGATATTTTTACTCTTTATAGGAAAATTTTATTAATAAATATTATCCTTTAGCAAATAAACATACCTAAAAATCGATATTAAGTAGATAATCTTAAAGATATATAAAATAAAAATTTAATTCTAAAAATACAAAATTTGTCAGATAGATGACGGAATTTATTCATTGTAAGTTATAGAATTATTACAAAAATTAGGAAGGAGCGTTTGAGATGTTAAATAAAAATTTAACTATCTCTATTTTGGTGACTAACCATCACTTTAAAAGTGTGCAGGGCAGTTTAGCCTTGTTTAATGGGAGGAATTTATGAAAAAACATAAATTTGTGATTGCCGACTATAAACGCTGTATAGGATGTGCGACCTGCATGGCTGCATGTTTTAAGAGCGCTTATGAACGCGGCAAGCTGTCACGTGCAAGGCTAAGTGTGCTAAGAGAAGCTACTGGCGTTATGCCAACTCAGTGCAGACAATGCGACGATGGCCCTTGTGCGAATGTGTGTCCAACTGGAGCATTGCGATTTAATGATAATTGCATCGAGCTTCACGAGGAAATTTGTATAGGCTGTAAGATGTGCACGATCGCTTGTCCTTACGGTGCGATAAGCTCAAGTGCAGAGCTTATGCCTTCAGTAAATTACGCTGTCGAGCCAAAGTACAACCTTGAGATAGAGTCACAATCAGGCGCAAAAAATATCGCTGTTAAATGTGATATGTGCTTTGGTCGTGAGAACGGACCAGCTTGCGTTGATGTCTGTCCGACGAGTGCTCTTGTTATGATTGATCCAGAAGAAGGCAAACATAAACTTGGTAAGAGGATAGACTATGAAGCAGCGAATAAATTTGCTACTAAAATTTTAAACGGACAAGGAGCATAAGATGACTACGGTTTATATGCTATTTCTTGTAAGTGCCGTCGTTAGCATTTTGCTTTATTGTGCTCCAAAGGCCGCTGTAAAGGTTGGTTTTGGACTAAGCGCTTTAAGCTGTTTTTACGCGATGTGCCACTTTGTTGCAAATATGGGAGTAAGTGATAGCTTTGCTCTTATGGATGGATTTTTGTATTCGCCAAAATTTGCGCTAAATCCACTTGGAAATTTCTTTAGCTTTGTCGTTGTTTTCATCGGATTTGCAAGTAGCGTTTATGGTATGAGCTATGCAGATGAGTACATCAAAAAAGCAAACGTTGGTGTGTTTGCATGTTTGTTTAATACATTTATACTCTCAATGCTTTTAGTAATTAGCGCTGATAATGTATTTTGCTTTGTTGTTTTATGGGAGCTTATGACTCTTATCTCATCATTTCTTATCATCGTCAATGACGGTAAAAATACACTTAAAGCGGTTATGGTATATCTTGGTATCGCACAAATTGGAGCATTTTGTATCACCTGTGGTTTGCTTATCACTGCTTACTATGCAGGAAGCTTTGACTTTAGCGCATTTATGGGTGTTAAGATGCCATTTGGCGCTTCTGCTGCTGTATTTGCACTATTTTTGGTCGGCTTTGGTAGTAAAGCTGGTATGTGGCCATTTCACGTTTGGCTTCCACAAGCTCACCCAGCAGCACCATCAAACGTTTCAGCCCTTATGTCAGGCGTTATGATCAAAGTTGCTCTATTTACACTAGTTAAATTTACACTTTACTTGCCACTTAGCACATATTTTGGCCTTACGATTCTAGCTCTTGGTGCAGCTAGCTCACTATTTGGTGTTTTATACGCTCTTTGCCAACACGACTTCAAGGCTTTGCTTGCTTATCACTCAGTTGAGAACATAGGCATCATCTTGCTAGGTCTTGGCACAGGAATTTATGGCGTTGCAGCTGGAAATTTAACACTTGCAGCAGTAGGTTTTCTAGCAGGTTGTTACCACGTAGTTAACCACGCTATATTTAAAGGCTTGCTTTTCCTTTGCGCTGGTTCAGTCATCCACGCTACTCATACACAAAATATGGATATCCTTGGTGGTCTTGCCAAAAAGATGCCATGGACAAGCCTTGGTATGTTTATAGGTATCATGGGTATTGCAGCTTTACCTCCAGTAAATGGCTTTGTTTCAGAGTGGTTTACATATCAAGGTATGCTTCAAGGTGCGATGGGAGAAGGAACATTAGTTAGATATGCATTTACGCTTGGCGTCGTAGCTCTTGCGCTAACAGGCGTTTTGGTCGGCATGCACCTCAAACTTTACGCTGTTATCTTTGCAGGTACTCCAAGAGATCAAAAAATTTGGGAAAATGCTAAAGAGAGTCCAATAGGCATGGTTCTTGGTATGATCATCCTAATGATAGGCTGCGTTGGCTTTGGCCTTGGCGCAAACTACATAGTTGATTACATCATGCAAGCTGTAAATTCTATCGCTATAAGTGACTATAAAGCTAGTCTTGGTGCTATAAATGTAACTTCACCTATAGGCAGTATGATCTCAACTCCGTTGATAGCCTTGGTTCTTTGTTCAACAATGATTTTGCCATTTATCATCCTTGCTGTTATGAAAGCAAATAGAGATAAACCACGCGAGACTGATCCTTGGGCATGCGGCTTTAAATATAGCTCACGTATGCAAATGACAGGTGGTCCATTTACAGGCGATCTTAGAAAGATCATGCAATGGCTATTTAGAGCTGATAAAAAGATCGTTACTAGAAATTATTTTGACGCGGTTGAATATCACAACCATCCAAAAGATATCTGGTGGGGAATGTTTTATGAGCCAGTCATCAAATGGTGTATGAAATTTGCCGATAAACTAGGCATCGTTCAAAGCGGATACACAAACATCTATACGCTTTATATCCTAATTTATCTTTGTGCCATACTTGCTGTGGGCTACTTTTTAGTTTAGGAGACGAAAATGCAAACTATACTTTTAATGATATTTCAAGTAGTCGTTATCGTTTTGGTAGCTCCTTTGTTTGATGGTATGGCAAGAAAACTAAGAGCTAGACTTCAATCAAAACAAGGTAGCGATTTCTTTCAAACGTATCGCGATATTATAAAACTCTTTAGAAGAGGAAGAACCGTGCCTGAGTGCTCACACTGGGTATTTAGATGGGCTCCATTTTTCCTTTTTGCAACTTCAGCTGCAGTATTAGCTGCTATACCTATAACATATAGCAAAGATACTGTTTTTGGAGCATATTCAGATATATTTGTGATCCTTTATCTTGGCGCATTGCTTAGATTTGTATTTGGTGCAGCTTCAATGGATAGCGGCAACCCATTTGCAGCAACAGGCGGCGGCAGGGAGCAAATGCTAGGCGTATATGTCGAGCCAGTTATGATCATGTGCCTAATCGTAGTAATGCTTGCAGCTAAAACATCAAATTTAATTGAGATCCAAGAGATGGTAAAAACTGGCGTTATAGGATATCAAATCCCAAGTTTTGCCGTAGCTTCTATCGCATTTTTATGGTGTATGTATGTTGAGACCGGTAGAAAACCATTTGACGTAGCTGAAGCTGAGCAAGAGCTTCAAGAGGGCTTACTTGGCGAGTATGCAGGTAGCGACCTTGGTTTAGTTCAAGCATCACTTATATTAAAACAGTTTGCTATGATCGGACTTTTCCTAACTATATTTGAGCCATGGAATTTTAGCAATCCTTTCTTAGCTATTATCGTTTTTGTGATAAAAACTGGAGTATTTTACGTAGCGGCTGTCTTTATAGACAACTTTGGACCACGCTTTAAAATGACTTCATCTTTACGCAAAAATGCACTTGGTGCACTTGCTATCTCGTTTGTTGCACTAACACTTTATGTAGTAGGAGTGTGAGATGCAAACACTTGATATTTTAGCCATTTGCATGATCGTAACTTCGCTTGCGGTTTTTGGTCTTAGAAGCTTAAAACTCTCAATCATCGCTTATGCGATTGAGACACTACTTTTAGTTAGCATATTTTTCTTGCTATCTGAGAAATTTAATGCCGAGCAGCTCAAAACTTGGGCGATCGTTGCATTTTTTACCAAAGTTTTGCTTGTGCCAGGAATTTTATTCTGGCTTATCAAAAAACTTGGCGTAGTTAGCGAAGATGAGCCAGTTGGTGGATTTTTTGTAAGCCCTGTTATTGCTATGGGATTTTCTCTAGCTCTTTCAATGAGTATCCACCCTATATTTTTAAAATTCTCTCTTATTAAAGAAGAGATCATGCTAATCGCAGCTGGAACGGTCTTTATGATGGGAATTTTTGGCTTCATGCTAAGAAACTCATTTATAAAACAAATTCTAGCTTACTGCTTGTTTGAAAACGGTATCCATCTAAGCCTTGCTCTAATGGCTTATAACTCACATGAGTTAGTCGAGCTTGGAATTTTAACAGATGCGATATTTGCCGTTATCATCATGAGCGTCTTAGCGATTAGATTTTATAAAGCTTATGATAGCTTAGATACTTCTAAAGCTTCAAATTTAAGGGGTTAGAGATGGATAGTTTAGCTTTAATACTTATCTTACCGCTCCTTGGTGCTTTGGTCTTGTTTTTGAGTCCTAAAAATTATGCGGTATTAAGCGGACTTCACGTTTTGTTTTCTGCTGTGACATCGGTGGCTTTACTTAACAATGTTCTTAAAGTCTTAAGTAGCGGAACTTTTTATAGTTTTGATAAATTTTTGTTTTTAGATAGCTTAGGCTGTGTTTTCTTGGTGCTTATAGCAGTAACTGGATTTATAGTAAATTTCTACTCTATCCACTACATGAGATGGGAGCTTGAAGATGGACACATCCACTTAAGCGATCTTAAAAAATATTATGCATTAAGCCATGTATTTATCTTTACAATGACTTTAAGCGTTATTTGCAACAACGTTGCGTTTATGTGGGCAGCTATCGAGGCAACAACTCTTGCTTCAGTATTTTTGGTCGCTATCCACAAAGATCAAAAATCAACAGAGAGTGGTTACAAATACATTGTTCTTTGCTCAATCGGTCTAGCATTTGCACTTTATGCGACTGTTCTTTTATATTCAGCCACATTTAGTACTCTAGGAGATGGCGAAGCTTCTATGCTATTTTCAAGCATAATGGCAAACGCTAAAAATTTAAACCCAGATGCAGCAAAACTTATCTTTGTATTTGCTCTAATTGGTTTTGGTACAAAAGCTGGTCTTGCTCCAACTCACACTTGGCTACCAGACGTTCACGCTGAAGGTCCAGCACCTATCTCAGCCTTGCTTTCAGGCGTACTTTTAAAATGTGCGATGCTAGCGCTTTTGAGATACTATGCTATCACAGCTCAAGCAGTTGGATTTAGCTTCGTTGAGGGCATAATGATCGTTTCAGGAACTATCACTCTTTTTGTAGCGGGATTTTTCCTAATCAGACAACACAACGTAAAAAGAATGTTTGCATACCACTCAATCGTTCACATGGGTGTTATCGCATTTGCACTTGGTGTTGGCGGTAAATTTGGTCTATTTGCAGCGATATTCCACTGCTTGGCTCACAGCTTTACAAAAGCTTTGGCATTTTGCTCAACAGGCAACATTGCAAGAATTTATGGTCACAAAGATATGAGTAAGATGGGCGGCATGGTTAAGATCGCACCGATCACCACTATAATGTTTGGCGCGGCTGTTTGCTCACTTGTCGGTGTTCCAGCATTTGCTATATTTGTTAGCGAGTATAACGTCTTCGTTGGAGCTATCACAAGTGGTCAATACATCGCAGTTGCGCTATTTGCTATTGCACTTGCAGTTATTTTCATAGCTGACTTTGCGCACTTTAACATGGCAAGCTTTGGCGAGCCAAAAGGTGTGGTTGTTCATAATAAAGAGATGAGTTTATTTGAAAATTTACCTCTTATAGCACTTTGTGCCCTTATCATAATCTTTGGCGTATGGCACGTAGATAGCTTTTATACGCTAGTAAATAACGGTGTTAATATAATGATGGGAGCTTTAAAATGAGAGGCGATAAATTTGTTGAAATCCTAAAAACAAAGGTAAAAATTTTAGAAGTAACTCGTCAAGCAGACGATCAGATCACAGTTTTGGTGGATAGAAACGATCTTCCACTAGCTGTTAAAACACTTTATTATGATATCGGTGGTTTTATAAGCACTATGATACCAAACGACGAGCGTCAGATAAATGGCTGCTATGCGCTTTACTATGCTATCTCAATGGAAGGTAGCAAGATGACTGAGGTGGACGACTTTGCAGCTGAAGATAAGTGCTTTATCACAGTTAAAACCCTTATCCCAGGAAGCGATCCGACATTTCCATCAGTTACTCCGCTTGTGCCAGCTTGTGTTTGGTATGAAAGAGAAGCTTATGATATGTTTGGTCTAGTAGCTGAGGGTCTGCCTGATAAAAGGCGTCTAGTTTTAAGCGATGACTGGCCAGATGGACTTCATCCACTTAGAAAAGATGCGATGGATTATCGCTACCGCCCTGATCCGGTTGATCATAGAGATGAGCCTGATTCTGAGTTTTTGTTCCCAACAGGTGATGCAGTAGTTGATGTGCCACTTGGACCGCTACATATCACATCTGATGAGCCAGGTCACTTTAGACTTTTCTGTGACGGCGACGAGATCATCGACGCTGACTACCGCCTCTTTTATCAACACCGCGGTATGGAAAAGCTAGCTGAAAACAGAATGAACTATGATCAAATGGGCTATCTTGCAGAGCGCGTTTGTGGAATTTGTGGTTATGCTCACGCTATCGCTTGTATTGAAGCAGCAGAAAAAGCTATCAAGCTTGAAATTCCACTAAGAGCTCAGGCTATACGCGTCATCTGTCTTGAGATCGAGCGTCTTCACAGCCACCTTTTAAATATCGGTCTAGCTTGTGAGGTCACTGGTAACTACAACGCTTTCATGCACATCTTTAGGGTTCGTGAGTACTCTATGGAGCTAGCTCAGCTAGTAACTGGCGGACGTAAAACATACGGTAACGTCGTTATGGGCGGCTTAAGACGTGATATGACAAACCAAGAGATCAAAAAAGGTATCGAGATCATAAATAAACTTGATGTTCAAATTTCAGAAATTTGGGACGCAGTTATGGAGGATAAACGCCAGATCGGACGCTGGAAAGGTGTAGGAATCCTAGATCGCCAAATAGCACGTGACTTTAGCCCAGTTGGTCCAAATATGAGAGGCTCTGGCTTTAAACGTGATAACCGCTACGATCATCCATATGATTTCTTCAAACAGATAGAATTTGAAGTAGCAGTTGAGCATGGTTGCGATGTTTTTGCTCGTGAGATGGTTAGATATAAAGAGCTAAAAAGCTCTATCCACATCATCCGCCAATGCTTTGAGCTAATGCCTCAAACTCCGATCATGATCGATCCTGTGACTATGATCAAACCTGAAAATTTTGCACTTGGTCATGATGAAGCACCACGTGGCGAAAATGTTCACTGGATCATGCAAGGCAGTGCTCAAAAAGTATATCGCTGGAGATGCAGAGCAGCAACATATAACAACTGGCCAAGCCTAAGATATCAATTCAGAGGAAACAACATAAGTGACGCTGCGCTTATCGTTTGCTCACTTGACCCTTGCTACTCATGCACTGAGCGTGTTACATTAGTCGATGTAAGGACTAAAAAGAGCAAAATTTTAACAGAGAAAGACCTTAAAAAATTCTGTCAAGATGGCGGGGTTAGTAAAAAGGATTTAAGATGATGAAGTTATTTGACATCACAGAAAAATATGGAAAAGCGACATACGCCTATCCATTTGAGCCATATATTGTTCCTGAAAATTTCCGTGGTCAGCCAAACTATACATACGATCTTTGCATAGGTTGTGCAGCTTGCGGTATCGCTTGTCCTAGTAACGCGATAGAGCTTAAGATGAACGAGGAGCAAACAAAGCTTGTTTGGGAATTTGACTGCGGACGCTGCATATTTTGCGGTCGCTGCGACGAGGTTTGCCCAACTGGAGCTGTAAGACTTAGCGATAGCTTTGAGCTTGCGGTTAAATTTGACAAGAGCGCTCTTATACAAAGAGGCGAGCTTGAGATGCAAACTTGCAAATGCTGCGGCAAGCCATTTACGCCAAAAAGGCTTATAAATTTCACACTTGAAAAGCTTGGCACAGCAAATTTACTCCCAGGCAGACTTGAAGAGGCAAAAGACTACCTTTACATCTGCCCAGAGTGCAAGAAAAATCAATCTGCTGAGAGGCTAACAAAAGGCATTGAGGAGGCTATAAAATGAGTCTATATCAAGTTCCAGAGGACATAAAAACAGCAAATGATCTAACTGCAAAGCTAGAGCATCTAAAAAATATCAAAAGAAGCTTTAGCGTTTATAGGATCGACTGCGGAAGCTGTAACGGCTGTGAGATAGAAATTTTTGCAGCTATTACGCCGATGTGGGATCCTGAGCGCTTTGGCTTTAAGCTTGTAGCAAACCCAAGACACGCTGATATTTTGCTTTGTACTGGTCCTGTAACAAGACAGATGTATTATCCACTTCTTCGTGCTTATGAAGCGACTCCAGATCCTAAGATCGTAGTTGCTCTTGGTGCGTGCGGAAGCAGTGGCGGAATTTTCCACGACGCTTATAGCGTTTGGGGCGGCATCGATAAGATAATCCCAGTCGATGTCTATATCCCAGGCTGTCCTCCACACCCAGCAAGCATTATTTACGGCCTTGGCATGGCTCTTGGTATCATAGATCAAAAGCTTCATAAAAAAAGCTATGAAGAAGATAATACATTGCCACCTTCAGTTGAGAAGTCGGTTATAGGCGATATCTTGTTCGAGCGTGACTTGCAAGCTGAAAGCAGAAGACTAATGAGCTATATCTTTGGTAGAATCCTTTTTGAAAAATATATGAATGCTATCAAATGCTCAAAAGATGTCCATGACCCAAGCATTTCAAGAGAGGCTGTGCTTACAGCTATCAAAAAAGAGGAAGATCCTAGATATGCTGAGTGCATGGGGCTTTTGCATAATGATGTCTATCTAAAATATGCAAAAGCTGATAAAAGCTTTGCGATAGACGTTGATAGCGAGGTTTGGAGTAAGAGATGATACAAGTTTATAAGCTTACAAAAAGGCATATGGACGATAATGACAAACTTCCACGCGAGCTAAAGGAGATAAAAATTTTCTCCACTTGCGTAGGACATGGCGTTGGCACGATTGATTTTAGCGAGAAAATTTTAGAGCTAAGCGATGAGGAATTTGACGAGATGATCAAAAACTCAGGCGAATACGTGAAATTTAAAATCGGAAATTTAAGCAAATATTTTGAAGTTGAAATTTTTGCCGAGCATATCGCTAAACTCTTGCCACAGCTTTGTGAGTGTAAGCTTAAAGAAATTTTGGCAAATTTAAAAGAGGGATATATCGTGCTTAGGAAGGACTTTTGATGAAAAAAGCCATCCTTTGCATCGGTAATCCTATGCGTGGCGATGATGATGTGGGCAATGAAGTAGGTCGCATCGTGGAGCACGAGCTAAAAGAATGGAAGGTCTTTTTTGGGCAAGATGTGCCTGAGAATGAATTTTCAGCTATTAGAGAATTTGCACCTGATATCTTGATAGTAGTTGATGCGATGAGCGGCTTTGATGAGGATAAGATAGAGTTTTTCGACCTAAGTGACGATAGAGATTACATCTACTCAACTCACAACCTCCCAACGCCAGTGCTTTTAAGCTATTTGCGAAAAATTTGCCCAAAGACGCTTTTTTTAGGCATTAGCGTATTGCTCGAAAATGTCTTAAATTTTGAAGAAGGACTAAGCGAGCAGGCTAAAAAAAGTGCCAGAAAAGCTTTTTTAAGAATTGTAGAGATTGATAAAAATTTAGTCGGTTAAATTTAGCAAATAGCTAAATTTAGTCTTTTTGGTTACTAAAGGCAAAATTTTGCTTTTAATCGCAAGCATTGATTTGACTTTAGTGATTTTACAAAGTGTTAAACTTTGGTCGCAAAGATGAGCCTGGCTCATGTGCGAGATTGAAAATAAAAAGGAGAATGTGATGTTAAATCCGGCAGAAACCGCTCAAGCGGTCTCAAGCTCTATGGAGCATAAGGCTCATATGCCGCTTACTAGTATTATCTTCCTTGCTATCATGGCTGGAGCTGCTATTGCTATGGGTGATATTTTTTGGGCTCACTCGACAGTTGGTATGGCTGAAAATCAGTCTATTGGTCTTTCAAATTTTATCGGCGGTATCACATTTAGCTGTGGCCTTATGATGGTTGTCTTTTATGGCGGACATCTTTTTACAAGCTCAGTTTTAAGTGGCGTTAGCGCATATGAAGGAAAGCTAAAACTAGGTAAGACTATCGGATACTGGGCTATCGTTTGGATATTTAACTTCGTTGGCGGCGCACTGATCGCTTATATGTACTACTATTCAGGCTTGCCACTAAAGTATGATGGCTACATCTTACAGCACTTTATACCAGCTGGTATTGGCAAGATTACAGCACCATTTCATGAGCTATTTATCCGCGGAATTTTTTGTAACGTCTTTGTTTGTATGTCTATTTGGACTGCGACAAGTGAGAGCAATCTATCTGGTAAATTCTTTGCTATTATGTGGATGATCGGCGCATTTGTAGCTTGCTCTATGGAGCACTGCGTGGCAAATATGTTCATCATCACTGAAGCCATCATCTCAAAAGCTCACTATATAGCAGCAAACGGCGGAGATATCGCTGCTGCAGCTGCAGCTTTAGGACATGGAATTACGGCTGAAAAACTAGAAGTTTTAAACTGGGGAAATTTCATCGGTAAAAACTTAGTTCCAGTTACACTTGGTAATATCTGTGGCGGACTTTTCTTTGTTGGTTTAGTTGGCTTTATGGCGAATAAATTTGATATGAAGAAAAAAGCTTAAAAATTTTTAGTCTTTGCTTCTTGGCAAAGACTAATCCTCTAAGACTACTCTTTGCTAGCTATTATAAAAATTTTTGATTTTTAGTTTGTGTAACTTTCAAGTTTTTCATAATCAATTATTAAAAACTCGTGTGGTGTGATCTTTCTTATGATGTCATCTTTTATAAGCTCATTAAAAGCAGTTGAAGCGCTTTGTCGTTTGAGCCCCACAAAGCTTGAAAGCACCTTTAGAGAAAATGGTAAAAATATGTAGTGATATCCATTTTGCTTTAGATCCTGCTCCTTTGCAAGCTCGATCAAAAAATTTGCAATCCTACCTTTTGCATCTTCAAAAAGTATGGATTTTATGATTTGGCGTTGCACGATCACTGCATTTAATACAGCTTTTAAAATCTCATCTGCGACATTTGAATTTGATAAAATTTCACCTATTTTGTTTAAATTTATAGCATAAATTTCAGCATCTTCAAGTATTTCAAAAGCGCAATTATCATCAAGCACGGCGATGTTGCTCGCTTCTAAATGATAAAGGATAAATTCCTCTCCATCTTCAAAAAATGAGAGCTTTGCACAGCCACTTTTTAAGATGATGATCTTGATCTCTTCTGTGTAGATTATGCTTGTTTTTGGTAGCTCTTTATACTCAAATTTATCAAGCTCATTTTGAGTTAGGATCTTTGTGATTTGTGTTTGCAAAAGACCTAGACGCGACTTTTTCATGATTCTCCCAAAAGTAGTTTTGGATTTTATCTTAGAAAGTATTTAATCAAGTTGAAATTTTTGCTTTTTAATTTTTAAATTTCAATAATTTTTAAAAGTAGTATTAATTTTCAAGGAAGGTTGCATAAAATGCAACCAAATTTTTAAAATCCATGAAGCTGTTTTAGCTTCTCATCGATTGGCTTTTTAAGTCCATCTTTCGTCACGCTTACGTAAGTTGCAATAGCGCTTGTGACATGTATAGTCTCTCTAAAGCCACCGTCATTTAGCCTAAGTGCAGTCACTTCTATTTGCGTTGTTATCGAAGTTTTGCCAACAGAGATGATTTTAGCGTAGCAGCTTAACACATCGCCAACAAAGACTGGTTGCTTGAAAATGATCTCTTTCATAGAAATTGTCACAACGCGTTCGGGAGAAATTTCTCTTGCAGCTTGTGCACCTGCAAGGTCTATCTGACTCATTATCCAGCCACCAAAAATATTTCCAGCCGAGTTTGTGTCCTTTGGCAACATAACTTGTTTGATACGTGGCTCACCAAAATCCTTTAAAATATCCATTTTTTGCCTTTTAGATGTTAAAATTTTTGGTTGATTGTAGCAAATTTTAAGGCTTTATGCTAAAATCTTGCAACTTCAGGGGATGAAAAAATGAACGATTTTAAAAGATTAAATGAACTCACAAAAGAGCAAAAAAACAAGTTAAATGCTATTTATAAAAATTTAGACGATGATATCATAAACGAGGCTGTTAAAATTTGTGGCCTTGCTGGCACACCAAGTCAGAAACTAGCCCTTGCAAGAAGGATAGTAGATCTTAAAGTTGATCCGCTTCAAAATGAGCTAAAAAAGCTAAATTTAGGCGAAGATGACCAAAAACGAGTGCTAAATTTAATGTATGGCTACGTTAGAAATTTATATGAAAATCTGCACGCCAAGCTTTTAGAAAAGGCCAAAGAAGAGAAAATTTTAGATCCATTTAACCAAGCCTTTGTGCAGGCGATGCATGAACTTGGGCTTAGTCTAAATGCGTGGCAAATTTCATGGCAGGATCGTATTATCGACACTACAAACAAAGAGTTTGAGGCTAAATTTAAAGATTTAAGCCAGGCAAATGAGTTTATCACTAAAAACGCTTTATTTCAGTGCGACGCTAGTGGCGCTAGGGCTGATAGAACGTATGGCGCGGTAGTAAAAGAAGGTGATAAATTTAGCTTTTTGCCTTATGCACTCGCTTTTAAAGATGAGGTGAGGGAGCTTAAAAAAGTCTTTACTAAAAATCTTGAAATTTTAAGAAATTTAGCCAAAAACGACGAGCAAAAATCTTACGTAAAATACCTTGAAAAACTACAAAACGCCTTTTGCGAAGAGGACAATGCAAAGGTGATAAATGCATGGCAAGAGGCCGAGATAGCGTGGATGGATGTAAAAGGCGCACTTCAGCCAGGCCATCCGCTAGAGTACTACGAGGACGCTTACACGCACGCAGTTGCACTTGAGTGGGATATCAGGCTTGTTGATAGCGAGGGTATTGATGAGCTTAAATTTAAAGAAAAAGTGGCAAAAACTTACGAAAGTGTTTGTGAAAAGATAAAATTTGATAACGCTGGGACAAATAGGGCAGTTAGCGAAAATATCGCTAGAACGCAGCTTTATATAAGCGTGCCGATGATTTATTATGGTGCGGAGCTAAACGGACTTTTTAGCGCTCAGGTCGTGCCAAATGATGAGAGTGTGAGTGCAAAATGTGGTAAGAAAATTTTTGCCTTTGTAAATCACGTCTACGAAAGTGCCAAGGCAAAGCCTTTTATGAAGCTTGGGGCTGAAATTTTTAGCAAGGAATTTTTGGATTTTGGTAGGGAAATTTTATTTCTAAAGCCAAAAATTTGGAAAAAAGTCTATGAAATTTCAACGATCGGCCATGAGTTTGGACACATCCTCTTTATCGGGCTTGATACTGAGATGAGCATGAATAAAAGTGGCGTCTTTAAATTTATAGAAGAGTATAAGGCGACGACTGGTGGATTAGTAAATTTCTTCTTGCACGAAGAGGCGGAGTATAAAATGGCTGTCTTTCACGAGCTAATCGCCCGTGCGGTTGGGCTTATTGCGTGGCGAAAGGTCGATGAGGTGAGGGCATACTACTGCGAGGGGCTCATACATCTTAGCTTGCTTTTTAGAGCTGGTGTGCTTAAATTTGATAGCAAACTAAGTGTGGATATGAGCGAGCAAGCTTACGCTAAATTTAAAGAAATTTGCTTAGAAAACTACTATGATCTAGCGCAAACATACGCTAAAAAAGTTGATGCGAGCACATTTTTAGAGAAATTTTGTCAAAAAGATGAGCAAAGCTATCTACCAAAAGATGAAGAGTGTAAGAAATTTGTTGAGTATTTTTACGCTAGATATGAAGCTATCGGCAACGACGTCGATGATAGCGGCGAGTGGCAAAGGTGGCAAAGCTTAGCCAAAAAGGCAGAGAAAGATATATAAAGACGGAACATGATAAGTAAAATAAGCAACGAAAATCAAGTATCTTTTTTATTTATGTTGATACTTTTTTGTGTATATGTTGTTAGTTATTTTATTGCTAGTGGTTTTTATGAAGACATAATTACTGCTTTATTTGATTTTATGATCACATTATTTATCTTTTTAAAGCTAAAAGAGACAAAAAATTTAAAAACATATTGGATATATATATTACTAGGCCTTACTTGCTGGGTAGCATCAGATACTATGTGGATGCTATATGATAAGGTTGATTTTCTTAAACAATTTCTTTCTAAAGTCAATTTTATACAAATCTCATACGTAGTTTCATATTTTATGTTTGCATTTTCTGCTTTTTACATTTTGATCAAAAATTTGAAAAATTTATTTTTAATGCAAGTATTTGTGGACTCAGTTTCTATTTCCGCAATATATTTTAGCTTTATGTGGTTTATGATTTTTGATAGAAATTTAACTCAAGTATTAAGTCAAAAAGATTTTTTTAATCTAAGCTATATCGCCATAGATTTATTTATGTTTTGTACTTCATTTACTGCGTTTTTTTCACTTAAATTTTCAAAAAGAAGACTATCTATACTTTTATGCTTGATAGCGCTTATTGCAATAAGCACTTATGATATTTTTACCACTACAATGGACTTTTGGATAGATGAAATATCCTTTTCTGGATACGACATTGTATTTAAGAGTTCATTTTTTATGTTGTTTGTTGCTGCGCTTCATTTAAGAGAGGGTGAGGCAAATCTAAAATTTAGGGCACTTAGAAACGATTTTGATAAAATTTTAATACAAAAGCTATTTGTTTTTGCCGCATTTTTGACGATCATGATCTTGTACTCTTGGAAGATAAATTTGACATGGTTATTTTCTATTTTAGTTACTTTGCTTGCATACGGGGCATTATCTTATACATTTTCTAATGTTAGAAAGATGGATATTTTAATTAAACGTGAAATACACATCAAAAAAGTATTAAATAATCAGATAGAAAGTAAAGTAAAAGAGCTTGAAGAGACAAATAGGCACCTACAAAGGATCAGTAAATATGATTATCTAACGAATGCTCTAAATCGCCAGTATTTTATCGCAAGGCTTGAAGAGATGATAAAGTCAAAGGCACTTGGCGAAAAGATAGATATTTATAGTATTGACATAAACCATTTTAAAGCGATAAATGACTCATATGGGCATTATATAGGCGATGATGTAATAGCAAAGTTTGCTTCAAATATTGAGTCAATATTACCACTAAACGATTCCTTATTTGCAAGGTCTGGTGGAGATGACTTCATTGTTGTTATCAAGCAAAACGAAAATGTGCATTGCAGAGAATTTTTGCACTATCTACTAAAAGCTATTTCAGAGCCAATCGTTATAGATGATTATAAAATTGTACTTGATGCGAAAATAGGGATTAGCTCGACACAAACTAGTGAAATTTTAGCTGATGATTTTATCATGCAATCAGAAGCAGCACTAGAAGCAGCAAAGAAAGATGCATCTGAAAAGTACGTTTTTTATAGTGATATAAAAAGCATGATTCAGGATAGAAACTACATAGAAATATTGCTAAATAGCATAAGCTTTGATGAAGAATTTGAACTAAAATTTCAGCCTCAGTATCTAATAGAAGGTAAAAAAATAGTAGGAGCAGAGGCTCTTGTTAGGTGGAACTCTCCTATAAAAGGTCCGGTAGATCAATCAAAATTTATCCCAATAGCCGAACAAAGCTCTATTATCAATGCGATAGGAAAATGGGTGGCAAAAAATGCTATAAAACAAATGGCCTTTTGGAATGAAAAATATAATACAAACCTAAAAATAGGTATAAATATCTCACCAAAACAGATTGATAATATAAATTTTGCATCTAAATTTTTAAGTTATATAGATAGATACGGCATCGATCCATCTTGTGTAGATGTCGAGATCACTGAGGCCAGTCTTGTCAATGCTGAAGAGATGATGCAAAGTGCGTTATCTGAGCTTTCAAATAGAGGAATTTGCATATCCATAGACGATTTTGGTACCGGTTTTTCATCGATGAGTTACATCAAAAAATATCCTATGAGTCGCCTAAAGATCGCTAAAGAGCTGATAGATAATATTGCTAAAAATGATATAGATAAAGACGTAGTAAAAAGCGTTATAGCTTTGGCTAAAAATGTGGAGCTAAAGACTATTGCTGAAGGCGTCGAAGATGAAACCCAGCTTGAAATTTTAAGAGAGCTTGGATGCGATGAGGTGCAAGGGTATCTTTGGGGCAAGCCAATGAGTGCAGAGGATTTTGAAAAGCTTATAATAAGTGCTATTTAAGCACGCTTTTTGCGCTAAAATTTTCAAATTTCAAAATATCTTTATAGCAAAGTTTGGCCAGCTCATTTATCATTTTTGAGCTAACTTCATCTTTTGGGATTATTAGATGAATTTTTTCTTCTAAAAAAATGATAAAGATATTTTTTAGCTCATAAATTTCACTAACTTCATTTAGGTCAAATTTTTCATTTTCTTTGGGTTCGCCTTCATAGTAAGCCAGAAATTTCTCATTTACTTCAAAATTCATTTGCTTTTGAACGTCTGAAATTTCAATTCTCTTTAATGCAGCTATGCGACTTCTTTTTAAAAAAATAGGATAAAAAATGATCCAAAATATAGCAAAAACAGCCCCAATAACAGTAAAAATTTTACTTTTTAATAGCATATCAGCAACAAAACCAGCTATGATGGCTTCAGTAAATATCATAAATGTGTTTATAAAATACTGCTTTCTTGCTGCCTTTGAGAAAAATAAGATAAAAGATTTATAATCTATTAAATTTTGTCCATTTATGACGATATTGCACTTCATAAGATACCTTTGTGAATTTTAAAATTTTTGGGAAATTATAACCAAAAGCAAAGTCAATTTTTGTATAATTTGGACTATTTCTTAGGAGAGGGACACTATTTTTTTAATATCAAAATCATCTATAACTGGCATGCGAAAATGGATCTTAGTTGCAGTTGTAGCTCTATTCGTATTTGCACTATTAGCATCTTTGCTAGACTATAATCTAATTGGAAAAATATCTATTTTGCTTAGTTTCTTTATAATAACTTTTGGCATTTATACTTCAATGGATAAAGTAAAAACCAAAATAACGCATTGGCTTGCAATATGTTTTGGTGTTTTTTTATGGTCTATTTGCGATGCATTAATGGTGTTAAATCAAGATGTACTATTGCGGGCTCATAGTTCTTATGCGTATCTTGATGTGTTTTTTATGTTGCCGATGATATCTATTTTGGCTGGCATTAGTATATTTTTGTATTCTAAATTTGCAGCCAGTCAAGAAAAACTAGCCATTATTATGGATAGCATAAGTGTCTTTTTTTTAATAGCAATGTTAATATATGGTATTTTTGACGAAATAGATATTTCATCGATGATAAATAATAGGTCAAATATCGTTTTTCTCTCTATTGTAGCCATAAATTTTCTTATACTTTTTATTACTTTAAGTGAAATTTTTACAAGCAGTTTGCTTCATATAAAAATTAGCGGCTTTTACCTTATATCAGCTAGTATTTTATTTGCGATGCTAAATTTATTTATTTTCTATAGTCAGATCTCAAATGTAAATTTTGGCCATAAAATAGATTTATTGTATATCGTTCCTTTCTTTTTTTTGATGATAGGAGCTTTTCATTTAAAAGCTAAAAACGAATATGTTACAAATACCGATAAAGATATCTCAATAGGATCAAAATGGCTACCAATAATAATAGTTCTACCTTTGCTATTACAAGAAGATCTAACATCTTTTAGCGCACTTATCTCACTATTTATCTTGGTTGTAAATGCTATTGTTAATTACTACGTTAAAAGCTCTATCGCAAGTAGAAAAATATTAGATTATGAGAGAAATCTTCATAGAGAGATGGAAAAGTCGATGCATGAGCGAACCAATGAACTTATGCTCGCAAATTTAAGACTTCAAGATATATCCGAGAAAGACTATCTGACAGATCTTGGTAATAGAAATTTTATAGTAAATGAGCTTGAAAGAATGTGCAAAAGCATCTCCGAAGATGAGGAAAACGCAGTTTATTATATAAATTTAAGCCGTTTTAAAAGCATAAATACATCTTACGGGCATGAAATAGGCGATAGAATTTTAAAGCTAGTTGCAAAAAGGATACTTGAAGTTTGCAATAGACAAGAAGCCATAGCAAGGATTAGTGCGGACGAATTTATCGTACTAGCAAAAATGGAGATAAATAGTCATACAAAACGCTTAAATCTTGGAATTGCCTTAAAAGATGCTATTGAAAAACCAATTCAAATAGATAGATATCACTTTGGACTTAAGTGCATAATAGGCATAGACGTAGCAACAAAAAATAGCTCGTCAAATCCAAGAAATATTATAAAAAATGCAGATATGGCAATGTATTACGCCAAGAAAAATCCAGCTTTAAATCCTATGGTTTATAGTGATAAAATTAGCAATGAAATGCACCTAAGCTCAAGTATTGAGATCGCACTTAAAAAAGCTAATTTACAAGAAGACCTTCATGTATATTTTCAACCAATATTTGATCTAAAAATCGAAAAAATGATCTATGCGGAGGTTTTTTTATATTGGAAGTCAGAAAAATTTGGCTTGATGGAAGCAAGCAAATTTATGAAAGAGGTCAATGTAAATAGTGATATTTTAAACGATATTTGCTCGCTTTTGGTTTCAAAGACTATAGAGTATATAGATATATGGCAAAAAGAAAAACTCTTGATACCAAAAATAAGCATAAATGTTGCGCAGATTCAAAGTAAATCAGAAAAATTTGTTTTAGATTTTGTTTCTAGCTTACGTTCGCATCATATAAATCCAGAGCTTTTTGAAATAGAATTTGGCGAAGAAATATGGACAAACAATACTAAGACGCTTGATAAAATTTTTTCTATTCTTAAAGAAAATAATATAAATGTTTGCATAGATAATTTTGGCTCCGGATATACTTCATTTATTTATATTAGAAAATACGGTGTTAAGCGTATAAAAATAGCGAGTGAATTTGTTGCTCAAGCATCAAATAGCAAAATAGATGCACAAATCGTATCTGCAATTATCGATTTAGCAAAGGCAATGAAGATAAAAGTTGGCGCAAAAGGCATAGAAAAAGAAGAAGACATTCGTTTCTTAAAAGAGCTTGATTGTAATGAGGTGCAAGGACTTTTCTTATCTCGTCCTATGAGTGCAGAAGAATTTGAAGACCTTGTAAGACAAGATCCTCAAATGATAGCTAAAGCTTAAATTTCAGCCTTTATCTCTTCGTTTGATTTTACAACCATGCCTGAGCCATGGATTACGCTTGGAACACAACTGGTGCAGATATCAACTTCTTCGCCATTTTTATGAGCGTGGATAAAAACTGCATTTGTATCATCACTGCTTTTTAGTCCGCAAACATTGCAAACCACTAGATCTTTTTCTCTCATTTTTTCTCCTTTGAAATTTTTGCCTATTTTAGCTCCTAAATTTTATACATAAAATGATTTAAGTCAAGCTTGTCTCGTGGCATTTAATAATTTTTTGTTATAATCCTTTAAAATTTTAAAAGGCCTAAAATGAATGAAAGAACGATTATTTTAGAGATGTTAAAGATGCAGCAAAGCCTAAATGATGAGACAAATGGACTTGGCTGGGAAAATGGTTATACTAATAAAAATAAATTAATTAGCTGGAGACGCTGCATATATATGGAGTGCGCTGAGCTGATTGATAGCTTTGCATGGAAACACTGGAAGAGCATCGATGCTAAGACTGATGAGCAAAATTTACGCATAGAAGTTGTTGATATCTGGCACTTTATAATGAGTCTGGCTTTGCAAATTTATAAATCAAAACAGCTTGGGGATATAGAAACTTTAGCTGATGATATTTGTCAATCAAGCGGATTTAGTGAGTTTTGCAAAGAGCCACTAAAGATCGAAGACGAGAGCATTTATGAGATAATGAATGATGTTGAGATGCTTATACATGAGTGCAGCGGGTTTGACTACGATATATTTGATATTTTAAAAATTTACTTCTCTATGTCTTTAAAATGTGGCGTAAATTTATACTCACTTTATGAGTGCTACATCGCTAAAAACGTGCTAAATCGCTTCCGTCAAAATAATGGCTACAAAGAAGGTAGCTATAAGAAAAATTGGAACGGACGCGAAGATAATGAAGTGATGAGTGAAATTTTGTCAAATGGCGTTAGTAAGATAGGTGAAATTTACGCAGCACTTGAGCATGAATATAAAAAGGTGAAATGATAAACCTTCTTCGCCTTGGGTTTAAAGATTTTTTTACAGCCAAATTTATAGTGCTATCCATCTTGCCGCTTTGCCTTAGTATTTTTAGTCTTGCGTGGCTTACGATCTGGGGTGGCGGTGAGATATTTGATTTTTTAAGTGATAGTGCCAAAAATGAAAATTTTACCTTTTTAGAGACAAACTCGGCGCTTTCTTTTATCGCTATTAAAATTTTAAGCTTTAGCGCCACAAAATGGATAGTTAGTATACTTTTTTATATTCTGAGCACCTTTTTAACGATCATTGTTAGCATCGTGATTGCTCTAATCGTAGCTGGCTTTTTAACACCAGTTGTGGCTAAAGAGATAAACAAAAGGCACTACAACTACGTGCTTAAAAGCGAGGCTAGCACGGCTAGAGTGCTAAAGGTGATGATGATTGAGATTATGAAATTTCTTGGGATATTGCTCGTTTGCCTACCGCTTTTATTTGTACCAGTATTAAATTTTTTCATCATAAATGTGCCGTTTTTTTATATCTATTACAAACTTTTACTGATAGACGTTGGCTCAAACACTCTTGATAGTGATAAATTTGAGCTAGCACTGCTTGAAGGTGGCGGGATAAAATTTATAGCTTTTACGCTTTTGTTTTATCTCATCTCGCTTGTGCCGCTTGTGGGACTATTTTTTCAGCTTTATTTCGTGATAGTCTTGTCGCACCTCTTTTTTGAGAAAGAAGCACTTATAAAAATTTAGAGCCAAAAGGCCCTAAATTTACGCATAGTAAGATACTTTTTTGCTCTCGTCAAGTAAGGTATCAAATAGTCTTTTTGTCGCACTTAGTAGATTTTTGTTCGCATTATTTTTAGCTAAAAGTTCGTCAAACATCTTTAGCATATTGTCATTTATGAAATTTTTGTGATTTAGATCTTTTGCGTCAGGCAGCATCTGCTTGATCTTGTTTGAAAGATCACTTATGCTTTGGCTACTACCAGCGATCTTGTCGCCCTCTTTGACGTTTTTCATAAATTCATCAACTTGTGGGCGAATTTGCTTCATCGCCTCTTCGATCTCTTTCATATCTTGCTCGTCTATGCCGTTTCCTTTATATAAAAACTCATAGCCGTATTCGTGCGTGAGAGTAAGACTTCTTTGGCTAGAAGTGCCATTTTTCTGGCTGGAAAATTCCAAACTTTTGTTGTCATACATCGAAAAGCTTATCTCATCGCCTGAGCTAGTTTTCATCGAAAAGCTCATGTTGTTGTAGCTTCCTTGAGAGTAAAAATTTGTTTGCATTTTTAAATCCTTTTGAGGCTAAATCGGCAAAATTTTAATTTCATAAAGCAAAATTTTGTAAAATGCGTCAAAAAAGGACGGGCGATGTGTTGTTTTGGGACTAGGATCTTTTTGCTTATGCTTATCACTGTTTTAAGCTTTGGCTTTGCTAGGCTCTACCCAGTTTTACCAGTCGTTGGCTATTATTTGATACTTGCAAATTTGCTTGCTATTTTGATGTTTTCACTATTTTTTAAAGGGCTTTTGCCAAGCTTTGTAAAGGTTAATGCGATCCACTATTTTTCGCTAATCGGCGGCTTTTTAGGGGCATTTTTAACGATGCTTGTTTTTAAAAAGGTCGCAAAAGATAAATTTACTCTAATAGAGCTTATTATTTTTACGCTTTGGGTGCTAATAATCGCCATAGTCATCTTTAAATTTCAAGCCATTCTTGACATTTTTAGGGGAATTTAGATGGATGAGAGGATAGTAAAATTTTTAAAAAAGATGCATCTTGCAAGTGTTTGCACCATTGATGATGAGGGGCAGCCTTATGCTTTTAGCGCATTTTACGCCTTTGATGAGCTAAATTTTAGCCTTTTGTTAGCTAGCTCTGATGAGAGCTCACATGTTAAATTTTTAAAAAACTCAAAGCTTGTTGCTGGTACGGTCGCTCTTGATACAAAGATTGTTGGCAAGATAGAGGGCGTACAGTTTCAAGGAGTGATGAGAGAAGCTAAAGAAAACGAAATAGAAATTTATTTCAAAAGGTTTTTTTATTCAAAGGCAATGAATCCAAAAATTTGGTCTATAAGCCTTGAAAAACTAAAATTTACGAGTAATGTCCTTGGTTTTGGCAAAAAGATAAGGTGGGAAAGAAACGATAAAATTTAGACGTTAAGCTTATATAAGCTACAATCATTGAAAAATTAGAAAAATAAGGAGAATTTATGAAATTTAGCGGAAAAAACGTGCTAATAACAGGTGCAAGTAGAGGTATCGGCGCACAGATCGCAAAGACGCTTGCAAATATGGGCTTAAAAGTGTGGATAAATTACCGCTCAAAGCCTGAGATAGCAGACGCTTTGCAGGCTGAGATCGAGCAAAATGGTGGCAAGGCTGCAGTGATAAAATTTGACGCAACTGACGAAGATGAGTTTATAAAAGGTATAAATTTGATAGTCGATAGCGACGGCGAGCTAAGCTACCTTGTAAATAACGCTGGCATCACAAACGATAAGCTAGCGCTTCGCATGAAAACTAGCGAATTTACAGATGTGATAAATGCAAATTTAACTTCAGCTTTCATAGGATGTAGAGAGGCTTTGAAAGTGATGAGCAAAAAGCGCTTTGGAGCGGTCGTAAATGTCGCATCTATCGTTGGTGAGATGGGAAATGCAGGACAGGTTAATTATTCAGCTAGCAAAGGTGGACTAATCGCCATGAGCAAGAGCTTTGCAAAAGAGGGTGCAAGCAGAAATATCCGCTTTAATAGTGTAACTCCTGGTTTTATTGAGACTGATATGACGCATGGACTAAGTGATGAGGTGAAAAAAACTTATAGCGATAACATCCCGTTAAAACGTTTCGGCAGTGCTAGTGAAGTAGCTGAGTCAGTGGCGTTTTTACTAAGTGATCACGCAAGCTACGTAACTGGCGAGACGCTTAAAATAAATGGCGGACTTTACATGTAGGTAAATTTCAGACAAGTTTTGAAATTTAAAATAAATAAAAGCGTAAATATTATAAGATAACAGACATTTTTTATAAGGAGACCTTAAAATGGCAGTATTTGAAGACGTAAGAGACGTAGTTGTAGAGCAACTAAGTGTAGATCCACAAGCAGTAAAACTAGAGTCTAAAATCATCGAAGATTTAGGCGCTGATTCACTTGACGTTGTAGAGCTAGTTATGGCTTTAGAAGAGAAATTTGAAGTAGAAATTCCTGATAGCGAAGCAGAGAAATTAATAAGCATTCAAGACGTTGTAAATTATATAGAAAAACTAGGTAAATAATTTAAATTTGCACAGTTTGATTTAAGGAGATGTATTGAAACGAGTCGTTGTAACTGGTATAGGCATGATAAACGCACTTGGTCTTGATAAAGAGAGCTCTTTTAAGGCTATTTGTGAGGGTAAAACAGGTGTGAAAGAGATCACAAGTTTTGATGTAAGTGACTTTCCTGTTAAAATTGCTGCAGAGATAACTGATTTTGATCCAAATAGTATTTTGGACGGCAAAGAGGTGAAAAAAGTAGATCGTTTCATACAGCTTGGCATAAAAGCATCTAATGAAGCTATGGCTGATGCAAATTTTAAAGAGTTTGATGCTCATAAATTTGGCGTTAGTTCGGCAGCTGGCATAGGTGGTTTGCCAAATATTGAAAAAAATTCAATCACATACTTTGAAAAAGGCGTAAAGAGAATTTCACCATTTTTCATTCCATCTGCACTTGTAAATATGCTAGGTGGCATAGTTTCTATAAATCACGGACTTAAGGGTCCAAATTTGTCTAGCGTAACAGCATGTGCAGCAAGCACTCATGCGATATCGCAAGCTGCAAAATGCATTATGATCGGTCAAGCAACAAATATGTTAGTTATCGGTGCTGAGTCTACTATTTGTGGTGTAGGCATAGGTGGCTTTGCAGCAATGAAAGCTCTCTCAACTAGAAATGATGAACCAAGTAAGGCATCAAGGCCATTTGACGCAAATCGTGATGGTTTTGTAATGGGTGAAGGAGCCGGTGCACTTGTGCTTGAAGAGTATGAGTCGGCTATTGCAAGAGGTGCTAAAATTTATGCTGAAGTGGTTGGATTTGGTGAGAGTGGAGATGCTCATCATATCACGTCACCAACACTTGAAGGTCCATTAAGTGCGATGAAACAAGCACTTGATATGGCAAAAGGTGTAAAGATAGATTATGTAAATGCGCACGGTACTTCAACACCTGTAAATGATAAGAATGAGACTGCGGCACTAAAAGCGGTTTTTGGTGATAAATGTCCACCAGTTAGCTCAACAAAAGGTCAAACTGGACACTGTCTAGGTGGTGCTGGTGCTATCGAGGCAGTTATATCTATAATGGCAATGAGAGACGGCATTATCCCTCCAACAATAAACTACGAAACTCCTGATCCAGAGTGCGATCTAGACTACGTTCCAAATAAAGCTAGAAAAGCTGATATAAAAGCTGTTATGAGTAACTCATTTGGCTTTGGCGGCACGAATGGTGTCGTGATATTTAAAAAGTTGGATTAAGATGTCAAATTATTTAGATTTTGAAAAGAGCATAAAGCAAATTGATGAAGACATAGCAAATGCTAAGATCAGAGGCGATGAACATGCTGTTGAAATTTTAAATAAAAACCTATCTAAAGAAATCTCAAAAGTATATAAAAATTTAAACGAATATCAACGTTTACAACTTGCTCGTCATCCAGATAGACCATATTCTATTGATTATATTAATGCGTTTTTAATTGATGGATATGAGATTCATGGAGATAGGGCTTTTAGAGATGATCCAGCGATAGTTTGCTACATCGGCTATATCGGAGGCAAAAAGACTGTCGTTATAGGCGAGCAAAAAGGCCGTGGCACTAAAAACAAATTAAGAAGAAATTTTGGTATGCCTCATCCTGAGGGTTATCGTAAAGCTCTTAGAGTTGCAAAAATGGCTGAGAAATTTAATCTACCTATTTTATTTCTCATAGACACTCCAGGCGCATATCCAGGTGTTGGAGCTGAAGAGCGAGGACAAAGTGAAGCTATAGCTAGAAATTTATTCGAGTTTGCAAATTTAAAAACTCCAATAATTGCTGTTGTTATCGGCGAAGGTGGAAGTGGCGGTGCTTTAGCTATTGGTGTGGCTGATAGACTTGCCATGATGAAAAACTCCGTTTTTTCAGTTATTTCTCCAGAAGGCTGTGCGGCAATACTTTGGAATGACCCAGCTAAACAAGAACAAGCTATAAAATCTATGAAAATAACAGCTGATGATTTAAAAAGTTTATCGCTGATTGATGCCGTTATAGATGAGCCGATAAATGGAGCCCATAGAGATAAAGATGGTGCTGCAAAAGCACTTGCAAATTATTTTATCTCAGAGCTAGCTGAGCTTGAAAAGCTTGATATAAATGATCTTGTTGCAAAAAGAATAGAAAAAATTCTCTCTATCGGAGCATTTGAAGAATAAATTTATAGTCACAACAATTTTATAAGAGTATTTATCAAATTTGTTTGTGGCATCATCTACTAAAATACTAAAACAATTTAAAAATCGGTATAAATTTAGTCGCTTTAACGGCCATAATTTTTACACTAGCTTTTATATCTTTAAGATTTAAACACTAAAATTGTTAATATCAAATCCATATAAAGAGTATTAATGAATAAATTTCAAGAAAAATATATCACTCTTTCAAAAGAATATTATAAAAATAATGGCAATGCTTCTAGTATTGAGGCGCTCTATCAGTTTAAAGAAGAGTTGGAAAATTGTGATGACATTCACGCAAAGTATGTTTTAGTCGATGTTTATCAGCTTTTATCTATGAGAAAGAGTGCTTACGACTTACTTTTAAAAATACATGACAAAAGTGATAAAAAGCAGCTAAAGACACTTGGCTATCTAGTGCAATTCATTGACGAAAATGATAAATGGGCGCTGCCTCGCCCAAAAAGTAGAGGTCAAATTTTGGCTCAAGAAGATAAAGCCTCCACACTACCAAAATTTATCTACCATCCTAACCCTTTAAAAACTGGCGCATTTAAAGATGATATTAGTATCTTGTGTGAGTGTTGTGGCAAAGATACTGAAGTTTATTATAGCGGTAGCATTTATTGCGAGCAGGATATTTCGTATCTTTGTCCTACTTGTATTTCTAGTGGTAAGGCTGCTAAGAAATTTGACGCAACATTTGTGCAAGATGCTGATAAACTAACTACAAGTGATGCTAAAAAGGATGACGAACTTTTTAGAAGAACCCCGGGCTACGAGAGCTGGCAGGGCGAGCATTGGATAGTTTGTTGTGATGATTACTGCGAATTTTTAGGTAACGTTGGCACAAAAGAGCTTGAAGAAATGGGTATAGCAGACGAGGTTTTTGAGGACTACGCAAAAAGAGCCGAATATGACGATAAAATGCTACGCGAACATCTTGTTAAAGCTGGCGATATTGCCGGATATTTGTTTCGTTGTTTGCATTGTAAGAAGTATCATATATACGTTGATGCTTGTTAAAGAGGAAAATATGGATATTATAAAAATTTCTAAAGGTTGTAAAAAACGTGGGCTGGATGAACTTTTTAAGCTTTTATCGCCACTAGCAAGAAATGCCATAAGGATAGATACCCAAGCTAAAAATGACGATGATATCGCCGTTGGAGCGTCTAAATTTGGCGGCTCGCCAGATCTACCAGATGGTTTATCGTGGCCTTCAAATGAAAACGGCGCTTTGAGTTTTGTGGCACAGATAAATTTTGCTGAAGCTAGCAAATTTGACATTGACTCACTACTGCCAAAAAGCGGAATGCTCTATCTTTTTTATGATAGAAATTTGCGTGTTTGGGGCTATGATCCTGCCGATAAAAACGGCTTTGCAGTGATCTTTTCTGATGTAAATGATGGGCCACTTTCTCGCAGAAGAGCGGAGAGTTTAGAGGGAGAAAATTCTACATTTAATGCGCGCTTGCTCAGCTTTAAAAATGAGATAAAT
Organism: Campylobacter concisus; assembly: GCF_002092845.1. GTDB lineage: Bacteria > Campylobacterota > Campylobacteria > Campylobacterales > Campylobacteraceae > Campylobacter_A > Campylobacter_A concisus_AQ. The sequence goes on from NZ_LVXF01000038.1 coordinate 115,535, forward strand.
TTGCCAAATTTACAAAGCTCGATTGTACCATTTAGTAAAATTAGTGAGGCTGAGTGGGAGGCTTATCATGAGGTTATTGAGCCAAGCTGGCAGGCTAAAGAAAATAAGCTCCTTGGGCACTCTGATAATGTCCAAGATGGTATGGAGCTAGAGTGTGAGCTAGTTACAAATGGGCTTAGTTGCGGTGATAGTAGTGCTTATCACCACCCAAGAATAGCAGAATTTGAGAAAAATGTTGCCCAGTGGCAACTACTTTTACAGATAGATAGTGATGATGAGGGCGATATGGACTGGGACGGAGAGGGCAGAATTTATCTATGGATAAAGAAGGATGATCTGGTAGCACGCGATTTTAGCAAGACGTGGCTAATTTTACAGACAAGCTAAGGCTGCCAAATTTACAAAAGATAAAAATTAAAATTTATAGAGAAATTTTATACTAGGGTTACACAATAAATTTTTATTAGCATTCTTGGTACGATTACCAAAAATTTACTGCCATTTATACAATTATCTACTTAAATATATAAAATAATCAAAGATGGTAATGCCCAAATTTAGGCAAAATTTAGTAAAATCCTTAAAAATTTTAAAGGCAAAATATGTTTAATGGCTTGATTCGTGAGATCGCACAGGTTGTTAGTTATTCACAAAATATTTTAAGGCTAAAGGCAAATTTTCGTCCAAATTTAGGCGATAGCATTGCTGTAAATGGTGCTTGCCTGAGCGTAATAAAACTACATGAAGATAGCTTTAGTGTGGAGCTAAGCGCAGAGAGTAGGGCAAATATCGCGGTTGAAAATTTAAAAGAAAGAGTGCATATTGAGCCAGCGATGAGGCTAGGAGACCGAGTAGATGGGCATTTTATGCAAGGACATATCGATTTTATCGGTAAAATTTCAAATATCAAAAAGAATGAGAATGGGGTTGATTTTTACATCGACTTGCCGCGCGATGCTATGAGCTTGATGTCAAATAAAGGCTCAGTGGGCGTAGAGGGCGTGAGTCTAACCATAAATGAAATTTTGCCAAAGGGTATAAGGCTAACAATCATACCAATCACATTTAAAGATAGTCTTTTTGGCACTTTTAAGGTTGGCAGGCGCGTAAATATCGAAAGCGATCTTTTGGCTCGATACGTAGCTAGGCAGCTTTTTTGCAAGCAAGATAGTGGCCTTAGCTGGGACGATGTTGAGCGAATTTCTAGCCTTTATTAGGTGGATAAAATGCGTGAAAATTTAGAGATCGTCTTTAATAAAAATGGCGTATTAGCTGGCTTTACAAATAGATTTGGCGGTGTGAGTGAGGGTGCTTTTGAGAGCTTAAATTTAGCAGATCATGTTGGCGATGATCCGTTAAAGGTCGCACAAAATCATGAAATTTTAGCAACGGCGCTTGGCATTATGCCTGTTAATTTAAAATTTATGAGCCAAATCCACTCAAATAGAGTGGAAATTTTGCAAGATTTTAACGACGATCTACCTCCATGCGATGGTGTGATAACATCACTAAAAGGCGTAGCACTTTGTGTCTTAGTCGCAGACTGCGCACCTGTTTTGATAATAGATGAACATCTTGGCGTAGTCGCAGCTGTGCATGCGGGACGCGCAGGTGTTACTAGTAAAATTTGCACAAATGCAGTGGGGCTGATGACGAGTGAGTTTGGTTGTCGTGCTAGTAATTTACGCGTATTTATAGGCGCAAATATCAAAGTGCAAAACTACGAAGTAGGCAAGCTGGATCTTGGTGAATTTAACCGATATAAAAATGATGGAAAATTTGATATAAACGCAGCTTTATTAGACGAATTTACTAAGCTCGGGGTAGAGCAAATATCGCTAGATCCTCGTTGTACTTTTGAGAGAGATGAATTATTCTCATACCGCAAACAGAGTAGGACTGGGCGTTTTTGCGGATTTGTGATGAATAGAGCCACATCGATAAATACTAAAAAATAAAAGCAAATTTTTAGCTTTATTAAAATTTACCCGCTAAATTGTATTGAACGTTTTGATATTTAATTTGATCTAAAAATGGCTAAATATAATAATTTTTAGCTACAATTTGACATCAAATCTCAAAAAGAACAACAACGAAAATCATGAAAATAGGTAGAATTTTGACTGCCATTATGTTAACAGGAGCCTTTTATATGGCGCAAGCACACATGTTTTGGGTAGATGGAGCTAATGATGAAAAGCTAGGAAAATTTATCGCAAACATGGGTTATAGCGACGATTTTCCAAAGCTAGAGCCTATTATGGCCGAACGCGTCCATCTTTTTGCGCCAATTACTGTAATAAGCAAAGATGGTAGCAAAAAGAAGCTTACACAAAGTGGCGAGAACTACCGCTATGAGGGCGAAAGATTAGACAAAGGCACATATATCTTACTAGCACAGCAAAATCCTATGTATTCGCTTAAAAAGCGTAGTGATGGCAAGTGGTTAATAGACAAAACTAAGCTTGATCTAAAGGATCTAAGCGATATACAGATTTGCCGGCTGATGACGATAACATCTAAAAGAGTCTTAAATTTAGGTGAAACAAACGACTTCGTAGCTAAACCTGTTGGAGTTAAAATCGAGATCGTACCGCTACAAAACCCAGCAGAATTTAGAGTAGATAAGCCTTTTAAATTGCAGGTTTTTGCTGATGGAAAGCCGCTAGAGCGAGCCAAACTAACTGGTACTTTTGCTGGATTTTTAGACCATAAGCACGCGTTTTACGGCATGACGGATGAGCAAGGCATCACTGAAGTATTAGCTCTAAGGCCAGGATTTTGGGTATTTGAGGTGATTTATGAAAGACCTTATCCAGATGCTGCGAAGTGTGATAAAGAGACGTTAAAAACGACGCTTAGTTTTGAGATAAAAGAATAAAAGTTTGATATAAATTTGAGTTCGAATTTATTATAAATTTTTTATAATCGCTTTGTAATTTTGAAAGTAGAGAAAGAATGCCTTACGAAAACTTTAAATCAAAAAATCCTCTTGTGCTAAAAATCACTACAAACGCAAGAAAATTTGGCGTAGAAACGCTACAAAATGAGGAATTTGTAAGCATTCTTTTAAATGTTAAGAAGCTTAAAATTTCATCCGAACAAAGACAAACGATGGCAGAAATTTTTGCTAAGTTAATAAAAATCGAAGAAGACTCGCAATTAAGTAAATAAACTTTAGTTTAAATTCATATTACTTTAAGTATAATCCCCCTTTATTTCACACACGACAATCCTAAATTTGGTTGTGCGAAAGCATTAATGGTCGTGGAGGATAAAACTAAATTCAAGGCAAAATGCCTAAAACAAGGAGAAACTCATGGTAACTATGAGAGATTTATTAGAGTGTGGCGTACATTTTGGTCACCAAACACGCCGCTGGAACCCAAAGATGAAAAAATTTATCTTTGGTGAGAGAAAAGGTATCTATATTATAGATCTACAAAAGACTATCCGCTACTTCCGCTACACTTACAACATCGTTCGTGACGCAGCTGCTGAAGGCAAGTCAGTGCTATTTGTCGGTACTAAAAAACAAGCTATCGACGCTATAAAAGAGTACGCTGAAAAATGTGGAATGCCTTATGTAAATCACCGCTGGTTAGGTGGTATGATGACAAACTTCGGTACTATCCGCCAGTCTATCCGCAAACTAGAAGTTATCGAGACTATGGAAGAAGATGGTTCGATAAATTTACTAACTAAAAAAGAGGCTTTGATGCTTCGCCGCAAAAAAGAGAAACTTATCGCAACTCTTGGCGGTATCCGCAATATGAAAAGCCTACCTGATATGATATTTGTCGTTGATACAGTTAAAGAAAAGATCGCCGTTCAAGAGGCTAACCGCCTAAAAATCCCAGTTGTAGCACCGATCGATACAAACTGCGATCCTGACGTTGTTGATTATCCGATCCCAGGAAATGACGATGCTATCCGCTCTGTTCAGCTTTTCTGCCAAGAGATGGCTGAGGCTATTAACGAAGGCAAATCACTTCTTGAGCAAGATGGTGGCGAGCAAGCTGCTAGTGAAGAAGTAAGCCAAGATGAGAAAGACGCAGTTGTAGCTGAGGCTATGAGCGAAGAAGACTTTGGCGAGGACGAAGAGTAATGGAAATAACTGCACAAATGGTAAAAGAGCTCCGCGAATCAACCGGAGCTGGCATGATGGACTGCAAAAAAGCACTTGGCGAAGCAAATGGCGACATGGAAAAAGCTGTTGATATCCTTCGTGAAAAAGGCCTAGGCCAAGCTGCTAAAAAAGCTGATCGCCTTGCAAGTGAGGGTTTGGTAAGTGTTGAAGTTTGTTCAAAATGCAAAAAAGCAACTATCAGCGAGATCAACTCTGAGACTGACTTTGTTGCTAGAAATCCACAGTTCCAAGCACTTGCAAAAGACGCAACTGCTCACATCCAATCAAGCGGCATAAAAACAGTTGAAGAGCTAAATGCGAGCACTTTAAATGGTGTTAAATTTGAAGATTACTTCAAAACTCAGATTGCAACTATCGGTGAAAACCTTGTAGTTCGTCGCTTTGAGACTATTAGCGCTGATGATAAGGGCGTGGTAAATGGTTATGTTCACTCAAATGGCCGTGTTGGCGTACTTATTGGTGCAGCTTGCGAAAGCGTAGAAGTTGCAAATAAAGCAGCTGAATTTATAAGAAATTTATGTATGCACGCAGCTGCTATGAAGCCAAGCGTTATAAGCTACAAAGACCTTGATAAAGATTTTGTTGAGAAAGAATTTATCGCACTTCGTGCTGAGCTTGAAAAAGAAAATGAAGAGCTAAAACGCCTAGGCAAGCCACTTCATCACATCCCTGAGTATGCTAGCCGCTGCCAGATAGGTGATGCTGAGCTTGCAAAAGCTACAAAAGCGATCGAGGAAGAGCTAAAAGCTGAGGGCAAACCTGAGAAAATTTGGGACAAGATCATCCCTGGTAAGATCGAGAGATTTTACGCTGATAACACAGTGCTTGATCAACGCCTTACACTTTTAGGTCAGTTTTATGTAATGGACGATAAAAAGACTATCGAACAAGTTGTCGAAGAGAAGAGCAAAGAGCTTGGCGGCAAGATCGAGATCGTAAAATACGTTCGTTTCGAGCTTGGTGAAGGCTTAGAGAAAAAAGTAGATGACTTTGCTGCAGAAGTTGCTGCTCAAATAGGCTAATGGAAATTTTAAGAGCGTCTAATCTAGGCTTTGCGTATGATTATACGCTCTTTAATAATATAAATTTAACTCTCAATCAAAAACAAAGCATCGCGATAACCGGCGTTAGCGGTTGTGGCAAATCAACGCTTTTACACATACTTTCAACACTTTTAAAACCAAATTTTGGTGAGGTCATCTATCAAGATAGATCGATCTATGAGCTTTCTCAAAACGAGCTTTTGGCCATTAGAAGGCTTCATTTTGGCATTATTTTCCAGTCACACTACCTTTTTAAAGGCTTTAGTGCTTACGAAAATATCGAGCTTGCTAGTATCTTATCTGGTGAAAATATAGAAAAAAATGATCTTGAAGCGCTTAAAATTTCAAGTGTGATAAATCAAAAAGTTGGTGAGCTAAGCGGTGGTCAGCAGCAACGCGTTAGTATCGCTAGAGTGCTTACCAAAAAGCCAAAGATCATCTTTGCAGACGAGCCAACGGGCAATCTTGACAAGCAAACAGCAAATGAGGTAATGCAAGTTTTATTTGACTATATAAATGAAAATAACGCTGCCCTTGTTCTAGTCACTCACGACAACGATTTAGCAGCAAAATGCGATAGCTCATGCAAGCTTGAGAACAAAGAGCTTGTGCAAATTTCTTAAATTTTAAAAACTAAAATTTATTATTTTATCTTTAATATTTTTATAAATTTTTCCAATTTAGATTTATCTATATCTTTATAATATAAATTTGTATTAAAAAGCTTTACGTAATAGGTAAAATCAGGCAAGCTTAAATTACTTGCCTGATTAATAAGAAAGTTTAGACTTATCCCGTCAAAAACCACCAACATGTTTTGTATTATTCTTATCAGCCTTTTGTTTTAAAAATTCCTCTTCCTCTTTTGTAGGTTTATATTCATCTTTGAAGAATTTTTTCTTAACATTGATTTTTTACTCTAGCATCTTCTTCTCATAATTTTTATATGTTGGCTTCCAATATTCAAGGTAAATTCTAAAGCCAGCGCTATATCCTGCATCATAGTGGTAGCTTACACATTTTAGCTCTTTACGACTGCCAAGAAGTTTTTATAGTGGGCGTGCATCTTTTGAGCTTGTGCTGATATTTTATTGCTACCTATCATATTTGTATGGCAGCTAGTGTAGCCATTATCACTGGTCGCTTTAAATTTGCTAGGACTCATTGCCTTGATTTTGATGGCAATCAATGCAATCAAAGCTTAGATATTCGTAATGAGGCTTTAGCTTATGCTTAGCTCTTAGCTCGTCAGAAACTACTATCTTTGTAATATTTAGATCGCTCTTTGGTATGTCAGTACTAATTCTATTAAGATAAATTAACAATAGACTAAAATTCGATTAAATAATAATCTCTCGTGATTAAATTTGTGTTGCTAAGTACTAAGATGCGCCAATAGCTACTACTACGTTATTCCAAAAGAATTTATAAGCGAATAGTCGGACTTTATAATTAGAGAAATTTTGTACTTTATGATAAGAAAGAAGGACTTTAAATTTCTTCTTTGATTTTTTTATAAAGCTCTAAAATCTCATCTTTTTTAATGATAAAACTATTTTTATTTGCTATTAGATAAGCTGAGCTTTGCATGATATCACCAGCGATCTTTAGTCCATTTTGTTTCATAGTCGAGCCAGTCTCAACGACATCAACTATCGCATCGCTTAAGCCAACTAGTGGTGCAAGTTCGATCGAGCCATAAAGCTTGATGATCTTTACAGCTACGGCTTGTTTCGTAAAATAATTTCTTGTTATATTTGGCATTTTTGTAGCTATTTTTAGCTCTGGCTGGCTTAGATCTAATTCAGAGTCATTTTTTATGCCAATACAAACTTTACACTGTCCGATTTTCAAATCTAGCAACCTTACAACGTTTGGCTTGTGCTCTTCAAGTACGTCAAGCCCCACTACACCAATATCAGCTGCACCTTCAGTGACATAAGTTGGGATATCTTGGTTGCGAACCATTAAAAATCTAAAATTTCCTTCTTCAAGGATTAGTTTTCTGTCTTCAAATAAAAAACTTGAACCAAAAATTTTTCTAAAGATTTCTAGTGTTGCCTCGGCTATTCTTCCCTTTGGTAGTGCTACTGTTATCATATTATCATATCTTTCTTTTCAGTTATTAGCTTTTGCATGGCACGAAAAACTAGCATCTTGTCGCAAATAGCGTTTTTAAAAAATTTTGACAAAAAGTCGCCATCTCCACCAGTAAAATAGACCTTTTTGTCGCCAGCTAGTTTATCTAGTAGAGTTATTATTGGTTTAATAATGCCATAACTCACGGCATCGGCTGTTTTTTGTGGTAGGGCATCTATGTCAATTTGCGAATTTATAGTAATATCAAGTCGTGGCGAGATACTTTTGTAGGCGTTTAGCATACTTGAAATGCCTGGCAAGATATATCCTCCAAGATGGATAGAATTTGCCATAATGTCAACTGTTATGGCGCTTCCAGCATCAACGATTACGCCATTATTTATAGAGTAACATGCTGCGATTCTATCTACGCCTAGACCCTGATATATCGTATCAATAGTAAAAAATGGTTCTAGATCCACAAACATCTTATTATCTTTTAAAATATTTAAAATTTCATCATTTACGGATATAAAATATACTTTTTTTTCTGGCTTATAGCTTTTAAACTCAGAAATTTTCATACGTGAGATTTTGCCATCTTCTAAAAATGTAGCGTTAGTATTGCCTATATTACACAAAATCATAACATCGCCAATTATTGTCTTGTAGTTCTTTTAAGGCTTTAGAACAAATTTCTGAGCTATAAAATATAGTTTTTTTTCTTAGGCTTGTTTGGAATTTCGTCTCTATTTTTTTAGAAATTTCTTCAAGCTCCAAAGCCTCTTTGCGTAGTAATCTACTTTTTGCTGTTCTTAAAAAGACAAGATTGTAAAAGCTCTTATTGTCCACTCCCCAAAAGATATCAAGCGTCTTTTTTGTGCTAAATTCACTTGTATTAAGTGCTTTGATATCTTTTAAAAGGATTTTTTTGGCTTCAAAAAGCTCCCAAATTTTTTGGTTCATTGCCCTAAATTAACAAGTTCATTATCATAATAAAAGGCACCATTGCCCATAAAGCTTTTATCTTTTATCTCATCGCTAAACTCATAAATTTCAGCTCCACTGAGATCTAAATTTGTCTTTATAACATAGCCTGTTTTTTCGATTACGTAAAGCTTATTGTTGATAATAGTAGCTGCTGAGAAGATGGCAAATTTGAAATTTACTTTATTTTGCTCTTTTAACATAAGATTTGTTCTTACGATCGTACCATCTTTTTTAAAAATATAAATTTCATCGTTATTAACCAGTACATCTTTGATCTCACCGTCATAATAAACTGTTTGGTTTGGGTTAATGACGATTAGTTTTTTCGCTGTTGCTGCAATTAGATTATCGCCCTCAACGCCTAAGAATATGATGTTATTAAAGAAATTTTCAGAGCTTACGACCACGTCACGTAAAATTCTACCAGTCTCTTTTTGTACTATATAAATTTTGCCATCTAATGCCGGATAAACGATAAGCGAGCTCATAAAAAATGGTGCTACGATTCTTGAATCAACTGCTGCTATATTAGACGAGCTATATTCCATTATTGTTGTTGCGGTATTTGTGTCTATTAGATAGATGTGGTTTGCCGCGCTGATAGCTGCTAATAGGTTTTGGTCAAGAGAAGCAGCAACGATTGCTGTTGGAAATTTATTGCTATAAACGCTGTGTCCGCTAGGATCTGTCACATTTAGATCGCCATCTATACTAGCTGAGATGATAAAGCCGTTGTTTTCATTTAAGAAATTAAAATTTTCAGGCAACTTGATGTTTGTATTTAGGCCATTTTTGGTGATAATATTGCCGTTATCAAGAGTGGCACCATTTGCATTTGCTGATTTGATATAAGATGGCATATCTTTTGACAAAGAAATTTTGCCAGAGGTTTGAGCTGGCTCAAAATATTGTCTTTTTGTGCCACATCCGCTTAAAACTAAAGCCAAGGCAAAAGCCAAGAAAAGAGTAATTTTTTTCATTATTTTATTCCCTGATAGTGTTTTAAATTTTTAACTAAAGTTTGAAGTTGAGAGTCGAGTGAAATTTTATTAAACTCATCATTTGCTTCTTTGATTTTGTTTTGTTTTAAAAGCTCAAAACCTTTTAAAAGTGTGCTATATTCGCTTAAAATTTGATTGTTTGCATTACCATTTTGTGAAAGAATTATATCTTTTACTATAGGATTTACTTTTAAATTCGCAAGCTCACTAATGCCATTTGTCTCATTTTTATCAAGCTTTTGCTGAAGTGAAAAAAGTGCATATAAATTTGGTTCTTTTTCTTTTAAAATGCTTAAGGCATTTGTATCGCTTGGATTTAAAATGAGCTTTGAGTAAGCCAAATTTGCATCTTCAATTCTATTATCATTTATTATTTTATTCGAATAAAATCCAATAATTGCAATGACGGCAACGATAATGGCAATTATCATAAATTTTTTATACTTTCTAAAGAAACGCTCACCTTTGATCATGCTTTCTAAAAACTGTTCTTGAGCACCAATCTCTTGTTTTATCTGTGTTAGATCTTCTTTTATAGCCAACGCTTTTCCTTTATTTTTAAAAAATTTTAATTCGCAGATTTTAACATAATTAAATTAAAACTATCCCAAAATTAAAGCTTGAATGTGATATAATGGCTCAAAATTAATTAATAAGGTTACTTATATAATGCAAATAGATGATACTCTTTTAAATAAATTAGAAAAACTTTCTGCCTTACAAATCAGTGATGAAAAAAGAGAAGAAGTAAAAAAACAACTAAGCGAGATTGTTTCTTTTGTTGATATTTTAAATGAACTTGATCTAAGTAGCGATGAAGCTGTAGTTAGCTCTATAAAAGGTGGCACGCCTTTAAGAGAAGATGAGCCAAGACCAAGTGATGTGATTGATACGATCTTGAAATACGCTCCTTCACGTGAAGGGCAT
>NZ_LVXF01000039.1:0-121939 GCF_002092845.1 Campylobacter concisus
TTTATACACTTTTTGGACGAGATGCAAGCGTGGCACATAGGCTGGACTTTGAGACGAGCGGTGTGATAGTCGTGGGCAAAGATAGAAATTCTACGATTAAACTAAAGAAAATTTTTGAAAATAGAGAGGTTTTTAAAAGCTACGTCGCAATGGTACAAGGTAAGATCGAACGAGAATTTATGATCGATGCCAAAATGGATCTAGCAAACAACTACGACGATGTGAAAATGCGGATGCAAATTTGCAAAAACGGCAAGAGCGCTGTGACTAAAATTTTGCCGATCAGATATTTTGACGATATCGATACAACTTTACTTCGGGCTATTCCTCTCACTGGCAGGCAGCATCAAATTCGCTTACATTTGTTTCATGTGAAACACAAGATCCTTGGCGAACCACTTTATGGTTTGTCACGTCCACAGATCGAGAAAATTTTAGATAAAGAAATGTGTGAGCGTGAACGGATAAATTTAACTGGTGCAAAAAGGCTCTTGCTTCACTCGGACGAAATTTCATTTAAATTTGATGAAATTTTTTACAAGATAAAAAGCAAATTTGACGCTGAAAACGAATTTTATAGATTTGCAAAAGAGAGCTAACTTTAGTCTAATTTTTTTAATAAATTTCTATTTCTCATAAACCTTTACCTACGTTTTGCCAAAGTTTATCGCTTTTAAATACCACAATAATAATTTTATAGTTTATGCAATTAACACTCCATTTTATTTCTTTATAAGAGTTAGGCTTTATCTTGATGTTAAGGCTTAGAATTTATGCCTATCTTTTTCATCTTTTAAAACTTTTAAAATAAGCCCTAATCCAAGTAAAACCACAATAGTAACAAAGACTATTTCGGCTATATCAAGTACACTCATTCTAACTCACACTGGCTTTACTATTATCTTCAAGCGACTGTGTTTTTAAATTTTTATCACTGGCAATAGCTTTAAATTTTGCATTTTCATTGCGTTGTTTTAACTGTCCACAAGCTGCACTTATATCAAGTCCTTTGCTCTGTCTGATCGTGCAAGTAACGCCGTGATCTCTTAGATATTCTTGAAATTTTAGCATGCTGGTAAGCTCAGGTCGTCCAAATTCACTGCCCTCATGTGGATTAAAATATATAAGATTTACCTTTGCTTTTATGCCATGAAGTAGTTTTACCAACTTTTTAGCATCACTCACGCTATCGTTTAAATCCTTTATAACAAGGTATTCAAACATTACACGCTTTCGCATATCGATAGGAAATCCCCTAACAGCATCCATAACAGCCTCGATGTTATATGCCTTATTTATCGGCATTAGGCGGCTTCTAAGCTCATTAGTAACAGCATGAAGCGATATGGCCAATAACACGCCAAGATCCATCTCACCAAGCTTTTTTATCTGACTGCCAAGTCCGCTAGTTGAAACGGTTTGACGACGTGGTGATATGGCTAGACCCTCATTAAGAGCTAAAATTTTGATAGCTTTACTAACGTTAGTAAGATTATCAAGTGGCTCACCCATACCCATATAAACGACATTTATACGTCTTTCATAAGGTATTTTTTTTTCTCTTTTTATCCATAAAATTTGTCCCACAATCTCGCCTGCAGTCAAATTTCTAACAAGCCCACCCTTTGCTGTTAGACAAAAAGCACAGCCCATTTTACAGCCAACCTGCGAACTAACACAAACCGTATAACGAGCATGGCGACTGACCTTTCCATTCTCATCACTAATCTCCTCTTTCATCGGGAGCAAGACACTCTCTATCTTTAGCCCATCTTTTAGCTCAAAAAGATACTTGATCGAACCATCACTACTTTGCTCAAATTTTACACATTTTAAAGGTTCGATATAAAATTTTTCAGCTAGACCTTGGCGCATATCTTTAGGTAAATTTAGCATTTGGCTAAAATCGGTTGCATTTTTCTTATATATCCACTCGTAGATTTGTATTGCTCTGAATGGTGGAGAAACTAACTCTTTTAGCTCATCAATACTAAGATCAAGCAAATTTATCACATATTTTCCTTTATATATTTTGTTAGAATTTTCTTGGCCTCTGCGTGATTTTTTATAAAATCAGCATGTGCATTTTTATCACAAAAATTTGTCGCTACAAAAATTCCATAAGCTGGAATTTTAAAAATTTGAGCTACTCTTAGAACAGAAAAAAACTCCATATTTTCTAAAAAATAGCCTTTTTCAAATATCTTATGAGCCAAATTTTTGTCTATAGTTATGAAATTTGATGAATTTGTTTTGATAGTTCCACGTGAAACGATAGAAGAAATTTCACACTCAATCGGTGAATAAGATCTATTTTCTACGCTAGAAATTTCAATATTTGCCCCAACCGAGCTTTCATAAATTTGTAAAATTTCACCATCTTTATAAAGACCAGCTGAGCCAACGAAAACTATTTTTTCTGGCATCTGATATAAATTTCGTTCAGGATTTTTTGACAAATTTTGGCTTATATTTTTTAGCTCTGGATTTGATGAGTTTGCAAATTTAGCCTCGATCTTTGCAAGATATTGCGGATCGATATTTTTTAAATTTATACCCTTTTCATCCGCTCCAATACATGCTCGTTTCTGCAAAAATTTTGTCAAATTTATCGCCATATCAACTAGGCCCACACCCATTGGCAAAGCAAAGTCAAAAATTTCGTTTTTTCCAGCAGAGACAATCAACATCAGAGCCTAACCTCAACACCATTTGCTTTGAGATACTCTTTTAGTTTTTTTATCTCGATTTCGCCAAAGTGAAATATCGAAGCAGCTAAACACGCATCAGCCCCGGCTTCAAAAGCCTCTTTAAAGTGCTCCATCTTACCAGCTCCGCCGCTTGCAATAGTCGGTATAGAAAGCGTACTAAATATCTTTGTTAGCTCAAGATTAAAGCCTAGTTTGACACCATCATTATCCATAGAGGTTAGCAATATCTCACCTGCTCCACGCGACTCGACCTCTTTTGCCCAAGAAAAGGCATCTTTTTTAGTATCGATCCTGCCACCATTTATAAAAACACTATAACCATTTTCGATCTTCTTGGCATCGATCGCTACTACAACACATTGCGAGCCAAATTTCTTAGCTGCTTCGTCAATCAAATTTGGATCTTGTATGGCTGATGAATTTAAGCTTACTTTATCACAGCCAGCATTTAAAAGGCGTGATATATCATCTAACGTGCGTATACCGCCACCAACTGTTAGTGGGATAAAAAGCTTACTTGCGACCTTTTTTACGACATCAACTATCGTATCACGCCCAAGATGAGAGGCAGTGATATCCAAAAAGCAAAGCTCATCAGCACCCTCGTCATTGTATCTTTTAGCTATTTCCACAGGATCTCCAGCATCGACAAGTCCTACGAAATTTACACCTTTTACAACTCTGCCATCTTTTACATCAAGGCATGGGATTATGCGTTTTGCAAAATGATTCAAATCTGTCCTTTATCTATTTTTCTAGCAGCTACCTCAAAATATGGCAAATTAGACCAATTTTCTCGGTTGCCAACTATATAAACAACTTCTTTTGCTCTTGTTAGTGCTACATTTAGTAAATTTGGCGTACTAGCAGCCCATGCTCTAGCACCTTTTGTAGCACCGCCAAGGACAAAGATAACAACATCAGCTTCTTTGCCTTGCATAGTATGGATAGTGCCAGCTCCTTTTAAATTTTTACAAACATCTTTAAAAGGTGTTATTATTTTAACGCTATCTTTTAGCTTGGCTAGCTTACCATCTAAAAGCTCTTTAACGATCATACCTTCGGCTTTATTATAGTTACCTATCCATTCATCACTACTAACATCAATCCATTCTGTTTTGATGTTAGGGTCACTAAGCTTGCTTTCACTATCTCTGCCAAGTATCATCATATCATCATATGTTGTTTCGTTTGAAATTTTAAACATAGGGTTGGCGCACCTTCTATGAACGATAAGTGGCGAACCAACCCAAATGGACTTACCCTCTCCTTTTATATATGTACCAATATTTTGTACTTTATCGGCTCGAAGTTGAACTGATGATTTTAGTAGATTAAACTCATCTTTTGCATCACAGTAGTGTAAAATAGCGTTATTTAAAGCTGGTGGCAATGTTACAACAGGCTCAAGTTGAAGTGGATCACCAACTACAACAGCCATGTTTGAACGAAGCAGTGCACCTAATGCGTTAGTTAAATTTGCCTGCCCTGCCTCATCTATTAAGAGCAAGCCTATATCACCATTTAGTAGCTCTTTAAAGGTATTATTAAAAGATGCGAAAGTAGAACTAACAACTGGCGTTAATAAAAATAATCCTTTTATTATTTCACGTCTATCTTTAGCCTCAAGCCCGTTTTTTTCAGCCATTTTTTCATCATTAAATATAACACTAAGAGCTCGTAAATTTGTTCTAACAGCTTCTTTGCAAGCAAAGATAGTGGCTTTATGCAGATTAAGCGCTTCTTTAAAAAGCTTGATTCTTGCGTTAAAAAGCTTTGTCTTATAAAATTTCTCATCAAGATCACGCTCCATCATAAATGGCATGCTCTTTTGTATTTCTTCATTACTCTGATTAAAACTACCATTTAAAAAGCCATCAAGTTCTTCACTTCTACCAATTAATTTTTGACGTCTAATAAAGTCATCATTAAGCTTGTTTAGATGGTCTATCTTGGTGTTAAGTTCTAAAATTTTCTCTTCAAGCTGAGTTATTTGAGCTTTTAGTTCGTTTAATTTTACTTCATTCTTCTCTTTATTTTCACTATTTTGCTTGCTTGCTTTCAAATTTTGCTCAGCTATTTGGCGATTTATCTCACTAACTTTTTGCGCTTCATTGTTATATTTTTCAAAAGCTTGCGTCTTTAAAATTTGCTGGAAAATAAAAAATGATGGCTTTATAGGCGCACTCAGATACTCTTGCAAAATTTCATTTTGGCCAATAAGCTTTGTTAGCTCGTTAGCTTCCGTAGCCTTTTGCTCTAGCTCATTTTTGCTCAAATCCAGCTCATCTATTAGTGGCTTTAAAAGCTCGTCTATTTGCTTTGCTGAATTATAGTTATCAAGTCTTTTATCAATATTTATAAGCTCACTATTTATACTTTTTAGCTCCTCTTCTTTGATCCTGATCTCGCTAAAAAGTAGATTTACTTCGTGTAGGGCTTGATTAAATTTCTCCTTTGCCTCGTCGTAACCATCAACTCCTTCACCGGTAGCCAAGTATTTGCCAAGCCCCATCAAAAAGCCATCTTGCTCTATAAATTCTTTAAATTCTTTTGAAATATCTTCAAACTGACTATGTGTTTTTTCGATCTTTACGCCATTAATTGCGTTGAAAATAAAATTTGACTTATTTTGCTTTGAGCCAAGAGGTATGCAAAAAAGCCCCCATGCAGGTTTTGAGATAAAAGATTTTTCTCCAAAATTTGTCTTTTCATCGGCCGAGAGAAGCCTTGTAGCTATAAATTTAAAATAATCAATCTCACCTGCATAACTACCAATACTTTTTAACTGGCTAAGCTCTTTACTTAAAATTTCAACCGCACCGTTATTGCAAGAGCTAACAACCATCTCATAGCCCTGGAGTTCTTTATTTAGAGTAAAATAAAGCACCTTATCGCTACTATCTCGAGCTGGTGCAAAGATATCATGTCTACTCATTTGTGCGAGCTTCATCGCTCTAAGCGTAACAACTTCAGCCATTACGTCTTTTAAAAGCGTTGTTTTACCAGTTCCTGGAGCGCCATTTACGCTATAAATTCCACCACTTCTTTCTTTAAATTTTTTAATGATGTTATTAACAGCAATTTGCTGTGAGAAATTTAGTGCAAAGTCGCTAGCAAAGGCCGATCTTGGATACTCTTCTGCTTTAAAAAAATCTCTAACAAGCCTTCTATTTTGCTCATCTCTTACATCAAGTCTTTCAAATTTATTCTCACTGCCATCATCCAAAAACTGATCCGTTAGCTCATGCGTCCTGCCTGACTCGTGAAATTTGATAAGCAAATTTATATCATCTATGAAAAAGCTATTTAAAAGGCTATCATTTTCTTTAAAATTTGGATTTATGATCTTTACTTCAAGCCTTAAGAAATCATTACAAAATGGTGTTTTAAGTGCACTTTTTAGCTCATCGTTTATAAGCTTTATATATTTACCAAATTCCATTTTTTCTTTATAAATAGATAGCTTGTCTTTTATGCGCTCACACTCTTTGCTAAAATCACTTTGGCTTATCTCCTTTAGATGATTTAGACGAGCCATTGCCCAAGGAGCTGTTGAGATAAAAAGATCATCAGATGAGTTTGGTGTAAAAAATGGAGTTAAATCATCATCAAGTAAAATTACATCTTTTAAAGCAAAATTTTGATCATCTTTACAAAATACCAAATCACCGGCAAGCTTAAATTTATAGCAAAACGCCTTATCAAAGCTAGTTTGCTCAGAGCGCAACTCATCTAAAATTTGCTCTTTTTCAAATTTTACATTTGCTAGCTTTGATATCGCAATGGCGAGCAAGTCAGTCTCAAAAATGCCGCCATAAATTGAAATTTCTACACCATTTTTTAAAAGTGAGCTATCAAACGCTCTTAAAATTTGCATAAATTTCTCATCGAAATTTGCGATCTCAAGGTCTATTGATTTTTTAAATCTAGTATTTGTCTTTTTTGGCTCGTCTAAGGTTTTTGGCTCTAAATATTGTGATAATAAAAAGTATTTTAAGGTATTTGCCTTGCTCAAATTTATGCCCTATTTCGTTATTATTTAGTGATTATAGTCCATTTTATATATGATTAAACTAAACTTGTAATCATTGTATAAGTAATTTTTAGCTAATATCGCGGCTATGATAAAGGCAAAAAAGCACTTTGGACAGAATTTTTTACAAGACAAAGCGACACTAGATAAGATCATCCAAGCGATACCCAATGACGTAGCAAACGTCGTTGAAATTGGGCCTGGCTTAGGTGATTTGACATTTAGACTTTTGCAAATTTATAAGACAACCTGTTTTGAGATAGATTGTGAGCTGTTTCAAATTTTAAAGGTCAAATTTGCAAATGAGATCCAAAATGGACAATTAAAACTTTTTTGTAAAGATGCATTAGAACAGTGTCAGCAAGAGGGCGGACTAAGTAGCGAGAACTACTTTTTAGTCGCAAATTTACCCTATTACGTTGCTACAAAAATGATACTAAATGCGATAGATGACGAAAAATGCCTTGGACTTATCGTGATGATACAAAAAGAGGTTGCTCTTAAATTTAGTGCAAAGAGCAAGGATAAAGAATTTAGCGCTTTATCGATCCTCGCCTCACTCCAGGGCAGATGTGAGCTTTTGTTTGACGTGGATGCAAAGCTTTTTAATCCACCCCCAAAGGTCACATCCTCAGTCATCAAACTACAAAAAACAAAAAAGATTTTTGGTAAAGACGGGATTTTCAAAGATGCAAAACAATACGAGGCTTTTAAAGTATTTTTAAGAGCTGCGTTTGCTTCGCCAAGAAAGACGCTTTTGAAAAATTTATCCACAAATTTTGACAAAAATGCGTTAGAAGAAATTTTTGAAAGCCTAGCTTTAAACCAAAATTTACGTCCACACGAGCTAGATGTCGATTCTTATCTAAAAGTATTTGAAAGATTAAAGGAAGATAATGAACGACAAAAACGAAGAGAAAGTTGTAACTAACCAAAGCAAAAACAACAAAAGACGAAGATTTAGACCAAAAAATAAACCAAAACAAGATGGTGAAACTACCGAGCAAACTTCACTAGCAAGCAAAAGCGTGATAGATAACTTCTTTGCAGCAGAGCAGACTGAAGCCAAAACGCACGCCGAGCCAAAGAGCCAAAATTCTCGCCCAAAAAAGCTAAGAAACAATAAAAATCAAAACAAAAACGGCGAAAATAATAAGCCAAAAGAGCAAAAACAAGAATCACAAGAAACAAAAACCAAAACACAAGAACAAAAAGAAAAGCCAAAAAAGGTTAAAAAGCCAAAGAAAAATTTACCTGCAAAACTAAATGGCAATGAGCAATGGCAGCAAGATATTGCAAGTGCAATGGTGGCAAACAAGGCCGTTCACGAGCTTCGTCTGGAGCCGATGAAGTATCTAAACTCAAGCGAACATAAAATTCGCATAACTCCACTTGGCGGTCTTGGTGAGATCGGTGGCAATATGACCGTCTTTGAAACTGAAACTAGTGCTATCATCGTTGATATCGGCATGAGCTTTCCTAGCGAGAGTATGCACGGCGTGGATATACTAATCCCTGACTTTGACTATGTTAGAAAAATAAAAGATAAAATAAAAGGTGTCATCATCACTCACGCGCACGAAGATCATATCGGTGCAGTGCCTTACTTTTACAAAGAGTTTAAATTTCCGATTTACGCCACGCCTTTACCACTTGGTATGATAAATAATAAATTTGAAGAGCACGGCTTAAAGCAGGAGCGCTCACTTTTCCGCTCTGTCGAGAAAAGAAAGCCATATCTAATAGGCGACTTTGAGGTTGAGTGGATACACATAACTCACTCTATCATCGACGCTTCAGCACTTGCGATCACGACAAAGGCGGGCACCATCATCCATACGGGCGACTTTAAGATCGACCATACGCCGATCGACGGCTATCCAACTGACCTTGGCAGACTTGCATACTACGGCGAGCGCGGCGTACTGTGCCTTATGAGCGATAGTACGAACAGCTACCGAGAGGGCTTTACTAAAAGCGAAAGCAGCGTGGGCAAGACCTTTGATGCGATATTCTCAAAGGCCAAAGGACGCGTCATTATGAGCACATTTAGTTCAAACATCCACCGCGTTTATCAGGCGATCGAGTGGGGGCTAAAATACAACCGCAAAGTCTGTGTCATCGGTAGATCAATGGAGAGAAATTTATATACTGCAATGGAGCTTGGCTATATCAAGCTTGATAAGAAAATTTTTATCGACGCTAACGAGGTTGGCAAATTTAAAGATAACGAAGTGCTGATCGTCACCACAGGCTCTCAGGGTGAGACCATGAGCGCACTCTACCGAATGGCTACTGATGAACACAAATACATCAAAATAAAGCCAACCGATCAGATAATAATCAGCTCAAAAGCAATCCCTGGTAATGAAAGTAGTATCTCAACTGTATTAAATTTCCTAATAAAATCAGGCGCGAGCGTCGCTTACCAAGACTTTAGCGAGATCCACGTCAGCGGTCACGCAGCACAAGAAGAGCAAAAGCTGATGCTACGTCTTATAAAACCAAAATTTTTCTTGCCAGTACATGGCGAGTATAATCACATCGCAAAACACAAAGAGACAGCTATAAGCTGCGGTGTAGACGAGAGAAACATCTATCTAATGAGCGATGGCGATCAAATGGAGATCTGTCAAAAATACTTAAAACGTGTAAAAACGGTAAAAACCGGTAAAGTCTTCATAGACAATCAAATAAATAAACAAATCTCAGACGATGTCGTCATCGATAGACAAAATCTTGCCGAAGCAGGTGTCGTCATGATAATCGCTCAAATTTCACGTCATGGTGCAAAACTTATAAACAAGCCTCGCGTCATTAGCTACGGCCTTGTGGGCAATAAACAAGATGCGGAGTTTAGCAAAGAGATGCAAGAAATTTTGACGCAGTTTTTAAGCAATATAAAAGAGGAGCTTTTAAAAGATGGCAGACTGCTCGAGTCACAAGTACGTCAAGTGATTAGAAAGCATATCTTTAGAAAGGTCAAAAAGTACCCAACTATCGTACCGATTATCTATCTAATGTAAGGGAAATTTATGCAAACAATCAACCAAATCGCAGCCGAAGTTTTAAAGATAGAAGCAAACGAGCTTTTAAGACATGCTAAAAACTTAGAGATAGAAGATGCTGTAAATTTGATATTTAATACAAAAGGTAAGGTAATAGTCACAGGCGTGGGCAAGAGCGGTCATGTAGGCGCAAAGATCGCTGCCACGCTTGCTAGTACTGGTACGCCAAGCTTTTTCTTGCATCCAACAGAGGCTATGCACGGCGACCTTGGCATGATAGAAAAAGATGATGTTTTGTTAGCCATTAGCTTTAGTGGCGAGAGTGATGAGCTTATCAAAATTTTGCCTCACGTAAAGCGCTTTGGCGTAAAAATCGTCGCCATGGCAAGGAGCAAAACAAGCTCGCTTGGTAAATTTAGTAATGCATTTATTAGCATTGACGTAGAGAAAGAGGCCTGCCCACTAAACGCTGCTCCAACAGCATCAACTACGCTAACGTTAGCTCTTGGCGATGCGTTAGCTGTTTGTTTGATGCAAAAACGAGGCTTTAAAAAAGAGGACTTTGCAAATTTTCATCCAGGTGGCAGCCTTGGCAAGAGACTATTTTTAAAGGTCAAAGATGTAATGAGAAGCGAAAATTTACCGATAGTTCGCTGGAATGCAACCCTAAAAAGTGCGATCGATACGATGACGCATGGCAAACTTGGCACGGTTCTCATAGTTGATAAAGATGGCGTACTAGACGCCCTTTTAAGTGACGGCGATCTTAGGCGCGCGCTTATGAGAGAGGACTTTGACTTAGACGAGCCAGCGATGAAATTTGCAACCCTAAAACCAAAAGAGATAGATAACAAAGAGATGTTAGCTGTAGATGCGTTAGCTTTGATAGAAAAGTATAAAATTCAACTTCTAGCCGTCGTAGAAAATGGCGTACCTGTGGGTGTTTTACATATCCACGACCTTGCAAATTTAGGACTATAAAATGGAAAAAACAAGACTTAATAAATTTATCTCACACAACACAAACTACTCACGCCGTGAGGCAGATGAGCTGATAAAAGCTGGCAAGGTTAGCATAGCAGGGCGCGTGGTTAGCGATCTTGCGACAAGCGTGGATGAAGATGATAAAGTGCGTATAAATGGCCGTTTGATAAAGCTAAAAAAAGAATTTACCGTTATCGTTTATCACAAACAAAAGGGCGAGCTAGTTAGTAAGAAAGATGATCGCGGACGAAAAACGATCTATGACACGTTAGACAAGAAATTTGCCAAATTTGTTAGCGTAGGGCGCCTAGACTATGCAAGCGAAGGGCTACTTTTACTAACTGACGCCCCAGCTATCGCCACAGCGCTAATGAATAGCGACATAGAGAGAGAATACTATCTAAAGGTAAAAGGCGAAGTAACGAAAGAGGTGATAGAGGCCATGACAAATGGCTTTTTTGCCAAGGACGCTACCAAAGGCGCGCACGCAAAAACCACTATAAAATCAATGGAATTTAAGCCATTTCTAGCCTATAAAGTCTTTGGCTCAAGCGGCGGTTACACAAAACTAAAAGTCATCATTAATGAAGGTCAAAACAGAGAGCTTCGCCGTTTCTTTGGCTACTTTGACCTTGAAGTAATGGATCTAAAAAGGGTTAGCTTTGGTCGTGTTAGCCTTGATATGCTAAAGCCTGGCAAATGGCGCTACTTCGAAAATAGCGAATACGAAGACCTAAGAGACTTTTTAAAGGTTAATAACGTTAGATACTAAATTTGGCTTATTCCTCTAACAAAGAGGCAAGCCAAACCACAATAACTACAAATTTACAAAAATGGAGAAAAATGAAAAAGGCTGTTCTTTTATCCGTGATCCTACTAACTACCAGCTTCTCTAAGGATATAGTTAAACTTGGAATTGAAGCCTATGATCAAGGCAATTATTATAAGGCGGCCGAGATATTTAGCATGGCCTGCGATGATGGAAATGCTGAATGCTGCAATATGCTAGGGGCTTTATACTCAGATGGTCTTGGCGTCAAAGTAGACTATCATAAAGCAGCCTGGCTATATAAAAAAGCTTGTGATGGCAAAAGTACTATCGCTTGTAGTAATTTGGGAGACCAATATAGGGACGGAATAGGTGTAAAGCAAGACATTCGTAAAGCGATTGAGCTATACGAAAAAGCTTGTGAAGGCAAATATGCTGAAAGTTGTTTTTATTTGGGATTTTTTTATGAAAATGGACAACTAACAAAACAAGACTACTATAAAGCAGCCTGGCTCTATGAAAAAGCTTGCGATGGCGAATACGCCAATGGTTGCCACAATTTAGGAGTTTTGTATATGAATGGCAATGGTGTAAAGCAAGATTATATAGAAGCAGCCAAATTGTTTGAAAAAGCTTGTGATGATGGATATTCTCAAAGCTGTAATAATTTAGGAAATTTTTACTCAAAGGGGCAATCAGTAAAACAAGACCACCTAAAAGCAGCCAAACTATGGCAAAAAGCATGTGATGATGAAATTGGCCAAAGTTGTTCTAATTTGGGAGTTTTATATTTAAAAGACCAGGGTATAAAACATGACTATATCAAAGCAATTAAACTATTTAAAAAAGCTTGTGATTTAGGATATCAGACAGGATGTGATTATTATAAAAAAATAAACAATAGCAACATAGACATAATAAGAATAAACTAGTAGTAGATTTTAGGCAATAAATTTAAATTAAACGAGCTCTGCTAAATTTAGAGCTCATGCAAATTTATATCTTATTTTCTGAAAGTAGGATGTTTATATATGGATTTAGTAGCGTCTCACCGCGTGCTGCGTAGAGCAAGACCTCTTTAAAGTAGTTGTCGTTTATGCCATATGTGTGAAACTCGTACGCCCCTATGCCGTATCCCATAGGCGTGATATCAACCCTTGAGTACCAAGCATTTTGCGCTAGGATGTAGCGATTCGTATCTCTTGAATAGACATATAGCTTGATCTTATCTTTGCTCTTTTGCGCCATATACCAGATGAAAGAATTTGTGATATCGTTAAAAAAATAGATATCACCATTTGGCATGATGGCTTGGGCTGTGTCGTTGTTATCAGTGATAAGCGTCCTACTCTCATAACATATAAATTTATTTGGCGTAAGTTGCTCGATCGGCTCTGATTTGCCGTTATTTAGTACTAAAATTTTATCGTCGCTTATGTCGGCATTATAGGCAAGTACAGCTAAAACTAGAGCTAACAAACACAAAGAAAAAATTTGTTTTATCAAAATAAAAATCCTCTTAACAAATAGTATTTCAGGACATAAAGCGAGCAGATCAGCACGCAAACACCTAGCCAGATCGATGAAAATTTAAGCTTGTGTGAGTAGTTTGTCTTTGTTATGATCTCAACAAGATATGGCATAAGGCCGTAAAAAACACCTAGAAACAAACTGCCCCAGATAAGATAGCCAACGTAAAAATAGTCACCTTTTAGCATGCAGTATGGGCATTTATGGTTCGGTTGCTCGTAAACATAAAGGCCAAAAAAGTAGGTGATGGCGTAGTAGCTAAGTACCAAAAACAATAAATTTGCCACGAAACTCGCCATACTTTGCTTTAAAAAATTTAGCACCAAAATGACAAAAAATAGCACAAAAAATACGCTTACTAAACCAAAATTTGTATAGCCAAATGGTAGCTTTGGAGCTTGAAAAGTAACAGAGCAGCAAAAGACCGGCACTTTTAGTGGGATATTGTAAAAAAACGAAATTTCTATGCCAAGCTCAAGTAGTATCATGACAAAAAGGCAGATAAAAATGGCGTATTTTTTCTTTAGATAAGGGAAATTTAGAGCCTGTAAGTCAAGCTTATTTATAACCAGCCAAATACCAAGCCCAAAGATCAGCAAAATTTTAGTGAGCATCAATATGCCACCAAATTTATTTGAGCCAATCACGCCAGCTGAGCACATGGCACCGGGCACAATATCAGAGAGTTCATTTAGGCAAAGTGCAAAAAATATAAACAATACGATCTTGATACAGACGCAAAAAAGTAAGATCGTATTTACAAGATAGTTTTGCTTTTCAAGCGAGTATTGAAGCGATGTTAGTGCATTGTAATCCCACGACCTCACGATCCTAACGACATAAAAGAGCGAAATGCTCATCAAAACTAAAAGCACAAACTCCGCTAACAAAAAGGCAATAACGGCGTTTGATAAAAAGACACTCATACTATCTCTCCGTTTTGCAAGCTGACAACCCTATCTGTTGCACTTAGCTCATCAAAAATGCTATCGTGAGTAGCGACAATAACACTCTTTTTTAGAGTTTTAAAAGACTCTAGTAAGCCCAAAAATGCACGCGCATTTTGTCTGTCTAAATTTGCCGTTGGCTCATCAGCCAAGATGATGTTAGCATCCATAGATAAAGCCCTAGCTACCGCACATCTTTGACGCTCACCGCCACTTAAATTTGATACGTTTTCATCTTTTTTATGAGAGATATTTGCGAGACTTAGAGCCTTTTTTATCATCTCATCTCGCACATTTGCTTTAAAATTTGTTAGAGCAAATGGAGCTAGTAAATTTTCATAAACACTCAAACCATCAATAAGGTTAAAATTTTGAAAAACCAATCCAAGCCTTTTGTGTCTAAGCTCAGAGCAAAAGGCATCGGGTAGCTTTGCGATGTTGGTGCCATCTATCAAAATTTCTCCGCTAGTTGGCTTTTGAAGTAGGGCAATAAGAGAAAGTAGTGTGCTTTTACCGCTTCCACTAATGCCTTTTAGTATCACTAACTCGCCATCATTAATATCTAAATTTATATTTTTTAAAGCACAAAACTCATTTTGTTTGTTTTGGTTATAAACTAGGCTAACACCTCTTATATTTATCATTTTAGCCCCTCATTTATATCACTACTTGCTACTCTCCATGAAGGTATGAGTACAAACGCCAAAAATGGTATCACACCAAAAACAAAGATCAAAAAGAGCTTATCAAACTCTAAAATAGGCGTAAAATTTGTAAAATTTAAAAGCTCATCACCTAAAAATATCCCTTTTAGAAGTGGAGCATTTAATACAAAAACAAAGAGATAAGCCAGCATAACACCTAGCAAAAAAGCACTAACGCTAACGATGAAATTTTGTATAAATTTTAAAAATATAATATCTTTTATACAAAAACCAATGCTTCTTAAAATAGCTATTTCACGCTTTTTACTACCATAGGCGAGTGAAATTTGGTTTTTAAGCAAGACAAAGAATATAAGCATAACACTAACGTAAATGCTCATAAAAATTCCACCCTTATAATAGTAAAGGTGCCTAACCTTAGCCACCTCATCTTCTATACTAAGAGCGAAAGAATTTGGATATAAATTCTCTATCTTTAAAGCCACTTCACTGATCTCATCGGTATTTGGCACCTCAACGTAGAGCTTTGTATACTCTTCATCTTTTAAATTTAAGATGGCCCTTAGCGTATTTGGATGCAAAAATATAGCGTTATTTGAGATTAAACCACTTTGTGCCGGCATAGTCTTTAATATCTTTACTGGTATCATGCGCTCTTCAGTTAGAAAATTAAAGCTCTCATCGTAGTAAAGCTCATTCATCGCTGCCTTGACACCTTCTCCGACGATCATCTCATCCTCTTTTAAGCTATCATCTTCATATAGATGAAACCAAACACGCTTTTGAACGAAGTAGTACTCTCCATCAACCACACCCCTTACATCACTTACGCCATCAATCTTTGAGATGTCGTAGATATAGCCAGGGTGCATGAGATCATTTTTGCCAGCACGAAATGCACTCACTACGATACTTGATCTATCTTTTACTAAATTTATAAGATCATGTTGGATCGATCCAGAGATGAAAAGTACCGAGCTTAGCACAAAGATAATGAGTGCAAAGAGGCAAAAGCTAAAAAGGTGATCCTTTCTATCTTTAAAAAGCAGAACCACGGCGTAGTTTATAAAATTTTTACCTATCATAGACAAAGCCTTTTTGCCCCTTTTGATTAAAACTAAAAGCAGCATTTGCTCTTGTTATCTTAGAAATTTCTCTTAGCTCATCTTGCTTTGCTTTATGATCAAAGCTAAGATAGTGTGCCGCTAAAAGCGTATAAGAAAGTCCAAAAAATAACGCCAAAAAAACTAGAAATTTCACACTATTTACCGATAAAATTCTTTATCTCGTCAAATCTTATGACACCTTTGCCAGCATGATCTTTTAAAAAGCTCTCTGCCTTTGCTTCATCTTTAAATGGAATAAACTCATCGCCCATTGGTCCATAAACGTTTGAGCCGTGAACATAAAACGCATCTTTTGCATCAAGCTTTTCTAGCGTGTAATAATCACTCACATAAGCATCTTTCATTTTGCCATCCGCAAAGTAAAATTGTGCCATATCTTTTACGCCATCAAAATAATAATCCTTGCCATCTGCTTTGATGAGTGTCGCCCATGGAGAATTTTTGACAAGCATGCCACATACCGCGCATCTTGCGCCCTTTGGTACGACTATTCTCTCAGGTTTTTTTATTTCTTGTTTAGCTTTTGAGGCTTGGTTGCTAGTACCTAAATTTGCCGGAGCGTCCCATAGATACAAAGCGGCAGCTTGTAGGTGTTTGTCGTACTCTGGAGCTTTGCTGACCTCTTTTGAGTCACATACTTGTTTAAGATGAGCTTTTAGCTCAGAGATAGCTTTAAAGCTTTTTGGATCAGTTTTATCGCAGTTTGCCTCGTAAAATTCCTTACCATGTGCGTAAACGCCGTCCTCACGTTTAGCTTTTATCATTTTATTATCACCCTCGAAATCCTGTCCAGCGATCTCGTAAGCTTTAGCAAAGTTCATTATTTCGCCGCCATTTTCTGCTTGAAATTCTTTTGCGTCAGCCTCGGTTGAGAAGGCATATTTGCTATTTCTAGTCATTGTGCCTTTGACGCTACTACCAACTACGTAAAATGCCTTGTTTACGTCGATCAAATTTAAATTTTTAGTATCAACGACTTGTGCGTCGCTTGGGATCTTGCCTTCTGTTAGCTCGTATAGGCAGTGGAGTGATGCTACTTGCTTGCCGTTATATACGTGATTGGTCTTATAAAATTTAACCAAATTCATTCCACAAACGGCGCAGTACTCCTTGCCCTCGCCATTTCCTACTAGTGTAGCCTTGCTAGGATCCACGCTTTGAAACATCGGTTTCATTTTGACGGCTTGTTCATTTGTAGAAGCACTAAAAAGTATGGTTGCTAGTAGTGCTGAACTCAAGATAGAACGTAAAATCATAATTATCTCCTTTAGTATTTTTTATTTTTATATTTATAAGCTTTAAATGCCACTGGGCTAACTTTATCAAGCATCAATGCTTTCCTAAAATTTCTAAATTCTCGCACGCTTCTTTTAAGCCATTTTTGCAGCTTCTAGTAAAAATTTCACGTGCTTTCTCCACGTCTTCTTTTACGCCTTTACCTTCAGCTAGCATGATAGCGTAATTATTGCAGCCCTTTTCATATCCATATATACACGCTTGCTCATAAAGTTTTGTGGCTTTTGTGAGGTTTTGATCAACGCCTTGTGCATATACATATAAAAAGCCGAGATTATCACACCCTATGCCAGCTTCGTTTGCACAAGCCATTTCGTAGTTTGCTTTGGCTTTTGCATAGTCTTTCTCTACACCTTCACCTTGCGCATATAGATAGCCGAGATTGCTACATCCTATGCCATCACCTGCCTTGCAAGCCTTTTCGTAAAGCTCTTTTGCCTTTTTAAGATCCTTTGTCACGCCGGCGCCATTTGCATAAAGCAAGCCAAGCTCCGTGCAACCCTCATTATCCTTACAAGCTCTTTCATAAAATTTAACCGCTTTTTCTAGGTCTTTCTCCACACCTTTGCCTTTTTCATAGGCGTAGCCAAGATTACTGCAAGCCATAGAAAAATTTTGATCGCAAGCTTTCTCATAAAGCATCGCCGCCTTTGCTTCGTCCTTTTTGACATTACCATCACCTCTGCTGTAAAGCACAGCTAGA
Organism: Campylobacter concisus; assembly: GCF_002092845.1. GTDB lineage: Bacteria > Campylobacterota > Campylobacteria > Campylobacterales > Campylobacteraceae > Campylobacter_A > Campylobacter_A concisus_AQ. Next base: position 17,777 of record NZ_LVXF01000039.1, read on the forward strand.
TTGTAGCAGCCTGATGCCTTTTTCTCTTTATCGCAAGCATCTTCATAAATTTGTGCTAGCTTGTTGTGATCGTCTTTTGCGCTTAAAGCCTCTTTGATATAGCCAGCATTCAATAGTCCCAAACAAGCAAACAATAAAACCAAACTCTTTTTCATCATATCTCCTAAATCTCTTTTATATCCTTACCTCTATAAGCAAAGGCGATTAGCAAAGCCAAGAGCATTAAAAGCAAATAAAGCAAATTTGAAACGCTAAATCCATCGCCATTTGCGTATGAGTGAAGTCCGCTTAGATAGAAATTTACACCAAAATAGGTAAAAATAACTGAACCAAAAGAGAGCACGCTAGCTACCAAAAAGGTAAAAATATTTTTTAATCTTGGGATAAATCTTAAATGAAGCACAATGGCATAAATAATTATCGTAATATATGACCAGCTCTCTTTGCTGTCCCAGCCCCAGTATCTACCCCAGCTCTCATTCGCCCAGACACCGCCAAGGAAATTTCCAATAGTTAGCAAGCTAAGTCCTATGATGAGGCTTAGCTCATTAGTTGCGGCGAGGTATCTTATCTGCTCGCTGAGCTTTTGCTCGTTTTTTTTGTTTTTTATAGCCATTAAAAGAAGCCCAAGAAGCCCAAGCACAAAGCTAAAGCCTAAAAAGCCATAGCTTGCCGTGATGACACTTACATGCACACTAAGCCAAAATGACTTTAAAACTGGGACTAGATTTGTTATTTGTGGATTTATAAAATTTAGATGAGCGACAAGCAAGCTCACGCTTGCAAAAAGTGAAGCAGCTCCAAGAGCAAAGCTTTGATGTTTAAAAAATAAAACTCCAGCTAGTACACTTGCAAGCGAGATATACACTAAGCTCTCATAGGCATCACTCCAAGGTGCATGCCCTGAGATATAAGCACGAAGAGCTAAATTTAACAAATGCACCGCAAAGCCAAAATAAAATGCAAGGCTTAATGCACTTTCAAATCTAAATTTCTTTCCAGAAAATAGCCTATAAAAGCCAAGAGCGAGCGAAACTAATCCAAGGATCATGTAAAAATATATAAGAAATTTAAAAATTTCCATTTGATTATAAAGCACTTCAAGCTCCACCTTTGCCTCGCTTGGCGCAAGAGAGCCTAGAATGCTTCTTTGATAGCTTGAAATTTTCTCCAAGCTCTTATCAGCTCCCTCACACTCGCCACTTTTTACGCAAAGGCTTAAATTTTCTATATAAGCGCCTAAAACGCTTTTAAACTCGTTTGAAATTTCACTTGAGCCAAAGGCTTCATTTACGCCTAGCCAAGTTAATTTATCGCCATTTTTAGCTGGGATAAATTTAAGCATTTCTCCCTTTAGCGCGAGATATAAGACATTTAATCTCTCGTCAAATTTGATCACGTCGTTATCAAATTTATCTCTTTTAGAGGCGGGTTTTTCATTTGCAGCTTCTACAAATTTAGCCAGCTTATACTCGCCATTTTCGTTAAAGACATCGTTAAAACTAGCAAATTTCTCATTAACTCCCAAAAGCTCGCCCACACGCTCACTTGTGATCTTTACCATCCTTTTATCCATCCACTCTTTTGGCGAGATAGCAAAAGAGAGCATTAGCTCCTCGCTACTAAGCCCAAATAGCGTAGTTTTGGTTGAAATTTTACTTATCACAGCTCTTGAGTAAGAGCCAGCTGGAGCGATTCTGTTATCAGCTTGAGTTAAAATTTTGGCAAATTTGCTTGCATGAGCGTCTAAATTTTTATTATTTTCATTGGCAAAATTTGGAGTAGCATTTAAAAGCAAAATAGCCAAAAATACGATTTGCGAACCTTTTATAAAATTTAGCAGCCTAAAAAATCGGCTCTTTTTACTAAATAAATTTGCCACAAAGCCAAGACAAAGCAAGAAATATCCGATATAAGTTGGGATTTTGCCAGGATCACGGCTGATCTCAAAAGCGCTTCCAAGCTCATCAGGATCGTATGAAGACTGAAAAATTTTATAGCCATCAATCGTTAGTGGATTGTTTAGCGAGATGTCGTACTTGCCGCCAGCGATACTTACTTTGCTTGTATAAGATGATGGACTATTTAGCCCCGCATATCGCTCTAAAGTAAACTCGTCAAGCTTTAATGAAAATGGTAAATTTAAAGCCTTTGAGCTAAAGTAAAATTTCACCTCTTGCCCACCAAAAATTAGCACACTAGGCTCCAGCTCATATCCGGCTCCGCCTTTTAGCTTAACACTCTTTTTTTCGCCGTTAAAACTTATTTCTAAAATAAGCGTAGCAGGAGCGTTTTTCTCATCTTTTTTATATCCAAGCAAGTTAATTATAAATTCCTTGCCATCTATAAAATTTTTAAACTCAAAGTCGTTTTTACCAAATAAGCTTAATTTTAATGGATAACTAAAATTTTCTCCAAGCATTTCGACTATAAGATAAGGCTTGACGCTTTGCATTACATTTGAGCTTTGCAGAGCTCTAAGATGCATAACACCCTCTTCGCCAAAATACCTTGTAAGTGCAGCCCCGATGAAGATAACAATAAAAGCAAGATGTATCAAAAATGCGCCAAATTTTTTATACATCTTGGTTTTTACGATACTAATGGCTAAACAAATAGTGCAAGCAAACATAACACACTCGTACCAAAGCGCTTCGTAAACAAGCACTCTGGCCGTTTGTGTGTCATAAAAATTTTCTAAAAAAGTCGCAAGCCCTGCACCAAAAGCAAGAATAAATAATAATATCAAAGACAAGCGGTAGATATTTAAAATTCTCATCGCTCGCCTCTACTTTAAATGCTATAAGTTTGTCCCGCATAAAGTATAAACACCCTAAGCAGTAAAACACCGATAACAGCCGCTAATGAACTGATATAAAAGCTAAATTTTAGGCTAGCTACTTTTTTGCCAAATGCAAAATTTAAAACAAAAGGCACAATGAAGCCAACTAGCACAACACCAAGCCAAAAGAAATTTGCCCAAACGCCACTATAAAAAGCAACAGCTGCATTTTGCTGATAACTTGAACCAAGTAAAAGCGATACAAAAAGCATTAAAATGAGTAAAATTTCAGCTCCCAAAACGCTAAATTCTACGCTATGAAGCGAATGAAGGTCGCTTGAATGTGGATCTTCTTTAAATAAAGCTGCTGCGACCAAGCTACTGCCACTTATACCAGCACTTAGTCCTGAAGCTATAAATAAAGCTGGAAGCACAGCTGTGTTTAAGAGTGGAAATCTAATCAAAACTGAGATCAAAAATCCAGTATAAGCGCAAATTATTACAGCAAAAATAAGACAAATACGACTTAAAAATGGATAAAGCGGTATTAAAATTTTCATTATTAATGCAAAAAGAGCGCTAAAGGATTTTAAACTTTTGGCTAAGAAATTTGAAATCTCATCATTAAATGCATAAAGGCACATCAAAAAGCTAAGCGGTATAAATACACAAAGTCCAGCAACACCGATAGACATAACTGATGTGAAATTATAATTAATCAAAATTTTCCAAAATAAAAGCGGCTTTTCAAGATCAGCTATCAAGCAAACCATACCGAGCATGATGCTAACAAATGCTAAAAGCGAAGCAGCCTTGAAAAATGAGCTAAAGCTCTCTTGCTTTTTATAGTGTTTTAAAAGTATGGCAGCGATTAGCGCTCCACCACTCATACCAGCTAGCAAAAGATAAACAGCGATCGGCCAGCCCCACTCTACTCCATGCGAAAATGTTGCAGTAAAATTTAATGCACCATCCATCTTACACCCCCATTTTTACTTTAGGAATATATCTAAGGCTTGGTTTTGTACCAAGCTCTGCTCTTAGCCTTATGCTATCTTTTACGGCTAGTAGCTTACTGATGTGCGAATTTTCATCGTTAAGATCACCAAAGACGATCGCCTCGTATCTACAAGCTTCTACGCAAGCTGGCTCTTTTTCGTCCTTTAAATTTGTATCTACGCAAAAGTTACAGCTTTGAGCTGAGTGCGTAACCTTATCGATATATCTCACGTCATATGGACAGGCTACGATGCAGTATTTACAGGCGATACAATCATCTATATTTGTAGTTTGTATGCCAGTTTTTTCGTCTTTATGACAAGCCTTAGTTGGACAAACAGCTACACAAGGCGCATCAACGCACTGCTGACAAGACACTCTTACAAATCTTTTATCTAGTAAATTTTTAGGATTAGTCTTATCTTCTATAAAAAGTCTCATCTGTCCTTTTGGGACTAAATTTACCTTTCTGCAAGCTATCTCGCAGTCTGTACAGCCAACACATTTATTTTGGTCAAATATCATACCAAAGTGTGGTTTTTTTACACTTTCTTCACTCTTAAAAGCAAAACCACTACTTGCCGCACCAGCACCAGCAGCTACAACTACCATGCTTTTTAAAAAGGCTCTTCTATTTTTTTGATTTTGCATTTTTAACTCCATTTTATATCTTAATGAGGCTTTTTAATGCCCTCATTTAGTTCTTTCTCGTGAATTTTCTTTGCAGCCTCGGCTAATTCACCTGGCTTTAAGACCTTAACAAGCTCTATCTCAAAAACGATAGTCTCGCCTCCAGGTATGCCCTCCATGCCGCTATCGCCGTACGCAAGTTCTGGCGGGATAACAAATTTAAACTTATCGCCCTCTTTCATGAGCATTAAGCCCTCTTCAAGACCTGGGATCAAATTTAGCATAGAAAGATGAGCTGGAGCCTCTTTTGTCTCATCAAAGACCTTACCATCGATAAAGCTAGCTTTGTAGTTTGCTATGATGATACTTTCTTGTTTTGGAGTCGCTCCCTTTTTGCTTGATTTTAAAATTTCATATTGCAATTTTGATTTTGTCGTTTTTACATTTTTATTTTTTGCATTTTTATCCATAAAAGCCTCGCCTTGCTTTAAATTCTCTTTAAGTATGGCGGCTTCTTTTTCTTTTACTATCTTGTCTAAATTTTCAGCTCTTTTGTTTAGTAGCTTTGCTATCTCATCATCGCTTAGTTTTAGCTCTCCTTTTAGTGCATCACTAAAACCTTTGATAACGGCCTCAGCATCGTAGCTAATGCCTATTTGTTTTTGTTCAAGTAACCCTTTTAAAACATATCCACCACTTGTTGCTCCCATAGCATAAGACTCATTTGAATCTACATTTGCAAGCAAACCAGAAGCACTTAAGCTAAGAAGTAGCGTAAATTTTAAAACCTTATTTTTCATATCAAACCCTTAAGATTAAAGGGGCTAAAACTAGCCCCTAAATGCTATAAATTTTTATTCAAAATTCTTTGAGCTTCTTTTATATACTCTTTTGATGCATCGAGTTTTTGTTTAGTAAATTTAAATCCGTGCATACCCCACGAACCATCTTTTTCAACCATATCGATGATCTCTTGAGCATTTTGGATAAGCTCATAAACTCTTACTTTATCACTTGCATCAAGTTTTTTAGTCTCAAGTAGTGAGTAAAGTCCTTCAATACCAATCTTAACTTCAGAGAATTCATTCTTAACTGGAGTTTGCCATCCCATAACTTCATCATAAACTTGTTTTTGGTTTTTGAAGTGAAGTGTTGGTTTTAGCTCAGATAATACTGGGCTGTGGCAGCCTTTGGTATCTTTCATATCTTTATCAGCCCAAGATGTTCTAGCGCACGCCCACATCAAGTCAACGTAGTTATGTCCATTTTTATCTCTTTCAAAGTGCCAATCTTTAGCATCTCTTGGACCTTTAGCAGCATCGCCTGGTACTAGAGATTTCTCTTTTGGATCAACCATGATCTTCCAGATGTGAGATCTTCTTTGAGTATCAAAGCCAGCGTTGTCTTGGAACTGAACAGCGTAGAAATTCTCACAACTCATCATAAATGGCATGTGGCAAGATGCACAAGTGTTGTCTTTGTGAGTATCTGCTTTAGATGCGATATATGCTTGAGTCTCGTGGCAATCTTTACACTCTTTTCTAATTTTTGGTTTAGTATAGAATGAGCTTAGATAGCCTTGCTCTGAGTTATAGTTCATACCAGTTACGCTCTTATCGCCTACAACTGGGCCTGTGTTATCGTGTGGATCGTGGCAAGTAACACATCTCATACCTTTATCATAGTGAGCCGTAAAGTATGATTGTGAACCCTCAGATCCGCATCCTGGTCCCATTGATTTAAATTTAGAGCTAAGTGATAGATCAAGCTTACCATTATTAAGAGGATTAGCACGAGCTAGATCTGGGCTAAAGTTAAATCTTTGGTGGCAGCGTTCGCAGTTTGATGTTCTAAAATTTGTAGCTCCATCAAGGTGACCGCCAGCTCCGTGGCACTCCTCACAGCTTACGCCTTTTGAGATAGTGTGTTTTTGAAGCTCTTTAGCATTACCAAGTGCTGCGTAAAATTCTGCTTTTGATTTGAAATCGAATTTAACTGGGTGACAAACTTCACAATATGATGAGTTTGCTTGGAAAAACATTGATTTTTTATGTTTTGCGGCGTATGAAGCTAGACCTCTAACATATCCGCCATTGTCGCCATACTCTTCAAGCGTGCCAGGAAATTCTGGAACAAGCTCTTTTATCTTTTTAACAGTTGCGTCGTCTAAATTTAACGCCCATGTTCTTTGCCATTGGTTACCACCAGCTACGATCTGACCTGTACCATCTCTTAGCAAACCGCCCTCAACATAGTAAGTACCACGAAGTAGCCACGCATCAACGTAGCCCATTTTGGTTCTTAAGTGACCAACAGTTGCGTAGATAACATCTGGAGTGATACCTTTTGGAAGGATAGAAGCCGTATCTTTGTCAAATACTGGCTCAGTTAGGTTGTTATTAACCTCTGGGTGCTCACCAGGGAAACGCATAGTAGTTGCGTGGCGAGATCTGCTCCACACTTCATACTGAGCTGGGTGACACTCACCGCACTTTTCTGGACCTACAAATTTGTTAGGAAATTGAAGTGATGAAGTGGCTGGAATTCTATACATCATAGAGCTATAGCCCTTACCGCCATCTCTTTTACTAAGCTTTGACATATCAAAGCCATGTCCCTCGGCAAGCCACTCTAAGCCACGGTCGTGAACGACCATTTTACCGACGGTTTTACCACCATACTTTGTAAAAATAGGGTGGTTTTTAAATAACCAGTTATACATCTCTTGCTCTTCTACAACGTAGTCTTGCAAGGAGATAACACCTCTACTTTGCAGTGTGCCTTTAGGATTTGCGATAACATCACGTGCTTTATCGGACATCTGCATATTATGCTCTTCGCAACAGGCTTGTGAAGCGAAGATGCTAACACCCATGAGCAAACCAGCTAAGGCTTTTTGTAGATTTCTCATGTGCCCTCCTTTAAATTTTTTATCCTAAAATCAAAATGATTTCATACTGATAATACTAACACCAAAAAAGGGTAGAAAAGGGGGAATTTTAATAAATTATAAATTTTCGAAACTAATTGTAAATGTAATACTATTTTCATCTACATTTCTAGCAAAGATTAGAGCGTTATTTTTGTTAGCTATTAGCCGGCTCATATATAGACCAAGCCCACTGCCAGACTCTTTTGTGCTAAAGTGTGGCTCAAAGATAACTTTTAAAAACGAAGTCTTTATCGCTCCTGCATTATTTTGAACGCATAAATTTTTACGATTATCTTTTATAAAAGTATAAATTTTTATTACTCTTGGCTTTACATAGCTTTGTTTAAATGCATCTTTTGCGTTATTTATAATATTTATTAAAATTTGAATTATTTCATTAAAATTTGCAAAGATTGTAAAATTTTCTCTTATATCGATCTCTATTTCAATTTGATATTTCTTAAGTGAGGCGTTTAGAATTTTTATAGTCTGATTTATCACTTCCTCTACGCTAAACTCCCTTTTTAAAGTATTTGGCTTAAAAAAGTTTTTAAAATCATCAACCGTTTCAGACATAAAATTTATCTGCTTGCTAGTCTCTTCTATAAACTCATAAATTTTTGCTTCATCGAGCTTTTTTCGCTCCTGATAGAGTTCTAAATTTATTAAAGCTGAGCTGATTTGAGCTAAAGGCTGCTTCCACTGATGCGAGATATTGCCTATCATCTCGCCCATTGAGGCTAGGCGGCTTTGATGTATCATTAGCTGCTCAGTCTGCCTTTTACTCTCTTCGCCACGCCTATGCATCTTATAAACAAGTAGCAAAAATATCCCAAATACAAAGGCTATCGCGCTCATTATGATGACAACCTCTTTTAAATGGTAAGAAAAAATGGCACGTAGTGGGATTTTAAAAGATAGCATTGCCATCATCTCACTTGCTTCAGAAATTTTTCCATTTGAAATTTCATAACGATCCAACATCTGTTTTGGAGCACTTTCGCTATTATGACAGGCTAAGCAAGATGTATTTTGACTTCTTATAGGAAGTCCTACAAAAAATTGTGAGCCGTTTTCATCTTTTATAATCTTTGAAAACTCACTAAATTTATTCTCTTTAAAGCCTCTTAACACCTGCGCTTCAAATTCATTTGGTTCATGAGCTTTATTTAAAGGTGCCATGGCGACTAGTTTGTAGTCAAAGTCAAGATTGTATTTTTTCTTTTGGATATTATAAATTTCACGGCTTATATATGAAGATGAAAGCAATCTCTCATCAAAAAAATCCTCTTTTATAATGCCATCACGCTTTAGCTGCTCTATTAGCGGACGCTGAACGCCTGCAATGTATTCTCTTACAGAATTTATACTCTCAAGCACATAATACGCCTCTTTTTTGGCATCTTTCATTGCAAGATTATTATAAAAATTTAAAACAAGTGCGGATATTAAGAGATAAACAAAGATAAAAACACTAACGATTAGTTGAAATTTATATTTCACAAAGATAACCTACACCGTATAAATTTTTAATCACATCTTTGCCAAGCTTCCTTCTAAGCTCTTTTACGATCGTCTTTATCGCCTCTTTGCTTGGCTGCTCATACTCCCAAATATAATCGAAAATTTGTTCATAAGTTATAGTTTGATTTTTGTTGTTTAAAAAATACTCTAAAAGCCTACTTTCACTCTTACTTAGATGAGAAATTTCACCATTTATATAAAGTACTTTTTTGCCAAAATCGTATTCTAATTTATCATTTAGCCTAAGAGTAGGTTTGCGTCCAACAAGCTCTAAAGCAACGTCTTCTAGGGCTTTTATAAATGACTTTTTATCATATGGCTTTGCAAGATACCTTGTGATCTTTAACTCAACTGCTCTCCACAAATACTCTTGCTCGACGTGGCTTGATAAGATCACGATAGGAATTTTTTGATTTATAGTTCTTACTTTTTTAGCGATCTCTAGACCATCGATATTTGGCACGCTTATATCAAGCACCAAAACATCATAAGCATCGCTCATCGCTAGCTCAAGTGCATCATAGCCATCTGTTACGCCATTTACCTCGGCAAAAAATAGCTCCAAAGAAGCACAAATATTTTTTAAAATCGCCTCTTCATCTTCAAGGCAAAGGACCTTTTTGTTTGATAAAACGTCTAAAATATCATATTCTTGCATAGCTTCATCTCGCTTTTTGAGCAGATATTATCACTTGGTAGCTTAAAAAATAAGATTATCTAAAAAATAATTCATACCGATATAAAAGATAGATTACTTTTAAAAATTAAACTATAAATTTTTGTTGAAGTGACTTGAAGTCTTGATTAAAATTTTTTATGAGTACTATTTTTGGATTTTTATAAAAATTTTAGCTATCGATCAATTTAAAAAAGAAAGATAGCTATATTTATAGTATTAAATTTTAGTTGCCTCTGCTTCCAGGTTTGATCGCTTTGCTTCCATTTTTACAAAGTGGGCAATGCTCAGGCTCATAAATTTCAAACTCAAAATTTCCTAAAGCAAAAAAAGGCTTATCGCTTGGCAGTTTTGCATTTGGCTTAGCCTCATTGTCTAAATTTGTAACCTTACAAAAGCCGCGATTTGCAAGCGCTGCAAAGCCAACTACCTCGCCGCCAAGGCTCTCTATCACATGCGCTGCCTCAAGTGCCGAGCCGCCAGTCGTGATGATATCTTCACAAACGATAAATTTCTCACCCTTTTTTACCTCAAAACCACGTCTAAGACTCATTACCTTTTCAACTCGCTCTGTAAATATAAAACGCTTCTTTGCTGCGCGAGCTAGCTCATAGCCAGCTAAAATTCCTCCAAGTGCAGGCGAGCAAACGCTATCAAATTTAATGCCAAATTTCTCTATCACGCAGGCAAGCTCGTCGGCTAGCTTTCCAGCCAAAGCTGGGTCTTCAAGCACCTTTGCACTTTGGAGATAAAACTGCGAGTGATTGCCACTGCTTAGTAAAAAATGTCCCTCTAAATATGCCCCAGCCTCTTTATAAATTTTCTCTAAATCCATCGTTTTTTCCTTTTAAAATTTACTCAAAATCTTAACACAAGCCCACTTAAGCCACTCTTTTTAAAATTTAATAAGCCACACATTTGTATAATCTCTCAACACTCACAAAAAGGACGCTCATGCTTATATTTAACCCTGTTGTTTTTAGCATTTTGGTAATGACGATACTTTGTCTATTGCGTTTTAACATTTTGCTTTCTATCCTTATCTCTGCTCTTGTTGCGGGAGTAATGTATAAGCATGGATTTAGTGGATTTGAAAGTGGCATTGTAGATGGGATAGATAGCCTCTTTACAGCCCTAAAAGAGACTACACAAAGCCTCATAAGCGGTATGCAAGGCAATCTTGAGACATCACTTAGTTATATTTTACTTGGTGCTCTAGCAGCTGCCATCGCAAATACAAATTTAACTGCTATCTTGATAAATGCTTTGAGTAAATTCCTTAGCTCAAATAAAGTGATTTTTATACTAACTATTGCATTTATAGCGTGCTTATCTCAAAATTTAATCCCAGTTCACATAGCTTTTATACCTATTTTGATCCCGCCACTTCTTGCTATTATGAACAAAATGGGAATAGATAGACGTGCCGTGGCTTGTGCTTTGACATTTGGTCTTCAAGCACCTTATGTAAGCCTTAGCGTTGGCTTTGGTCTTCTTTTTCACAATATCCTAAAAAAAGAGCTAGCAAATAATGGCATAACCACATCTATTTCTGATATCTCTTCTGTTATGTGGATAGGCGGCGCTTCTATGCTTATCGGACTTATCCTCGCTATACTTTTTTATGGCAAAAAAAGAGCTTATAAAACTTCAAAATTTGAAAAAGAAGAGCTTGATGAGATCGAGCGCGCAAAAAGCCTTGAGATGACTAAAAAAGAGTGGGCGGTTTTAGCTGGTGCAGTTGTGGCTTTTGGTGTGCAAATTTATACTGAGCTACTACCTCTTGGCGCACTACTTGGACTTTTGGTTATGGTTGTTTTTGGCGGTATCGAGTATAAAAAAGTAGATAAGATCATGGACAATGGCCTTGCTATGATGGGATTTATCGCTTTTATCATGCTAGTTGCTGCAGGTTATGGCACTATCTTAAGGGAGAGTGGCGGAATAGACGAGCTTGTAAAATACGCTAGCTTGGTATCTGGCGGCAAGATAGGTGGAGCACTTTTGATGCTTCTTATCGGACTTCTTGTTACGATGGGTATAGGCACTAGCTTTGGCACGATCCCTATCTTAGCTTCTATCTATGTGCCACTATGCGTTAGCCTTGGCTTTGGCGTACCAGCCATCATCTTGTTAGTTGGCATAGCTGCAGCTCTAGGAGATGCTGGAAGTCCTGCAAGCGATAGCACACTTGGGCCAACAAGCGGTCTAAATGCTGATGGTGAACACAACCACATATATGATACTTGTGTACCTACATTTATATTTTTTAACATACCACTCATAATCGGTGGCATCGTTGGAGCTATGATACTTGGATAAAATTTGGCGTTAATTACGCCAAATTTCTTTTTATTTCTTCTACTCTTTATCAATATAAATTTTGGAACATCTTTTGCTTTTGAAAAATATAAAAATTTAAAATGCAAAAAGGATAAGTCAATGATGAGATCACTTTGGTCTGGTGTTTCAGGCCTGCAAGCCCACCAGATAGCCATGGATGTAGAAGGCAACAATATCGCAAACGTTAATACCTATGGTTATAAATACAATCGTGCAAATTTTGCTGATATACTAAGCCAAACTCCAAGAGTCGCTACTGCTCCACAAGGTCAGCTAGGCGGTCAAAATGCTATGCAAATAGGTCTAGGAACGACTATAAACTCAACTACAAGAATTTTCTCACAAGGCACACTAACATCTACTGATAAGCAAACAGACCTTGCACTTCAAGGAAATGGTTTCTTCGTCGTATCTCCAGATGGTGGAACTACAAGATATTATACAAGAAATGGCGACTTTGTCCGTGATAAAGCTGGAAATTTTGTAAACAATAGTGGCTATATCGTTCAAGGCTGGACAAGAGATGAAGAAACTGGCACTATCGACTCAACTGGACCGATAAAAAATATCGTGATAAAAGAGGGTCTTACCACTCCAGCAAGAGCGACAACAGAAGTAAAGATAAAAGGCAACCTTGACTCAGGCAATACCATAGGACAAAGAAGTACGCCTATTTATTCACTAGACTCTGTTGCTGGTGGACGTGACTATAATAATGACGGAATTTTAAATGCAAACGAAGTCCATAACGAGAATGATGTAAATAATGATCAGTTTTATACGAACTCAAGAAAAGAGCAAAGCTTAACAGAGCGTGGTGTAGATCTTGGTGTTACATTTGATGAGCTTGGAAATGGCCTTGCTTTAAGAGATGGGCAAGGCATCTGGGTGAGCTATGCAAATGCTAAAACTGAAAAATTTACAGTAGGAAGTGGATTGCCACAAAGTATCGGACAGATAAACCCAGCAGCAACACTTGATATTACAATCAATGGCACAAACATCAAATCTCAAGCTAATACAATAACAAGTATTAGTGATGTTGCAGCTGCTATCAACGCCCAGTACAATAAAACTGGCGTTAGAGCTGAAATTTCAGAAGGTAATAAACTAACACTTATAAATAGAAATAACTCAGGCACCACTGAAGAGACAAAAAATATCCATCTAAAAGTAAATGGCGGAAATACTGTTACTGGTTTAGCTGATAAAGATATCATCACAGCTTATCAATATGTCTATACAAGCTCACAAACAACAGCTGTTCATCCAAATAACGATAAAATCGCAAGACAAGTAACAACAACAGAAGATCTTCGCGCTGCTATGCAAGAAGATGCTAGAAACCACGTTGACTATAACGGCGACGGCCAAATAAACGCGAACTCAGATGCACTAGATGCGGCAAAACTAGCAACCGCAGCACATAGAATAGCACCTGGAACTGGTGGAGCAGCCATAACTAACACTGCATATCAAACAGCTTATAATACAGCATATGCCGCTGCTACTGGTACTCCGGATGCAAAACACGCAGCTGGTATCGCAGCACTTCAAGCACTTGCAGGTGATGATACAAACGATGGTGTAAAGATCACTGTAAATAAACTAGGTCAATTTCAACTAGAAAATCCATCAAATGAAGTAGCAGATCATGCACTTTATATGACAACAACTGGCCTTACAAAGCCAGCTCAAGGTACAAATAATTCAGCTATAAATGAAAATGTTAGACTTACAACTATTATGAAAGCACTTGATGGCGCACTAAGCCCAGGCCAAGCTCTAAGAGCAAGTGGTAAGATGATGATGTCAAGCCACGGCTCAACGGCAGAAATTTTTGACTCACTTGGCTCAAAACACACAGTTAGTATCAAATGGACAAAGACAGGCACTACAACAGATGGTGGAACTGAGTGGAGCATGGTTATACAAGTACCAGAGCCAGCTAAGATAAACTACACAGGTGAAGGCCCAGATAACGTTATAACTGGAACAGCTAGATTTAACGCAAATGGCTCACTTGCAAGTTTTCATCCAGCAACGATAACATTTTCAGCTAACAACGGCTCACAAAGTGGCCAAAACATTAGTTTAAATTTTGGTCTTGGAACTGACTTTAACGGCTTAACAAGCTTTGATAAAGACTCATCAACTGAATCAATCTCGCAAGATGGCTACACAGGCGGCACATTAAACGGCATAAAAATAGATGAGACTGGAACGATAATAGGCTCATTTTCAAATGGTCAAAGCTTTGGCCTGGCTAAAGTAGCACTTGCTACCTTTACAAATAACGAAGGTCTTCAAAGCGAGGGTGGAAACGTATTTTCACAAACCGCAAACTCAGGTGAAGCAGTTATTGGTGCAGCTGGTACAGGCGATAAGGGAACGATTGCAGCTTCAAAACTTGAAGCTAGTAACGTCGATCTAAGCCGTGCGCTAACAGATCTTATTGTTATCCAAAGAGGTTTCCAAGCAAACTCAAAAACGATCACAACAAGTGATGAGATGCTAAATACACTTCTTCAATTAAAACAATAATAACTAAGACTTTTACAAAAGGGAGCGTTTGTCTCCCTTTGAAATTTATGCTTTAAATTTACAAATAAAATCAGCCTTCTTTTTGTAAAATGTTAAAAAATTTTACAAAAGAGAAAAAATGCAAGTAACACTACTAAATCATACTCCACTAAATATCTGCTCTCACGCGATCCGCACATGCTGGCAAAGCTTTGAAAAAGGCGACAACGGTGGCGAAAAAGATGTTGAGCTAATAGATAGAGTAGGCAATAAATTTAAACACGCTTCAACGCTAGAGCACCTATACTATAACTTCTACATCCAAGGCATCTCTCGCGCACTACTTCAAGAGCTAGCTCGTCACCGCTTGGCAAGTCTAAGCGTCAAATCAACTCGCTACACGCTAAAAGAGCTAAAAAAAGAGGAGAAATTTGAAGTAGGGCAGTTTGAGCGTGCGGCTAAATTTATCGTGCTAACAAATGACGAACTAGTCGATAACGCAAGCATAAAAGCACTTGAAAATTTGCGTGAAATTTTAGCCTCAACTACAAAAAGCCTTGATATAGTCAAATACTGCTTGCCAGAGTGCTATAAAACCGAGCTTACATGGAGCATAAATGCTAGAAGCTTACAAAATTTCATCTCTCTAAGAAGCTCAAAGTCAGCCCTTTGGGAGATAAGAAATTTAGCAAATGCCATCTACGATGCTTTACCTGAAGAACATAAATTTATCTTTGAGAAGTGTTTGCCAGAGGATGAGCAAAACTAACATTTATGTTAGTGTGATTTGTGATTTAGAAGTGATGAAACGAGCGCGCTAAATTTACTTTTTCAAAACGTAAAGAAGCTCGTCTACGTGGATGTTTCTAGCTTTTAAATTTCTGCTGCCTCGGTAGGCGTTATACTTTTGGCGCAATAGTTGAACTTTGCCCATTTTATTTAGATTTTGATCAAATTCATCTTGGTTGATAAAGCCCTCTGAGTTAAACGAAATGAGTACAAATTTTGCCTTTAAATTTGCTATCAGCTCGAAAAATGCCTCGCTTGCTGATGATTTTTTATTAAAAACTGATCTGTTCCAGTCCTTTGCGATGCCTGAAACCTTTGAAATTTTACTTGGCTCTTCATAGCTTGCAATGAGATTTAGCATGAAGTAGTTTGAGCCGTATGGGTGCTGGTTATAAGGTGGATCAAGATAGACTAGATCAAGCCCATCAAGCTCTTTTGCGAGCAAATTTGCATCCTTTTGATAGACCTCAAATGGCACGCTAAAATTTGAAAAAATAGGCTTAGTCAAATTTATATCAGAAGTGATCCTTGATATGGCGTTTTGCCCCCTGCCACCAAACTGGCCAATGCCCTCTTTATTTTTATGAAAACCTTTAAAAATTCCACTTGTATTTGCATGCACACTTGCATTATAAAGTAGTGGAGCTATGAAAAATTTTCTCATCTCCTCTGGCATTAGCTCATCTATAAGCCTTCTAGCAGTGTCAATGAACATAGCATTTTTTCTTGTGTAAAAGACCCGCTCGCCCTCGGTAATATTTTTATCATCTTGTGGGGCGTAAAGTTTTGTTATAAAGCCTTCAGAAAGATTATCTTCTATCTCTTTTTCAAGCTTTTTTTGCCAGAAATTTATCTCATCTCTTAGCTCGTTTGTGGCGTTTTGCAAATAGCATGAGTTTGTGATAAAGCTGTAAAGCTCTAAGTCGTTTGCGACTAGGAATTCGCTATTTTGCTTTAAAAACCTGGCCACTACGCCACTTCCGCTAAAGAGGTCGCAGCAGCTAAGTTTTTCTTTTTTAAGCTCGTCTTTTGCGTATTTTACACCTAGATCTATAAAGCCTAAAAGAGAGCGTTTGTTACCAAGATAGGTTAAAATTTGCTCTTTTAGATAGGCTTGATTTTCTTGTTTTACTGGCTTCAAATCAGTGCTTTTTTAGTCCCATAGCATCAACGTCAAGCTTGATCTCATCGTTATTTATGATGACTAAGCCCTGATCAAGAATTTTCTTTGCTATGGCATGCGCTTCATCAAGAGAGTGCATCTTATAAGTGCCACATTGAAATTTATTTAGCTCTGGAATTTTATCTTGATCTTTGACTTCTAAGATATCTTTCATAGAGGCAAGCCATGCCTTTTTTACAGCTTCTTCGCTAGGTGTGCCAATGACGCTCATATAAAAGCCAGTTCTACAGCCCATCGGTGAAATGTCTATGATCTCTACGCCGTTGCCGTTTAGATGGTTTCTCATAAAGCCAGCAAATAGGTGCTCTAAAGTGTGAGTACCTTTCTCAGGCAAAATTTCTTCATTTGGCTTGCAAAATCTCAAGTCAAAAACACTTATATCATCACCCTTTGGCGTTTTCATACTTTTTGCTAGTCTTACTCCTGGGGCTTGCATTTTTACGTGATCTACACAAAAACTATCAAGTAATGGCATATCTTCTCCTTTAAATTTTTGGTAATTCTAGCGTAAAAAATGTTTAAAATTTAAAGGCTCATGAAAAATTTTACATAAGCCTTGTAATATCTGAATATTTGTGGGTATTAAAATAATAAAAATTTTACTTACTATTATAAATTTCTCATATATTCTGTACTATAAATACCTTGAATACGTCTTTCCATGTCACTATACCAACTTTTTGGAATAGTGGTGAGAGAGTTAAATTTCTCTAGTAAATTTAAATTTTTATTTGGAGCACAAAAAAGTCTATTTACTTCTAAAATGCTCATATGAACTGGATCTTTTTCTATAACTTCTATCACGTCGCCCACTTTGCACGATCCTGGTGTTATGACGCGGTAATACCAGCCAGTAAGCCCAGTTTCAAAGATGTGAGTAGCCATATTTTCATTGCCCCATCTTTTTGAGAGCTTAAAGCATGGTTTTCTAGGCTGCGAGACTTGAAGGATTAGTGAGCCGATTTTATGTATATCACCTACACAGACACTACTCTCATCGAGTCCATCAATGCATAAATTCTCACCCATAGCTCCATAAGCCATATTTTTCAATCCTAAAAAACTCCCCCAATCGGCGTAATTTGCAAATGAATTTGCAAAAACTGCCTTTTCAGGGCCGCCATGGTGCTTTGTATCAGCGACGCTATCACCCTCAAAGCCAAGTTCATTTGCAAAAATTTCACCATTTTGAGCTACTTTAAAAATAGCTGAGCTCCAAGGTAAATTTAGCTTATCAGTCGCACTTTGCGAGCCATAGTTTTTCACCTCGCCAATTAATAATGCTTTTAATGTTGCCATCTTTTTCCTATCAAAATTTAGCTTATTCTTAAATTATTTGCATGAGTTAGTGCGATTGCGATTGCATCAGTGATATCAAGCGGTTTTATCTCTTTATTTATACCTAAAATTTTCTTCACCATAAATGCCACTTGCTCTTTGTCAGCTTTAGCCTTGCCAGTGACCGTCTTTTTCACCTGAAGCGGCGTGTATTCGGCGAAATCACCATGAAGCTGTAAAATTTTAAGGCTAAGTGCCCCTCGAAACTGAGCAAGCTTTAAAACCGTTTTTGGATTATAAGCAAAAAATATATCTTCAATCGCGACCTCGTCAAATTTATGATTTTTAAAAATTAAGTCGAGTCCCTCGCAAAGCTCGGTAATTTGATATTGAAGTGTGTTTGGTTTTATTTTTATGAGTCCTGCTTCAAGAAGAGTAGTTTTCAATTTATTTTTTTCAAGTATTGCATAACCACAATTCTTCGTACCTGGGTCGATTCCTAAAATTTTCATCACTATCTTTTCAATACTTTTTCACGACTTTTTCACGATGTGAAAAAGTTTGTCGGAGTTTAACAAAGGTTTTATTAAAATTAAGATAGTATCACTATAAAAATTCTCGAAATTTAAGGCATAAAAATTTGATAGCAGACGAAATTTTAGAAAATCTTTCAACACAAATTTCACCTGAAGAATACCAAAGTTATATCAAACAATTAAAATTTAATGAAAAGGCTTCAGACGATCATATTATCGTATTTACTGCACCAAATGAGTTGATGGCTAAATTTATAAATACAAGATATGCTGATAAAATCGCTCATCTATATGAAGTTAGAACAGGCATAAAACCAAATATAGAAATTTCATCTACTAAAAGTAGCAAGACATCAAAACAAAATCAAATAAATGTTAAGCAAATAAAAACACAAAGTAGCATTTTAAATCCAAGCTACACATTTGAAAATTTTGTCTGTGGAGCTTCAAATCAATACGCATTTTTAAGCGCAAAAGCAGCCGCTGAAAAACCTGGTATACTTTATAATCCACTTTTTATATATGGCACGACGGGACTTGGCAAGACTCACTTACTCCAGTCAGTTGGAAATCATTGCCTAAATAAAGGAAAAACCGTTATTTGCGTAACTAGCGAACAATTTATGATAGATTTTACCAGTCACATAAATAACCACTCAATGCCAAAATTTCGTGAAAAATATAGAAACTGCGATGTTTTACTAATAGACGATGTACAGTTTCTTGGTAAAACTGATAAAATCCAAGAGGAATTTTTCAACACATATAATGAGCTTTTAGCAAAAAATGGTCAAATAGTTATGACTTCAGATCGACCTCCAAAGACACTAAAAGGCTTTGAGGATAGGATGATTTCAAGATTTGATAAGGCTTTTATGGCTGATATTACGCCGCCTGAACTTGATACAAAGATAGCCATCATCATCAAAAAATGCGAATTTGATAAAATCGATCTAAATAAAGAGGTCATAAACTACATAGCTACAAACATGGGAGATAATATCCGTGAGATCGAGGGAGCTATCATAAATTTAAACGTATTTAAAACTCTTATGAAAGAAGAGATCACACTTGATCTTGCAAAAAGTATATTAAAAGATCTTATCAAAGAAAAACGTGAAAATATAAATTTTGATACTATCGTTGAAATAGTTAGTAAAGAACTAAATATCAAACAAAGTGATATAAAAAGCAAATCAAGAGTTACAAATATCGTAGAAGCAAGACGAATCATCATATATCTTGCAAAGATGCTTACAACAAACTCAATGCCACAAATTGCAAACTATTTTGGTATGAAAGATCACAGTGCCGTTAGTCATAATATTAAAAAGATAAATGAGCTAATACAAACTAATGAAATTTTTAGTCTAAAAGTTACTGAATTAAAAAACAAAATTTTGACAAAAGGATAAAATACAATATGAAATTTGTGAATAAATGTGAAAAAAAAAATATAATTTTTCACATTTCAAATAGCTGTATTTCGGTGTTTAAAAGTACTTTTCACTTTTTAACATCACCTACTAAAACAAAAAAATTAAATTTAAAAATAGAAGGAAGTTTTTAATGAAGGTTTTAATAAACAAAAATATGCTTGAAAGCATAGTAACAAATACAAATCCATATCTTGAAAAAAGAGATCTTAGTGCTATAACTTCTCACATTTATATCTCAGCAAAAGATGGTGTTTTAAACATAAAAGCAACTGATCATGAAATAGGTCTAGCATATAAGCTAAGTAATGTAAAAATCGTTGATGAAGGTTACGCAACTGCAAATGGTAAAAAATTACTTGACATTATAAAAAGTCTAAAAGACGAAGAAGTGATGTTAGAAACTGTAAACAACTATCTTTATATAAAACAAAAAAACTCAAAATATAAACTTCCAATGTATAAATTTGAAGATTTTCCAGAATTTCCAACGATTGAGGGTAAATCAAAATTTGACGTTGATGCTGTTATGTTAGGAAGAAGTTTAAAGAAAATTTTACCAAGTATTGATAGTAATAACCCAAAATTTGAACTAAACGGAGCTTTTCTTGATATTAAAAAAGACTTTATAAACATCGTTGGTACTGATACAAGAAGACTTAGTGTATTTAGATTTCAAACACCAACTGAAAAAGAATTTTCACTTATAATCCCTAAAAAAGCTATCAATGAAATACAAAAATTATTTTTTGACAAGATAGAAATTTACTATGATGAAAATATCTTAATCGCTCAAAGTCAAAATTTTGAATTTTTCACAAAACTTATAAATGGTAAATTCCCAGATTACGAACGTGTCATACCAAAAGAGGTAAGAAAAAGACTTCAACTAAGTAGAGATAAGATGATAGAGGGCATAAAAACTATTTCAATGCTAAGTGATACAATGAAAATATCTTTTGCAAAAGACAATATAACATTTGAAAGTGTTATAGAAGATAACTCTGAAGCAAAAACTACGATTGATTATCAAACTGGTTTAGAGCTTGGAGATGAATTTTTCATAGGTATAAAAAATAGATATCTACTTGACTTTTTAAGTAGCATCGAGGATGAAAATTTTGAGCTTGGATTTAATGAAAGCTCACTAGCATTTGTTGTAAATTCAAAAGAATTAACAACAGTAATAATGCCGATAAATTTATAAGATAAGGCAAGATTATGGAAAATAATTACGGCGCAGAAAATATCAAAGTACTAAAAGGGCTTGAGGCGGTCAGGAAGCGCCCGGGCATGTATATAGGTGATACTAATATAAGCGGTCTTCACCATATGATCTATGAAGTCGTTGATAACTCTATCGACGAAGCGATGGCAGGATACTGCGATACGATAGACGTTGAGCTTACACGCGAGGGCTCGGCGATCATTAGTGATAATGGCCGTGGTATCCCAGTAGATATGCACCCAACTGAGAAAATTTCAGCTGCGACTGTTGTTTTGACAGTGCTTCACGCTGGTGGTAAATTTGATAAGGATACTTATAAGGTCTCCGGTGGTCTTCACGGCGTTGGTGTATCTGTCGTAAATGCCCTTTCTAAAAAGCTAGTCGTAAATATCAAACGCGATGGCAAGCTTCACAGACAAGAATTTGCAAAAGGCATCCCTCAAAGCGATCTTGAAGTTATAAAAACTACAAACCGCACAGGTACGCAAGTCGAGTTTTGGCCAGATGATAGCATATTTGAAGTGACTGAATTTGATGATGAAATTTTAGTAAAAAGATTTCGCGAGCTAGCCTATCTAAACCCAAAGATAACTATAAATTTTAAAGATCAAAGAAATGGCAGAAGTGAGAGCTTTCATTTTGAGGGCGGACTTGAGAGCTTTGTAACTGATATGAACAAGGCAAATGCTGTTAGCAAAGCAGTCTCATTTAGCGGCGGCGAAGATGATGTTATGGTTGATTTTGCCCTACTTTACAACGACACTTATAGTGAAAATTTACTAAGCTTTGTAAATAACATCAAAACTCCAGATGGCGGTACTCACGAGGCTGGCTTTAGAGCGGGCCTTACAAGAGTTATCACAAACTACGTTCAAGCAAACGCTGCTGCACGTGAAAAAGATACAAAGATAACTGGTGAAGATATCCGCGAGGGACTTATCGCAGTTGTTAGCGTAAAGGTGCCAGAGCCGCAGTTTGAGGGACAAACAAAGGGCAAGCTAGGCTCAAGCTATGTAAAACCTATCGTTCAAAAGATGGTTTTTGACGTGCTTACAAAGTATTTTGAAGAAAATCCTATCGAAGCAAGAGCGATAATGGATAAAGCCCTAATGGCAGCTCGTGGTAGGGAAGCTGCTAAAAAAGCTAGAGATCTAACTCGTAAAAAAGAGAGCATGAGCGTAGGCACACTCCCTGGCAAACTAGCTGATTGTCAGAGTAAAGATCCAGTAATTAGCGAGCTATACCTAGTGGAGGGCGACTCTGCGGGCGGTTCAGCAAAACAAGGACGTGATAGAGTTTTTCAAGCGATATTGCCGCTTAAGGGTAAAATTCTAAACGTTGAAAAGGCAAGACTTGATAAAATTTTAAAATCTGATGAGATAAAAAATATGATAACAGCGCTAGGCTGCGGTATCGGAGATGAATTTGACGCTGAAAAACTTAGATATCATAAGATCATCATCATGACAGACGCCGACGTCGATGGTAGCCACATCCAGACACTACTTTTAACTTTCTTCTTTAGATTTTTAAATAAAGTTGTTGAAAACGGCCACATCTATCTAGCTCAGCCGCCACTTTACCGCTATAAAAAAGGTAAGAAAGAAATTTATCTAAAAGATGAAAAGGCACTAAACGAATTTCTTATCGAAACTGGCATCGAGGGCGTTGATATAGAGGGCATTGGCAGTGCTGATTTGATTGACTTTTTAAAGATCGTTGCAGCTTATAGAAGCGTCTTAAAAGAGCTTGAAAAACGCTTTAACGTCCTTTCAGCGATCCGCTATATGATAGAAAATCCAGACATCGTCTCAAAAAGCTACAATGAAATTTTTGAAATTTTAAGAGACTTCTTAAAAGCTGAGGGACACAACATCCTAAACCACTACGTTAGCGATGATGAGGTTAGAATTTATGTCCAAACTGAAAGTGGCCTAGAAGAGCTTGTGGTAAATGAAAATTTATTCACAAATCCACTCTATGAAGAGGCACTTTACATCAGCCAAAAGATAAAAGAGCGCGGCCTAGACTTGCATAGTGACGTTATAGATGTACTTGATGAAGTAGAAAAAAATGCGAAAAAAGGTGCATACATCCAGCGCTACAAAGGTCTTGGTGAGATGAACCCTGAGCAGCTTTGGGAGACTACGATGAACCCTGAGAACAGAAGACTTTTAAAGATCGATATAAACGACGCTATAAGCGCTTCTGATACGTTTAATCTATTCATGGGCGATGAGGTCGAGCCAAGAAGAAATTACATCCAAGACCACGCAAAAGACGTTAAACACTTGGATATTTAAAAAAAAAGGATAAAAAATGAGCGAAGAGATGAAGTATGGCGAGAAAATTTTGAAAGAATTTGACGTAGAGAGTGACCTTGAGGTCTGGGAAAATAAGCAAACAAGGGACTATGTCATAAAGATCACTCTGCCTGAGTTTTGTTGCCTTTGCCCTCGCTCTGGTTATCCTGACTTTGCGACGATCTATCTTGAGTACATCCCAAATAAGCTAGTTGTCGAGCTAAAAGCGATAAAGCTTTATATAAATAGCTTTATGAGCCGCAACATCAGCCACGAAGATAGTATAAATGAAATTTACTCTGTTTTAGAGAAAAAACTTGAGCCAAAATTTATGAAGATAGTTGGTGATTTTAACCCACGTGGAAATGTCCATACGGTTATCGAGATCAGCTCTGATCTAGTGGTAAAAAAGCCAGCTGAAGAGAAAGAATACGCTCCAAGAAGTAGGGAGAGAAGCTTTAGTGATAAGCCACGTGAGAGACGTAGCACAAGCGATCGCTCTAGCAGTAGAGGCAGCAGAGATGATAAATTTAAAAAAGATGACAAACCAAGGAGAAGCTCAAACAAAGAGGGCTTTAGAAAGATAAGCTACGCCGATGATAAGAAGCCAAAAGTAGTCAAAAAGGATAAATAATGATAAGTGCTAAGCTTATAGAACATATCTTTAAAGCAGCATCTATATCACGTTGGAACGACTATCCAAAGATGACAAATTTAGTCGAGCTTGACAAACAGGCTCATAAATTTATCATCGCTTATTTCATAGCAAAACAAGAGCAAAATGCCGACATGAATTACATCATCGAGGCTGGAATTTTTGAGTTTTTAAGCAGGGTCGTAGTCACAGACATACGCCCTGACGTCTTTCATCACATCCAAAAGACAAAAAAAGATCAGATAAATAGCTGGGTTTTAAGCAACCTTGAGACGCTCATCTCAGATATCGAGGGCGGCGAGTTTTTGGAGAGATTTAAAAACCACTATAAAAACGACAAAACTCACGAAAAAGAGCGCCTTATACTAAAAGCAGCCAGCTATCTTGCCACGAGGTGGGAATTTTCTATCGTCTATCAAACGAGCCAGTTTTTAAGCGATATCGACGAGCTTAAGGCAAAGGTTGAGGAGGAGATGGAGGATTATTACGAGTTAATTGGCGTTAGAAAGATCGCTATGAATCAAAAATTAGCCCGCCTTGTTGATCTAAGTGGCAGACTAAGGTTTCAAAAGCGCTGGGCACAAACGCCACGCATCCCTGAAACTGCGGTCTTAGGACATATGCTAGTTGTTGCGATACTAAGCTACTTTTACTCGCTAAAAGCAAAAGCTTGCAAAAAACGGCTAGAAAATAACTTCTTTTGCGCACTATTTCACGACTTGCCAGAGAGCCTAACAAGGGATATCATAAGCCCTGTAAAATACGGCGTAAAGGGGCTAAATGAGATCATCAGTGAGTATGAGATGAGGCTTATTGATGAGAGGATTTTGCCATTTGTGCCTGAAAAGATCAAAGATGAGTTTAGCTACATCCTTGGCATCAGAAAAGATGGCGAGAAATTTATCAAAGATGAGTTTGAAAATAGGACTTACGAGCGCAAGATCATCTGCCACGAAGGGACTATGGAGAACGTAAATGAGGATAAATTTAACCCGATAGATGGCAAAGCGCTAAAATACTGCGACAAGCTATCAGCCTATATCGAAGCAGGAATTTCTATAAGCTACGGTGTCAAGTCAAAAGAGCTAACTGATGGTTTTAATAATATGTATAAATTTTTTAGCGAAAAACCTAAGATCGATGGAGTGGATTTTTTAGAAATTTGCAATGATTTTAATGAGCATTTTGGTTTAGAAAGACCCCCTCTCAGATGACTGCGGCACACACTTAATACAAGTGCTCTGCTGTGTTCCCACCCTGAAGCGGTGCTCATAAAAAGCATTGCACAGGTCTAAGAAGGAGCTTCGCAATCATACAAAAACTATACTTAAATTTAGTTTTATAGTTACATTTTTAAAAATTTAGCTTTAAAAGTATATAATCAGCCCAAATTTCATAAAAAGTAGAGTAATGTCTGGAAAGTTTAAACTTCGTTTTTTATCAGCTTTTAGAGATTTTTTTATCTATCATCACAAATCTTTAGAGTTTCGTGCAAAAATTTTTGCCGCTATGATCTCTGCTAAATTTGACCCAGACGAAGATGATTTTTTTGTTTTAAATGACATTACAAATGAAATTTATGAAAATGACCAAACAAGAAAAGACTTTTTGATCCAAACTGTTAAAGAGTATGTAGCCAGAGTTAAAAGAAACGATAGGATCACACTTGATGCACTACTTTTAAGCATTGATAAAGACCTAAAAGATCATAAAAGATACGCCAAAAAGATAGATTTTTCTCACCTTCGTCGCTTGATGAGTGGCTGCGAGGAAGAAATTTTAGTTCAGCAAAGAGTTTATGAGTTTTT
Source organism: Campylobacter concisus (assembly GCF_002092845.1). Lineage (GTDB taxonomy): Bacteria > Campylobacterota > Campylobacteria > Campylobacterales > Campylobacteraceae > Campylobacter_A > Campylobacter_A concisus_AQ. Next base: position 43,402 of record NZ_LVXF01000039.1, read on the forward strand.
AATAAACGAAGTTAAACTCTATTCTTAAAATTATCATTCATTTTAAATTTTTAATCATCAACTAGCATAAAAATTATTTCTTCATCTGAATAGCAGTCTGGATCATCTCATCACTTGTTGTGATACTTTTTGCACTAGCCTCATAAGCCTTTTGTGTGACTATAACCTCACTTAGCGCTTGACCAAGATCGACGTTACTCATTTCAAGTTTATTTGCAAGAATTTGTGAGCCATAAATGGTCTCACCAGCTTTATTTTTATAAAAAAATGCTTCACCTGAATTTGGAGTTGCCTCATAGAGATTATCACCCACTTTTGATACGCCCTGTTCATTTTGGAAGTGATATAGAGCTATTTTTGCAACTATAAATGAGCGAGAATTGTCAAAATTTGCCATGATATTACCACGGTCATCTACGCTATATTTTGTGAGATTTCCCTCGGCATAGCCATCTGCTTTTATGACGAAGTCTTTTTTTGAATTGGCTGAGCTTGTTATGCCATTATAGACATTCGCATCTCCATCGCCAAGAAAATTTAAAGCTACGTTTCCAACGCTTGTTAATGTATTTGTAACAAGTCTACCGCTACCATCAAAAGTAAGTGTTCCCATAGCTGTATTTTGTACAACACCATTAGCATCAGTTATCGTAGCTGTAGCATTCCAGATAGTTTGATTGCCACCTTGAGGGATTTGCTTTGTAAAATTTATAGTTACTAAGCTCTTCGTACCATCACTGTTATATATCTCTGAGCTTAGTTTTTCTTTATTAGCTACTTCAACTAGTGATGTAACTTCAGCCTTTACATCTAAATTAGCAAAATTCATAAATTTTAGGCTTTTATTGTTTATATGCCAGCTGCCATCGCTCTCTAGTGTGGTTGAAAACTCACTAATTTTACCATCACCGTCTTTTACTTTTACCACCACGCTGTCACCTGCTTTTGCACCAAAGTTCGTCTGGCTTAGTGGGATTTGTCCATTTAGTGAGATAGTTTTGTTTGTATTATCGAGTGTATAATTAAAATTTGCCGCATCAATGGCTGTTGTTCGCTTATCTGTTATAAGGCTTGAGTCTAGGTTACCTTTTAAATTTATATTTTTTGTTTGCTTGGCTGGCATATATAAAAAATGAGGTAAATTTATACCTTTTTGTGAGCCAGTATCGCCTAGTTTTAGATCTTCTTCTTTTGCAGTAAATGCCTGCGTGGTACCTTTTGTTTGACCATATTTTCTAAGAGCATTAGCACTTGGGGTGACTGGAGTAAAACTTGTTAACGTACCAAGAAGCAAGTTGCCTTTATTGTCTACTAAATTTCCAGCCCCATCTATATCGAAGCTACCTGTTCTTGTGTAGTAGTTTCTACCATTTTTATCAACGACACCAAAAAAGCCTTTACCACCTATGGCTAGGTCAAAGTTATTATCAGTATTTTGAAAACTACCATTTGTCATCTTTAAAGCTGTCGTTTGTTTCGTAGCTCCAAGACCTACTTGATTGTTAGTTGGGCCACTTCCAGCAGAAGCCATATGTTGATTGATTAAATTTTTAAACTCAGGGATTGAAGCTTTAAAACCTACGTTGTTGATATTTGAAATATTATTTGCCCAAACATCCATACCAAAGCTTTGTGTTTTAATACCACTAATTCCATTGTAAAAACCTCTCATCATGGATTTTAGCCCTCGTAAAATTCAGATATTTTATCCATTGGGACATATTCGCCTGCGATTTTTATCATGGCTTTGCCGTCTACAAATTTTACTGCTTCAACCGGATAGTTACCTACTTGAGTTTTGTATGAATTACCGTCTTTTCCAGTGTAATTAACAGAGACTGTATATGCTCCGTTTGGTAATTGTTTTCCAGAATCATCTTTGCCATCCCAAGATATTCTGCGAACTCCTGATTTTAGATCTTTTATATCGATTGAACGAACGACCTCTCCATTTGCATTTTTAATTTCGAGCTTACCATTTGCAAGATCTGATTTAAAATAAAGTGCAAAATTTACAGTTTTTTGCTCATCTGTTAGTAAAACTGAGTTTGAACCAGTTGAGACCATTTTGCCAAGGGCTGAGATAGCGTAGGCATTTGCATTTGATTTTAACTGATTTACAAGCTCTTTCATAGCTGAGTTTGTATTTTGTTGCATCTCTAGTGAAGCTAGCTGACTAGTTTGCGTAAGCATCTTTTCAGTATCCATAGGGCTTGTTGGATCTTGATACTGAAGCTCTGTTAAAAGTAGCTTCATAAATGCATCTTTATCTAGCTGCGCATTTGGATTAGTTCCTGTGCCAGCTGCCGCATCTTGCTTTGCTTTTGCCTTTTTCTCGGCGTTTTTTTGTTGAGTTGTTTGTGTAGTTATATCTGAAACTGAAGCCATAATCTCTCCTAAATATATCTTGGTATTACTAGTTCAAGCAAGCTTTGTTCCGCTTGAGTGTTTTCGCTCTCATCGTTTTGATTTGAGCTATATTTATTCTTTGCTTGTTCTTTTTTATCTTGTCTTTGATTTTGATCTGAGAAATTCATCTCAAGCTCGGTAAATCCCATATTTACAAGGCTATTTTTAAACTCGGCTTGATTTTGCAAAAAGAGATTCATCGTAGCCGTGGTTGAGTTAAAATTTACATGTAAGTTGTTGCCACGATTTACCATCGTGATCTCGACCTCGCCTAAATTTAGCGGGTTAAGCGTGATGTTAAAACGAGTGATAGGCGCTTTGTAGTTTTGCACCTGCTCTTTTAGTGTAGAAGAGAAGTTACTAAGCGTCTCTTTTATCTCAGCCTTTGTTTGAAGCTGGTGTTTAGCACTACTAGCGATATCTTTTACCATTTGTTTTAGCTCTAATTTATTATCGCTGTTAAATGTCTCTTTGCTCTCAAAATTCTCATTTTTTTGTTGTTCTCTTTCAGGAAAGAGTAGTGACTCAAGAGTTGGAGCTTTTTGTGCCTTTTGCTCATGTAAATTTACCTTTGTTTTTGGCTCTTTTGGCTGCTCATCTGGCTCAACATCTACTATCTCATCATCAAGCTTTACTTCACTATCTAGCTTTTTAGGCTCTTCTTTTACTAAATTTTTAGTTTCATTAGTTGGATTTGCCACTACCTCTTTTAACAAAGTATCAAGCTTTACGACCTCTTTTGGTTCATTTTTGATGATGGTTTGCTCGACTTCATTTTTTAGCTCTTTTAGGTAAAAAGGCTTCTCTTCAGTTTTTATAGGTGTGAAAAATTCTTTCTTGCCTAAATTTTTAAACATCTCATTTAGTTTTGGCACATCTTCGTTTGAAATTTCTATATTTTCAAGGCCAAGGTCAAATTTCTTAGCAAGGTCGATAAGATCGCTAACGCTTTTAACATTGCTAAGCTCTTCAACGTTTTCAGGCACACTTAAGAAATTTGCTATTTTGTCGCTGAAATTTGGAAATTTACTTACTTTTTCATTGCCATTTAGAATTTCTAAAACTTGCAAAAGCTGCATAAAATTTGCATTTTCATAAAGCTCATTTTTTGTGTTTTCGTCCAAATTTTCTTCAAGTGCGGTTGAAATTTTTGCTACATTTTCGCTTTGAGCTTTTTGTAGCGTCTCTTTTTGAGTAGTAACTGTTTTTACTATTTCTTTGACATCTTTTTCAGTGATTTTTTGGCCGCTATTTGCCTTGCTCGCAGCCGCATCCAAAACCATCGACAAAAACTCACCGTTGTTTTGAGACTTCTTCGCAGCTGTGGGCTTTTTAGTAGCCGCAGGAGCTAACAAATCTACGTTGTTTTTCGCTGTATAAGCTTGCATTTAAACCTTTCAAATTTTTAAACTTAATGCCAAACATGCAAAATCTATTCCAAAAATTAATTTCTTGATATCAGCTTAAAATTTATAAAAATTTGGCTATAATCTGCCCCTATTTTAAAACTGACAAACAAAAAATAGCAAACTAATAAACGGAGAAAAATTTGGAAAAGATACGAAATATAGCCGTTATCGCACACGTCGACCACGGTAAAACAACAATGGTTGATGAGCTTTTGAAACAGTCAGGAACATTTAACGAGCATCAAAACCTTGGCGAGCGTGTAATGGATAGCAACGACATCGAAAGAGAGCGTGGCATCACGATTCTTTCTAAAAATACTGCTATTCGCTACAAAGATACAAAGATCAACATCATTGACACCCCAGGCCACGCCGACTTTGGTGGTGAGGTAGAGCGTGTTCTTAAGATGGTTGATGGCGTTTTGCTACTTGTCGATGCGCAAGAAGGCGTTATGCCGCAAACTAAATTCGTCGTCAAAAAAGCACTTTCACTAGGACTTCGTCCAATCGTTGTCGTAAATAAGATAGATAAGCCAGCAGGCGATCCAGACCGCGTTATAAATGAAATTTTTGACCTTTTTGTCGCACTTGATGCAAATGACGAGCAGCTAGAATTTCCAGTAGTTTATGCTGCTGCTAAAAATGGCTACGCAAAGCTAAAACTAAGCGATGAAAACAAAGATATGCAGCCACTTTTTGAGACTATCCTAGCTCATGTACCAGCTCCAAGTGGTAGCGATGAAAACCCGCTTCAGCTTCAAGTGTTTACTCTTGATTATGACAACTATGTCGGCAAGATCGGTATTGCGAGAATTTTTAACGGCAAGATATCAAAAAACCAAAATGTCATGCTTGCAAAGGCTGATGGCACAAAGACAACTGGTAGAATTTCAAAGCTTATCGGCTTTATGGGTCTTGAAAGAACCGATATTAACGAAGCTGGCACTGGCGACATCGTAGCGATCGCTGGCTTTGATGCGCTTGACGTTGGCGATAGCGTCGTTGATCCAAACAATCCTCATCCGCTTGATCCTCTTCACATCGAAGAGCCAACACTTAGCGTTGTGTTTTCTGTAAATGATGGCCCATTAGCGGGTACTGAGGGCAAACACGTTACATCAAACAAGATCGATGAGCGCCTTGCAAACGAGATGAAGACAAATATCGCGATGAAATACGAAAACATCGGCGAGGGCAAATTTAAAGTAAGTGGCCGTGGTGAGCTTCAGATTACTATTTTGGCTGAAAATATGCGCCGCGAGGGCTATGAATTTTTACTTGGCAGACCTGAGGTTATTGTAAAAGAGATAAACGGCGTAAAATGCGAGCCATACGAGCTTTTAGTGATTGACGCACCTGATGATACGACAGGCACTGTCATAGAAAAACTAGGCAAAAGAAAGGCTGAAATGGTCTCTATGAACCCAACAGGTGATGGTCAAACAAGGATCGAGTTTGAGATCCCAGCACGCGGACTTATCGGTTTTAGAAGCCAGTTTTTGACTGATACAAAAGGCGAGGGTGTTATGAACCACAGCTTTTTGGAGTTTAGACCACTAAGCGGCACCGTCGAGCACAGAACAAATGGTGCTTTAGTTTCGATGGAAAACGGAGTAACGCTTGCTTATTCGCTATTTAACTTGCAAGATCGTGGTGTGCTTTTCCTTGATCCGCAAGCAAAAGTCTATGTAGGCATGATCATCGGCGAGCACAGCCGTCCAAACGACCTTGACGTAAATCCTATCAAGGGTAAAAACCTAACAAACGTGCGTGCTAGCGGTAGCGACGATGCGATCAAGCTTGTGCCACCTAGAAAGCTAAGCCTTGAGCGCGCACTAGAGTGGATCGAGGATGACGAGCTAGTCGAGGTTACGCCTATAAATATCCGCGTTCGCAAGCGCTATTTAGACCCAACAGAGCGCAAAAGAAAAGCAAAACTCTAATTAAAATTTGTCATCTAGCCCCTTTGTAAAGGGGCTAATAATTAAACTCTAAAAACAGCAAAAAAGATTTAAATAAATTCTTATATCTTTTTGAATTATTTATTTAAATTGGCTTTGTTCAAGACGAAATAGAGTCATTCTCTCTCATCTAAAATTTATCAATCCTAAAACTATTTATACTTTAAAATACCATACTTACTTTTCTATTTTTACTTTTAATATAATCAATACAAAAATGCTTAGTTTATGCTAGAATCGGCGTAAATTTAAAGGAAACCGATGAAAAAACTAAAATTTATCTTCGCTTTCGCCGCAGCGTTAATTTTTGGCGGCTGCTACGAGACGACACTGCTTACGCGCGTGCCGATCTCTACGCTTGCTTCGGATAAAGGCGCGGATGTGAAATCCACGATCGTGCTAACTGGCATAACGCCGCAGACGCACGAAACGAAGACGGTAACGGACAACGTTCGCATTTTCGTCCCTGACGCTAAATTTAAGGATTTTCCGACGGGAGAAACCGCCTACGAGATGAGTGTGAGCGTCGGCAAGGGCGAAAAGGGCGGCAAAAACTCGGACAAGCGCGTCGTGCGGATATATCTAAGCCCAGACGGCGACGTCTACGGTAAGCTTAGCAAAAACATACTCGAGCAGTACGCGGGCGCAGCTAAACAGAAAATGGAGCCGACGCTAAAAGCGGCGATCAAATTTGAAAATGACACGAACGTCGTTTATGAGCTGGTCGTGGGCAACGAGTTTAAGGCGAGCGATGAGGCGCAAACGGGCGGCGTTTATACCTTGGCGCCTGGGCAGGTTACGGGCGCGATCTGGGCGGATAGCGCGGCGGTAAATACGGCGATCGCGGGCAAAGCGGTCAAAATCGGCACTCTAAAAAAGACGGCGAAATGAAAAACGTAAAAATAGGCTTCATCGGCGGCGGAAATATGGGCGGCGCGATGATAGAGGCGCTTTGGCGAGCGCAGTGCGGCGCAGCTAACGAGGGGCGAAGCTCGGTCGAGGACGAGCGAAAATCCAGCGGCGGTAGCGAGGCGCAAAGGGTGGAAAATTTAGCGCAAACGGATAAAAACGCGAGCTCGTGCGAATGCGAAAAAGAGGCAAAATTTGAAATCCTAGCCTGCGCCAGAAGCAAAAACGAAGCCTTGCGGCAGAGATTTAGCGTAAAAATAGCCGCGAGCGAAACGGATCTAGCGCGCGAAGCGGACGCGGTCGTGCTGTGGCTACTAAGCCCGCTAGCTACGAGGCTATCTTGCGCCTGATCGCGCCCGAGCTTGCGGGCAAAATTTTGCTTCTTTTGGCGCCGGGTTTTGACATAAATCGCGCTAGGCAAATCGTAGGCGAGGGCGTTTATATCGCTCGCGCGATGCCAAATATCGCCGCTTGCATCGGCGCGTCGGCCACGGCTCTTTGCTTTGACGCTGGATTTAGCGAGGCCAAGAAAGAGACCGTGCGCGAGATAATCGCAAAAATCGGTAAAATTTATGAGATAGACGAGACCGGTTTTGCCGCATTTACGGGCATCGCAGGTAGCCTGCCCGCGTATGCGTGCGCCTTTATCGAGGCTGCGGCCGATGCCGGTGTGCGGGGCGGACTGCCTAGGCAGCTTTGCTACGACGCCGTTGCGGCAGCCGTAGAAGGGACGGCGCGTCTGATCCAAAGCGGCAAGCACCCGGCCGCGCTAAAAGACGAGGTCTGCTCGCCCGCGGGAACCACGATCGAGGGACTTGCCGCGCTTGAAAAGGGCGGATTTCGCGGCGCCTTGATGGATGCCGTCGCCGCTTGCATCGTCAAAGCGCGGGGTTAGGCAAATTTTTAAGGATAAAAATGAAAAATTTATTATTTGCGCTATTTGCGACGTTAAATTTATTCGCTAGCGAGCCGGACCTTTCGCCATTGTTAGCCGCAGATACGCTAGAAAAGGTCAAAAAATGCAAAAATCCCGACCTAAACGCCACCAAAGAGTGCGTGCAAGCGGGCATGGTAGCGGCAAACTTAAAGCAAGACTACGGCGCGGCGGAAGGGCTATTTAGCCTAGCCTGCGCCAAAGGAGACGGCGAGGGCTGCTTTTATCTGGGCGAACTTTATAAAAATAATCTAGTAAAAGCTGCGGATAAGAGCGAGCGCGAGACCAAGATTAGCGCGTATTACAAGGCTAGCTGCGTCCTTTACGAGTATTTGCCCGGTTGCTTGGCGCTAGCAAATTTCATGCAAGAAGAGCTGGGCAACGAGGCGCAGTCGTTTGCGATAAACAATACCCTATGCAACAAAAAATACGCTCCCGGATGCTACAACGTGGGTTGGATGATAGAGCGAACGGGAGGCGATATAGGCGAGATGATGGGGTATTACGAGCGCTCGTGTAAGCTAGGCTACGTAGGCGGCTGCGAGAGGGCGGCGTGGCTGTATGAGGGAAATTTCAACGAAAATAGATACGAGCAGGTAAAAAAAGACGCGAAAAAGGCAAAGCAAATGCGAAAAAAAGCGTGCGAGCTAGGCGATAAGCAAAGCTGCTAGATTGATAATAAGACGTTTTGACAAAAATTTTAAAACAATAAAACCCTAGGAAGTCTTAACATAGCTAGCAATTTAGAGTAGTAACTTTTAGCATATTTTTGAATTCTGTAAGAAGTTTGCTAATTTAAGTTTTTAAGTTTATAAAAGCTCTGCCATACTTTTTTATAGTGGTTAGTAAAGTAAGATTAAATTTTTACAGAGTTTGTGTTTGCTTATATTTTTAGCTATCAAAACAATCAACAAAACCCATTGATAAATTTTCTACTAAATCTTATTTTTAATAAAAATGAATATTAACTTTCTTAAATAAAGCTAAATATAACAATGTAATTTTAAGTTATTAGGTTATAAAATTTTTTTAAATTTTATTTTTAAGGATTGCAACATGAAAATGCTATTTTTAGCCCCTGTCTTAGCATGTAGTCTTGCTTTTAGTGCCGATGTCATCGCAAAAGATGCCAATGTAACGTTAGATGGTAAAAATATTGGAAAGATCGAAGTTTTAACGCCAGTTGAGGTTATAGAAAAAGGCGAAAAGACGAGTAAGATAAAGGTTAATGGTGTGGTTTCAGGAAACTATTTAGCCCAGCTTCAAAGAAGCATAGAAGATCCGGAAGTTTTTATTGCTTTTAATGATGAAAGTGAGGCAAATTTTAAAAAAGTAAAAGATATTGAAGATGAGTATGGCGAAGTATGGTACCAAGTAGAGGGTGTTTATGAGATACCAAATGACGTACTTGGTGGCGATACAAAAAATCTTTATGCAAAAGCACAAAAAATTTATGAGGAGACTTGTTCAGCATGTCATAGACTTCATGAGCCAAATAGCTTTACAGCGGCTCAGTGGCCAGCAAATTTAGCTGGAATGGTCGATGCAAAATTTGTAGCACTAGACGAAACTGACCTAAATTTAGTGCTTAAATACCTACAACACAATGCCAAAAAAGTAAAATAAATTTTCATAAGGGAGAAAATATGAAAAGACGAGATTTTATAAAATTTTCTGCACTTGCTGCCACAGCAGCGCAGGCAAACAAGATAGAGGGCGTGACTAAGACCATTTTTGACCAAAACAAAACCTTTGGCGCAAATAGATTTGGCCTATTTTGGGCAAATACCAACTCAAACCAAATCGTCTCTGTTGATCCATTTGAGGGCGATAAATTCCCAAATACCATGAACAACAGCTTGCCAGACCTCATCCAAAACGAAAGCCGCGTGCTCTATCCATACGTGAGAAAGAGCTACCTAAAGGCAAAAGGCGCAGCAAAGAGCGAGCTTCGTGGCAAAGAGGAATTTGTGCGTGTTAGCTGGGAGACAGCCCTTGATCTAGCAGCAAAAGCCTTAAAAGAAAATTTCGACAAATACGGCCCTGAGAGCATCTACGGCGAGTGCTACTGGTGGGGCGGTAGCGGCAAGATCAGCTGGGGTAGGACTGTTGGTCACAGGATGCTAAAAGTGCTTGGCGGATATGTAGAAGAGAGCGGCGACTACTCAACGGGTGCTGGCCTTGTTATCATGCTTCACGTCCTAGGCAACAGCGCCGTTTATGATGCTCCGACAAAGTGGGAGGCTATCGCTAAAAACGCTAAAAATGTTGTATTTTGGGGCACTGACCCACTTGTAACTGATCAAATTTCATGGCAGCCACCAACACATGATGGCTATCTTGGCATCAAAAAGATAAAAGAGGCAGGCATAAAAACTTATAGCGTTTGCGTCTTTAAAAACGACACCACAAGATACCTTGACTCTGAAGCTATCATCGTTCGTCCAAATACCGACGTAGCAATGATGCTTGGCATGTGCCACTATCTATATGAAAACAAGCTTTATGACGAGGAATTTATCAAAAAATACACAGTTGGCTTTAATAAATTTAAAGACTACCTACTTGGCACAACCGACAAAGTGGTCAAAGACATCAACTGGGCTAGCAAAATTTGCGGAGTAAAAGCTGAGGATATCGCAAAATTTGCAACAGCACTTGCAAAAGAGCCAAGCGTCATCATCGCAGGCAGATCACTTCAAAGACAAGATCACGGCGAGATGAGCTTTTGGGGTATCGTAACACTTAGCGCGATGCTTGGCCACATCGGTAAAGAGGGACTTGGCTTCGAGTTTAACCTCTACCACTCAAATGGCGCTACAGACAAGATCGCTCCGTCACTAAAAGGCATCAGCACTAGCATAAGCGAGAAATACGACAACGTAGATGGCGCTCCTTGGAAGAAATTTAAAAACGTCACCATCCCATCTTCAAGATCGATCGAGGCTTTGCAAAACCCTGGCAAAGAGATAGACTATGACGGCTCAAAGATCAAGCTACCACACATGAGAGTGGCTTACATGGCGTCTGGATCGATGTTTACAAGGCATCAAGACGTAAATAACGCCGTAAAAGCGTGGCGTAAATTTGACACCGTAATAACAGCTGAGCCATTTTGGACAAGCACAGCAAAACTAAGCGACATCGTCTTGCCAGTAGCCCTTGAAGTCGAGAGAAATGACATCAATCAAAGCGTGCCTACAAACGAGTACATCGTGGCTTACAAGCCTGTCGTAGAGCCTATGGGCGAGAGCAGGAGCGACTACTGGATCTGCTCACAAATCTGCAAACGCTGGGGCAGAGAAGAGGTCTTTACAGAGGGCAAAGATGAGCTTGGCTGGGCGAAAGAATTTTATGCAGACGCAGCTGAGCAAGCTAAGGGCATAAATGTCAAGATGCCAAGCTTTGATGAGTTTTGGAAAGAGGGATATGTTAGATTTGAGCAAGATGACGAAGCGAGCAGATACTACACAAGGCTTAGTGCTTTTAGAGAAAATCCTCACAAAAACCGCCTAGGCACGCCATCTGGCAAGATAGAGCTCTACTCTCCAACTATCGCTAAATTTGGCTACAAAGACTTTGCGCCGCATGTTGCTTGGATCGAGCCGTTTGAGTGGCTTGGCAGCGAAAAGGCTAAAAAGTATCCATTTAGCGTCACAACCCCACACTCAAGATACCGCCTCCACTCACAGCTAAATAACTCAATAATCAGAAACTACGCTGAATTATGCGCGCGCGAGCCAATGCTAATAAACGTAAATGACGCCAAAGCAAAGGGCATCGCGACTGGCGACGTGGTGAGAGTATTTAACGATAGGGGTGAAATTTTAGTTGGCGCGCTAGTCACCGACATCATCCCAGAGCATGTCATCGCCATCTGCGAAGGCGCATGGTACGATCCTGAAGTGCTAGGCGAGAAGAGCCTTTGTAAGCATGGCTGCGTCAATGTCCTAACTCGCGACAAAGGCACATCTAGTATCGCTCAAAGCAACTGCGGACATACGATACTAGCGGATCTTGAAAAATATAAAGGCGAGATCAAGCCAATAACTGCGTTTTCTAAACCAAAAATTTTACAATCTTTGTAGAATTTATATAAATTTAGCCCTCGCTTGGGGGCTAAATTATTTTTAGGTCATTTATATCTTCAAATTTGATCCTAGTTTTTACAACCATAAGAGTTTTATTTTTAAAATTTACATCGGAGATTAGTCCGCTAGCACTTGTATAAGTGTAGCCGTCATGATAGCTCACATATACTTCATCAGCCGGCCTTAGCTCGCTTATCTTTTTTAAAATTTCATCGACTTTGCTCTCATCAAGCTCTAGTTTTTCGCATTTTTCTCGCTCTTTTTGTCGCAGGGCTCGCTCTAAGGTTGAGAGAGGATTAAACGAGCTAAAAATTTTCGCTCTATCTTTACTCGCCACTTTTGTGCCCTCCGATCTTTTTATTTCGGTCTTGTCCAGTGGCTTCTGGCAGTAGATCGATAGCTCTTAAAACCGAGTTTTTACCAAATTTTTCTTTTATGAGATTTAGGGACTTTAAAACAGCCTTTTCTTTAGTGTCATCCTTAAAAAGACTAGAGTGAGTTAGACTCTCTTTTACTACGTCGTTTGCACTGATGCTAATTTGCCTAATCAGCCCAACATTTTTTATCTTGTTTAAAAGTAGCTCTTCGGCCAAACTCATTAGCATGCTTGAGACATTTGTTGGTGTCTTAAACCGAACACTTGCACGTTGTAGTGGCTCAAGCTTATCGGCAAATTTTATATTTATCGTTATTCCACTTGCCATTACTTCTTTGTTGATCATCCTAAGCGCTAGCCTATCAGCCATCTCTTTTAGTACGACTACCGCCTCGCAACGCTCGTAGTCTCTTGGTAAAATTTCAGAGCTAAAGTAGGATTTTGTACTTGGTTTATATGCTTTTATGTCAGCTATTGTCGTTGGCTCTATACCATTTGCGTGATCTATCGTTATATATGCATCAACTCCAAAAAATTTCTCAAGCAAGCTTCGCGGAGCATTTGCTATATCTTTCATACAAAAAATTCCATGTTTTTCCAGCTTTAGCCTAGTTTGCTTACCGATACGCCAAAAGTCATCCAAGGGTTGATGCGTCCAAAGACGTTCTTTATAAAGCTGCTCGTCTAAAAATGCAATCCCATCATCACTGTGCTTAGCCAGGATATCAAGGGCGATTTTTGCAAGGTATAAATTTGTGCCCATGCCACAGGTGGCCGTCACGCCAGTAGTTTTTAAAATTTCATCCATTATCTTTTTGGCTATGGATTTTGCATCGGTATTATAAAATTTAACATAAGAAGTAAGATCAATAAAGGCCTCATCGATAGAATAGACATAGATATCATCTTTTGAGACATACTTTAGGTATATCTCATAAATTTTAGCCGCATAGTCGATGTAAAACTGCATTCTAGGCGGTGCGATGATAAATTTTATAGCCTTTGGTATTTCAAAAAGCCTGCATCTATTTTTCACACCTTTGGCTCTAAGAGCTGGGCTAACGGCTAGGCAAACACTTCCGTTGCCGCGACTATCGTCAGCCACGACTAGATCGGCTTTAAACGGATCAAGCCCTCGCTCCACGCACTCAACTGAGGCGTAAAAGGACTTTAGATCAATGACGGAATAAAATTTTTGTGCTTCGTTTTTCATGGAGTGATTATAGATGAAAATTAGTAAAAGTTCGTTTTTGAAAAATCGATCTTAAGGCTAAAATTTCTAATAAAAATTTTTTAGAAACAAAATAAGCAAAATGGATAAATTTTACTAGCGGAGTTAGGGTAAATGCAATGCATAAAGAAGTTAATATAACTAACTGGACCTTCTATTGAAAAAAGTAGACAATCAGGTGTTTATATTGATTTAACAGATAGAAGTGATGTAAATTCTAGCAAAGTAAAAATAAAAATGGCGAGTCTATACTTGGGGCTTTTGCTATACCAACATTTGATAGCAGTGATGAAGATGCCAAAATAGATGGTAGAGTTAGAAATTATGGACTTGGTATTTTTTCAAGGCTAAATTTACCACGTGATTTTTATATAGATCTCATGGCAAAAGCTGGTAGGAGCCAAGCTAAGGTTGATGCAAAAGATGCGGATTATAAAATCTCAATACCATATTACAATGCTAGCTTTGGCGTCGGCAAAAAGATAAAATTTGATAGCTTTATACTTGATAGTGGGCTAAACTACGCACTCTCTTATGTTGGTAGCGATGAGGCAGATATCGGACAAAGCACATTAAAATTTAGCAGCGTTACATCAAGTAGAGCTAAAATTTATTCAAAAATAGCCTATGATGTTGGCAAATTTAATCCTTATGGGAAAATTAGCGCTGAGTATAAATTTAACACCAAGTCAAAAATAGCAGTGATCCAAGAAGACGAGGAGATCAGTCTAACTCAAAAAGGCACAAGCTCAGAGGTTGAGGTCGGTCTAAGATATACACCAACTTATGCAACACTCATAAATTTTGGCATAGCACAATCTTTTGGTAAAAAAGATCAAAGCAGCGCAAAACTTAAGTTTGCTTATAGATTCTAAAAATTTAGTGGCTTTTTGGCCACTAAATTTACTTATTTTTATAGATTTAGCCGTAAATCTTCTTTAAATTTTCAAGCTTTGTACTAGCATTTAGTAGTAACATATCGGCGATAACTAGCCTTATCATCGCAGTTGCAACGACACTTCCTCGTATGCCTATGCACGGATCATGTCTACCTCTTAGCTCAAAATCTACCACTTCGCCAGCTAAATTTAGCGTCTTTTGCTCTTTAAATATCGAAGGCGTAGGCTTAAAATGGCTCTTTAGCACGATCTCGGCGCCACTGCTTATACCCCCAAGTATGCCACCAGCGTTGTTGCTCAAAAAGCCAAGCTCGTCCATCTCGTCATTGTTTGCTGAGCCAAGCATGGAGCTTACATTTACGCCAGCACCTATCTCAACGGCTTTTACACCATTTATGCCCATCAAAGCCGCTGCTAACGCGCTATCTAGCTTATCATAAAGTGGCTCGCCAAGACCAGCTGGCACGCCTTTAGCCACGCTTAAAACCACAGCTCCCACGCTATCGTGCTCGCTTCTAGCTTTATTTACCACTTCTTTCATCGCTTCTTCATTGCCAAGAGCATAAATTTGAGAATTTTTAGCAAAGTTAAAGTCTATTTTGTCACTAAAAACTTTGCCTATGCCAAGCACTCCACTTAAAATTTCTATATTAAACTCATTTAAAAGTAGCTGTGCAAAAGCTCCACCAGCTACTCTAATGGCCGTTTCTCTTGCGCTTGAGCGTCCGCCGCCTCTGTGATCTCTAAAGCCATATTTTTTGAAATATGTAAAATCCGCATGGCCAGGGCGGAAAATTTCACGTAAATTGTCATAGTCGTTTGACTTTTGGTTGTTGTTAAAAATGGCAAAACCTATCGGTGCTCCAGTGCTTACTCCGTTAAAAATACCGCTAAAAATTTCTATCTTATCGGCTTCATCTCTTGCGGTTGTAAAGTTGCTTTGTCCGGGACGGCGTCTATCTAGCTCACTTTGGATGAAATCTACATCTATCTTTAGCCCAACTGGAAGTCCGTCTATCACGCCACCGATCGCCATCCCGTGGCTCTCGCCAAAGGTCGTTAAGGTTAGTTTTTTGCCAAATGTATTCAAAATTTTTCCTATTTTTTGATTTTTTCTAGTGCGATTTTTGCTGCGAGCTGTTGAGCTTGCTTTTTAGAGCTGCCAACGGCGCGTGAAATTTCTTTGCCATTTAGTAGCAAGGCTATCTCAAATTCTTTCTTATGATCAGGGCCTGACGTGCCGATGAGCTCGTATGTTGGGATGACGCCAAGACTGGCCTGAGTGACCTCTTGAAGAGCGGTTTTGTAGTCCTTTTCTAGGTGTGCAAAGTCGATCTGTGGATAGCAAAGCTCAAGCAGAGCGATCGAAATTTCTCGCACTTTATCAAGTCCAGCCTCAAGGTAGATAGCGCCCATCACTGCCTCAAACGCATCGCTTAAAATGCTATCTTTCTCACGTCCGCCATTGTTTTCTTCAGCCGTACTTAGGCTTAAAAATTTACCCATTTTTAGATGCCTTGCCATATTTGCAAAGCTTTTTTCATTTACAAGTGCGGCTCTTAGCTTGCTCATGTCGCCCTCTGCGATCTTGTTAAATTTCTTAAAAAGATACTCAGCCACGAGCAGATCCATCACCGCATCGCCCAAAAACTCGAGCCTTTCGTTATTTAGAGCCTGCTTTGTGCTCTTGTGTGTTAGTGCCTCTTCTAAAAGTGCAGTTTTTTTAAATTTATATCCAAGATTCTTTTCAAATTCTTCTAAAATTTTCATCTTTCATTCTCATCTTTTATTTTTAATGCCTCATCTCTTGCCATCTGGTCGCACTCCTCGTTTTCAGGGTGTCCAGCGTGCCCCTTAACCCAGCTTGCCACGACTTTGTGAGGCCTTGAAATTTCTAAATACTCCTGCCAAAGCTCTACATTTTTTACGTTTTTAAAATTTCTCTTTTGCCAGTTAGAAAGCCACTCATTTATGCTATTTACCACGTATGAGCTATCGGTAAATAGCCTCACTTCACAGGGCTCTTTTAGCGCTTTTAGCCCCATTATCGCAGCTTTTAGCTCCATTTGGTTATTTGTCGTATATGCCTCGCCGCCACTTGCTTTTTTCTGCGCTTCATTAAATCTCAATATATACGCCCAGCCACCAGCTCCAGGGTTTCCAAGGCACGAGCCATCGCTAAAAAGTGTTACTATCTTCACTTGGTTTTTCTGTGATGTGGGATAAAATTTTAACACTTCCTAGCTCGTGACAGACCGGACATCGGTAAAAGTGCATAGGAAATGAGTTTTTGCAGCTTTTACAAATGTAGTTAAAGCTTAGCCCAGCCGCATCAAATTTAGCGTCTTTTAGTTTTTTGATGACGTTTAGCTCAAAGCCATAAATTTCACATGGCTCATCTATATCGCCCTTTGCATAAAAGAGTGATTTGTACTTTGGATCGCTTAAATTTATAGGCGTTTTTAGGTTGTAAAGCAGATCGATCACATCTTCAAAACGAGCAAAATCTTTTAAATTTTCTAAATTTTCATTGTGCCTTATGAAAAGTGCTAAGATCATACGTCTTAAAAGCTCAAAATTTTGGCTAAGACGAGATAGAATTTCTACCTTTTCATTAAAGCTTAAATTTCTATCATCAAGCGTACTGATCGCCTTTATATAGGCCTTTTGATCTTTTACATTTACACCAAGCTCTTCAAGAGAATTTAGCGCATAAAGAGCTTCTTTGTAGTTTTTAAGTTTTTCATCTATCATCGTTAAAAAGCGAAGTGCAAGCACATTTCTTGGGCTTAGTTCAAGCACTTTTTCAAAGACTTCGCTAGCTTTTTTTAAAAATCCGGCCTTAAAATAGACCTCTCCAAGCTCGTTTAGGATAAATTCTTTTTCATTTTTATCTCTAACTTTGCCAAGTGCGATGAGATAAACACTAATTGATTTTTCAAAATCACCATTTTTGGCAAAAGTTTGCCCTAGCATGCAAAGGCTTTGAGCGTCTATCTCCGGACTTTGTAGCATCTGTTTATGCTCACTGCTTATGCCCTCTTTGCTATCAAATTTTCTTATAAATTTTTCGATTCTTTTTTTCTCATCTTTGCTCGAAAAGATACCCCAAGCATAGCTTAATGCAGCTATCATCAAAATAATGCTAAATAAAATAATAAGGCTAAATATCGGATCTCTATGCCCAATGAAAAAAATATCCACGCTCATACTTTGTAATAAAATTTTACTTTAATTATAACAAAGCGGTTGTATAATTTTGCTTATGATAGATCCAAAATCCATAGAAAAACTCAAAAATCAAATCGATATCGTTGACATTATAGAGCACTATTTGCCAGTTAAAAAAATGGGTGCAAACTACAAATGCGTCTGCCCATTTCACGATGATAGAAATCCTAGCATGAGCATAAGCCAAAGTAGGCAAATTTTTCACTGTTTTGCTTGCAAGGCCGGTGGAGATGCGATCAAATTTGTAATGGATTATGAGAAGTTAACCTATCCAGAAGCTATCGAAAGAATAGCTAGTCTTGTAAATTTTAGCCTTGAATACACAAGTGACAAAGCCTCAACACAAAAAGAAAATAAGCACATTTTAGAAAAGGCAAATGCCTTTTATAGGAGCGAATTTTTCAAGCATGAAGCCGCTGTGAGATATATCTATTCTCGTGGCATCAATGATGCGATGATTGAGAAATTTGAGCTTGGCTGGGCTGGGGATAGTGCTAGTACTATTAGGCTTTTACAAAATGAAAATATTGAGCCAAAAGAGGCGCTTGAAGTTGGAATCGTAAAGCAAAATGAGAAGGGAATTTATGCTAGTTTTATCGAGCGTATCACATTTCCCATATATGCGCACACAGCAAAACTAGTTGGCTTTGGCGGTAGAACGATCTCGGATCATCCTGCAAAATATGTAAATTCTCCACAAAGCATGGTTTTTGATAAGTCAAAGCTGCTTTATGGCTATCATTTGGCTAGGCAAAGCATTTTTGAAAAGAAGCAGATCATCATCACAGAGGGATATCTGGACGTTATCATGCTGCACTTTGCTGGCTTTACAAACGCTGTTGCCGTGCTTGGGACTGCGCTTACGACTAATCACTTACCGCTTTTAAAAAGAGGTGAGATAAGCGTAATACTTTGTTTTGATGGTGACTCGGCTGGTATAAATGCCGCCATAAAATCATCTCGTCTTTTAGTGCAAAACGAAATAGATGGAAGCGTTGTTATTATAAAAGATGGTGCAGACCCTGCGGATATGGTTTTTGCAGGTAGAAGCGACGAGCTAAAAGAGATGTTTGGCTCAGGGACTGAGCTTGGCGAGTTTTATATTGAGCAAGTTGTAAAAAAATATGATATTACGCGCCCAGTGCAAAAGCAAAAATGTTTAGAAGAGATAGTGGAATTTACAAATTCTCTAAAGCCAATAATCGCAAAAAGCTACGAATTACTGGTCTCAAATTTACTCAAAATAGAGCTAAATACTTTTAGCCTTCATGGACAAAGATATATAAATAGACAAGATCAAAATTTTACAAATGCTGTAACAACAAATAAACAAGTGGCTCAAAAAAAAGATAAAACTGATATTTTAGAATTTAGTGTTTTAAAGAGTATGCTAGCAAATAAAAATTACGAAGCTATCGTTTTAAACGAGCTTGAGGAGAAATTCTTCTTGCATCATAAAGATTATTTTCAGGCTGTTTTATTGCCAAATATTGAAGATAACGCGGTGCTTGTTAGAGAAATTTATGTTGATGAAAGCTCAAACGTAGCTTCGAGCGAAGATAGCCTTAAAGAGGCCATTTTAAAGCTAAAACTAAAATACTACGAGAAGCTTCGTGAAGATACCAGAAAATCACAAAAGCCAAATAAAATCGAAATAATGCAAAAAATTTCAGAAATTATAAAAAGCATATACGACAAACTACAAAAAAATTAGATTTCAAAATTTAACACTTATTCAGCTTTAAATCATAAAACTAAATGTAAAATGTTCAAAGTAATAAATGTTTTTAAGATTAGTTTTATTTTTTAAGGATTTATTATGATAAATTTTAAAAGATTTGAGGCGAATTTTAATGCTATAAGCAGATTTGGAGCATTAAAAGGTGGAGGGCTAACAAGGCTTGCATTTAGCAAAGAAGACTTGGAAGCTAGAAATTTTCTTATAAATTTAATAGAAGAAAATGGCTTTAAACTTAAAATTGACAATGTTGGCAATATCTTTGCCATCTATGATGATGGCTGTGAGCCAGGCGAGAAGCCAGTTTGTGTGGGCTCTCACATAGATAGTGTGCCAAATGGCGGCTTTTATGATGGTACGCTTGGCGTTATGGCTGGACTTGAGGCGCTAACCTCGATAAAAGAAGCTGGCATTAAACTAAAACGCTCACTTTGGCTCATAAATTTTTGCTGTGAAGAGTCAAGTCGTTTCAAGACAGCGACCATTGGCAGCAAGATAATAAGCGGCAAACTTGGTTTGCAAAGGCTTCATGAGCTAAAAGACGAAGATGGTATCTCGCTCTTTGAAGCGATGAGTAAATTTGGACTTGAGCCACAAAATTTAAATGATTCTATTTTAAAAGAACACTCACTTCATTCATATTTAGAACTTCACATTGAACAAGGCCCAGTGCTTGAGCAAAGCGGCATAAGCGTTGGCGTAGTAAGCGGTATCGCCGCTCCTATTAGATTTGAAATTATTATTCATGGTAAGGCAGATCACAGCGGTGCAACGCCGATGAATATGCGTAGTGACGCGCTGCTAGCTGCTTCACACATCATAATCGCAGCCAATAAATTTGCTAAAAACAAAAAAACAGCTGTGGCTACTGTTGGTTACGCACATGCAAAACCAGGCGTTTTAAACGTCGTGCCAGGCGAGGCAAGGCTTGGAGTTGATCTAAGAGATATTGATAAGGCAAGCCTAGAAGAGCTAAATTTAGAGCTTAGAAATTTTATAAAAGAGCTAAGCGGTGAGCTAAATTTTAGTTATGAGATAAGAGAACTAAGCAGTGACGAGCCAGTAAAACTTAGTGATCATGCTATAAATTTACTAAGCGAAGAGGCTGCTAAACTGGGCATAAAAACGCTTACTTTGCCAAGCGGAGCTGGACACGATGCGATGAATCTAACAAAACTTGCAAGTAGCGTTGGCATGCTTTTTATACCTTGCGTTGGTGGTATCAGTCACAATATAGCAGAAGCTATAAATTTTGATGATGCTTTCAAAGCTACACAAATTTTAACAAATGCACTAATTAAACTATCAAATGAATAAGGAGAAACCTATGGATAAGATAGCAAATTTGGCTCTTTCTTTAAAAGATGAGCTGATCAAGGATCGCAGGTATTTTCATTCACATCCAGAGACTGGCTGGTTTACGTTTTTTACAACCGCCGTACTAGCAAAGAGGCTTAGTGATCTAGGATATGAAATAAGCCTTGGTGAGAAGGTCGTTAAAGCCGATGCAAGGCTTGGCCTTGGCTCAAAAGAGCAGTGCGAAAAAGCAATAGAAAGAGCCAAAAAGCTCCTAAGCCCTGAAGAGGCAAAATATCTTCCTTATATGAAAGATGGACTAACAGGCCTAACTGCCTTTATAGATACGAAAAGGCCTGGTAAATTTACAGCATTTAGATTTGACATTGATAGTGTTGATGTGACAGAGAGCGACGAGCCTACTCACAGACCTTATAAAGAGGGTTTTGGCGCAGATATCGCTGGTATCACGCATGCTTGTGGGCATGATGGTCATATATCTATAGGCCTTGGTGTGGCAAAACTTATAGCTGAAAATTTAGATGATCTAAATGGTAAGTTTAAATTTATCTTCCAAACGGCAGAAGAGGGCACAAGAGGTGCTGTGGCTATGGAAGCTGCTGGTGTGCTTGATGGTGTAGAGTACCTACTGGGCGGTCATATCGGCTTTCAAGCAAAAACCAATAGAGGCATCATCTGCGGGACAAATAAGCTACTTGCAACTTCAAAATTTGACGTACATATCACCGGCCGTTCAGCTCACGCAGCAGGAGCACCACAAGATGGTGCAAATGCCCTTTTAGCCGCATCTCAAATGGCACTAAGCATGCATGGTATCACAAGACATGCAAAGGGTGTGACTAGGATAAACGTAGGCGTTTTAAGAGCAGGTGAGGGCAGAAACGTCATCGCACCAAATGGCTATCTAGCTTGCGAAACAAGAGGTGAAGATACAAATTTAAATGATTTCATGTATGAAAAATGCATGGATATAGTTAAAGGTGTGAGCGAAATTTATGGCGTAGAGAGCAAAGTCGTAAAAACTGGCGGCACAAACGGAGCCGATAGCGACAAAGAAGTAACTGAAATTTTCTATGAAGCTGCAAAGCAAAGTCCTTTTATAGATGATGATAAGATCGTAAAAGAGCTTGATTTTGGTGCTTGCGAGGACTTCGCTCATTTTATGAGAGCTTTGCAAGATAGGGGCGCAAAGAGTGGCTATATGATGATAGGAACAAATTTAAAAGCAGGCCATCACAACTGCAAATTTGACTTTGATGAGGAGTGCTTGGTAGCTGGAGTTGATGTCTATCTAAGATCTGCTTACAAATTAAATGGAGTAAAAAAATGAAAAATGCTTTACTAATCAGTGCTTCAAGCTATCAAGATACTGGCTATTTAAGGCACTGCAAAAACTGGATTAAGGAATTTTTAGGTGAATGCGGCAAGGAAGAAATTTTATTTATCCCTTACGCTGGAGTTAGGCGAACAAATGATGAGTACGAGCAAAAAGTAATTGATAGATTAAAAAATAGCAATATAAAATCAATCCACCACTACGAGGATAAAATTTCAGCTATCAAAAATGCTAGCAGTATCGCAGTTGGTGGCGGCAATACCTTTATGCTGCTTTACATGCTTTATAAGCTAAATTTGATAGAGCCTATAAAAGAAGCTGTGGCAAATGGCGCAAAATATTTTGGCTGGTCAGCTGGTGCAAATATCGCCGGTAAGACGATGATGACAACAAATGATATGCCTATCATCATGCCAAAGTCATTTGATAGTCTAAATATCTTCCCTCATCAAATAAACCCGCACTTCATAAGTGGCAAGCTAGCAGGCCATAACGGCGAGAGCAGGGAGGAGAGGCTGGAGGAATTTTTAATAGCTAATCCAAAAGAGACCATTTACGCACTGCCTGAGGGTACGGCTTTGCTCATAGAGAATAGCGAGGCCCAGGTCATAGGACATAGTGAAATTTTAAAATTTGAGTATCAAAAAGAGATAGAAAAAATAGAAGTTGGAACTAAATTTAAAATCTAAACAAGGAGAGAGGTATGGAAACATTTAAGCTAATTGCTGCCATTCTTGGCATCGCGGCTGTTGTGGCACTTCTTGTCTTAAAAAAAGAGACAAGAACGGTGCTAATAGGTGTTGGTTTGGTGCTTTGTATAATCGCACTAAAACCGATGGGGGCACTAAGTGCTTTTACTGACTATATGACTAAAGCAGGGCTTATAAAAGCTATATGTGCTAGTATGGGTTTTGCATTTGTTATGAAATATACAATGTGTGATAAGCACCTTGTCGCACTTCTTACAAAGCCACTTAAAAATGTGGGCTTTATACTAATCCCAGCAACAACCGTGCTAACTTATTTTATAAATATCGCTATCCCTTCAGCTGCAGGATGCTCCGCTGCTGTTGGTGCGACACTTATACCGCTTCTAATGGCTTCAGGCATCCGCCCAGCTATGGCTGGTGCTGCTGTTTTTGCAGGGACATTTGGTGGAGTTTTAAGCCCAGGATCGGCTCACAACGTCTATGTAGCTGATCTTGTTAAAAAAACGGTTGAGGGCTACACAGTTCAAGATGTCATAAAAGTACAAATTCCAAGTGCATTTACTGCTCTTGTTATCGTAGTGATCGCATTAGTTATTGTTGCGATACTGCTTAAAGACTATCAAAAAAATACAAATTTCACTCTTGAAAGTAGTGCCACTAGCGAAGAGAAGCCGCTATTTAAAGTAAATTTCATCTACGCTATTATGCCTCTAGTCCCACTTGTTATCTTGGTTATTGGCGGAACAAGCCTAGCAAAAGACTACAGCTTTTTAGCATGGACAAAGATGGGCGTTGCTGAAGCGATGATACTTGGTGCTGTCATAGCTATCTTTGCTACGCTTACAAACCCACAAAAGATCACAAAAGAGTTCTTTAACGGTATGGGTCACGCTTACGCTGATGTTATGGGTATCATCATCGCAGCTGGTGTTTTTGTTGCTGGTTTAAAGGCATGTGGAGCCGTTGATGTGGTCATTGCATGGCTCAAAACAGATCAAAGTTACGTTAAATTTGGCGGAACATTTGTGCCATTTATCATGGGTATAGTTACAGGTTCAGGTGACGCCGCTACATTTGCATTTAACGAAGCTGTCACAACAAACGCCGCTGCACTTGGCTTTGAACAAGATAAGCTTGGTATGGCAGCAGCTATTGCTGGTGCTTTAGGTAGATCAGCTTCCCCGATTGCTGGTGCTGCTATCGTTTGTGCAGGCATTGCTATGGTTAGTCCAGTTGAAATCGCTAAAAGAACATTTTTAGGTATGTTTATCTCTGTTGTAGCGATTGCATTTTTTGTCATCTAAAAGGATGAAAAATGGATATCGTAGAGAGATTTTTAAACTACACAAAGTTTAACACCACAACAAATAAAGAGAATGGGTTAAAAGGTGTCATGCCTTCTAACCCAACCGAGTATGAGCTGGCTAAGTTTTTAAAAGAAGAGCTTAGCTCGCTAGGCATAAAAGATATCATTTTGCAAGACAATGCTATCTTGATAGCAAAAATTCCTGCAAACTGCGAAAATGCTCCAAGCATCGCCTTTTTTGGGCACTTAGATACAAGTAGTGAGCAAAAAAATGATACCAAAGCCAAGATAGTAAAATACACAGGTGGCGATATCTGCCTACACGAAGAGCGGGGAATTTATCTAAAATTTAGCGACAACCCAGAGCTTAAAAAATACGTTGGCGACGACATAGTCGTGACTGACGGCACTAGCTTGCTTGGGGCTGATGATAAGGCGGCAATCGCTAGTATCGTAAATATGGCTAGCTATTTTATGCAAAATCCTAATGAAAAGCACGGTAAAATAGTGATCTGCTTCGTGCCAGATGAGGAGCAGGGCTTGCTTGGTGCAAAAGCACTTGATGTAAAATTGCTGGGAGCTGATTTTGGCTACTGCCTAGACTGCTGCGAGATAGGCGAACTAATATATGAAAACTGGAACGCGGCTGATTGCACGATGGTCTTTAAAGGCGTTTCGGCTCACCCGATGAACGCAAAGGGCAAGCTTGTAAATTCGCTACTTCTTGCGCATAAATTTATCTCGCTTTTGCCAGGTGGCGAAGTGCCAGAGTGTACCGAGGGCAAAGAAGGCTATTTTTGGGTAAAAGAGCTTAGTGGAAACAGCGCAAAAACAACTCTTAAGATCGATATAAGAGAATTTGACGAGGGGAAATTTCAAAAAAGGCTTGAGTTTTTAAGCGATATGGCAAATTCTTTTAATAAAATTTATGGAGATCGTTGCGAGATCGCGCTAAAAACACGCTATGAAAACGTCTTTAAGTTCTTAAAAGATGAAAACTCACTGCCTATAAAACTAGCAAAAGATGCCTTTAGTGAGCTAAATATCACGCCAAATATAAAGCCGATGCGAGGCGGATATGACGGCGCTGTGATATCTGCAAAAGGTGTGCCAACACTAAATTTATTCACAGGGGCAAATAACTTTCACTCCGTCTTCGAGTATTTGCCAGTTAGCAGTCTAAAAGCCGCGAGCGAAGTCATCAAAAAAATCGTAATTAACGCTGCTAAATAAACTTCATAAAAGCCTAGATTTAGTAAATTTAGGCTTTAAATTTTACTTTCAGGACAAAAATGAAGGCTTTAGCTTTGTTTAGCGGAGGGCTTGATAGCATGCTCTCAATGAAATTAATAAGCAATCAAAACATCGAAGTGGTCGCACTTTATATGGATACCGGATTTGGCGTAGATGAAGAAAAACATGAAATTTTAAGACGCCGTGCAGCTTTGGCTGGAGCTAGCTTAAAAGTGGTTGATATGAGGAATGAGTATCTTCGTGATGTGCTTTTTAACCCAAAATACGGCTACGGCAAGCAGTTTAACCCTTGTATTGATTGTCACGGATATATGTTTAAAACCGCTCTTAATATGCTAAAAAGTGAAAATGCAAATTTCATCATCACAGGCGAAGTTTTGGGTCAAAGGCCGATGAGTCAGCGAAGAGACGCACTCTTTCAGGTTAAGCGTCTAGCTGATGATGAGGATGATCTAGTGCTTCGTCCGATGTGTGCTAAGCTTTTGCCACCAACTAAGCCAGAGCGCGAGGGCTGGGTCGATAGAGAGAAGCTGCTTGATATAAGCGGACGCGATAGAAAGCCGCAGCTTGCTTTGGCAAAGGAATTTGGCTTTGAGGACTTTGCAACGCCTGGAGGTGGATGTTTGCTAACGATCGAGAGTTTTGCTGTGAAGATAAAGGATTATCTAAATTTTGATAAAGAGATGCGAGATATCGATGTCGTGTGGCTAAAGCTTGGTAGGCATCTGCGCTTACCAGATGGTGCAAAAATGATAATAGGCCGTGACGAGAGCGATAATAACGCTCTTTTAGCGCATCCAAATGATAAATTTGAACAAGTAAAATTTAAAGAGAGTGATGACATCGTAGGAGCCGTTAGCTTCATAAGCAAAAACGCTAGTAAAGCTGACAAAGAGCTAGCTGCAAGGCTTGCATTAGCTTATACAAAAGCAAGCAGAGAAAATAAATTTGAAGTTAGCATCGATAGCGAGAAATTTAGTATCATACCTGAGGATAAATCTCTAGCTCAAAATTATTTTGTAAAATAGACGTTTTGTCGATTCTTGGTGCTTTTACTTTGTGTTTGTAGATAAAGATGGTTTTTATCTACAAATAAGTTTAAAAATTATATAATCCGAAACTTATTTTAAAGTGTCACGGTAGCTCAGCTGGTTAGAGCGCTGGTCTCATAAGCCGGAGGTCGGGAGTTCAAGTCTCCCCCGTGACACCATAGATGTCCTACTTATCGATACTTTAACTGCCCTTTTTGCAGTTTCCCTTTCTTTAAAATTTCCTAAAAGTATGGTACAGTTTTTATAAAAAGCGGTACATTTTTTCAGGATTGATTTATTTTACAAGATGCTTTCTATAAATTTGCTTTTATTTTTGCCCATAGGTAAAATTTTATTTCAAAGCGAGCAAACATAAATTTATCTCGCTTAAATTTTTCGGCACAACTTTTGCTTACTCTTTGAAGTAAATTTCAAGGAGTAAGCTATGAAAGTCTCTTATAACTCCATCTTAACAAAACAGCACTACCAAAAACAGACAAAAAGCGAAGGCTTTGCAAATTTCTTGCCTAACACTCCAAATATAAATTCGATCAGCCAAGTCACTATTCCTAAAAATGACTTTGTTTCATCTAGCGCTATCGACTCTATTTATCAGGCTAAATTTACTTCACAAGAGGGCTATGGGTATAGTGTAGATGCTAAAGGATTTATGGGAGCTGACTTTAACAAGGCTGCAGGCTTACCACAGGACTTTAAAATCCACAAAAGCACGCTTGATGCGATAGTTCTACACAATCAAAAACACCCAAACTTTACAAATTTTTCAATGAATACAAAAAAAGATAATGTGCTATTTGGAGAGGATAGTTTTGCAAATATCGATCTAGCAGACACTATAAAGCAATACTATAAAATTTTTGATCAAATTTCAGCTGGAGTTATTAGCAAGGGTAAAGAATTTTACTCAAATGAAGATCTAGCAAAGATGCCAAAGGGTTACTTTTCAAAAGATAAAAAAATAGATTATTCCGAATATCTAATGGGTAGGATGACAAGTGACGAGATAGATGGGCTAACTGATAGGAGTAATGAGAAGGTAACTCATATCTTTAGAACAACTCAAGACGTAGAAAATGCACGCAAGCTAATAAATGATCTAAGTGATATAAATGTAGAAGTCAATGGAAATTTCCTTGACTTCTCTCCAGAAGTGATGACGACTGAGCATACTATCCCTTATATGTGGGTTAGCAGTGCTGGATATGACTTCAAGCCTGATATGTCTGTGTATGATAACGAACAAGGCTATACAAAGGAGCAAATCTTTGTGGCATTTTTAAAAAACGAGCAAGGTCTTGTGCTACAAGGTGGCACAACAAGGATAACTGATGAGGCTCGCAATGTATATAGAGACAAACTCATACTTACAAAACAAGATAGAAGCGAGATAGGCATACCAAAGGCTTATTATGATGAGATACTATCTGGTAAGAAAGATCTAAAAGATATACTAGCTAGGATTTTAAAGCTTAGAAATTTAGAGCTTAAAAAGGATCACACGCTCTAGGGGCTAGCAAGTAAGATAATGGACGTTTTAAAAGAATTTGATGAGAGGACGAAGGTAGGAGAGCTATAAAATATATAACATAGTAGGCATTCGCTCTAAGCCCTTTTGGCTACCATACTACTAAACATTTTTTATATTTGCCGATATAAGCTATATATTTAAAAAGATTTAAAATGATGGTAACACCAAATTTAGAGCCCATAAATATAAATCTACCCAAAGATATGATCTATTCAAGGGTCCTTCTTGGTGTAGATAGAGTGCAAACTTTAGACAACATAAATTTAAAGTCTGAGCTTAAAGACATCGCTACTAAGCTCATCTCAAATAGCACCTACTCTATCATCCAAAGTGCAGGCACCAGTGGCGTGAAGTCAGAGTATGCTAAAGCAGACAACGGAACAAACGATGCTTTTTCTTACGTGGATATCCAGCGGAGAAACTGGGACAAAAAGGACTTTGAAAACAAATATCTCTTTGGCGAAGATGCCTCAGCACTAAGGAAAGTGGATCAAACTAGCACCTATTTTTCATCTATAAATTCAAAAACTCCCATTAAGCCCATTGCGGCAGCAGATACTAAATTTACAAATTTAAATGACTACGCCTATGAAAAAACGATAAAAACTTCACTGGGTGATGTAGAGGTCTTTTTGGATCTTTATGACGATAATGACAAACTAGGCATAAGGCAAGCTAGATGCAAATGGATTTTTATTTAACTTTGATAGCAATAAGGACGGAGTGATAAATTCTGGTGATAAATACTTTGATAAGCTAAAGGTTAGAGGCTACGATAAAGACGGAAACGAGAAAATTTTCAAACTAAGCGAAGTTGTAAGCGAGATAAACCTTAACGACTTTATTAAAAAGGATATTAGAAATTTAAGCCATGAGGCTATGGACTTTGCTAGCAAGAACACAGTTGATTACAGAGTTAGTTTAAATAACTCAAACCCTTATACTCTATTTTCAGCCGAGTATCGCTACCAAAAGATAGACAAAGAAGAGACTAATAAATTTTTCAAAGACCATGCAGACAAAGACGGCTGGGTAGATCTTAGGGATAATAAGATATTTAACGAAGAGAGCGGCTTAAATAACTTTGCCTATGAGAAAGTTGGCTTTGACGGCAAGAAAAAGCTTAGCGAGTTTAACCCTATCATAAAGCCTTCTGGGCCTAAACAAGATGAGAGCTTTTCATACGCAGGCTATCAAAAAGATAGCTTTATGAAATTTTATAACGACTACCAAAAAGAGTCTAGCGCTCACAGCAAAGACGTAGAGTGGATAAGCAAAAATTTAAAAGAAAATGATGTAGAGGATGCAGATGATCTCATCTCAAAGCTAAAAGCCACAAAGTCATCTTATATGATCGCTATGGAGAGTGAGTTTGAAAAAGCAACTGGGCTTGAGTTTAGCCTAGAAAATTTAGAAAGAGTAAAGCATGCTTTTGAGAGTGATACGAGCAAGGCAGCAGCTGCACTAAAAGACACAGACAGCGTAATAGCTATGAAGCTAAATAAAAATGGCACGATCACACTTAAATTTGACAGCGGAAGAGAGCTAGAGGTAAAAGAAATTTATAGCGACACTGGCAAGCTAATCAGCAAAGATGACAAGGATAGCAAAAGAGCAAGTATAAATTTAGATGCTAAGAGCATGAATGATGTAGAGCTAAATAGACTTGACTTTAAAGATATAGGCATAAAGCAAGATGATAAGATATCTAGTCTAAAAGAGCTTGGAGCAAAGCTCGTTAAAAACCTCTCTGATAAATTTACAAGCAAATTCCTGATCGGACTTGAAAACGGCAAAAGCATCACCACTAAAGAAATTTACAACATCACCTACCTTGAAAACGACCTCAAATTTAAGGAACTATCTAACAAAGATAGGCTTTATAAAAAAGTAGATACGAGAGTTTAGGAGTAAATTTATGCAGACTAGAAATCCCTGGCGAAATAAATCTTTTTATAAAAAAGACGATATCTTTGGTATGAGTTAAAGCTAAAAGGATATTAGATGATAAACGCACTTGGTAGCTACCCCTTAAATTTAGAGCAGAACATAAAGGTATCAACCAAAGTTGCCACCAAACAAACCAGCTCAGAGGTTTTAGGCTACAAGGTAGATAAGGATGGCTACTTTACAGATGAGTTTAATAAACAAGCTGGCATCCCAAGTGAATATAAAATTCACTCAAGCACGCTGGAGTCTTTAGTCAGGATAGAGACGCAGCCTGACTATATGCAAAGGGTTTTTGATAGCATCGACATACTAAAAACTGTAAATAATGCCTACAAAGTTCTCTCCCAAGTAGTTGGCGAAGACACTCTAAATTCAAAAGATAGCTTTAGCTTAGATGAGATAAGAAATTTCCCTCAAGGCTTTGAGTATAACCGCCAAAGTATGCAAGTAACCAAGATCCATAACTCCATTCATGAATTTGGCTCGGCTGCGGCTGATTTTAACGGTAAAGAGTCAAACAAGCAGATGATAAGCACGCTCTTTTTCAACCCAAGCTTTAGCGGTGGAGATGGCAGGCAGCCATTAAAGCCAACAACAGATATCTTTAACAACAACAATGGTGGCAAAGAAAATACGGTCATTGGTGTATTTATGGATCCGCATGGAGAGAAATACACTAATAAAGATGGTTCAATAACCAAAGGCGGACTTATAGCAGCCGTTATAAACAACAACCTTGATGTAAGAGAGGGCGAGACAACAGTACAAGGCAAAAGAGAAGGCTATGACAAGAGCATAGATAGTAAAGAATTTAATAGAGCTTTTGAGCTGTTCGAGCTTATGGGTGAGATGAAATTTGGACCTGGCTTTATAAATGCTACTGATAATGACATAGCTGGCATGCCTAAATATATGCAAGATCACATTAGATCTAAAAGAGACTTTATCTATATCGACTTACAAAGTGGCTTTGTCAGCACTCCTGAAGATAGACGTAGGGGATATGAAGAAGACGAACTATCATTTAAAAAGATGATGGAGCGTAATCTAAAAATGCTAAAGCTACTCTTTGGTGAGATAGATAAAGACGGCAAAAAGAGCAAAGACTTTATGGATAGCTTTTTGAAATTTAGTATGCCACCTTTAAATTTAGTAAAAGAGCTAAATGAAAACCCAGCTGGAAAATACCTAGTAGATATGCTTGGTATAAAAAAAGATGTTGATATAAAGGCATAAGGGGAGTTAAAATGATAACTAGCATAAACGGACTTGGCAATACACCGATACAAGATAACACTATCCAAAAAGAAAATGCAAAAATGTCAAAGGAGCAAGAAAAGGCTCTAATAGATAAACTAATGCACAAACCACTTGCAGAAGTATTGCCAAAATTTATTGATATAGATGAAAGTAAAGAGGGCTGGATAACGGATGCTATAAACAAGATAGATACTATGCTTTCTAAGAAATATGATTTTACTATCGAGCAAAGACGTGCGTTGATAGCAAAATATCCAGAAAACATGGAAGAGCTTGAGATTAGTGTCTTACAAGGGCACATGGATTGGCTACTTACCTACTCAGTGGATGGCAAACCAACAATATCTGGAAAGATGGTTGGTCTTGGCACAAAAGAAGAAGAAACAGAGTTAGAGAATTTTATGCGATCACTACCTGATGATGCGATGTCAAGTAAAAAAGGCTCTGCTCTACTTAGCCGAGCTGATCTAAGCATAGAAGAGTTTAAGAAGCTTTATAGAGAAGATGTAGAAAAAACTACAAAAGAGCATAAAGAATTTCTAGCTAAACTACACAAAGAAGAACAAGAATACAATGCAAATTTTGCCAAAGAGCAAAGTGAGAAGAAATTTAAACCTATGCAGATTAAGAAGAAGTATGAGACCTATGATATAAACAAGGATCAGAAATTTCTCTATGCAAGAGAGCTTTTAAAATTTAAAGAAAAAAGAGGCATAGACGTCTTAGAGCTTATGCAAAAGATAGATAAGAAGCAAATTTTAAATAAGATGGCTTAAATTTAAAGGATATTAGATGATAAACGCACTTGGTAGCTACCCCTTAAATTTAGAGCAGAACATAAAGGTATCAACCAAAGTTGCCACCAAACAAACCAGCTCAGAGGTTTTAGGCTACAAGGTAGATAAGGATGGCTACTTTACAGATGAGTTTAATAAACAAGCTGGCATCCCAAGTGAATATAAAATTCACTCAAGCACGCTGGAGTCTTTAGTCAATGTTGCAGAGGGGACATCATTTTTTAGTCGCACCTTTAAAAGCATAGATATAGCAAAGACTGCTGGCAATGCCTACAAAATTCTCTGCCAAGTCGTTGGCGAAGACACGCTAAATTCAAAAGATAGCTTTAGCATTGACGAGATAAGAAATTTCCCACAAGGCTTTTCTTATAACCGCCAAAGTATGCAAGTAACTAAGATCCATAACTCCATTTATGACTTTGATGCAGCTGCTTCTAGCTTTAACTACAAAGAGTCAAACAAGCAGATGATAAGCACGCTCTTTTTCAACCCAAGCTTTGATGGCGGAGATGGCATGCAGCCACTAAAGCCAACAACAGATATCTTTAACAACAATAATGGTGGCAAAGAGAGTGTGGGAAGTGGTGTTTTTATCGATCCACACGGCGAAAGATACACAAACAAAGATGGCTCTATAACTAGAGGCGGACTTTTAGCAGCCGTTATAAATAGCAACCTTGACGTCAAAGAAGGTGAAACCACCGTTTTTGGAAAGAAGCAAGGCTTTGATAAGAGCGTAGATAGTAAAGAATTTAGTAGGGCATTTGAGCTATTTGAGCTTATGGGTGAGATGAAATTTGGAGCAAATTTCAACAAAGCAAGCGACTCTGATCTATCTGGTATGCCTGAATATATGCAAGAGTATGTTAAGTATAAAAGAGACCTTGTCTATGTAGATCTAACGACTGGGTTTGTCGGTAAGTATTCAGATGAAGAAGACGAACTCTCATTTAAAAAGATGATGGAGCGCAATCTAAAAATGTTAAAGCTACTCTTTGGTGAGATAGACAAAGACGGCAAAAAGAGCAAAGACTTTATGGATAGCTTTTTAAAATTTAGCATGCCACCTTTAAATTTAGTAAAAGAGCTAAATGAAAACCCAGCTGGAAAATATCTAGTGGATATGCTTGGTATAAAAAGAGACGTTGATATAAAGGCGTAAGGGGGAGCTTAAAATGATAACTAGCATAAACGGACTTAGCAATACACCGATACAAGAAACCACTATCCAAAAAGAAAATACAACAGAAAATATAAACAAAGAAGGTAAGAAAGACAAAAGCGTCAGCGAAGAGAAATTTGATTACTCAAAGTATATGTTTAGACCCTGGACTGATAATGTAAAAGAATTTATTGATATAGACCAAAGTAAAGAGGGCTGGATAACAGATACTATAAATCGAATAGATAATATGCTGTCTGATTACCCCATGAAAGAAAGAAGAGCTTTAGCATCAAAATACCCTCCAGAAACTATGGAAGAATTTAGAGTTGGAGAGTTACAAAGCTATATGGATTGGCTACTTACAAACTCTGTTGATGGCAAGCCAACAATAAATGGCTTTATGATTGGTCTTGGCACAGCAGAAGAGGAGGCAGAACTAGAAGCCTTTGTAAAATCATTTCCAGAAGGCACTATGATGAGTAATGATGGTGCTGCATTGTTTGCTAGAGCTGATCTAAGTATAGAAGAGTTTAAAAAGCTTTATAGAGAAGATGTAGAAAAAACTACAAAAGAGAATAAAGAATTTCTAGCTAAACTACACAAAGAAGAACAAGAATACAATGCAAATTTTGCTAAAGAGCAGGCTGAGAAGAAATTTAAACCTATGCAGGTTAAGAAGAAGTATGAGACCTATGATATAAATAAGGATCAGAAATTTCTCTATGCAAGAGAACTTTTAAAATTTAAAGAAAAAAGAGACATAGACGTCTTAGAGCTTATGCAAAAGATAGATAAGAAGCAAATTTTAAATAAGATGGCTTGATGGATAAAAAATAGCTATCTTATTTATCGTATAAAGTAGTGATTGCTTTAAATTTGACCCTCTATACGGTTTTATCCACTTTTTTATTTGCGACTTTTTCTAAAATTTCAAATATGCTTTCGCCATTATCAAATTCAGTTTTTATAAATTTGTAAAATTCTTTAAATTTTTCATCGGCTTGCATATCATAAGTTTTAAATTTTTTAGTTACTTGCATAGGCTTAAAGGTTTCTTGTTTTTGCGTGTCAGTTTGATTGTCTTGTTCTTCATGATCGCTTTTTTGATCCATTAGTCTATCATCTCACCAATCTCTTGTGGCATACTACTATTTATAACTTTAGAATACCTCTCAATAAATTCATCTACACTTATATTAGACGACTCGAGAAGCTCACGACCCTCATTACTAAAAGACACACCAAATCTTTCTAAAGTTTGACGTATCTTTTGTCCTTCTAGATCATTATCTGATTTTTTGCCCCAAATGGTTTGTTTATCATCATTGTAGGATTTAAAAGCTCCAGTAAAGTTTGTGCTATTGCCCATCACTTTCTTATAATTAACTCTACTTCCTTCAAATAGTGAATCGTTATTTAGATTTGGCGAATAGGTTATATTATTAAGCATTGTTAAGGTCTCACTTTGTTTAGATATTCCAGCATCTCTTTCATAGGTTTTAATGGTATTAATTTGCATTAGAGCATATTACCACCTATCCAGCAGTGCTGTTTTATACACTAACACACATTCAGCTAAAGAATATGAATTCAACCTACTTAGGTTTAATGCTTTTATGGGCTAGAGTATAATCAATAACTAAATCGACCTTTCAACAATTTAGTTTATATATGACTTCTCTCTACACAAAACTCTTGCTAACAGAGCCTATCCTCTCGCTCCAAGAATTTGCTAGAGAATTTATATCCTCGCTAGTTGGCTTAAATTTCTCATATTCGTTTGAAGTGACACTCTCTGCGCTAATGTTCTTTGATCTTGCATACATTATCTTTAAGTCTTTCTTTTATGAGTGCTTTTATGCTCTCGTTGTCCTTGCCCACCTTTTCAAAATCCACAAAATACTCTTTATGCTCTCCAGTGCTTGAGATATCATTTAAGGCAGCACTGCTAAGCTTAGTCTTTGCACTATCACTTGGTAGCGGTCTAGAGCTGCGCAAAAATCCCATAAAAAGAGCCTCTTTGCTGTAACCTTCATCTGCTTGATATACCGACATATCAGGGTTGAAGCTAAACTCATCGCCTGCTTCGCTCATCGTAAAATCAACCTCTTTTACTATGAGCCTAACGCCTGCACTTGAAAGTTCTTTGCTAAGAGATTTAGTGCTATTTAGCTCATCAGTGCTAGAGTAGATGTTTGAGATAGTAGAGTTTGATAGATCTTTTAGTAGGTGTCCTTTGGCATCATAGCGAGTGCCTTTTGTGCTGTAGCCTTTTGGTAGTTTGCCTATATCTGCAAGGGTGTAGCTCTTTTTATCATCGCCTAAAGCAGAGGTCATTTGATCAAATAGTCTGTAGTAGTGCTTTATGGTGTCAGCCATATCGATGTTATCAAAGATCTTTATCTGCTCGTCTTTGCTTTTGATGCGGTTTAGCACATGGTTGCGCTCGGCAAATCTACTAAACTCATCAAGTGTGCTTTTATGGATTTTAAAGTCCTTTGGCAAGCCTGCGGCTTTGTTAAAATCAGCTCCCATAAAACCTGCTTTATCCACTGTGTAGCCATAAGCTTGAAGGTCATTAAAATTTAAAGAGACGAGACTGTTTTGAGAGGGAATAGTATAAGTAAATTTAGCTGGCTCTTGGAGTAATAGAATTAAGGAGAACACTTAATCACTATATTAGTGAAATATGTACTTCTTAATTCTTTTTTATTTAAGAAACTAAGAGAAAGGGGGTAAAAATGAGGAATTATGAAAAGATAACAGCACTCTATGAGAGATTAAGTCGTGATGATGAACTTCAAGGAGAAAGCAATTCTATTGTAAATCAAAAGAAAATCCTTGAAGAATATGCAGGTAAAAATAATTTAAGCAACATCATACATTTTACAAATGATGGAATAAGCGGAACACAGTTTGATAGACCGGGCTTTATGGCAATGATGAACGGAGTTAATCAAGGTAATATAATAGGTTGTATAATCGTAAAAGATATGAGTAGACTTGGCAGAGACTATCTTAAAGTCGGTCAATGTATGGAAATCTTAAGACAAAAGGGAGTTAGGCTCATTGCTATCAATGATAATGTAGATAGCTTTTATAGAGAAGATGATTTTACCCCTTTTAGAAATATTATGAATGAATGGTATACAAGAGATACTTCAAGAAAAATACAATCTACATTCAGGTCAAAGGGGGAAAGCGGAAAGCATACGGCAAGCTCTCCACCTTATGGATATATCAAAGATGAAAAAGACAAAGATAAGTGGATTGTAGATGAAAAAGCAGCGGAGATAGTAAGGAGAATATTCAATCTGACCATGCAAGGCAATGGTCCGTATCGAATAGCAAAGATATTGGAAAGTGAAAAAGTAGATATACCTGCTTACCATCAGCAAAAATTAGGATATGGACTACATCAAAGCAAAGTGTTTGAACATCCTTATCGTTGGTGCAGTTCTACAATTGTAAGTATCTTAAAGAAACAGGAATATTTAGGTCATACTGTAAACTTCAAAACAAGAAAGCATTTCAAGGATAAGAAAAGCAAATATGTATCTGAAGAAAACTGGCTGATATTTGAAAATACCCACGAGGCAATTATAGACCAAGAAACCTTTGATAATGTGCAAAGGATAAGAGGAAATGTAAAAAGGTATCCCGATGGTTGGGGAGAATATCACCCTTTAACTGGGCCTTATGTATTATGCAGATTGTGGCAGTAAAATGTATGTTCATAGAACAAGTAATTACAAAAATATTCCCTACTACACTTGCAGTGCTTACACGAAAGTACCCTGTGGAACGCTTTGTCCATCTACTCACAGGATAAAAGCGGAAGCAGTCTTAAACCTTATACAGGAAACCTTAAAAGACATTAAAAAATATCTTGATGAAGATCACGAAGCCTTTATCCGTTCCATTTAAAATGAAATGGAAGAAAAGGAAAAAGTAGAGATAGAAAAGACAAAAATAAGATTAATGGAAAGTAAAAACAGGCTTCAGGAACTTGAACGATTGATGTGCCGTATTTACGAAGATATGATACTTGAAAAAATACCAAGTAATAGATATGAGATACTTAACAGTCAATATGAAACAGAGCAAATAGCTTTAAGCAAAGAAATTAAAGACTTAGAGTTTGCAATATTAAGATATGAAAAAGAAACAGATAAGGCGAAAAAGTTTATATCTCTAATAAGCCGATATGAAAATTTTGATGAACTTACAACTACAATGATAAATGAGTTTGTAGAAAAGATTATTGTTCATGAAAGGAATAGAAAAAGTAGTCAAACATCAAAGCAAAAAAATAGAGATATATTTTAATTTTATCGGTAACTATGAGCCACCAAAAGAAGAATTGACTGAAGAAGAAGAAAGATTAAAAATTGAGGAAGAAGAGAGAAAAATCAAGGAAAGAAAAGATAGACTTCATCAAAACTACTTAAAGCGTAAAGTAAATGGAAAACAACAGGAATATGAGGAAAGGTATAAGGCAAGGAGAGAACAGAGAAAACAAGAAAAATTAAAGGTTCTGAAAAGGGCAGGTATACAAGTTAATAAGTTAGAAAAAAGAGATTGAAGTTAGTTAATCTCTTTTTTAGTACAGGTATCAAGTATATCAATTATGTTATTTGCAATTGCATGGATAACAGTAACGGCAACAGAATTACCAAACTGTTTGTAACTTTGAGTATCACTTACAGGAATGATATAGTTTTCGGGGAAGCCTTGAAGTCTTGCAGCTTCACGAGGTGTTAGTTTTCGTGGATTTTTTCCTTTTTGCTCAATAAGTATTTCACTCCCGTCTTTATAATATCTTGCAGATAATGTATTTGTATAAGGACTGTTTTCATTGAACAATGTGTAACCAAATCCATTTCCCTTTATTTTATGTTCTTTCTTTCGTCGTTGATGACCTTGCCAAAGTGCATTTGAAATGGTGTATTTAGTATCAACATTTTGCTCTAAAATATTTCCCACAGAAACATCTGGGCAGGGAGGAATTGGAAAAGAAAAATCTTTATAGTTATCTATTTTATCCTTATCAAATCCAACAATGTAAATACGCTCTCTATTTTGTGGAACACCGAAGTCTTTTGCTTTAAGTATAATAGAATGAACATCGTAGTTTAAATCCTTTAATGTTTTTTCTATTGTTTTATAGGTACGACCTTTATCGTGAGATTTTAGGTTTTTGACATTTTCAAGAAGAAATGCCTTAGGTCGTTTCTCTTTAATAATTCTTGCAATTTCAAAAAATAATGTTCCACGAGTATCTTCAAAACCAAGCTTTTTACCGGCTTGACTAAATGCTTGACAAGGAAAACCACCGACAATAATATCATGATTAGGAATATCTTTTTCAGATATTTTTGTAATATCTCCAAAAGGAGTTTCACCAAAATTTGCCTTATATGTTTTTACTGCAAATTTATCAATTTCACTACTGAATACGACATTTGTTTTACCTGTTTGGTAAAATCCAAGCCTTGTACCACCAATTCCGGCAAATAAATCAATGATTTTATAGGGGGCATTTTCATTATTGGGGAAAGGTACTTTTTCAGGAAATGATAAAATATGTTTCAGCTCAATGGACGATGGCTGACTTTCTCCATTTTCCCATCTGCGAATTGTCCTATCTCCGAATTTGGACATACCAACAGCATCAGCTAATTCTTTTTGAGTCATTTGTAATCTGATACGCTTATTTTTTATTAAAATAGCAGGGGAATTATCTATGACTTGTGGTATAATATTCATATATATTATCCTTTTTATATATGTTATTTCAAGTTTATATTTATATATGTTATTTCAAGGACTAACTGTCCTCTATTTGACACTATTGTACCATATAGAAGAAAATTTTTCAAGAAAGGAAAAGAGTTATGGCAAATATTTCTCTTGATGAATATAAAAACTTAGTTAAAGAAAAAAGGAAAGAAGGCTTTAAACAGCCTTATGACTTAGTTTATGATAATTTTATTACATTAGGATACGACAAAGCCCCTAAAGAATTCTTTTTAAGTAATGCAAGTGAAGTTGTTGAAAAACTTAGAAATAGCTGTTGGAGTGAATTTCAGCCATTAGAAAAAGACTTTACTTCAAAAATGCTAAAAGAGTTAGTTGATGATGAGTATATCAAAACTCTTACACCAATAGAGGCAATTACTTGGTTTGTGGAAGAATTTCCGGAACATATATATGCTTTGACTTTGTCAAATACTCAAAGTAGGAGGAGTAGAGCAGGTAAAGAATTTGAAAGTATTATAGAACTCATTTTGATTGGTGCAGGGATTCCACTTGACAGTCAAGGTAATATAGGTAAACAAGAGTTTGTCAATAAAGGTCTTGGTAAATTGGTAGATTTAGTTTCTCCGGGTGTTTTAGAATACATTGTAAATAAGAGAAATACTGTCTTAATTAGTGCAAAAACCACATTAAGAGAAAGATGGCAAGAAGTACCTGAAGAAATGGGAAGAACAGGTGCAAGAGAAATGTTTTTAGCAACTCTTGATACTTCTATTAGCTCTGATGTATTGAACACTCTATATGAGGCTAATATACAAGTTACAACAACAAAAAATATAAAAGAAACATATTATTCCGATAATGAAAGGGTATTAACCTTTGAAAAGTTGGTTGAAATATGTTTAGACAATGTTTCTCATTGGAAAAATTTCAACTACACAGTAGAACAAAATGAGCAAATGATAGAGCTTATCACTAAGCAAATTGAAAAACACCAAAATCATAAATTTGTAGAAGAATATTATGATGAGCGATTAAAAAACATAAAGAAGTAGACAAATTAGAATTTGTCGGTATATCATTAAATCGCATTTTTTCGATTAAACTATGGAATACAAAGGAGCAAATAATCATGAGCGAACAGAGAATCTATTGCATGGACCTTGTAAAAAAAGAGGATCCGGAAAAGGCTGTCAGAACACCGTTTTATCAGACAGAATCTACAGGCGGATCGGTCTGGGTTATCAAACCCGGTCAGACATTGCAAAAGCACTATCACCACAATTCCGACGATATATGGATCGTCCTTCAGGGAGAGGGAATATTCTACCCCCAGCCTAATGAAGAGGTTCCATTCAAGAAAGGCCATGTCATAGTATCGAAGAAAGACTCCTGCCACGGAGCAAAAAATACTGGAGATGAGGATATCATCTTTGTAAGTATAGTAGCACCTGTCCCTTCCGACTATGATCCTATAAACGAGTGACAGGAAAATAAAATTCCCGTTTGACAAAGGATTGTGATTATACTTGAGAAAGAAAAATGTTTATATAACATTGGGATACATAGCTGTATATCTGGTGATATATTGGTGAGAGCAACTTGATTGGTTGGCTATTTACTAATATTTCAACTGGTGAGCATAGTTATTTATATGGTTGGTTGCTCAGTAGTAATCTGTTTTGGTATGCACTTGCGATTTCTGCGCTTCCTTCTCTTTGGGGTAAGTTTAAGTTTTCGGCTGTTACTACGGCGGGATTTATTGTAGGTATTGTAGCAGGCATAATCGTTGAGAAATACAAGAAGTAAGTCAAATTTCAGTTTGTCGAGCTGAATAATACAGATTCAAGACGATAGAAAGTAAAACATCTATCGTCTTTTCTTATGAAAAAAACTTGAAAGGAGATGAAATTTATGGACAATAAAAACAGAATTAGAAAAAGTAAAAGAAAAGATTGAAAGCAAGTAAGAAGAAAAAAAATATGAAAAGAAACTATCTCAGCTTAAAAATCAGGAAAAGAAAATCAGAAAGCAAACGAGCCTTGAAGAAAGAAAAAAGCGAAACCATAGATTGATAGAGCGAGGAGCAATCTTAGAAAGTTTAATTGAGGGAGCAAGCGAGAAAAGTAATGAAGAAATAAAGGCTATTTTGCAAAGAGCATTTCAAAAAGACTAAGAAACGCAAGGACATAGTATAATTGTAATTCCCTTAGATTTTCTAAGGGCGCAATTATACACCCTTTAGGTGTCCTTGCGACCTGCGGTGCTTTTACCCTTGCGGGGAGCAAAGAAAAAAGCCGAAGCATTTTTCCGTATTAAAGGCAAAAGACAACTGAATATAATTCATTCGCTTTTTTATCATCAAGGGTAAAGCACATTCACTATCGCTCACCCTTGACAATAAAAATTTGAAACAGATAGCTTACATTAAGCCGACATACTGAAACAACAAAAGTTAAAAGTATAGTCGGCTTTTTCTATTGTACCGTTTCAAAACGCTCATTCAGTTTATAGAAAAGCAAAAGTATTTTTAAGACCGACATCTAAAACAACAAAAGAAAAATAAGAAGATGACAAATGCCACATTCCCAAAATGGGAGTGTACCTAAATCAAAGACAGTACTAATCAAAGGGGGTAGTGAAACACGACTTCCTTAAAAGATAAAAGGAGTAACGATTTGTTGCTACATTTTCATAACAAAAGATAGGAGAGAAAAATGGCAGATAAAAGGATGTTTTCAATAAAGATAGTGGATAGCGACTTATTTTTGGATATGCCATTAAGTAGCCAATGCCTGTATTTTCATCTATCTATGAGGGCAGATGATGATGACTTAAAGATTCTAATTACAAAAGGTTTTGTAATTGTCTTTTAAAGAGGGGTTATAGTCATTACCTATTGGAAGATAAATAACTACATCAGAAATGACAGACGAAAAGAAACGATGTATCTTGAAGAAAAGCAAAGTATAACGCAAACGGAAAATGGAGCATATATCAAGGTTGAAAATCTTGGTATACCAAATGACAACCAAGTGTCAACCGTTTGTCCGCATAGTATAGTTAAGGGTAGATTAGATAAGAGGAGAATAGAACAGGTTGCCCCAGTGTCCCTTTATGGAGAGTATCAAAATATTCATTTAACCGATGAAAAATACCAAAATCTAAAAGATAGGCTG
This sequence comes from Campylobacter concisus, assembly GCF_002092845.1. GTDB lineage: Bacteria > Campylobacterota > Campylobacteria > Campylobacterales > Campylobacteraceae > Campylobacter_A > Campylobacter_A concisus_AQ. The sequence continues at coordinate 85,204 of NZ_LVXF01000039.1, forward strand.
AAAGGTCATACAGATACAATGACTGAAAAGCTATTAAGATATATCAAAAGTAAAGGCACAGACTACAAAGACCACTATGTAACAATCCTTAATTGGTATGAATTGGTATGAACAGGATAAAGAAAAGCTATCACAGAAAAATAATCAAAATAAAAGCCATAGAACCTATTCAACCAACTATGAAGACAGCGACAGCCTATAAAAGGTGTTTTTAAGGGTTTAATCATAAAAGAGGTGTCAGACTATGGTTAAGATAAAAATAAGCCTTAAAAACGCATTATAGAGCCTGATGTAGAAAAGGAGACTAAAATTATGAATGATAAAGAAAATATGATTACTACAAAAATTCAAGGGACAGATTTTATCTACAACAAAGATACTCACTATGAAGAAGACGGACATATCTATTGCAAGATTTGTAATGAAAGAATAGACGGTAAGGTAATTCCGATGTTGGATAAGCCTATGATTATCAGAACGGCTTGTAAATGTGATAGAGATAGAGCTGAACAAGAAAAAACTGTTAAAACAAGATAGGTTGAGACAAAGCTGCTTTATATCCAAAAATCAAATAGCCTACACCTTTAAAAATGCCGATGAAGATACAGATAAGGAAATCATCAAAAAAGCAAAGAACTATGTAAAACATTTTGAAGAAATGAGAAAAGATAATGTTGGACTGTTACTTTACGGAAATGTAGGAAGTGGCAAGACCTATGTAGCTTGTGCTATTGCCAACGCTATAATTACAGAATATAGCCATACAGTAAAAATGAGGAACTTTGCACAGATATTAAACGACTTACAAAAAGGCGGCTTTAATCTTGATAGAAACGAATATATCGAATAGATAACAAGCCCTACCCTACTAATTCTTGATGATTTTGGAATAGAGAGAAATACAGAATATGCCTTAGAGCAAATTTACAATGTAATCAATGCAAGATACCTAAAGGCAAGACCAACCATTATAACTACTAACCTTAATTTCAAAGATATAGAAAAAGAACAGGAAGATATAATGCTTGGCAGGATTTATTCAAGGATAATCGAGATGTGTTTACCTCTTAGGATAACGGGACTTGATAGAAGAAAAATACAGAGCAAAGAAAAGCTGAAGAAAGCACAAAACTTAATAGATGAATGAGAGCGATTGGAAAAGTAAAAAATTCTAATCGCTTTTTAATTGCAAGAAAAGGAATGATGATATGCAAAAAAATAATACAGAAACAAAAACAATAAAGAAGATTGGAAAAACTACCTATGAAGTTGTTGTACATTTTAATAAAAATACTACTGAAACAATGCAAGACAAATTGAAACGCATAATGCTTAGAGAAATTGAGAGTGAAAAACATCAAAAAAATGATAAAAATGATTAGAAAGTCCTTGACAAGTTGTTACAGGTTTGGCTCGCTAATCTTTTCTTTGGTCTTTTGGTTAAAAATATCACTAAAATTTGCAGACCTGCCTTGTTTGTGCTGTTGCTTAGTGTATGAATTTATATTGGTGCTTAAGATGCTAATATCATTCGTGGTTTGCCTCCTAGCTTCTTGCTTTTTAAGTTTTAATTAAAGTAACCATAAAATAATTGACTATCCAAATTTATCAGTCAAAATAAACAAGTGACAAATATGCCAATCACAAAAATTACAAAAATTTACTTTTACTAAGTCATTCTTTGGTGGGACTGATTTAATTCCAGTATGCGCCAAAATTCAATTCAGATATTAGGGCGAGCATACTCTATGTAGCTACAAAATGTTACCATTTGCAGCTCCATAGAGGCTCGCAAGGAGAGCTTGCCGCTCCCTTGACCCATGCTTAAAAAATATTTTCTTTATTAAAGTGGCCATGCAAGATAGGCTTTTTTAATAAAAGCTTAAGTTTATTAAAGGTAGCCATAAGGACAAAAAATAATTAGACTAAATTATTTTTGTAGTCTGCAAAATATATTTTAGTATATTTTTAAAATGGCAACGTAACAAATAATGTTTGGAAGTAGTAAATGGGATGATTATGCAATAAACTTAGTAGAGCCTCTACGTTTAAAACATATCTAGACTTTGAGTTTTTTCCTTGCATACATCACTTACATGGTGATGTATGCTGGTTTTTTTGGAGTATTCACGCTCCTCTATAAATTCTCTACATATTCTTGTAGCATCTTGTGCTCTATCTGTAAGCTCTCGTATGCTTCTCTCAAATTTTGGAATTTTTCTTCTGAATTTTTTAATTTTTCTTCCAAGCAAGATATTGAACTCTCGTACATATCTCTTTGTTGCTGCAAAGATTCCGTTAAGGCGTCGTTGCAATCTTTGTTCAAGCTCTTGACTTTCTTTGTTAGCGCTGTCACATTTGTCCGTAATATCACAAGCTCCTTCTCGCAGTCTTGTTGCAAATTCATTATTTCTAATTCGTGTCTGTTCCTTTCGTCTTCGATCATCTTGGTCAAGCGCTCGTTCTCTTCTAGCAATGCTTTCTCTAATGCTGTCATCCTCTACTCCATTTTCATTAATATAAATTTCCTGCTCTCGTTCTCTGTTATCTCTTTGTCTTTTGGAATCGATATGTAATACTCTCTCTGGGTCTTGTCCGCAGTAGGTTGGCTGTATCTCCATTGTTTTGGTATCGTCCAAGCTACTTCTTCCTTTAATATCATTGCGTGCACTACCCAGCCAATTGCTATTCCCAAAATTAGTGCGGTAGCCACTGATAGCGAGATTATCACCGATCTGTCCTTGTGGTGCAAGGATATTGTTTTTTGAAGTTCTTTCGACATATCTTTTTTGATTAAATCTATCTCTTTTAGCAATAAGCTCCTCAAGTTTTCGCCTATTTTCTCTACACTCTGCTTGTGTATTTCTATCATGGAATTCTCTAATTCTTCTGCTTGAGCTTTGGCTGAGTTCTCCAAGTCTTTGAGCACTGGTGAAGTCTGCATCGTATATTCCTCCTTTTAAACGATTTTTTGTTTTTTTAGTAGGCAGTATGATCGTTATGCCTTTTTTGTTGATCCTGGTTATTTCAATACCATTTTGTTTAAGAAGTTCAATCATGTGGTCTCTATTTTTAATATAGCCTTGCTTAACCAGATCGTGCAGCTTTTGGTCTAGCTCTTCTAAATTTTTATAATGATTGATGTTTTTCTTGCTAGACAATATAGTTTGCTCTTTTACTGGATCATCTGGACTTGATAGTCCATACTCATCGTTAATGATCTTTTTGATTAGATCTATTCTCGTTTGATCATATTTGGCAAAATAAGGATTAAATGACCTGTCTGTTTCAAGATCTATCTTAGGGATAAGGAAATTTAACTCAAGCCGTCCATCCTTGTCTGAGTGTTCTACCCATAATACATTTGTACGTTCAAGCATATATTCACCCAAAAGAGCATATTCAAAATCCTTAATAATTTTTAGTTTTTGCTCTTCAGTTAAAAAGTCATGCCTCTCTTCAAATGATAAAACACCAAAACAGGTCTTTTGTTTATAGGTGATGCCTTTTATAATAGCTCTAGTTAAATTTTCATCACCTTTTATAACTCTTGCTGTTCCAGCAGCTTTTCTCTCATTTAAAAGATAATTTATGCTCCCAAGGCCACCACCAGTATAAGTACGAAGAAATTTAACTAGCATCACTAGTGCCTTTATTTGTATTGATACAAGGCGAATCAAGAAACATATTTTTTACCCAATATTTCATAAATTTTATGTAAGATCTTATTATCGTCGGCTATGATCTCAATACCAACTCTATCTAGGCTTTGCCCACTATTTAATTTGGTGGCTATTTGGTTTATGTTTTGTCCTTGTCTAGATAGCTCAATTAGAAGTTCCCTTATAATTGGTGCATAAATCTGCTTAGACAACATAGCTCTTAGGGCAAATTTTGAGAAAGTTAGGCCACTTTCTTGTAATTTATTATTAATCACCAACCATTCTGCATTACTTAGCCTAAGTCTTTTAGTTATGACTTTGGTTACCTTGCGTTTTTTTATCTTTTCAGAACTCACGTAAATTTACTCCCAATCTAAGAAGAAGCCACTCAAAAAATCCTATGCCATAAAAATTTTTGTCAGACTTGCTCTTTAAATATCTTTTAAGGTTATTTTATAAAATTTCACAGCCTAAAACAAGGAATTCGGTAGGCTTCAGGCCGCTAAAATGCGTGTTTTTTAAAAATACTATGAAATATATAATATAATTTTTATAGCCTTTAGATTGTCTCTTAGAAATTTAGTCTAGTATGAAATTAAAATGGTAAAAATAATAAAAATATAGGGGTTGCGCTCATCATAAAAGAGCACTACAAGTTAGTCAAATTTATTCATTGATAGTTAAAGATAAGAGACTTAATGCTTAGTTAAATTTATCCTTTAGCATCTCATATACTTCGTTATTCTCTCTTTTGCCGACAACTAGCACTAATACTACGATCTCATCATCTTTAACTTGATATGCCAAGCGGTAGCCGACATCTCTTAGCTTGATCTTATAGACATCTTCATAGCCTCGTAGCTTGTCCTTGGCAACCTTTGGGTTTTCTAGACGCTCACTTAGCTTCTTTTTAAACTGCACCTTTATGCTATTGTCAAGCTTTTGCCACTCTTTTAAAGCACTTGGTAAGAACTCTAACTCATAGCTCATCTAGACTTACTTTTACTGGTTTTTCACCACTTGCTAAAGCAGCGTCTACTGCTTTGCTTAGATGATACTCTTCTATTATCTCTGCCATTTTTTCATAGACAGAGCTGGGTACTAGATAGGCACTAGGGACATTGTGGTTTAGTATAGCTACAACATTATCTCCAGCTTGTTTTAAAATTTGAGCTGGAGACTTTTTTAGCTCGCTTATGCTAGCTGTAAAATTTGCTTGTATGGTTTGCATTTTTATCCTTTATTTAATACCTAAAATAATACTAAATAAGATATAATAATAGTCTTAAAACTCATGCTTTAAAATTTACTCCTATTCATTTTCATACGTCACTATCTCTACTAAAGACTTTAAAAATCTAAGACAATATTTCTAGGGTTACAAGCCCTCAGTAGTACATTCTAACGCAAGATCCTAAATTTAACATACCATGAACTTGATATCTTGAAGCACGACACTTAAAAAGGAATACCAAAAATTCTCTTCTATTTAATTTTATACATTTTTAATATTCAGTTAAGATTCATTTTTATCTACAATCAAAGAAGTATAGCTTCCAAAATAGTTTTAACACTATACATACAATTACTGAAGTATATCCTTATTGACTGGTATAAAATATAGCCATTATATCAAAAAACCTTCTTTTATAGCATTCTCATAAAGATCATATAAAATAATAGCTTGCTTTATAGAAGGAAGTCCTATACTTCCATTTGCAATTTTTGCCAATATATCCATTTGCTTCATAGATATTTGGTGTCTTATTTCATCTTTTTCATAATATTTTAAAATCTTGTCCCAATCTTTAAATTTAACGACAAACGATTGAACTTCTATATTGTCATCAAGTTTCTTGTCTTTTCTTGCTTCTTTTTTTATATACTTTTCTTCTTCTGCACTACTTAATATCTCATCATCAAATCCTAAACTCAATTCAATATCTTTTATACTATCCCAGCATAACTTCTTTTTACACCATTGACCTATATTTGCATTGCCTTCCGGCGGGTTAGTTATGTTAGTATATATTTTGCTAGCAACTATAGAGATTATATTCTCTAAATTATTAGATATTTTTTGTTCATCCCATATTTTAGAAAAATTTAAAAATAATCTATTTTTTTCTAAATAATACGATAAGTACGATAGGGTATAGGCTACGCATTGTGCCCTATAACCACCATTGTACCAAGTGGCGTAAGAAACAAGTTTTTCAACTTGTTTAAACATTATAATTCTAGATACTGCTTCTTTAAAATAGTTGCTCGTTATACAAAGCTCATCTTTTTCTAACATTTGAGTAATATGTTTTGCAAAAGCCATAAAGCTATATTGTGCGCCTTTTGATACAATATCCGGCGATTGTAGCCAAGCGATTTCGCTTTTAGCTAAAAATGTTTTATCTATAAGTTGTGACTTGGGGTTTTCTATTTGAAATTTCTTTTTATCTGTGCCACTTAAATATGCTTGTTCATTTAAGTATTCGCCCCTTACCCTCTCATAAAACCAATGAGTTCTTACTTGTATTCCATCAACAGCTGGTGCCAAATTTCTTCTTGAGCATTCTTTGAAATCTTTATGGAAAGGACTATTTGAAAAGAAATCCGATTGATTTATCTTGTTTTGGGTATTTGCGTATTCGCTAACTTTTGAGACAAATTCATCTTGTTTTTCGGCGTCAGCAACTACAGATAGTTTCATCTGAACATAAATTTTTGATACGTCTAGCTTTGAATTTTTACTTGAAGCATATATGGCCGATACGGTCTGACCTCCATTGACAATCTGAAAATTTGATATTTTTATAATTTTGCCATCTTGTAAAATAACATCATTAGCTGTTGCAGTTATGCCATTATTGTATGCGAAAAACATCTCTGGCTTATATTCTATAGTGTTTCGCAACCCCTTATTGACGTTGCCTCTAAACTGCAAAAAAGTTCTGACGTTTTGTTCTAAAAGTCTAGAGCCAAATGTATCATAAATTTCAACTATTGTCCTACCATCTATTACGCTTAAATAAGATCTGTAGTCTTTCGCCGGCGTGTCTACTACAAGCGCCGGCAAATCAACCTCAACGTCAAAGTTGTTTTTTGAGTTATTTATAGTATAGATTTTATATAAAAACTCAATATCTATGATGCGATATTCCGCATCAATGCCAGATAGTACTTTATTTGGGATGCTTGCTAAATTTTTAGTAATTTTTCCATCTGTTATAATGATAAGGCGGATTTTTTTAATTTCATTTTTAATTAAATACGAATATATATTATAGGCCATTGAGTAATGCTCAAAACCCTCCTCCATAGTATCATAAAGTTTTTGGAAACTCCTTAAAAGGAAATTTTCCAGCTTTTTAAATTTTGATTCTATCTGCGCTTTTATGAGAGTTTGTATATCATCACTTTGAAAAAAACAATGCACTAGAAGACTAAGCTTACCACGCTCTACATCAAAGTCATATCCACTTACTTCCATATCTCTTTTATTGTATTCAGCAATCATGTAGTCTTGCGATAGCTCTCCTTCGTCAACAAGAGAGTCACAGACCGACTCAAAAAATGCTTCTTGTTTGCTTATACCTCGGCTTTGGGCTTGACTCACGATATCCTGCATAAAATCTTGATGAAAGTCATCTAAACTAACCATTTTTTGCCTTTAAAGTTTTATTCTATCCAACAAAAATTCATTGCATTTTAATAAATCTACCGTATATTTTACGTTATGAATTCTGGAATCTATATCTATGGAAGTAATTTTTGGAAATTTATTATCTACATTAAAAAATAAAATTTTATCTATTTTAAATTTTAATAGTTCTACTTGGAAATTTGATTTATAGCCATACGAAAAAAGCTTTTTATAAAATGATTCTACGTCAGCGACCTTTACTTCTATACTCTTTATGATATCCTCAACACTAAGTCCTTGCGAATTTATAGATAAAGAGTATACCGCGAGATATAATTTTTCTTTAGTTGTATAAAGTTGATAAGCAGATGAAATTATAACATGTGGTGACTTTGAAGCTTTATACGTTTTAATCTCAACAGCGCAGTCATTAAATAAAAAGTCTTGTTTATCAAAATCTGCCCCAACCCAAGAACTTAATGCCTCTTCAAAACCAACTTGTTTAGCTGCAATATTATTTAAAAAACTAAGTTCACCAAATAGCCCCATTTGCCTTTCTGTCCCAAAATCATCATCATTTGAAATAAAAAATTTTTTCCATTTTAGGAGTCTTGCTTCTATATTGTCTAAAACATTTTCATTATTATTGCAAGTATTTAAAAGAGAAATAATATCGTTGCAAACCAATACAAATAGTTGCCAATTGGAATTATCGTTTAGTGCTATATAAAATTTGGTAGCATCTTTAAAATCTTTTCTTAGTGTATTTAAACCAATAAATTTTATACTCTTTTTACTAGTTTTTATACAAAAATCTAGTTCAATGCCAAAAGTATATCTTCCATCCAAATCCACTATCCAAAAAATATCATATCTATTGTCACCATTAATCCTTCTTCTGGTATTATTTTTCATATCATTCCAAGGATTAATCATCTTGCTCTTCTAATTCTTCAAATTCAAAAAGCATCTCTTCTTGATATACCTTATTGATTAAATATTTAATAGTTTGAGAGCTACTACAAACACCATCATTAGGAAAACAAACGCCATAGGCTGGTAATATATCGCAACCAAAGCCGATTTGATTGTTCTTAGTGTCTAGTATATGTAACATTAAAATTGGATTTTTCAAATTTTTTCTTAAAAATGAAGACCTGTCGCCCCTTTTTTCTTTCTTGCTTTGTTCATAAATTTCATCATCTAGTAATGCTTTCTCAGGATCTCCTGCCGATAGTTTTCTATTCCCAAGTTCTATGTAATCACCCTTGTCTTGCAATTTTGAGCGCTCTTCCATATTTATCCCAAATTTTTCTAAAAACATACCCCTTCCTCCATAAAGAACAACATCCCACACTGTATTCTTATCTTCCAGATACGCCCTTATAAAATCTAACTGCATATGTGCTTTTATAACACTAAAGTTATTTATAAATTTTAATATTTCCATTTTATCTATATTTTTATATATAGTGGCGCTTCCTTTTTTACTACCTCTATTAAGTGATTCTATAAGCTCTTTTAAAATATTTAAATTATTATCGTGTAGTTGTGGGTTTTTAGCAAATCTTACGGTTTCTATTAGCTTTCCACTTAAATCCAATGACATACATTTTTCTTCTGCGTTTTTCATCTTATTTTTGGCTGTAATTTGTAATTGACTGTTTGGATCTTGTCTGACAGCTAGTCCAAAATTATAAGGAGTTAGACCATCTTCCGCCATCTCTTTAAATTTATACATAAGCTCATTTGTAGCCTCAATAATAAATCTAAAATAGTTTTGAATATCTTTTGGCATATAAATTTTACATAAATCCTCATAGCCTTGTCTATACCCAAACCATCTACCCATCTGCATAAGCGTATCATAGAATATTGTACTTCTTATAAAATAACTAACACTGAGTCCTTCTAGAGTAAAGCCACGTGATAGGCTAAGTCCTCCAACCGCAATGACATTTACTCTTTCGCCAGTATTATATTTAAGCGGCTTCTTACTATTTTGGTAAACCGCTATTACTTGAATACTATTTGCGATTTCGGATAATTTTTTTGAAATCTCTAACCATGAAAATTCTATATCAAATTTTGTCTCAAAAATATTCTTTAAGTTTAGTATCAAGCTACTTTGTTTTACTGAATTTGGAAGTAAAATAAAAGCATTAATATCATTTTTTAACGCTTTTAAATATTCATCTATCAAACATTCAATTTTTTCGTGCACATCAGAAAAGCGACTAATATTAACAAGCATGCTATTATGCTTAATTTGACCCCTTAAATCCCTTGTTGCCACATTTAGTATAAATACATTTATAGCCTCGTATAGACTTTGTGGCAATTCTGATATAAGGTGATCTTTTTTATGTTTTAAAGGAATCTTTTCATCATAATCATTAATATCTATTAAATATTTATCAGGATTATCTATAAAAATCTTTTCGGCGCCGAAATAATTAGTTGGTGCATCAAGGGCATATATAAAATCTCTTGGAAATAAATCTTTAGAAATCTGCTCATTCATGTTTTTAATTTTTACGCTTTGCTCATCTTCTATTGTATGATCTATAAAAATATTTGCATAAGGTGTGGCAGTATATGCAACATAAGAGCTTTTTTCGAAAAGCTCCAAAAGAGCCCTTAATTCTTTATTTATAGTGGTTGGATCACCCTCCTCTTTTGTATTTATGGAGGCATAGTCAGACTCGTCATCTATCAATAACATGGCATGTTTTGAAATTTTATTATTATAATGAAACTTGATCCATCTTATGACATTGGAAAGAGTGCTTGCGTTTTTCTTTATAACCAAAAGTACTGGCGTATTAATATTATCAAAATTTACACCTTGTGAGTTTTTACGTGCATCTGTTGTATTAAAATCGCTTATTTCCGTAGTCAAGCTAATGGGTTGCATTCTATTTGCATTAGGCAAATCATCAAGTCCAACCCCGACTATTTTTGAGTCATTTTTACCAACAAAAGCCTCATTTATACGAATTTGAGTCTGGTTTCTAAGATTGTTTTTATCTCCAGCAACAATAACTATAAATTTATAACCAATATCGGCAGCCTTACATATCAAGGAAGCATAGTTTGAAGTTTTGCCAGACTGAACATGCCCTACAACCATACCGTATACACTAAATTTATTCTCTCTTGGATCTCCAATTTGATTCATTATCATATCAGTATCATCATCTACAGTCTTGATAACTTGCGGAGGCAATAAGCCTTTATAAAATTTTTCCAATCTATCCCAGTAAAAATTACTATTATTGGCTTTTGTGTTTATGCTATACCAAGACGTATTGCGTCGTTTTTGTTCATCGCCTTTTATTACTAAGCCCGTACTCATCCTTACATTAAAATATTTCTCTAAGTCGTCTTTTAGTTTTTCATAATCATTATCTGAAAAATCGCCGTCTTGGTTAAATATATCAACTTTAATGTCGGACTTAATAAATCTTTTTACTCGAGATATTTCGTTGTCAATATCTTCCTCTTGTAAAACCTCATTCTGTTTAGAGTACTTGTTGGTCAAACTACTTTTTGAAAAATTAAAAACTTCTTCATAAAAACTACATTCCATCCAACGGCTCCTTATATTTTTTAAAAATCTCTATTTTTTTAATTTCATCTTCGCTAAGTCCTATATTTTTTAGATATTCCAGTATTTTAACCGCTTCTGTATTTGAAATAATACCCTCTTGCCTAAAATTATGTGGATTTTGCTGGACCTGTACCTGTATAGCTTCTAATGGTATGCATGCCTCAAGTGATTTTAGGTATAGCTGAAATAGTTCTCTCGTTTGCAAATCCAATAAATCTAATAATTTTTGATGCATTGGATTTTCTTTATTTATTGCAAAATAAATTTTGCTATCTTCGCAAACTAAATCCCAAAATCTAATAACATTTTTGTCATTTATTTTACGACCACGAGTGAAAAAGGGCTTTACCCCATCTTTTATGGAGTATAGAGCAACTCTTTTAAGCTCTTCTTTCAAGCCAGCAACTGGATTTGCGATAGACTTTTTTACATCAATATTCCACAACTCGTCTTGATCGTTTGAAATTTCAATCTTTATACGAACAAGCTTTGTTGTATCGCTAGATTTAAGAATACCCCACCATTTACCGTAAACAAGTAGCCTGTGGGCTCTGTATAGATAAAAACCTTGAGATTTTATATAGCCTTCTCTCCCACTATATTTTTCCCATTCCGATAAAGTCACTTTTGAATGATGCGGTAAGATAAATGGAGTAATTTTTATTTCTTTTTCGTTGTATTTAATTATTTCTGTAGATTTCATAAAGGTTGCATCATGTGTTGGATTAAACGGATTAAAAGGTATTAATGGATTATTGTTGATGGATATTTTTATTTTTCTTGCGCCGTCAGCTCCCTCTAAAAATTGATGAAAAACCAAAGACAAATGCTCTCTTAGCGGTTCTAAACATTCTGAAATTTGCTCGATTTTGTCCATATCTTCCCATACAACAAGAGTAGAATTATCGTTTTTATAAAAATCTTTAAAGATTTCAAGATTTTTATACTCGCTCAACTCAGGCGTCAAAAGTAGCCATTTATCGCTTTTAGAGATATAGTCCAAGTCCCATTGTTTAATGTTTATCTGATTACATTTTTTTGATACAACGGTAAGTTTTTTACATTGAGAAAATGAAGCCGTTTTAAGACCTAAACCAAATTTACCAAGTGCGATATCATTTCTTTTCTCATCTGGATTTTTTGATGATAGCCTCATAGCTTCTATTAGTTCATCTTCGTCCATTCCCGCACCATTATCTAGAATGCAAAAAAACGGTTCAGGATGCTGTATGGCATAAATTTTTATATCATTTGCGCCAGCTGATATACTGTTATCAATGATATCTGCAACTGCTACCTCGAAAGTATACCCTATGTCGCGAAGCGATTTGATAAAATTTGCAACATTTGGATTAATTTCTATCGGATCCATCCAACACCGCTACAATCTCTTTTGCAATTTTTTCAACCATTGGCACAACAACAGAATTTCCAGCCTGCTTATACAACTGTGCTCTTGATATGTTTGATGGGAGTATAAAGTCCCTTGAAAAGCCTTGTAAATTAAAACATTCTTTTGGGGTTAATCTTCTTATTACACCATCATCTAATATAATTGGTATATTGTGTCCACCTGCACCCATATTTGCAGTTAGAGTAGGGCACACATTTGATTTATTAGGGCGAACATAATAGCGTCTATACTGATAAACAATATTTTCATCCACAACACTCTCTATCACTTTACGGTGAATTTTATTATTTTTGTCGTTATAAATATCAGTCAAGGTAACGCACGAGTTATCTAGAAAGAATTTTATACTTTTTGGTTTCTTATTTGTTTCCTTGGGAATTTTAAACTTGCTAGATAGTAGATTGGATTGTTCCGTTTCTTTTATATTTTCTTTTATAGGTTTTTCAAATAAATAGTCGTCTTCATCCTTAAAGCCTACAATATAAATTCTTTCCCTTCCCTGTGGTATGTCTGTATACTTTGCAGCGTTTAATATAAATGGTATAAAAGAATATCCAGCTCTTTTTATCTCATTTCTAATGGTTTTAAAAGTTTCACCGTTATTATGAGAAGCTATGGTTTTAACATTCTCTAAAAAAAAGGCTTTCGGCCTTAATTCTTTTAGTAATCTTGATACTTCAAAAAAAAGCTTACCACGTTCATCTTCAAACCCTCTGCCATGTCCAGCAAGTGAAAAGGGCTGACAAGGAAAACCTGCTGTTAATATATCTATATCACTTAAATTTTTACCATTTAACTTTTTAACATCTCCTTCAATGAGGTTGGTGCTGACGTGATTCAATCTGTAAGTTTTACAAGCGTCTTTATCAATTTCATTTGCCCATACAACATTACAATTTGAATTTTTAAATGCTTGGCACACACCACCAACTCCAGCAAATAAACTTCCTACTCTGTAAGTCACAAAAAACCTTTTTAATTTTTATGAATTATATAACAATACTTATAAAATATAAAAGCATTTAGTTTTAGAGTAGTTAGCCTCAAAATTCAACTTCTTTTCCTTAAGTGCTGTGCCATATGATATTGCTTTGCGTATGGTTTGCATTTTTATCCTTTATTTAATACCTAAAATAATACTAAATAAGATATAAGAATAGTCTTAAAGCTCATGCTTTGAAATTTATTCCTATTCATTTTCATACGATACCATCTCTACTTTACTCTTTAGTGTGTTTGCATTAATAGGCTTAGCATAAGTGTTTAGCAAAATTTTATACTGCTTTTCATGTCCTACTATCTGAGCTATAAGGTTAGCTTCTACCTCGCGCTGCACTAGATAGTCTATAAAGTAGTGTCTAAAAGAGTAAAAGGTCTTTTTAGAGTCTTTGTCTATAAACTTTCTTTGGATCTGGCTTCTAAAAATTTCAGAGAAGTCCTTATTGCTTACCTTAAATATATTTCCGCTTTTCTTGCTATTAACATATTTTAGCAAACCTAGATCTATGAGCTTACTATGAATAGGCACAAATCTAATACTATTTTTAGTCTTGGTAGTTTTACCATCATTTGTATTGATGTTAAAGCAGTAAATTCCATCTTTTAAGACTATATCTTCTTTATGAAGTTGTGTGATCTCTTTTATCCTCATGCCACTATAAGCAGCTATCATTGTGACGTAGTAGAGCTCACTAGCCTCTATCCTTGAACTTGGTGATTTACCACTTTGTTTGATACTAGTTACTATCTCAAAGATCTTCCTAGCTTCTGATGCTTCGTATGGAAGCACTGCCCTTTCGCTAGGGTCTATGTCTATCTTGACGTTCATTTTTGCAGTTATGCTTTTACCTATATAGCCACTATCAAAGCAGTAGTTAAAAAACTGAATAACCCTTATCATATATTTTTGGATAGTAGGCTCAGAGAGTTTATCGTCCTTTTCACCTAGCTTAAGTATCTGAGATAAACTTTTATCTTTATACCTACTCTTTTGGGCTAGCTTAGTTGGAACTTTATAAAGAAGATCTCTAAATTCAAGCAAGTTATCTCTCGTGATCTTATAAACTGGCGTATCTTCTTTAAAGTATAAAAATAAGAGCTTTTTTACGCCAGTAACTAATCTTTGCGTATCTGGCGACCACTTGTCAGCTCTTTTAGTGTTTGTTTCAAATATATGAAATGCATCCTTTAAGCTCTTTTGATCTTCTAAATTTAAAGCTGTGAATTGATTGCTAGAGCCAGATGCCACTTGCAATGCTTGCCTGATCTCATACTCTTGTGTTACTTGGGCGCTAGGATTAAAAATACTAAAGCTACTATCGTCATCTAATTTTATCTTGATATTTTTTGGTGGATTTGGATCCATTATGATATCTTCCATGCTTCTATGGCTATTATTTGTTCTTACTAGCTTTAAATTTGAGGTCGAGCCATACTTTTGATCTAGTATGGCATAAACCGTTTCGCTAATCCTCTGAGCCATAGCCTTAAGCTGTCCATCCGTAATAGGCAAACAACCGCTATCTTCAAGCTCTTTTATATTTTCTTGGAATGAAGCTATGTCCTTAGCGTCAAACGAACTAGGTTTGGCATGTTTGGCTAAGTTATCACTAGAATCATCTTCGAGAAAGTATTGCTCACGCTTATCATCAAAGAGCACGCTGCTCTTCTCAAGCTTTGATACAAGATAGTTAAGTGTTAGTATATTCTTCTCTAAAAGAGTTTGCCCTATGTTCTCTTTATCCTTACTACCAAGAGCGCCAGCAGTGTTAGTGATATTGCTTATATCCTTAATTAAAATTTGAGGTAGATCGCCATCTATCAAACTTTGTTTAAAGTAGTCATTGAGCGCATTTAGAAATTCTACATCCATTTTCTTGTTAAGAAGAGAGTGCTCTTTGATGCTCTTGCTAAGCTTTACTTTCATAAAAGAATTTACAAAAGATTGGATTATGTTATCACTAAGATTCATGTGAACCGCCCTTTTTATCAGGTAAAGATTATTATCTAGAATTTTAGCCCTTTTTCTGGCTTTTTCCAAGAGATTAGTGGATGTGGAGAAGCAAATTTCTCGCTTTTCGTTAAAAAATTTTCTGATGCTTGGAGCAAGTGTGACTCGGTAGTAATATATACCGTTTCGCTCCCTTAAGTGTTGTCCCATATTTAATAGCCAACCGGTCAAAAATGGAACAGTTTTATGTAACGACTAAGTAAAAAATCGTCTAAAGTGCGTATTTCAGGCTTTTGTGAGCTCACATAAAAAATCCTCATAAGCCGGAGGTCGGGAGTTCAAGTCTCCCCCGTGACACCAAAACACACTATTTTAGGCACTAGCAGTGATGCTTTTGTTCTTTCCCTTTCTTTAAAATTTCCTTTAAGAGTGGAACACTTAGTTGCTAAAGTGGGACAGTCTCTTAAAAATTCTAACGATTATAAAGTCATCACCCTTTTAATACCATAAAAATAAATTTGCTTTAAATTCTTGCTTCTATCTTTTATTTTAGGTTACCTTTAAAATACCCCAAGGAATATCCAGCTACTGCCAACTGTTAAGCTTCAGTAAGCTTAACAGTAAAGATGAAGAGCTTCATAGTAGAGCCTTTGTAAAGAATTTTCTTAAAGGCTTTCAAGAAAGCTTTGAGAAAGACTATACCGCATAGCCTTATGTACAAAAAATGAAAGAGGAGGATATAATGACGAAAAAATAAAAGGTTATACGAGTTTGCAAACCGGTGCTAGTTATATAAATTTCAAAAACATAACCGATACGAAAGATCTGGTAAAGACCATAACTCATGAAAACCAAAGATCGATGGATATACAAGATCATAGAGATATAAACAAAAATAGAGATGATGATACTAAGTATGAATCAAATTTCTCAAATTTTGCGAGAAGTAAAGCATTCAATTGGGGCAATATCAAAGCAATGGAGAGATTTCTTAAATACAAAATCAATAAATAGGGAAGATAAATTATTAAATAATATGATAGAAAATGGTGGAAATATTTTTAGACATACAATTTTTCAAGGAGCAAATTATGAACTTCGCAATACAATAAAAGACAATACTATCGGCGGTAGTGGTAATGAATGATTTTTTTAATGCTTTCTGGCGAGAATTTCAATATAAAATCGTAGATTTAATCGTATATTTAGCCAATCATCACCCATTAGTTGCTTGGATTATCTTATATTTTTTGGGTTTGCTCGTACTATATTTTTGTTTTAAGTTTATTTGCCATTGTTATATAATCTATAATAAATCTAAAAATATAAAAATTTTAAAAATAGGTATATTATTGTTTATTCCTATTGTTATTGTTTTTTACTTTCTCGTTAAATTTACAATTTACAAATCAAATGGGTATTTAGTTTATTTTTGCATCTTTTCGTGGATTTCTACTATCGGTGTGATTTTTTGGGCTTTTCGACCTGAAAAATTTATACCAGATAAACCACAAAATAGAAACCCTAAAAAACAAAAGAAGCAAAAAGTTAAATTTGAAAAAAGTAATAATTCGTTTAATTTTACAAATGTAAAATTAAAAAATAAACAAAGCAGCGGTGATAAATAGAAATTTTAAAAATATCTCTAAAATAGGAATGACTGAAAGAATAAACGAAAAACTATTAGCCAATACTCCAAAAGGAGGAAAGTTGGGTAGCGACGGTATATTAAGACATAACGGCAAAGAGTATGTAGCTCATAGTATGGATATAACGGGAAATAAAGTGGTATATCAACAATTAGGTAAAAATAATAAACCGGTAGAGGTTTATAAAATTACTAACGATAAAGGTTATTTAGTGACAGCTTCTAAACCAAAGCTCTCTGCTTCGGAAAGCAGTCCTAGTACTTTAATAAAAGATGCAACAAAAGATATTAAATTTTATGATAGCTCAAAAACCCCTGGTATAGTAGCAGGCGCCACCATAGGCGGAGGTATAGATATTGGATCGCAGTATATAAATAACGGCTATAGTTTTAAAAATATTGACCATACAGAAGTAGTAATAAATGCATTAGGCGGTGCATATGGCGGAGCTGCTAGCGGTTTATTCTCAGCAATAGTCAGAGGCGCTTTTGTCAACTCATCTACTGAGCTATACTCTCAGCTTAAAGACAGATCAAAAGATGTAGATGCAGAGAGAGTGGTTGGAAAAGGTTTTGCCGGTGGAACTTTTGGTGCATTCGGCAATATAGCAGGAAATTTTGGTAAAAACATAAAAATAGGCAATGGGGATTTAAAGACTGCGGCCGAAGTAGGAACAAATTTTATTACTACAGCCGGACAAGCTATTGCAGATAGCGTAGAAAGTAAAAAAGATAAAACAAAAAAGCAGATAAGTAATGAAGAATAATTGGATTGTATTTTTTGGGTCAATAGCATTTTTTATAGTAGGCGCTATTTGTATAATAATCCTAAAACTTCTTTTCGGAGAATATTATGTTGATGCCGTAGTCGCATTAATCATGCTTACAAATGTATATTTTATGATAAAAAACGGCATAAAAAAGAGCGACTTTTCGAAAAAGAATTTGAAAGAAATGGACGTCACGATAGGCGGCGTCTCTTTGATACAGGCCATATTTGTATTTATAATGTGGATTGGTTACAACGCCACAAGAGGGTAAACATAAAAGTGGGCGAGTAGAATAAGACCGCGGCTGAAGCTGGAGCAAGTATACTTACTGGAAATAACACAGGTGGCTGTAGATAGTATGATCAATAAATATAATAAAAACGATAAAAAAGAATAAGAACAGATATAAAAGTTTTGTTTAAGAACATTAATTTTAAAATGAACATCATCTAAATTTTTAGATATAATTACGCAAAAGTTATATTATTAAAATCAGGTAAAGGAACTCATGAAAAAAATATTTAAATTTCTATCTTTTTTAGTATTTATGCTATTTCTTACAGGATGTGCAAAAGATCTTATTATAAGCAATATGCCAAATTCAAATTTAAACTATCATGGCGATAATGTTCCTATAACTATCATAGCTTATAAATTAAGAGATGTGGCTAAATTTAAAGAAGCTAGCATTATCGATCTAGCCGAGAGAAATGGCGAAATACTTGGCTATGATAAGATTGACTCTATAAAAACACAAATTCAGCCAAATACAAATAGATATGCTTTTACAAATGTATATCCTGACGAGGTTCCGTATGTCGGTATTTTGGTACTTTATGCCGATCAGAGCAAGACAAATATCAAGGCTTATAAAGCTACAAAAGAGATAAAAGAAAAAAATATAGTTTTTGAAATAACAAAAAATGGCGTAAATGTTTTAGACGCTAGTAGCTCTAAAATACAAGCAAGCAAATAAAATGTCTGAAAAGCTAAAAGTCGTTTGGTATAACGGAATGAACGTTGATAAGGTTCATTTCGAGCAACAAGAAAGATATTTTGAGAGAAATTTAAACCTAAAAACCATCTCTTCTTTTTCAAATTTATACGGTGTTTTAGATTTAGAAATTTCAAGCGATCTTTTGCTTCAAGGCAAAATAGGGCTAACTAAAATTTCTTGTATCTCTCAAGATGGTACGATTTTTAACGCGCCAGATCAAGATGAATTACCAGAGCCACTTGAGATAAGTCCAAGTGAGCTAAACTCAGCCATTGTAGTGTTAAAACTACCTATTAGCTCAGGTTTGGTTGATATTAGCTTGCAAAATAATTTACCAAATTTAAAATTTACAGCCAAGCAAGCACTTATTAGCTCAAGAGTGCATGATGAAGCTAGCAACGATATATTAAACGAGCTAGACGATAAAGATGATTTTGAACTATCTTCTGCCTTTACACAAGATAAAGAAAATCTAATCCTAGCAAGCCAAAGATCATCTCTTGGAGTATTTGGCTCAAAGATGCCTTACGAGCTTAGCATACCAATTTGTAAAATAAAAAATATAGATCTAAATAAACAAATAACGCTTGACGAAAAATTTATTCCAACTTGTATTGACATCAGTAAAAACACCTTCATAACAAATTTTATAGAGGAGCTTAGCTTTGCTACAAAGCAACATCAAGAGAGTTATTTTGGGTTGTTAGGAGGTGTTGATCAAGCTAAAAATAGACTTGATTTTTCAACATATTTAACACTAAATATGCTAAAAAAATGGCATTTAATATTCTCTTATTTGTTAAAGAAAGATAAATTTCATCCAGAGTATTTGTATGAAAAATTAGTTGATTTTCAGGCTGATCTGTTGGCGCTTAGTCACGATAATAGTTTTAGCGAATTTATAGCATACGATCACAATAATCTAACTCAAACTTTTGTGCCTTTGATAAATAATCTAAGACTTTTATTCTCACATATCTTATCTCCAAAATATATAATGGCACAGATTGTTAAAAATAATCACGGCTTTTATGACTGTATTTTTGATAATCCAAGTATTATTGAAAACTCAGAAATTTATTTTGCTATTCACAGCGATACAAAAAATGAGTATCTTCTTAAAAATTTCAAAGAGCAATGCAAAATCCATACTCAATCAAATATAAAAGGCATAGTTTCTTCACAGCTAAGGGGTATAAACGTAGAGCAAATTTCTGTTGTTCCTAGTACTTTACCGAAGTTAAACGATTATATCTACTATAAGATAGACAAAAAAGATGAAATTTTTAAAAGCTTTGTAAATCAAAATATAATTAGCGTTTATATAACGGCAAATTTACCAAATGCTGATATTAAAATGTGGGCTTTATTATAAGGATAAAAATGAACGAAAATCAAAATGAAACCTCAGTTTTAAGTCAAACAAATCTTTTAGGCCTTGGCACAAATCTTGCACTAGATCATGTGTTACCATTGCTTCTTTTGGCAAATAGGGTTTCAAAATTACAAAATTTTTCACAAAGTGAAATGGCAAATTTACGTGAAAAATTGATAAACGATATCTTAAGCACTACTTCAAAGATATCAAATCTAGGCATTTACGAGGAAGACGATATTATTAGACTTAGATATTGCCTTTGTGTCTTTATAGATGAGAGCTTGCTAAAAAATGAAATTTTTATGAACAGCTTTTGGGCCAATAATACCCTGACAACAAGATTTTTTAATGAAAATCTAGGCGGAAATAAATTCTTTGGCATTATGGATAAGTGGTTTGAAAATGTTGGCAAAAATAAAGATTTCTTAGAATTTATATATGCTTGTTTGGTGCTTGGCTATAAAGGAAAATATGAAACACAAGAAGATTGCAATGAAAAAATTTCTTATCTTTGTGAAAATATAGCTGCAGCCGTTTCTCCGCTCATAAAGGCCGATGAAAATGTATTTGAAAAGAGTTACTTAAAACAGACAAAGAAAAGTTTTCTTGAGGTATTTTCGTTAAAGCGTTTAAAATTTTATTTCATTTTGCTAGCTATTGCCATGATTGCAGCTGCATTTTTATATAGTATATATTCTATGGATCAAAACAATATCAGAAACGATAGCATCCTAAATAATAAGATAGAGAATTTTATGGATAATAAGTAAGTGCAAGATAATTTTTGTAATAAATTTAATGAAGATTTTTTAGAGAATGAGCTTTATATTAGTTTAACTGATGAAATGTCAAAGTATAAAACTTTGATGCATGATAGCATAAAGTGGGATCACGTATTTAGCTCATCTTTAAAAGCCTTAAGTGAGTTTAGTCTTGATGCCAAGCTTTTAAATTTTTTAGCGATTTCTGCTATAAATTTAAACGATAAAGAGGCTTTTAAGACGCTTATAAAAGCTTTTGCCTTTTTTCTATCTATTTTAAAAAAAGAGCCAAATTTACTTGCAAAAAATGAAAAACAACTACCTGCTAAAAAAAAGATAATAGCTCAAACAATAGAGCTTTTTACGCAAGCTAATGATAAAGCTTTGGATCAAGCTGACGCAAAAGCGTTTAATGACCTTGTGCCTGAGCTTTCGCAAGAGTTTGGCACACATTTTGATACGCTTTATATAGAAGAAAAAAAAGAAGAAATTTTAAAAGCTAAAGAGCCAAAAGTAATTACTAAAACTGAGCCAACTTACCATCAAAGCGTTTCATTTAGCGGCAATGACATTAGCACATTTAATGATAGAGAATTTAGAGAATATTTTATAAATTTATCACTAATACTTTTAAGGAGTGATATTAAAAATTTTACCGCTTATACTTTAATTTTTGAAGCAATGTGGGGCAGAATAAAGGTACTTCCATCAAGTAGCGATCAAATAACTCAGATACGTTATCCTGATGAAAATCTAATTATGCTTTTTAAAAAAAGTAAGGAACTAAATCTTGATGATTTAGAAAAATTTATAAGAAATTTAGCGCTTAATCCATTTTGGATAGAAGGCATTAAGATATTTTGCGAGTTTTTAAATAGTGCTGGACTTGCAAGGCAAAGTGATCTTGTTTGTGATATGGTTTTAAATTTTATTGATAAATTTCCAGATATAAAAAAGCTCAAATTTCAAAGCGGAGAAGCTTTCTTTAGTGAAGATATAAGTAAATTTTTTATTAAAAGCAACTCTTTGGAATTTACTTCCAGCAGTGATAGTAAAAAAGATATGAGTTTTGAAGATCTAATAAAAGAACTAGACAAAAGCAAGCATGCTTCAAGTGCTCAAAGCGAGCTTAATTTTATGCTTGAATTATCAAAAATTTTTACTGCACAAGGCATGAATAATAACGCAAAAGCTACCTATGCACAAATAGTTAATTTCATAGAAAATACCGAGCTTAAAGATTATTTATCAGACATATATATAAAGGCAAAAACATTTGTGTGATAAAATATGTTTTTTTAAATCACCTTTAATTTTATTTAAATATAATTCTTAAATCATTTATGAAAAAAGGATGTTACTATGGCAGATAATCTAATCCCACCAAAAGAACGCATAAATATAGTTTATAAAACTAAGACAAATGACCAAGAGGCTGATGTAGAGCTTCCATTAAAACTTATGGTAGTTGCAAATTTAACTGGTGAAAACAAAACTCCACTTGAAGATCGTGAAGTGATTTCTATCAATAAAATAAATTTTGATCAGGTTATGAAAAGCTTAGATATTCATACAAATTTCTCTGTAAAAAATAAGCTAAATTCTAATAATGAAGATTTAAATATTGACCTTGATTTTGAGAGCATCCATGATTTTAATCCAGACAATATTATAAATCAAATTCCTGAGCTAAAAAAACTTTTACAGCTTAGAAAAGCTTTAGTTGCACTAAAAGGTCCTATGGGCAATATGCCTGATTTTAGAAAAGCGGTTTTAGAAGCTATAAAAGATGAAGATAGTAGAAAACAACTTCTTTTAGAGATTAAAGACGAACAAGATAAGGAATAAAAATGTCTGAAACTAAAGTTAAAACTCCTATCATTGAAAGCATAATGCAAAGGAGTAAATATTCAAAAGATGATGAGAGCTATAGCGTTGTAAAGCAAGGAGTTGCTGAGTTTATTTCAAATATAATCACAACAAATAATGCTGAAGATAAAATAAACAAGCTCGCACTTGATGAGATGATAGCTCACATTGATACCCTTTTATCTGCTCAGATGGATGAAATTTTACACAATAAATCTTTTCAAGAGCTAGAATCAACTTGGCGTGGAATTAGGTTTTTGGTTGAGAGAACAAATTTTAATGAAAATGTAAAAATTGATCTTTTGGACGCTACAAAAGAAGAAATTTTAGATGATTTTGAAAACAACCTAGATATAACTCAAAGTACACTTTATAAACAAATTTATTCAGCTGAATATGGACAATTTGGTGGTGAGCCAGTTGGTGCGATAGTGGCTGACTATGAGCTAGATAAATCAAATCAAGATATGACTTTTTTAAATAAAATGTCATCAATTGCTGCAATGAGCCATTCACCACTTCTTACATCTCTTTCTGCTAAATTTTTCGGACTTGATAATTTTGGTGAGCTTGAAAATATAAAAGATCTAAAAAGTATGCTAGAAGGCCCACAATATACAAGATGGAGAACTTTTAGAGAAAATGAAGATGCAAAATATACAGGTTGTATGGTAAATAGATTTCTTACAAGATCTCCTTATGTGCCAGAGGATAATCCTATAAAGAGCTTTAATTATAGAGAAACTGTAAATAATCACGATGATATGCTTTGGGGCAATGGAGCTTATGCGTTTGCTACAAGGCTTACAGATAGTTTTGCTGATTATAGATGGTGCGGTAATATTATTGGGCCAAAAGGTGGCGGTGCTGTAAAAGATCTTCCAACTTATACTTATGAAAATTATGGAAGCGTTCAAACAAAAATTCCAACCGAAGTTTTGATCACAGATAGAAGAGAATTTGAACTTTCAGAAAATGGATTTATCGCTCTTACTTTAAGAAGAGATAGCAATAACGCTGCATTTTTCTCAGCAAACTCTGCACTAAAGCCTAAAATTTTCCCAAACACTCCAGAAGGTAAAGCTGCTGAGACAAATTTCAGGCTCGGAACCCAACTGCCTTATGTGTTCTTGATCTCTCGTTTGGCTCATTATCTAAAAGTGCTTCAAAGAGAAGAGATAGGTACATGGAAAGAGCGTAGCGATGTTGAGCGCGGCTTAAATGAATGGCTAAGACAATACATCTCAGATCAGGAAAATCCACCAGCAGATGTTAGAAGTAGAAGACCATTTAGGAGCGCAAAAGTAATCGTCAGTGATATAGCTGGCGAGCCTGGTTGGTATAAAATAGAGCTTTTGGCTAGACCTCACTTTAAATTTATGGGAGCAAATTTCGAGCTTTCTTTGGTCGGAAAACTAGACAAAGAGTAAGCTTGCTATGTCGCTGATAGATAAAATTTTATATGAATTTAGTGATGAATCAAAACTACGTCCATATTTTAAAGATCTAGACAGCGACATAAAAGATCACATTGATACTATCTTAAACTCTAGACTTGGTAACTACGGCCGATTAAATGATAGCATTATTGATCTTTGGTCGATGGGTGTTGAGATAAACGAGCTTGGTCATAAACTTGGCATGGCAATATATGAATTAATCAGCTCAAATGAGAATAGAATAGAAGTAACATCTATCGGATACGATGACTCACTAAAGCCTTGGCGTATTATCTTTAATATAAACTACAAGCATAAAAACG
Organism: Campylobacter concisus; assembly: GCF_002092845.1. Lineage (GTDB taxonomy): Bacteria > Campylobacterota > Campylobacteria > Campylobacterales > Campylobacteraceae > Campylobacter_A > Campylobacter_A concisus_AQ. The sequence continues at coordinate 109,665 of NZ_LVXF01000039.1, forward strand.
ATAATTTCAAAGAGTATTTGCTAAAAGTTATTTTTAAAAACAATAGATATTGTGAGATTTTATAATGGATTATAATGAAAATAATCTAGCTTATTTTCAAAAAGAGATGGCATATCTTGATGAAACAAGAGCCCTTTTTATTAAAAATTTTCCAAAAGTAGCACCCTTTTTAGATACTAAAAGCAAAGATCCTGATGTTGAGAGCATAATAGAAAATATGGCTATTTTAACATCTAGGATTAGGCAAGAACTAGATGAAAATATCCCACTAATCGCTGAGTCTTTGGTAAATATCTTAATGCCAAGCTATACAAATCCTTTTCCATCAGTTTGTATGCAAGAATTTACCTTAAGAGATGACTTCTCGGGGGTGAGAGAATTTATACCAAAAGGGAGTATAGTTGAGTCAAAGCAGATCAATGGCATAACGTGCAAATTTCAAACGATCTTTGACATAAATTTGCTTCCATTAAAGATAACAAAAGCTTTTATGTCAAACAATAAGAGCGATTATCTTCTAAATTTAAATATAAGCGTTACAAAGGACGAGCTTAGCACTAAAGAATTTGATATAGATTTTTTAAATTTATATCTTGGAGATAATGTTTACTTCTCTTCTACGCTCTTAATGTGGCTAAAAAATTACTTGAAATTTATTACAATAAGTTTTGAAGATAGCGATCAAGAGATAAAGTTAAGCCCTGATAAACTTAGTTTAGATGAGTTTGACGAGCGTTTGATAAAGAGTGATGAGTTTGGATTTGAAGCATTTGAGCTTTTAAAAGAGCTATCATTTTTTCCTTCAAAGTTAAATTTTGTACGATTAAACGGTCTTAGTTTTCTTAAAAATTTTTCTACAAAAAGCTTTAATGTTAAATTCATATTTTCAAAAGATATGCCAAGTGGATATGTGCCAAGGCTAGAATATTTTTCTCTTTTTGTTACGCCTGCAATAAATTTATTTGCAATGAGTGCCGAGCCTATTTTGAATAACAATAGACGAAGCGAATATAGAATTTTTCTAGATCGCTCAAATATCGATGCTTACGAAATCGTTTCAATCAATAAGGTGGTCGCTCATAGTAGTAATAATGAAAAAAGGATATTAAAAAACTATAAAAGTTTTGAGAGATTTGAATTTTTAAATGATGAGCGAGCAAAAGATTATTATTTTGTCAGCAATAAAACAGATATAAAACTAAACTCTTATAAAGAAATTTCCTTTTTTAAAAGCGACACTAAAGATCAAACCATTAGCATAGATACACTTTGTTGCAATGGTGATTTGCCTTGTAAATTAAGACTTGGCGAGATAGATAGAGTTTTGTCCCATCAAGGCGTAACAACTAAAAATTTAACCATTCCAACTAGTGTAAAGCGAGTAAAAATAGATGGAAATCTTCTTTGGAAACTGGTTAGTATCTTATCTTTTAGCTATCAAAGTATACTAGAGAAGGGCTCTTTTTTAGCACTTCTTAATACCTTTAGCACACCAGATGATGAGTTTTTTAAAAAATTTGCAAACTCGCTTTATGATATAAAAACGAAGCAAATTTATAGAGTTGACCAAGGCTTTGCAAAAAGAGGGTTACTATGCATATTCTATATAGATGAAAGCGAATTTGAGAGTATTGGAAATGTATATACTTTAGGTATAAATTTGGCTAAATTTTTATCAAAATTTGCCTCAATCAATTCATTTTGCGAGCTTAAAATAAAGTGTATAAAGAGTAAAATTTTGCTTAATTATGACTTTTTAGGTGGTACAAAAAAATTAATATGAACAAAGAACTAAATCAAGCTTCTTTTTTTAAGTTAGTAAAAAACTGCCTAAAGCACCACGATAGAAGAGATATTTTTTTAAAAAATAGCCCAAGTTTTGCTTATCCGATTAATGAGCTTGAGAGCTTAAATAAAGAGGATGCAATAAAAATTGTCGTAAATTTTATGGGTCTTTTGGGAAGTGGCTCGCATCTTACAAGCTATATTTTGGAGAAGATTTCAAAGAGTAGCGATAATAATTTTGAGAAATTTTTTGACTTTTTTGACAATTACTTGCTTTGGCTTTTCTTTGATAGCATTAGTCTAAAAAATTATGCAAGATCCTTTGAAAAAGAGCTTGATGATAAAATTTCAAAGATTTTATTAGATATATTAAACATAAGCAATAAAAAATTAGCAAAAAAATTTTTACCATTTTCTCCGCTTATTATTAGTCAAAGAAGACCTAAAAAAGAGATCGAATTTGCCTTGCAGCGGCATTTTAATTTAAAAAATAAACTATTTTTGCTAGAAAATCTACCAAATCAAATTTTTATATCTCCTTCAAATTTAAATTCACTTGGTATTAAAAATAGGACTTTGGGCAGAAATTTTATACTTGGCAAAAAGCTTTTTGAGAAACAAACTAAGATAGCAGTTTATATAAATGGTATAGATTATGAAGAAGCTATTGATTTTTTCCCAAAAAGAAGAAAATTTAAAGAGCTTCAAGATACTCTTATCTTTTTTACAAACAATGAATTTGTCGCCGATTTATACATAAAAATAAACTATTCTCCAAAGATGCAATTAAAGCTTGGGATGGATGAAGGTTATAGTAAAATAGGCCTTGGTGCAAGGCTTAAAAGTAATAAAAATATGTCAAATTTTATAAAATTTAGGCTTTGCTCTTAAATTTTTAGATATAAAATCTAAAATATTTGTTATTATTACATTAAAGAAATATATTTATTTGTAAAAGGATGTGCATCAATGGCATTTATCGATTACCTAAGAAGATTTTTTGTCTTTTTTAGATTTAAACACAGTACCATTTTGGTAGCTTCTATTGCATTAAGCATCTTATTTTGGCTTTACGCTCCACTTATAGCTTTTAACGATGTATATAGCTTTGCTAGTATAAGTTCAAGAGTCACTATATTAATTGCATTTTGGGCAGTTATTTTATTTTTTGTTTTAATCAAGCCATTAATGCACTATTTAGCATCTCAAAAAGATGAAAAAAATAATAAGCTAAAAGAGATAAAAAAAGAGTCTATGGATAGCTTTGGTAAGGCAAAAAGAAATTTTATGCTTTCTTTGAAAGATGCCAAAACAACATGGAAAAAAGATATAAATTTTAAAAAATTACCTTTAATAATGATAATGGGTAACGAAGGTGCTGGAAAGAGTGCGTTTATAAACTATTCAAATATCGAATTTCCACTATCTGATAGTTTAGATACTTATAAAAAAATACACAAAAGTACAACAAACTTTAATCTTTATATTTCAAAATTTGGCGCACTTTTAGATACTGAGGGTATACATTTTGCACAAGAGAGCTTGTACCAGCCAACAGCTACTGAAGAGCTTCCTGAAGATGATGTGGATAAAAATAGGGATTACTTGCTTAAAAAAAGTATCTGGAGTGAATTTTTACACTTTTTAAAACGAAATGATTTTAACGCTAGATTAAGTGGTGCTGTTTTAATCATAGATACTAAAAAATTTCTCGAGGGCACTCAAGAATATTTTGATGAATTAATTAGATATATGGTAAAAAGGGTTAATGACTGCGAGAAGCATCTAAATATTAAATTCCCTATTTATATTGTTTTTAGCAAACTTGACTTAATAGATGGTATGGGAGATTATTTCAGGCTTTTCAATGAAGATGTGGCAAATAAGGCTCTAGGAATAAACTTAGATCCAAATTTCTCAAAACAATCACTAGAAACTGAACTAAAAGGCCTAAGTGAGTCACTATTTAAACATCTCATGAGTAAGAACTCTATTTCACACCTATTGGAGGATAAAAAACGTTCATATCTATTTTTAAAACAACTTGATAATTTTTTTGCTTTAGTGAAAGATTTTGTAACAAAGCTAAGCTCTCAAAATGCACTTAAAAATAGCTCAACCATAAATGGAATTTATTTCGTCAGTGCTTACCAAGAAAATATACCTATAAACTACCTTACAAATACTATTTGCGATAGATATAACATTAAAAAACCACTTTTAAGAGCAGTAAATAACTATAGTAAACAAAGCTATTTTGTAAAATCATTTTTAAAAGAGATAGCTTTTAAAGCTAACTTAAATAAATTTGGTGCTCAAAATAGATTTACAAAATTTGCAAATTTTATTTTAGTAGCCATACTTTGTGCTGGAGTATATTTGGGTTCTAGTTTTATTCTAGATACCAAAAATATAAAAGAGCAAAATGCTATAAATAATGCAAATAAAATTTCTTCATACCTTGATGGTAAAAAATATAAGGATCTCTCTCCAACACAAAAGATTGAGCTTCTAAATTTACTAAAACAAAGTCTAAATGACTATCCAAGAATCTTTAGCGGTGATACTAAATTTGAGTATATAACACTAGATACTTCGTATAAAGGCTTCACTCCAGTTAAAGCACTTTACTATGATTTGAATGCTGATTTTTTCAAAAATACAGTTTTAACTGAAATGGAAAATATACTAAAAAATGAAATTGATCCAGATAAGCTAATAAAAGCATTTTATATGTATGATTCGCTCTTTGACAAAGACTACACAAATGTGGATTTATTTAAAATTTGGATTAGTACAAACTGGGATAAATTTGAAAAATATGGCGTTGCAAAAGATGAATTTTTAGCTCATATTGAGGCTATTTTAAAGGCAGAAAATTTAAACATAACTGCAGATACAGTTGCTCAAAGTATAGCAAATACGAGGCTATCACCTGTTCAAAGAGCACAAAGGCTCTATTATATACTTGAGTTCATATCATTTAAGGACGATAAATCTTTTTACGATATTAAAAAAGATGTTGAAAATTTATACACAGTAGTCCAAGAAAAAGAAGCATTTAAGCCATTTAATAAAATTTATACAAAAGAAAATTTAAGAGATTTCTTGTCAAAGCTTAGCTCAAACATAGATCAAACAGCTGGAATAGAATCTTGGCTAATGGAGACAAATTCTTCTTTAAAAGATATTAGCTCAAATGATAAGAAAGAGTTAAGCATTGCTGTAATAGAGCTTTATTTGCAAAACTATGCTGATAAGTGGAGCCAAATTTTAAGAGAAATAGAGCCAAATGAATTTAGCACAAAAAAAGAGGTCATAGAAGAGCTCGACATCTTGTCAAAGAGAGAAAATCCTTTAAATTCTTTAATAAAATTAACTAATCAAAATACAAATTTAAATGATGAGAATTTACTAAAATATATCTACTCTCTAGGATTTGCTTCAAGTGAGATAAAGCGTGTTTTCAGTGATTTTAGTGCTAAATTTACTAACTATCATGCGTTAAATTCTAATGACTTGCTAGATATTATAAGTAACGATGTAACAAGCGTTTATAAAAAAGTTAGTGACTATAACTTCGAAATGCTTCAAAGTAACGATGATAAAATAGTTTATGCAATAAATGGTATAAAAAATGAAAATGACCCATTCGTTGTCTTAAATAATGATGCTAAGAAGCTTCCGGATGAGTTAAATGAATATTATCAAAAGTTATCGACGCTTGCATGGAAACAAGTAGAAAATGGCGCTTCAGCACTTTTATCAACAGCATATAGAGATGATGTTTTTGATGATTTTGAAAGCCTTATCAAGCCATTTTATCCATTTAATGAACAATCTCCAAAGGCTGTTAGCATAGAAGAATTTAAAAGATTCTTTGGCAAAAACGGAACTTGGAATAGCTTTTATGATAGATATCTAAAACAAATCTTAAGCAAAACTGCCGATGGTTATAAAATAAGACCAAAATATGCAAAAGAGCTAAGATTTAGCAGAGATTTCCTTAAAAATATTGCCTATATAGACAGAATTTCAAATTTAATGCTTGATTCAAATGATGAGCTAAAATTAAATTATAATTTAAAAGCTGTCGACTTATCGGCAAATTTTAGCCATATAAATATTAGTTATTCTAATAACTCTTTGACTTATGATCATACAATTGCCTCAAATTTGATAGTCTCAAGTAAAAATTTTGATATATCAACACAGTTTAAATTCAATGCAGTTTCAAGCACTGGAAGTGAGAGAAAAGAGCTAAGTTTTGATGGAGAATGGGGCTGGTATAAGATATTGAAAGCTTCAAATTTTAGTAGTGTTGGTGTTAGTACGCTTAATTTTGATGGTAGAAGAGATTCGTATTTTGGCTTTGAAGTAACACCAAATGGAGGAGAGCTTTTAGAGCTTATGGATATCATACCAACGATAAATTTACCAAAGAAGATGCTTTATTAAGGATAAAATATGCAACAAATAGCAGCAGTTATACAAAATTACGATAAAGCGTCAAGCTTTTCAGCTCAATTTATCATTTTTGATGAAAATGGCGGTGATATAGGCTCACTAAATACTACAAAATTTTCTTGTAATGATATGAGTGATTCAATCGCACCAAAACACGCTCATGTTGGATTTGAAGAGGGAGTTTTCACAATTTGTGGCTATAAAGATTGTGAAATTTTTTATAGTGATTCATATTCAAAGCTTCCAGATGACTATGAGAGCGTCATAAATTTGGGCGATGTCTTTAGGATAGGGGAGTTAAAATTTATATTTATAGACCCTTCTAGGATTGATGAATATATAGGAAAAGCCCATAAGATAATAGAAAATACGAAAAATTTTGACAAGCTTGATGATAAACGTTTTGAACCAGTTGGTAAAATTTCAAATGTTGATTTTAAAGAAGAGCCAAAGATAAACTCATTAATAAATGATAAAAAAGATATCACTTTAAATGAAAATGCGCACGATGCAGTTTTAAATTTAAATGAGATAGCTCAAAATTTTGATGAAGAAGAAAATGCAAATAATCAAAATATGCTAACTGCAAAAAGCATGGATGAGCTTTTGACAAAGATAGTTGAGAGTATAAAATTGCAACCAAATATGAGCCCTATAAGTGAGCAGACTAGGACTTTAAATACAAAAGATATGGAAACAATCATGAAAACTCTTCCTCTTAGTGACTCAACAGAATTAATAAATGCGGTTTTGGTTAAGCTTATCTGCAAAGAGCTATATAGCCAAATGTATGATATAGTCGAGAATAACTCATTTTTTAAATATCTTTCAGGAGCCGTACTAAAAAGCACTAAGGAAGATAAGGAAGCGTTTAATTATCTATTACATAAAGCTCTTCAAAGCTATATGTTAAAAAAGTAATGTTTTTAATAAAACAGAAAGTAAATAAAAGATAGAATAATCCAAACTTTTTAATAGGAGTAAATATGTCACAACCAGTGTATATTAAAGTGAAAGGTTCTACACAAGGACTTATTTCAAGTGGTGCTTCAACAGAAGCTAGTATAGGCAATCGCTATCAGTCAGGTCACGAAGATGAGATCATGGCTCAAGAGGTTTCTCATATAGTAACAGTTCCAACTGATCCACAAAGTGGCCAACCATCAGGTCAAAGAGTTCATAAGCCATTTAGCTTTACTACATCACTAAATAAAGCTGTTCCACTTCTTTACAATGCTTTAACACAAGGTGAAAGACTTCCAGAGGTTGAGATCTATTGGTATAGAACATCAACTAGTGGTGGTGCAGAGCATTTCTTCACTACAAAACTAGAAGATGCAACTATAACAGATATTACTCTAGTAAGTCCAAATGCTCAAGACAAGCTAAACAGCGACAAAACAGAGCTTTTCAAAGTTTCAATGAACTATAGAAAGATAGTTTGGGAACACGTAGCTGCAGGCACAAGCGGAAGCGACGATTGGAGAGAAGCTACTAAAAAAGCTTAAAACCAACCTAGGGTTTACCCCTAGGATTAATAAAATCATCTTCTAGCTAGAAGGACACAGATGAGCCCTTTTTATCTTTATCTTTTAAATTAATATGATATGTGAAATGCGATATGAAACACCTAGCTATAATCATATTTCTCATAACATCTTTATATTCACACGAAGCAAATTGTACGGATATGTTCGCTGCTATATTTGATAAAAATGTAAGTGATGAAAATACCACTAAAATCATAGATTACTATATAGATGAGCTTGGGTGTGATGCTAATATGACTATAAGAATTCCTGATCTTTCAATAAGACCAAATCTATTAGAATATGCTTATGATGCAAATAAAACAAAAACTTTTGATACTCTTTTGGAAAAAGGCACATACGCCAATACTAGCTTGGCAACATCCATAGGAATGAGCTTTTTATTTTTCTTTAGGGAAAATGGTGTTGGTATAAACAATAAAAAAGCAAGCCCTGAGCTATTAGAATTTATAAAAACTCAGAAATATAAAAAATTTAAAGAAGAGAAATTTAAATTAATTAAAAAACTATTAGATTATGGACAGGACCCGAAAGATTATTCTACTTTAAAATCTATTTTAAAAATTTTAAATGATAAAAAGGATTTAGATAATTTATTAAAGAATAGAACTCAAAAGGGATTAGCGCAATGAAGCAATTGGCAATAATCATATTTCTCATAACATCTTTATATTCACACGAAGCAAATTGTTTAAATATGTTTGCTGTGATCTTTGATAAAAATACGACCGATGAAAATACTGCTAAATGTATAGAATATTACATAGATGAGCTTGGGTGTGATGCTAATATAGTCCCAAGTTTCGCTAATGATGGCTCCAATTTACTAGATGCTGCTTATGAAAATAATAAGACTAAAACATTTGACTTACTTTTGAATAAAGATATTACGCCAGATAAATGGCTAACTGCAATTATAGCAACAGAATTCCTAGCCTTTTTTAGAGAAAATAGTGATGGCATAAAAGACAAAAAAGCAAGCCCTGAGCTATTAGAATTTATAAAAACACCGAAATATAAAGAATTTAAAGAAGAGAAATTTAAATTAATCAAAAAACTATTAGATCATGGACAAGATCCTTATCATTATGGTTATTTGAGAGTTATATTAAAGATAGTAGGAGATGAAAAAGATTTAGATAAGCTTTTGGAAAGTGAGAAAAGATGATGGATTTTTTTAACACTAGCAAAAAGAAACTTGATATAAAACATGATAATACAGAACTAAAAAATTTTAATGAAGAAAATAATAAATTTACTAACTCACAAAATGCTATTGATACCTTTACTTATCCTTTCTCAAAAATACCAATTATTGGAGAGATTTTTAAAGGAAATGCAGATGCCGCCAAAAATTATATAGATAAAGATGCCAATCTTAAAGAAAAAATAAATAAAGAAGCTGAACGTGGTGGAATAGAAGAAGAAGTTAATAGATTTTATAATATCAAAGAACCAGAGAAAAAATACTTTAAAAAACTTAGAGAAGAAGAAAACGAAAAAAGATTGAAAGAGCAACAAATGGACAAAAATTTAACATCACCAACATCATCACTGACTAAGCCTGTCATGCTAGCATCCGGTAACTCAGTGGCAACTGACGGCTTTGTGGACTACGGCGTATCTAACGATACCTTCTCGACTCTTCAGATAGCAAACGAGTCAAATGATAAATTTATCGTTACACGTGCAGATATTTATGAAAATTTAGAAAGTATATTTAGCATAGAGTGCTTTGCTTATATAAATTTGGTGAAAAACCCGCTTTATGAAAATTTAGACACCATCTACAATAACGATAAAAGTTACTCAAGCATATATAAATATCTTGATAAAAGTATAAAACTAAGCATAAAAAGGCCGTCTTCAACAAATAAAAATATCGTTCCAGATGGTAGCTCAAACGATATGCACTTTAGTGGAATAGTAAGCGATGTAGAGTATCTTGGCGTAGACGATGAGACTAGTACAAATATAGATAAAAAATACTTCTTTAAATTCAAGCTAACTTCGCCACTATATAGACTAAGCATAAATAGAGCAAACAGAATTTATACAGACCAGAGCATTTTAGAAGTAGTAAAGGATATTTTGGCTTTTAATAAACAAAGACTAACCAAAGAGCTGGACTTCTCAAATATCAAAAATAACTACAACAAGAGAGAATTTATAGCCCAGTACAATGAGAGTGACCTAGCTTTCATAACAAGGCTTTGCCATGATAGCGGTATATATTTTTATGAAGACAATGAAAAAATTTACTTTCATGATACATTTATATTAGCTTATAGCAATCAAAATGAAAATTTTACTTCAAGTGATACAAGTAGTGACAAGGAAGCTAGAAAAGTAAGCTTTAATGTAAATTTGAATAATAATCTAGCAACCGAGCATATAAATAAAATAACAAAGAGCGAGACGCTAAAGGCAAATAGCTTTACGCACTCTTTTCAAAATACAGCTTATCCAAATGTGCTAGAGAGTAAAAATGAAAAGATATTTGACGAACAGGTAAATATCTATGACAAGCATATAAATTTAGATGAGTATTCATTTAGTGACACTAGCTTGCTTGAAGTTAGCACCTACCTTAAAAAACTAAGAAGCGATATGCTTTTAAAAGAATTTACCGCTAGCTCAAATGTATTTGCACTAAATTTAAATGACAATATCTCGGTAGCCATTGACGCTAGCAAGGGCGAATATGAGTTTAAAATAATAGCTTTAAAGCATACTTATATTGATGAGAGCGTTTTAGAAAATACCTTAAATTTAGGCGATAATGTCCCGTTTAAAGATAAAAAATTTATAAGCTCATACACAAATGAGATAAGCATCATCCCAAGTAGTGTGAAATTTGTCCCAAGCTACAAGCAAAAGCCAAAAGCACCAGACATCACGTTAGGTCTTGTAGTCGGTCAAGATGGGCTAAACAGCCAAAATAACACGATCCATACTGATAGCTATGGTAGGGTAAAGGTGAGGTTAAATGCTTTTAGTACGCAAGAGATAATCGATAAAGACGATGCCATCAACGCAAGCTATCATAAGAGTGCTTATCTAAGAGTGATAACGCCTATTGCTAGCAATAGCTCAGGATTTTTTGCTATACCAAGGATCGGCGATGAGGTTATCATCTCTTTTTTACAAAATGACGTAGACAACCCAGTAGTAAGCGGTAGCCTATATAATGCTTCAAATACGCCACTTGTAAATGTAGATAGTAACTATCACCAAACATCTCTTAGCTCAAAGACAATCGGTGCAAATGAGACTGGTATAAACGAGATAACTTTATCAAATTTAAAAAATAAAGAGCAAATTTATGTAAAAGCAGAAAAGGATTATGACGAGCTTGTAAATAATGACTTCTCTCAAACAATACTAAATGACAAAAGCTCACAAGTGCATGGGAGCTACACTGAGCGTGTTAAAAAAGCCCACATCCAGACGATAGATTTGGCAAAAAATGTAAATGTGGGAGCCGAATATCTAACAACAGTTGGACTTTCAAAAGATACAGTAGTTGGTGTCTCAAATACGCTAAATGTAGCTGTTGACAACAATACAAGAGTAGGTCAAGATAGTCATGAATTTGTAGGACATGATAAATTTATAGAAGTAAAATCAAATCTTAATACGACCATACATAACGATGAGATGAGAGAGGTAAAGGGTACAAAAGAGCAAAATATAGATGGTGGCTATAAGCTAAATTCACAAAAAGGCATAAATGAATTTAGTAACGAGCATATTGTGCTTCAGGCAAATAGCTACATTGATATAAATGCTAAGTCAAATTTCACAACAAAAACAGCTGCCCAGCACACTGAGATTGCTGATTCAAAATTTAGCAATATAGAGACGACTTATGAGGTAAATGCCAAAGATAAGATAATCCATCAAGTAGGTAGCACAAAAGTAACGATAGAAGGATCAAGCGTCGTGATAGAAGTAGCTGGCGTAAAGGCAATATTTGATAGTAGAGGGTTAAGAGTTATCGGTGGAGATATAAAGGCTTTATAAGATTATGTTTAAAGACTTGCTTTGTTGGCAAGTCTTTAAATTTTTTAAATAAAATCAATTTCTACTAAAACTAATGCTAAGAATTTTACAAGCAAATGTAATTTTTAGGGCTACAATAAAAGATCGTCACACAAAAATTTTTCAACACTGTACCCCAGTACAATAGACAAGCCCTTCTAAAATTTATATAATTCATTCAAAATTTAAAATACTATAAACAATAAGGAGAATATGATGGCTAAAGAAGCCGGAGTAGTTAAAAGCGTAAACGGAGGAATAGCAAGAGCACTTAATGACTTAACAGGAGAGGTAAGACAATTAAGTGTAGGAGATATTGTATACCAAGGTGAAAAGATAGTTACAGAGGGTTCTGACTCTAAAGTAACAATAACTCAAACTGATGGTAAAGATATAACCTTAATAGGTAAAGACACTCTAACTCTAGAC
>NZ_LVXF01000040.1:0-116784 GCF_002092845.1 Campylobacter concisus
TAAACTGCCACCACGGCTTACTATGCCCATTTTACGCTTTTTAACAAGTGGCAAAAACTCACGCAAAAAGCCAGCGTGTATCGTAAAGTAACTAACCCCTTGCTTCGCTTGCTTTTCAAGTATCTCTAAAATGAGCTCATTTGTGATATTTGTAACCTCTTTTGCCTCTTTTAAAATTTCATACATAGGCACTGTGCCAATTGGTACGCTTGAATGCTCGATAATCGCACTTCTAATAGCATCTAGATCGCCATCGGTGCTTAGATCCATAACCGTATCGGCGCCAAATTCCAGGCAAATTTCAAGCTTTCTAAGCTCAGTACAAATGTCACTGCTTAAGCTTGAGTTGCCGATATTTGCATTGACCTTTGTCTTTAGCTTTCTGCCTATGCCCATTGGCTTTAAATTTTTATGATTTATATTTGCTGGGATGATGATGCTACCTTTTGCAACACCATCCATCACCAAATTTTCACTAAGCCCTTCGATCCTTGCCACATAGCTCATCTCTTGCGTTATCTCGCCGCGCCTAGCATAATACATCTGCGTCTTATCTCTCATATAAGGCCTTTTTTGATTTTTAAAAACCTCATTTTAGTCCTTTTTTGATTTAAACTAACTAAATAAGCTTTTAAAAATTTACTTTTTAAAAAGAAATTTTGAAGTTTTGAGATGTATAATTCTGTAACAATTTTTAACAAGGAGCTACCTTGCTTGATATATCACTTATAATGCTTGGAGCAGGAAATTCTAGCCGTTTTGAGCTACCAGTAAAGAAGCAATGGCTTCGAATAGGAAGCGATCCACTTTGGCTATTTGCCACTAAAAATTTGAGTAACTTTTACACATTTAAAGAGATCATTGTCGTTAGCAAAGAGTGCAAATATATGTCAAAATTTACTCCAAATTATAAATTTGTTGATGGCGGTGAAACCAGACAAGATAGCCTAAAAAACGCACTTGAATTAGTAAATAGCGAATTTGTCTTAGTTAGCGACATCGCTCGCCCTTGTATCTCAAGCGAGCTTTTTCACAAGATTATAGAGGCAGCAAATCAGGCCGATTGTGTAGTTCCAGCACTAAAGATCGCAGACACTGCTTATCTTGGCGAAAATGTGGTTGATAGAGATAAGGTAAAGCTTATCCAAACACCACAACTCTCTCGTACAGCACTTCTTAAAAAGGCTCTTAGCAGCGACGAAATTTACACAGATGATAGCTCAGCTATGAGAGCCATTGGCGCAAGCGTATGGCAAATTTTAGGTGATGAGATGGCAAGAAAGATCACTTACAAAGAGGATCTTGCTAAAATTTCTGCCTTAAAAGAGCCAGAAAATGAAGTCTTTGTGGGAAATGGCTTTGACGTGCATGAGTTTGAAAAGGGGCGTCCGCTTGTGCTTTGTGGCGAGAAGATCGACTATGAGTTTGGGCTAAAAGCTCACAGCGACGGCGACGTGGCGCTTCATGCACTAACTGACGCTATCTTGGGAGCTGCTGGGCTTGGCGATATAGGCGAGCTTTTCCCTGATACGGACGCTAAATTTAAAGATATTAGCTCCATTTACTTGCTTGAGGAAGCTTACAAAAGGGTGCAAAGTGTGGGTTTTGTGCTAACAAACGCTGATATCACGATAATGGCACAAAAACCAAAAATTTCAAAGCTAAAGTCAAAAATGGAGGCAAACATAGCAAAAGCTCTAAAATTAAGCCAGAGCCGCATAAATGTAAAGGCAACGACTACTGAAGGGCTTGGCTTTGTTGGCAGATGCGAAGGGATCGCCGTAATGGCAAGTGCAAGCCTTAAATTTTACAACTGGAAGCAAATATGAAAATTTTAATAGTAGAAAATGAAATTTACCTAGCTGGCTCGATGGCTAGTAAACTAGCTGACTTTGGCTACGATTGCGAGATCGCTAAAAGCGTAAAAGAAGCATTGAAGTTTGAAAATTTTGATGTAGTGTTACTTTCTACCACACTTCCAGGGCAGGATTTTTACCCTGTTATTGAAAAATTTAAAAGCTCTATCATCATTTTATTAATCGCTTATATCAATAGCGACACTGTGCTAAAGCCGATTCAGGCAGGTGCGGTTGATTACATCCAAAAGCCGTTTATGATAGAAGAGCTAGTTAGAAAGATAAAGCATTTTGAGGAATTTAGAAATTTCAAAAACGAGATCAAAAACTATGAAAGCTACGTAAATTACGCTTTAAAAGAGTACGAAATTTCTAGCTTTGAGGCAAAAAAGATAAAATTTCCACTGCTTTTAAAATCAAGCAAAAGCGGATACAGCGATAAATTTATTTTTAGCTACGTAAAAGCTTGCAAATTGCCATTTTTATTTTTAGGCAAAGCCTGTTTCTCTGAGCTTGAAAAGGCACTAGCCAAAAATGGTGACGAGCTAATCTATATGACAAATTTAGAGGAGCTAAAACAAGAAGAAAAAGAGAAAATTTTAGAAATTTGCAAAAAGAAAAAGGTCGCAATCTCAACTAGCGACTTTGCACAAAAAGCACCATTTGACGAGCTTGAACTTTCAGGACGCGATAAAAATTTCAATATCGATGAGATCGTTACGATCGATGAATATATAAAGTACGTAATCGTTAATTATCAAGATAAATTCCCTGATACAGAACTTAGCAAGAAGCTTGGAATTTCTAGAAAATCACTTTGGGAAAAGAGAAAGAAATATGACGTCAGCAAGAAAAAATAGTGAAATTTCTATAAATACCGAAGTTTTTGGTGCTTTGGAGCTAATAAAAAATAAAATTCTCTCAGATTACGACTCACTTATGGATGATGAGCAGATAAAAGAGGTGAGCAAAAAGGGCTATTTTAATGGCGAGCCGATGCCGTATTCTTTTGGATTTGCTCCATTTGGCGAGCTAAATCAAAATATTGCCAGCAAGCTTACTCCTGGACAAAAGGTAAATCTAAATCTTGATGGTAAGATCGTTGGACACATCAATGTTGCTAAGGTCTTTAAATTTGACGAGAACATGAGGGCTAAAAATATATTTTTAGCAAATGAAGCCAGCAATGATAAAGAGCTAAATTTAGGCAAATACGGCATTAGTGGTGAATTTGAGCTTTATGATGAAAGTATGCAAATAAGCAAAAATGCACTAAATGATCTAATAAAAGAAGATGGCGCTAAAAAGATAACGGCTGTCTTTTTAACGGCTGATCCATTTAATAGAGCTCACGAGCGCCTTGTTAGAATGACTATTGACAAGGCTGATTTAGTAATCATTTTTTTAATACGAACACGTGAAGAAAAGCACGTTGATTACGAGATTAGAAAGCAAGTGTTAGACTATTTTATACAAAATTATTTACCAATAAAAAAGGTCTTTGTCTTTGCTCTAAAAAACACGACTCTTTTTAGCTCACATGCAAACCCAACACTTGAGTGTATCGCTGCTTCAAGATTTGGGGCAAATAAGCTAGTCATCGGACAAAACCACTCAGGAATTGGAATGTTTTTTGATCACAATGAAGCTCATACGATTCTTGATATTTATAAAAACGACCTAAATTTAGAGGTAATCGTGCTACCAGAACTAGTTTATTGCAACAAATGCAAGACACTAGTTAGTACCAAAAGTTGCCCACACGGACAACATCATCAGATCAAATATCATCCAGATGTTATCAAGGAGCTGCTATTTAACGGCATTATGCCACCAGCCATTCTTGTGAGGCCAGAAATTTCTGCACTAGTTTTAAGCAAACTCTTTACAAATCGCTTCAAAGACGTGCAAAAGCTTTGTGATGATCTTTTTGTAAATTCAGGACTACTTGAAAACAAAACTGACCGCGACTTTTACGAAGAGCTTATGAAGCTTTATCAAACGTCATCACTTACTTAAGGAAATTTATGCAAAAACTATTTTTAACTTTTTTTGGATTTGGACTTTTGCCAAAAGCGCCTGGTACTTGGGGTTCTATAGCTGGTGCTGTGGTAGCTTATTTTGTGCTTTATTTTTTATCATCAACCACGCTTTTTCTAGCTAGCATTTTGCTATTTTTGGTAAGCATCAGCGTTATTGATGATTTTGAAAAAAAGGTAAATTCGCACGACGAGAGCTTTATCGTGATCGACGAAGTTGCTGGCGTTTGGCTTGCTATTGCCATTAGCGGAGCTACGATTTCTCAGCTCATACTCTCGCTTGTACTTTTTAGAGTACTTGATATTAAAAAGCCTTCGATAATAGGCAGGATCGACCGCAATGTAAAAGGTGGCCTTGGCGTAATGGGCGATGATATGGTGGCTGGTTTTTTTGCTGGATTAATTAGCGCAATAATATACGGGGCTGCTATAAAATTTGGCATAACTTTGCCGTAAAAAGATAGATTTTTGGCAAAGTTATATAGGCTTAAATATCTTTTATATAAATTTTAAGCAAGTCCTAGCTCATTTAAAACAGAACTTAGATTAACCGAGCTACTATTCTTACTATTAAGATTTTTTTGCTTCTCTAGCAGAGCTTGATTGGCAAGTGCTACATTTAGCTCTTTGCGGTAATCACTTAAAATTTTATCCATTATCTTAAGCAGCTCATTCTTTTGATCCTGTGTTTTTGCGGGATCATCTATGCCTAGAAGTTCAGTTAGCTCCTTTTTCTTTTGGGCTATTTTCTCTTCTATCTTGTTAGAATTTAACTCGCTTATAAAACCAACTGCGCCGATTTCAGTAAGCCTTTTTTTAAACTGTTCAATCTTATCTGAAATTTTTGCATCGCTTGCGATTTTATCCATAGCAAGGTTTAAAATTTCATCAAAACTATTTTTTTTATCCTTAGTTTTGCTTGAGCCTGATTGCAATAGATAATCGATTATGTCGTTATTTTGTACCTTCATATATCTCCTTTTTACTGTATTGAGATATATTTTATAAGCAAGATTTATTCCTAAAAGTTAATCTCTTTGGCTGTTTTTGCTTTTTGTAAGATAAAACTAGCAAACTCATCACTAAAATTTGGGCACCAAACAACCTTGTAGAAGCTAAAATTTAGCTCTTTTGCGATCTTTGCATACTCAATAACTAGCTCAAAAATAGTCTCAGAGTTATCTATACAAAAAGAGAGTGGATAGATAAGGGCCTTTTTACTCTTGCACTTTGCCAAAATTTCATTTAGTGAGGGCTCTAGCCATTTTACAGGGCCAAGGCGCGACTGGTAGGCTAAATTTATCTCTTTGAAGTTTAATCCGCTATCTTTTATCATTTTGCTTAAAATTTGCACATGCTCATTTATATGTTTTTCGTAGACATCGCCTTTATCGATAATTTTTTGAGGCAACGAATGAGCTGAAAAGATAAGCTCCACATCGCTTACATCTATATTATTTATAGCTTCATTTATGTGCGAGATTATGATTTTGTTGTAAATTTCATCATCGTAAAATGGTCCACAAAGAAAAATTTTAGCCTTTATCTCTAGCTCATCTTTTGCTTTTTTAAAGTCATCTAAACTTGAAGTTATCGTAGTTTGTGAATGATGAGGATAAAGTGGCAAAAGCACTATCTCGTCAAAATTTTCATACTTTTTAAGCACATCTTTTACAAATGGTGAAGTATAGTTCATCGCAAAATCAACTGCATCAAACTCATTTTGCAAGCTTGAAATTTTATCGCAAAGCTTAGCTGTAAGCTCGCAAATAGGCGATTTGCCACCTATTTGTTCGTAGTTATGCTTAGCTGTTTTTAGCCTACCTTTTGTGATCATAAAAGCTACAAATTTTCTTAAAAATTTATTCTTTATACCCAAAATATACGGGTCGTTAAACATATTTTTTAGAAAAATTTCTACATCAGCAAGGCTGTTTGCCCCACCCATATTCAAAAGCAAAAGTGCCTTTTTCATCAAAATAGCTCTTTGATTTTTATCGCATCATCAATGCTTGAAAGCTCGCTACTTTCGCCGCTTTGACAAAGATCATAAAAGGCATCGTATTGAGCTTTTATCTCATTATTTATGGGGTCAGTTTTTAAATTCATCTGCCCATTTTCATTGACTCTATGAAGCTTATAATCGATAAGATCGCCAAAATAAACACCTTCTTTGGCGTTTACTTCTATCTTAAAACGCTCCAAAGAGCCACAAAAAGAATCAGTAATACTCACCAAAATTTGATTTTTCATTTTAATGTTTATTCCAACATTGTCGCATATTTTGGTATTTGTTTTATTTGCCTGAGTATAAAAAAAGCTACAAATTTCACTATCTACTAAATTTTTCGCAAGGTCTATATCGCAAAGTGAAAGCTCATTTATAATATTTCCTTCGCAAAGTGGTCTAAAATGCGCAATTGAAATGCTATAAATTTCTTCTTCTTTTAAAAGTGCCTTTTTTAATGAAACGATTGTCGGATTAAAGCGCTCATCAACGCCAGTACAAACTCTTACTTTATTTACTACTGAAGCATATTTTATCTCTTTTAGCTCGCTTACACTTTTAAATATCGGCCTTGAAATCAAGATATTTTGGCAATATTTTGCACACTGACAAAAGGCCTCTACTATCTCATGTTGAGGCAGACAAAGTACGACAGCTTGCGGCTGGGCTACTTCTATAAATTTTTTAAACTCATCAAAAAACGGAGCTCTGCAAGCATCATCTCTATTTTCTTTATCAAAAACTCCACAAACTTCAAATTTGTCAGAACGCCTCAGCTCCATATAGTGCCGCTTGCCAACCAGATTGTATCCAACAATGCCAATTTTGAGTTTCACTAAAGACCTTTTAGTTATAAATTTTTAGGCTATTTTAATCGCAAATCGCTTTTAAACAAATAAATTTATAAAATATATTAAGCAAAAATTAATTTTGTATTTTTTTATAAATTTACAAACGATTTTTAGCTAAAATCGAGCAAAATTTAAAACTAACGAGGATAAAAATGCAAAATTTAGATATAAGAAAGGCATATCTTGATTTTTTTAAATCAAAAGGTCACGAAGTAGTAGCTTCAGCACCACTCGTGCCAAACGATGCAACACTACTTTTCACAAATGCTGGCATGGTTCCATTTAAGAGCATTTTCACAGGCGAAGTGCCACGCCCAACACCACCTATTCGCACTAGCTGTCAGACCTGCATAAGAGCTGGCGGAAAGCACAACGATCTTGATAACGTCGGCTATACAGCGCGCCACCACACATTTTTTGAGATGCTAGGAAATTTTAGTTTTGGCGAATACTTCAAAAAAGAGGCGATCGCTTACGCTTGGGAATTTGTAACAGAGGTGTTAAAACTGCCAAAAGATAAGCTTTATGTAACCGTTCACGAAAGCGACGATGAAGCATTTGAAATTTGGAGCACTCACATCGCAAAAGAGAGAATTTACCGCTTTGGCGATCACGATAACTTCTGGCAAATGGGAGATACTGGACCATGTGGTCCTTGTAGTGAAATTTTTTACGATCAAGGTGCTGAGCACTTTAACACACCTGAAGACTACATGGGTGGCGATGGAGATAGGTTTTTAGAGATCTGGAACCTTGTTTTCATGCAGTATGAAAGAAGCGCGGATGGCAAACTAAGCCCACTACCAAAACCAAGCATCGATACTGGCATGGGGCTTGAGCGCGTTACTGCTATCTTACAAAGTAAATTTAGCAACTACGACAGCACACTTTTTATGCCACTAATTAGCGAAGTAGCAAAGCTTTGCGGCAAGCCATATGTCTATGAAAGTGGCGCTAGCTACCGCGTCATAAGCGATCACATCCGCTCAGTCACATTTTTGCTAGCTCAAGGTACAACATTTGACAAAGAAGGCCGTGGCTACGTGCTTCGCCGCATCTTACGCCGTGCGATCCGTCACGGATACTTGCTAGGCATAAAAGAGCCATTTATGTATAAGCTTGTCGATAAAGTTTGCGAGCTTATGGGCGAGCACTACACCTATCTAAATGAGAAAAAAGCGGCTGTAAAAGAGCAGATAAAGCTTGAAGAAGAGAGATTTCTAGCGACTATTGCTAGCGGTTTGGAGCTATTTGAGAGCGAGCTTAAAAATACAAAAGAAATTTTTAGCGGAGAGGCTGCGTTTAAGCTTTATGACACATTTGGCTTTCCGCTTGATCTAACAGCTGATATGCTTAGAGAAAAGGGCCTAAAAGTCGATGAGGCAAGGTTTGATGAGCTTATGAGTGAGCAAAAAGCACGCGCAAAAGCTGCCTGGAAAGGCAGTGGCGACAAGAGCGCGAAGGGCGACTTTAAAGAGCTACTTGAAAAATTTGGCGAGAATAAATTTATAGGTTACGAAGAGCTTAAGAGCAAAAGTAAAATTCTAGCCCTACTTGATGAAGAGTTTAAAAATGTAGATAGCCTAGATGCTGGCAAAGAGGGCTGGGTGATGTTTGATGTCACTCCATTTTACGCTCAAAGTGGCGGTCAGTGCGGTGATAGCGGTAAGATAGTGGGCAAAGCAAATGTACTTGATACACAAAAATTTCATGGACTAAATTTATCTTTAGTAAAAACTAATGCGGCGCTAAAAGTTGGTGATGAAGTAGAGCTTGAAGTTGGCAGCGATAGAGCCCAGATCGCACGTCATCACAGTGCTACACACTTACTTCACGCAGCCCTTAGAAACGTGCTTGGCACGCATATCGCTCAAGCTGGCTCAAGTGTAGAAGCAGATAGGCTAAGGTTCGACTTCTCACATCCAAAAGCACTTACTAGCGAAGAAATTTCAAAGGTCGAAAATTTGGTAAATGAGTGGATACTAAATGGTGCTAACTCAAAAACAGAACTTATGAAACTTGAAGATGCTAAAAATAGTGGAGCTATCGCACTATTTAATGAAAAATACGCTGATAATGTAAGAGTCGTTAGCTTTGGCAATGTTAGCAAAGAGCTTTGCGGTGGCACACACGTAAAAAATATAGATGAGATCGGATCATTTTTCATCACAAAAGAGAGTGGCGTAAGTGCTGGCGTTAGGCGTATAGAGGCTGTTTGCTCAAGAGCTGCGCTAAATTTAGCAAAATCATTTAGAGCCGAGCTTGACGAGCTAAAAGATGAGCTAAAAAGCACCGAGCCACTAAATGCGGTCAAAAAGCTAAAAAATGAACTAAGAGTTTTAAAAGACAAACTAAAAAATGCTAAAAATTCTCATGAGCTAGTCTATTTAGATATAAATAAAACCAAGCTTTGCGTCACAAGCGTAGATGGTGGAGATATAAAAACCTTGATAGATGAGTTTAAAAATGAGCATGAAAGTGCTGCTATTTTGCTAATCCAAGCCGATGAGAGTGGCAAAATTTCTCTTGCAGCTGGAGTCAAAAATGCTCCTTTAAAAGCTGGTGCTTGGGTAAAATTTGCAGCGCAAATCCTAGGTGGCAATGGCGGTGGCAAAGATGACTTTGCAACAGCCGGTGGCAAAGATGCATCGATGATAGAAGATGCGATAAAAGACTCACTTGAGTACGCAAGGCAAGCCTTAGAAAAATGAGTCATTACGATATAGCTTTTATAAAATTTGACCAAGTAGTACTATTTTTGCATGTGTGCTTTGTAGCTCTTTTTGTGGGGCTACAAGCTGGTCTTGTACTTGTTGGAAGCTACTTTATAAAAAATAAATTTGAAGACAAGGAACGTTATCACATCTTACTTCACATTATAAGACGCTTTGGCATTGCGATTTTCATACTAATCCTTTGCGTGATAGCGACAAGTGTGGTTATAATTTTTGGATTTTATGATGCAAATTTGACAAATCCTATGGCAAGTGCGATGGTAGCAACAAAATGCGCAATAGAACTATTTTTGTTATTAAATTTAAGTTATATATTTTATAGATACAAAAAGGCCTTAAAAGCACTAAGATCGCATGAAATGATCGAGCTAAATGAGAGTTTGATCGTTATAATTTATTACTTCACACCGCTAAATTTATTAGCTTCCCTAGCAGCTATTTATCTTGGCATAAGCTATAAGGTATTTTTATGATAACACTCGCTTCAAGCTCACCAACAAGGGCAAATTTATTAAAAGATGCTGGCATAAATTTCACTCAAATTTCTTTCCAGTTTGACGAGAGCAAGATAGAAAAAAACGTAAAGCCTGAAATTTATGTCCAAAACGTCGTAAAAGCCAAAAAAGAGCAATTTTTAAAAGAAAATATAGGTCTTAAAAATTTGCTCTTTGCAGATAGCTGTGTGGCGTGTGGGGATAAAATTTTAGGTAAAGCAAAGGACGAAAAAGAAGCGATTGCCATGCTAAATTTACAAAGTGGCAACGAATGCAGCGTCTATACAGCGATGATATTTTTAGGCGAATTTGAGCTTATAAACGTAAGTAAGACTACATATAAATTTAAAAAATTTGACGAGTATGACCTTAATGAATACATAAAAAATAATGAGTGGCAAGGCAAGGCTGGAGCCATGACGATAGAAAATTTTAATAAAAAATATATCATTTCCCAACACGGCGAAACCAGCACAGCCATGGGACTAAATTTAAAAATATTAAAGGCATTTTTATGAAATATATCTTGGCATTTATCTTTATAGTTGCCATTTCGCTTGGCGGAGCATTTTTATATTTTTATTCACAAGTTAGATTTGATGCTTACGCTATTATTGATTATAAACCAAAGCTTACAACACAAATTTTTGATAGAAACAACGAACTCATCGCGAATATCTTTGAAGAAAATAGAATTTACGTAAAATATAACGACATCCCGCCGCGTGTCATCGAAGCACTCGTGGCTATTGAGGATACGAGCTACTTTGAGCATGGTGGTATAAACGTAGAAGCCATGGCAAGGGCTGCCATAAAAGATATTAAAGCTAGAAAGCTGGTCGAGGGTGCTTCAACACTAACACAACAGCTCATTAAAAATTTGGCTCTAAGCCGTGAGAAGAAATTTACAAGAAAGATAAAAGAAATCGTGCTTGCCATGAAGCTTGAAAGCGAGCTTAGCAAAGAAGATATCATCGAAAGATACCTAAATCACGTCTATTTTGGACATGGCTACTACGGCATAAAAACGGCAGCTGAGGGATATTTTAGAAAAGAGCTAAATGAGCTAAGCATAAAAGAGGTCGCCATGCTAGTTGGCCTGCCAAAGGCTCCAAGTACCTATGATCCTACAAAGCACCTTGACTTGTCGCTTAGCCGTGCAAATAGAGTGCTTGAGAGAATGTATAGCATCGGCTGGATAAACGAGGACGAGTACCGTAAAGGCGTGCTTGAAGAGCCAGCAGTCTTTGACGATACTCTGACAAGAAATAAAGCCCCTTACGTAGTCGATGAGATAATAAAAGAGGCTTCAAAGAAATTTGACGATATAAAAACTGGTGGCTATAAAATACAAAGCACAGTTGATCTAAATGTCCAAAAGATCGCTCAAGAAGCTCTAGTCTATGGCTACAATGAAATTTTAAAGCGCGATAAAAAAGCAAATGCAGAAATTCTAAATGGAGCTATAGTAGTCACTCATCCACAAAGTGGTCAAATTTTAGCACTAATTGGCGGTATTGACTACGCAAAAAGTAGCTATAACCGTGCCACTCAAAGCAAGCGCCAGCCAGGATCTAGCTTTAAGCCATTTATCTATCAAATAGCACTTGATAGCGGCTACTCAGTCGTTTCTCAAGTGGCTGATATCGCTAGGACATTTGATATGGGAAATGGCAAAGAGTGGACACCAAAGAACTATAGTGGCGGTTTTCAAGGCTATATCACTATAAAATCAGCCATAACTCAGTCTCGTAACCTCGCAACCATAAATTTGCTAAACGATCTTGGCCTTAGCTCGGTTCGTAAACAGCTTACTGATATGGGCTTTAACGATATCCCAGAAAATTTATCTATCGCACTTGGAAGTTTTGGGATTTCACCACTTGATTTTGCAAAATTTTACTCAATGTTCCCAAATGAGGGCGAGATGGTTGAGCCAACACTTATTAAGCATATAGAAAATAGCTTTGGGGCTTCGATGGACTATGAACCACAAAGAAAGCAAGTGCTAAAACCAGAACAAGCATTTTTGATGACGACACTTCTTCAAAATGTCGTAAATAACGGCACTGGACGCAACGCTAAAATAAACGGCATCCAAATAGCAGGCAAAACCGGCACAACAAATAATAACATCGATGCTTGGTTTTGTGGTTACTCACCTGATATCGAAGCAATAATCTGGTACGGAAATGACGACAATAGTCCTATGAAAAAGATTGAAGGCGGTGGTAGAACAGCCGCACCTGTGTTTAAGAAATTTATGGAAGGCTACATTAAGCTTTATCCTACTTTAAGACGTGCATTTGAGCAGCCAGATGGTGTTTATAAAGGCTATTATGGTGGCAGTGACGAATACTACACAAACGACTCACCGCTACCTCAAAATATGCCAGCAAATGACATCATACAAGATCAAGAAAACGATGGATTATTATTTTAGGAAGATAAGATGAAGGTTAAAATTTTACTTTGTTTGGTAGTTGCAAGTATTGCATATGGCACTAATCTAAATACAGCCAGCAAAAATGAGTTAATGGAGCTTGGGCTAAGCAAAGGCCAAGCGTTAAACATTATAAAATACAGAAAAGCCCATAAATTTAAAAGCATCGATGAACTTGAAAGAGTCCAAGGTATTGGTTTTAACGATATGCAAAAAGTTAAGGCAAAACTTAGCATAAAAGAGAATGCGAAAGTCAAAAAATCTGAAGCAAAAAACTCCAAAGGCAAGAAAAAATAATCTTATTTTTTATTTAAATTTTCTAGTCATTTACACTTGAGTCCTATTATTATGACTTTTTATAAAATAATCCACTCTTTTTTCTATACTCTTTTTCTTATATTTGCAATTATTTTTATCTTATTTTTAGAGAACACTCGAATTTAAGAACCGCATTGCTCCCATACTATCCCATCTATTCAGCTGTAAAACTAGTAAAATCGATCACACAAAAACCACTACCTTTTACTTATGTAACAGATGATGCGGTACTAGCTGATGATAAAAAGAAAATTTTAGTTTTGATAGTTGGCGAGACGCAAAGGAGCAAAAACTACTCGCTAAATTGCTACGCTAAAAACGATACAAACAAATTCACCAAGCAAAAAGATGTGGTAAGTTTTACAAATTTCTACTCATGTGGAACAGCCACAGAGACTAGTGTGCCTTGCCTATTTTCAGACTTAAAGCGAGAAGATTTTAGCAACCGCGAAGCAAAAGCTCGTGAAAATTTAGTTGATATCATCAATAAACTTGGCATAAAAACATACTTTTTTGGCAACAATAGCGGCGGTTGCAAGGGCGTTTGTGACAATCTTGATCAAAACCATACTTCAGATCATCGAGCAGAAGGTTTTGACGAAGTGATATTTGATGAGGCCAAAAAGGTCATCAAAGATGCAAATTCCACCGCCTTTATCGTGCTACATCTTCAAGGCTCGTATGGCCCTATCTACTACAAAGGCTACCCAAGCAAATTTAAAGAATTTACCCCAACATGTGACACTGCCGAGCTAAATAAATGCGCGCCAGAAGAGATAGCAAACACCTACGACAACACCATTTTATATGAGGACTATCTACAAAGCGAGCTAATAAACGCTCTTGAAGCAAGAAAAGATAAATTTGAAGTTGCCATGTTCTTTTTCTCAGATCACGGAGAGAGCCTAGGCGAAAATGGCATATATTTACATGGTCTGCCTTATTCCATCGCTCCAGATGAGCAAAAACACATCCCTGCCATCGTCTTTTCAAGCGATAGAGAACTTTTAAAAAGGCTAAAAACCAGGAGAGATGAAAGCCTTTCGCATGATTTTATATTTAGCTCAGTTCTTGGATATTTTGGAATAAAAACTAAGGTCTATGAGCCAGAATTCGATATTTTTAGGTAGTTTTAGAATATAAATTTTAAAAAGCCAGCCTAGGCAAGAGCCTGAAGCTGGCGCAAATTTAAAAGCTGATCTCTTTTATATCAGCTACTTTTAGTATCTCACTATAAATTTGACCGATGACCGCGATGCGATTATTTCGCACTTTCTCATTTTCAACATTTATCATAACTTTGTCAAAAAACTCATCGATCTGCGGTTTTAGAGCAAATAGTGCTTTTAGTCTTGGCTCATATGCTAGGCTCTTATCGACCTCTTTAAACGCGTCATTCAGAGCTTTTTCAGCATCTATCTCAAAGAGACTCTCATCAACCTTGCTAAATTTATCGTCTTTGATGATGTTTGAAAGGCGCTTAAATGTAGAGAAATTCTCTCTAAAGCTTGGCTCGCTAGAAATTTTAGCAAGTGCCTCTATCATCTTGGTTAGCTCCAAGATATCCTTTTCGCCGCTTTTTATGCATGCTTTTACGATAGAAGCGTTTGCGTCAAAGAAAGTGTAAAGCCTATCAAGGATGAAATTTATAAGCACTTCAACATCAAATTTTTTATAATCTTTTGCGATATCTTCTAAAATTTCTTTTACATTAAATTTCAAATTATGTGCCAAAACGATCTTTATCACGCCGTTTGCCGCACGTCTTAGAGCGTAAGGATCTTTCGTGCCACTTGGGATTTTGCCAATGCTAAAGAGCCCCATTAGCGTATCAAGCTTATTTGAAAGCGCTACAACCGAGCTAAATACCTTGCTTGGGCACTGCGCCTCTTCACCATCTGGCAGATACTGCTCTTTTATAGCTAGAACGACGTTTTCGTCCTCATTTTTAGCCTTTGCGTAGTAAGCGCCCATGATGCCTTGAAGCTCGGTAAATTCATAAACCATCTGCGTTGTAAGATCAGCCTTGCTTAGCATCACAGCTCGCTCTAGCTTAGCCCTATACTCGCCAGCTTCTTTTTTGAGTAGCTCGTCATAGTTGCTAGCAAGCTTTTTAGCCACTTGTAGCTCTCTAAGCTCTTTTTCGTAGATACTTCCAAGCTCTTTTAGATAAGTTATATTTTTTAGTTTTTCTGGGCCAAATTCGTGCGCTAGGTCGCTTTGCCAAAAGAACATCGCATCACTTAGCCTTGCTCTTAGCACTTTTTCGTTGCCCTTGATGATGAGCGAGTAATCTTTTGTGATGGCGTTACTTACGACTACAAAGCCATTTGCGAGCTTACCATCTTTAAAGACTGGGAAGTAGCGCTGATTTTCTTTCATGGAAGTGATGATGACCTCGCTTGGCACCTCCAAAAATTCCTCTTCAAACGAGCCAAGAAGTGCTGTCGGATACTCAGTGATCGCCACGACTTCAGCTAACAAGTCTTTATCGATTTCGATCTTTAGCCCGCTTTTTTGGCTGATCTTTTCAAACTCATCAAGGATTATTTTTTCTCTCTCATCCGCCTCAAGCACGACACCACGGCTCTTTGAGCCTTCAAAATACTCTTTTATATTTGAAATTTTTATCATGTCGTAGCTGATGCTTCTGTGCGGATAGGTTGAATCACCACTCTCTACGCCAAATTTATTAAATTTTATAACCTCATCGCCAAGCAAACACAAAAACGATCTTATCGGACGGATAAACTCAAACTCGCCGTTGCCCCAGCGCATAGACTTGCCAAAATTTAGGCTCTTTAAAAACTCCTCAACTATGTCGCCCATTATCTTAGCGACTGGCTCGCCTTTTACCTCTTTTTCGTAATAAAGCACCTCTTTGCCGTCTATCTCTTTAAATTTAAGCTCACTTTCATCTATGCCGCATTTATTCGCAAAGCTAAGTGCTGCCTTTGTGAAAGCTCCGTCTTTTAGTGCTACTTGTTTTGGTGCACCGATAAAGCTAGCTACGCTGTCAGGCTGAGCTAGTGGGAATTTCTCATGAAAAAAGACCAAACGACGCGGCGTATAATAAAACTTAAAAGAACTTACAAGATTATATTTTTCAAGCACAGCCTGCCATTTAGCATTGATATTTGGCAGCTCCCTTAAAAAGGGTATCGCTGGAAGCTCCTCAACTCCAATTTCTAATAATAACTCTTTCATATTTCACTCTTTTTATTAAAATTTTCTCTTTTTTCTCTTACCATTTTTCTTGCCCTCTCCTTCTCCTGTGACTGCAAAATGACGCCTCTTATCATAAAAATAAGAAATAAAACAAACGCCGTAATCATAAAAATATCTAAAATTTGCACTCTCTACTCCACAACGATTTGGTTTTCTCTCTTATAAATTTTAACTCTCGCGTTTTCAAAACTATACTCGCCATCTTTTAGCTTTTTCTTGCTATAAACCCTGATCTTACCGTATGGTGTATGCAGATAGCCCCTCTCTAGTCTGCCCGAAATTTTAGCAAAGACATCGCCACTTCTAGCTTCACTTAATTGCGATGCATCTAGTAAATTTTCGCTAATATCTTTTGTGCCATGCTCATTTATGATCTCATAAGAGCTGACTTCAAGCGCATCTTTATAAATTTTCATTCGCCTTACTAAAATATCTAGCTCTTCGCCTACAATAACGCTATTTTTAGGATCATAGACATAAATTCCGCGGTGATTTTTCGAGATAATAAAGCCATGTTTATCTTTTAAGATAACAACCACTTTTTCAATCACGACTGGCACTGCCTCTGGGTGATCAAAAAGCGTATCTATATCGGCCGTCTTATAGTTTTGCTCGCTTGTTTTTTTATTGGCATTGTTTTCATCTTTTTTAAAAATTTTACTTACAAATCCTTTTTTCACTGGACTTGGATCAGTTGAAATTTTAAACTTTAATGCAAAGTGATCCGAGTAAAGGTCACTCTTTGCAAAGCCTTTTTCATCGACTGCAAAGCTTGGTTTAAAGACTTCAAAACTACCACCAACATAGCTTAGATCGCCATTTTCCATAAAGCTAGGTGAAAGCAAAACATGATCGATCGCTCTTTTTTTGCCATGCACTGCGTGAGAATATCTATCTTTTGGTTCAAGCTCTTTATAAAGATCATAAAAATTTCTTGTTGCAATGATGTCATTTAGGATGGACTTTTGTCCAAAGGGCGAGTTAAAATCACCCAAAATAATTGCATTTTTCTCTTTACCTAGAGCCGTTCTTAACGTTTTTTCAGCCTTTTTTTGCATATTTATGCCATTTTTATAAGTTGGAAAGTGATTTACAAATATGCTAAATTTCTTGCCTTCCTTCTCAAAAATAACCTTTAAAATATTTCTCGTCTTTACATTTGGAACTTTAAAAATTTCACTGCCACTTGGTTGCAACTTTGAAATAAGCCCAAGCCCAACAGGCGAGTTTTTCTCCTTTGTAAAACTAACAAATTTATACTCGCTATCACTTACCAGAACTTTTAGAACTTGCTCATTTTCAATCTCTTGAAGTGCAATAATGTCTGTATTTAGTGCATTTATGACTTGTCTTGTCCTTTGTAGTTTTGAATCAGCCGCCTCGCAGTCCCACTTTGATACGCCTACTTTAAAATCAAGATACTCGCTACCATCATCTTTGCAATCAAATAAATTTTGCACATTATAAGTTGCGATGCTAATTTCACTCGCAAATGCCGCTAAAATAGTAAAAACCAAAGCAAAAACTACTCTCAAATCTCACTCCTAAAGTCAAATTCAGTGATATTTTGCCTGATCGCCTCATAAGCGATAATGCCAGCGCTCATAGCTAAATTTAAGCTCCTGCCCTCTTTTCCCATTGGTATGGTTATGGCGTTTTTAAAATTTATATCCATAAATTCTCTTGGCAGTCCAGTACTCTCGCCACCAAAAAATATAAAATCTCCTGGCTTAAATCTAGCCTCGTAGTAAAGCCTATTTGTCTTTGTAGTAGCGAAGAAAAATCTATCCTTGTGGTTTAAATTTGCTTCTAAAAATTCTTCCAAACTATCCCAAATTTTTGGATTTAAAATTTTCCAGTAGTCAAGTCCTGCTCGCCTAACAGCCTTTTCACTCAGGTCAAACACGGTAGGCTTAACGATATGTAGCTTTAAATTTGCATTAACGCACATTCTACCGATAGCTCCAGTATTTTGCGGTATCTGAGGATGAACCAGGACTATGTTAAACATAAGCTTTCTTTGCCTTAAAAAGTGTTATAAACTAGCCTATTTTAGCCAAAATGGGCTTTTAAGAGTTTTAAAGACTAATCTTTTCTAGGCTTACGCTCGCTTAGATATTTTGAAATTTCAAGCTCTTGCCTACGTTTTATCTCTTTTGCGATCTCTTTGTTTTTAAAACCAGCTGATAAAATTTCTGCCACATCAACTTTCGGGTCAAATTTCATCTCATAAATTCCAAGCTTCTTGGCACGCCCTATCTGCTCTTTATTATAAGCTCCAAGCCATGATTTTATAGGCATATTTAGGGCAATTTGCATTAGCTCTTTATCGCTTGGCATGTCCTTAAAATAAGGCTGTTTTAAGATAGAAAAGTAGCTCTTTGGTAGACGCATTTTCTCTAAAATTTCCTTTGCGTCAAGCTCAAATTTGCCAAACAAAAGATACAAAAATAGCCTCTCATCATCCACAAATTCTCTAGCACTCTTAAGATCACTTAAAAACCCATCGTCCATAGAAATTTGCATACCAAAAATTTCTTTAAAAAGTCCAAGCTCAAAAAGATAGTAAGCTCCTTTTTCTAGATACTTTGCGTGAAAAAATTTAATAAGCTCAGTATTTATCCTATCTCTGCTTAGATGCTCCAAATTAAGGCTTTTCATGAGAGCTAGCGTCTCACTAACTATGCTAAAATCAAGCCTCGCGCTAAACTGCACTCCTCTAAGCACCCTTAGTGGATCCTCTTTAAATTTTTCACTATCAATGTGCCTTAATGTCTTGTTTGCTAAATCTTGCTTCCCGCCGTAAAAGTCTAAAATTTCTCCATTAAAGATATTCATCATCATGGCATTTATCGTAAAATCTCGCCTAAGGCTCGCCTTGCTTGGATCATTTATATAGCTTACTGCAAAGTCTTTGTGCAAATTTCCAGTCTTGCTCTCGCTTCTTGGAAGCCCAATGTCGTAGTTTTTGTATTTGTAAATGAAGTAGCTTTTACCAACACCGCTAGCGCCTATGCTAGCCATTAGCTCATTAAATTTAGCGGGCTTTATGTCATAAACTTCTATGTCATAATCGTAAATTTCTCGTCCCAAGAACGCATCTCTCACGCAACCACCCACAAGATAAACACGTAAAGTAAATGGGGCAAATAGCGATCTAAAAAAGTCTAGCTCGCTATTTTTATAAATTTCATTTTTGATTTTTATCTCATTTTTTGAGCCGTCCAATGGCTTATTTTGAGAGATTTTGGAGTCTATTTTCGATATTTGCAAGGGTAAATTCTAAAAATTTTGTCGTTAGCTCAAGCCTTGAAGCAAGATTTTGTTCACTAGTTTGTTTAAGCCCTTCAAAAAGCACTTCTATGCGTTCAGCAAGGTTTGCTAAGAAAATTTTCTCTTCGCTCACCTCTCTACTTTTTGTTAGACTTGCTGGCTCCTCTTTTATCTCAAATGCTTGCTCATTTTGTAAATTTGCCTCAACTTTTAGCTCGTTATTTAGCGCATTTTCATTATTCTCTATGGCCAAAAGCTCTTTTTTTAGATTCTCACGCTCGAGCTCTTCTTGCTTTTTACTTTGCAATGCTTCTATTTTCTCAAGCTCAGCGCTAACCTCACTGATTGCCATTCTAGCGATATCATCAAGCTTCATAATCTTATCAACCACCTTTTAAATTCATTTATCTCTTCATCACTTTTCATCGCTATAAAAAACTCTTTCATCTGCTCGTTTTTTATCGCTCGCTCTTTACGAAGTCCGCTCAGGCGGTTTATCGCGCTAAGGGCATCTTTGTTTGATGGATCTTGCTTTAAGATATTTTTATAAATTTCAAGTGCATCATCTTTTAGCCCCTGAGCTTCGTAGATCAGTGCTTCAGTGATTGTGTTTTTCATTTTTTGATAAATCCTGCGATAACATCGCCTATCTCACTAGTTGAGCAAACCTCAACTGCGTTAAAAGCAGCGATATCTTTTGTTCTGTAACCTTTTGCAAGCGCCTCTTTAACAGCATTTTCTATCGCATCTGCGGCTTCACTCTCGCTAAATGCGTATCTTAGCATCATCGCTGCACTTAAAATTGTTGCGATTGGATTTGCTATGCCCTGCCCTGCGATGTCTGGAGCTGAGCCGTGTATTGGCTCATAAATTCCCACTTTACCGCCCATGCTAGCGCTTGGCAAAAGTCCTATCGAGCCACAAACCATGCTCGCTTCGTCACTTAAAATATCGCCGAATAAATTTTCAGTAAGTATGACGTCAAAATTTGCTGGAGCTCTTACTAGCTGCATCGCCGCATTATCCACATACATAAAGCTAAGCTCTACTTCAGGGTATTTTTTAGCCACTTCGCTAGTCACCTCACGCCAAAGCTGACTTGTCTCAAGCACATTTGCCTTATCGACCATGCAGACCTTTTTCTTGCGGAGCATTGCTGTTTCAAAGGCGATCTTTGCGATGCGCTCGATCTCAAATTTAGAATAAACCATCGTATTAAACGCTCTATCTTCGCCTTTTTCACGTGGCTGTCCAAAATAAAGCCCACCAGTTAGCTCACGAACCACGACAAAATCAACGCCTCTTAAAACCTCTGGCTTTAGCGTGCTAGCACCAACCAGCTCATCAAAAACAATGGCGGGGCGTAAATTTGCATAAGCTTCAAGCTCTTTTCTGATCTTTAAAAGCCCGCTCTCTGGCCTTAGATGTCTTGGCAAACTATCCCACTTCTCGCCGCCGATCGCTCCAAAAAGCACAGCATCAGAGTTTAGAGCAGAGTTAAGCGTCTCATCTGGCAAAGGCACGCCAAATACATCATAAGCTGCACCACCCATAAGCTTGTAGTCGTACTCAAATTTTATCCCAAACTCAGCGCTAACGACATCTAAAATTTTTATAGCTTCATCTATGATCTCAGGGCCGATGCCATCGCCTTTTATAACGCAAATTTTATAGTTTTTCATCGCCGCTCCTTAGTTCATCTTTACTTTTGCGTATTCTATAAGTCCGCCGGCGTTTAAAAGCTCTTGCATAAAAGGCGGTATAGGGCTAAATTTATACTCTTTGCCGCTGGTTAGATTTACGATCGCGCCGTTATCTACGTCTATTTTTAGTTCGTCGCCCTCGTTTATCTCGTCCGTTTCTTTGATCTCAAGTATCAAAAGCCCCGTATTAAAGCTATTTCTATAAAAAATTCTCGCATAGCTTTTAGCTATTACGGCGCCAATGCCAGCAGCTTTAAGTGCGATAGGAGCGTGCTCACGAGAGCTACCGCAGCCGAAATTTTCGCCCGCTACGATAATATCGCCCTTATCTATCTTGGAGCTAAAATTAGGATCGGCGTCCTCCATTATATGTTTTGCTAAGATATTTTCGTCGGAAGTATTTAAGTATCTGGCGGCGATAATTATATCGGTATCGATATTGTCGCCGAATTTCCAAACTTTATTCATCGTTTCGCCTTTTTTAAATTTTCGAGATTTTAGCCAAAAGTAGCTAAATAATTCATCAAACGGCGAATAAAATTTGCGGCCTAAACGGCTAAATGGCAAGACAAAGGGCGCTAAACGCCCCTTTTATTTTTTTAAATTTAAAGAACACCTGCCTAAGAATTTACACGCCGGGCAAAAACCCGTAACGCCGACAATAATTGGAATTAGGCCGATTAACGCCCAGTAGCTCTCATAAAAATACCAAACTGCCACCATAAAAACTAGCCCCAGAACGACCCTAATAATTCTACTTTTCACGCTTACCATATTTTTACCTTTTCTTGAAAATTTTATAAAGCGGGCAGTAGCCGTAATATCCCGTTAAAAGCGGAATTAGCCCGACCGTCCACAACCAGCAGTCGCAAATAAATCCGAAAATAAAAAACCAAATCGCCGCTATAATCAAACGTATAGTTTTATCTAAAACGCTCATTTTATCTCCTTTAAGCCAAAGCTTTTAGCATTCCGTTCATAACCATAGGTTTAAATCCGTAAATTTTAACCAGCCAACTCATGTAGCTCTCTCTAGTAGCGCCGAAACACTCTAGCGTCGGAGCCGTTCCCTCCCAGTCGAACTCTACCATTATGGCCTTGCCGTATTTGGTAATAAAAGGGCAAGCCGTATATCCGGTAAATTTCTCGCTAGGTTCTCGTCCTTTTATCGTATCGGCTAAATTTTTAGCTAAGATCGGATACATTTTCCTAACGCTAGCCCCCGTTTTGCCGGACGCAAATCCGCAAATATCGCCGATACCGAATATATTTTTAAATTTTGTACTTTGCAGGCTGTATTTATCGACAGCTAAAAAATTTAGCTTGTCGCCCTCTTTAGTTAGGCCGGCGCGAGCTAAAATTTCGCTTCCTTTTTGCTTAGGCGGCAGGTGAAGCCAGTCGTATTTTACGTCGATTAGCTCAGACGCGATTTTATCTTCGCCGTTTTGTCTATACGCCGTCCAAAACTCGAAAGTAGCGGTATTTGAGCTTTTATCGACGGCTACGATTTGGTGGCGAAGATTAAATTTTATCTTTCTTTTTATCATTATTTGGGTCATCGCCGCGGCATAAGTCGGATCGCCGAAAAGCTTGCCGCCTCCGACGTAAAGATTAACGCTGCCTTTATCGCGGTTGCCGGCCAACCTCAGCCTATCTTCGCTCATGCATGTTACTTTTTTATTAGCGCCGCTGCATTTCATCGGGGTTTTTTGATCGCAAAATACAGCCGCGCCGCCGTTTTGAGAAAATTTTTTCATCAGCTCGTTGCTCTTTACGGCGCCTTGTAGAGTGTAGACGGAGGATATATTGCCGCTCGTATAGTTAATATCCTCTAAGCTTAGCCCCTTAACGGCTTCAAAATCGTATTCCACGCCGCTTGCTACGATTAGATAATCATACCCCAGCTCGCTCCCGTCGTCTAGGACGAGTAGATTGGCTTCGGGCTTTATCTCCGATACGTTTTTGCGTATCCACTCGGCTCCTTGCGGGATATAATCCGCTTTTTCATAAACGACGTCGCTAGCTTCGTAAATTCCGACGGCGATTAGCGTAAAGCCCGGCTGGTAGTAAAATTTCTCGTCTTTATCCACGAGAATTACCTTGGCGTTAGGCATATCTCTTCTAAGTTTAGCCGCCAACGCGATACCGCTAAGTCCCGCGCCCATTATGACGATTTTAGAATTTATATCGTCGTTTTCGCCGCCCGTTGCAGAGCAACCGCTCATACTCGCGACTAGTCCCGCGGCCCCCATTAGCTTTAAAGCGTCTCTTCTTTGCAGTCCTTTCATAAATTCTCCTTTTAAACGAGTTTATGAAATGCTACCTAAAAAAGGCCGCTCTCTCCGTAACAAAGTTACCTTAAAACGAGAATTTTAAGAAACAAGCCTTATTTCGCCGCGGCTTTGCGTTATTTGCCCGCTTCTCTCAAGCTCTTTTAGCACCCTAGATACCGCTTCTCTAGCGCTTCCTAGATGATTCGCCAGCTCTTCGTGAGTTATTTTTATAAAATTTTCGTTTAGGTTTTCGATGCTTTGGGATAAAAAATTCATAATCCGCGCCGAAAGCGGCGAAAACAAAGCCTGCTCCATAACGTTTATGGTTCTGGCAAACCGATCGGCTACGATTTTTAGAGTAAAATTTAAAACGCTCGGATATTTTTCTTTAAGAGGTTTGTAAATTCGCGCCGGAATAACGATAATCTCGCTATCTTGCTCGATTTCGACGCTTACTTTATTTTCTAGCGAATTTATAGAACACGTATCGCACAGCACGCAACTCTCGTCTTTAGTTAGCCTAAATATCGTTATTTCCTTTGCGTTAGACGATACGAACGCCCTTAAAACGCCTTTTAGTATAAGGATAAATCCGAAGCAATCGTTTCCGGAGTAAAATATATCGCCTTTTTTTACGATTTTTAGGTACGCGTTAGCAAAGATCGCATTTAGATCCTCGCTTGCTAGATCGAAATTATTCGTAAACCTCTCGCGCAAAATTTCTTTTAACTCTTCGCTTAGCATTTTGCCCTTTCGTGACTTCGTTACAAAAATTTAACCTTATTATAGGTAATATTGCATAAAAATTTAATACGAAAAGAAAAACAATGCACGATATTAAGCAAAACGACTCGCAAAGCAAAATAAAATCGCTGCCGATTATGCTTTTTGCCGGTACTATGGGGCTTGGAGGGCTTTGCGCGGCTTATAAGAAATTAAGCGAGATATTAGATTTACCCGGCGAGATATTCTCGGCGCTTAGAGCGCTAGACTGCACGGTATTTTGCCTACTTTCGGCGTTTTACCTCTTTAAGCTTTTAAAATTTAAAGAAGAGGTAAAGACCGAATTTTCGCACCCTATAAGGATAAATTTTTTCGGCGGGTTTATCATCTCGCTTTTTCTTTTAGCTCTAGCCTACAAAGACGCGCCGCGACTATACTACTCGCTTTTTTACGCGGCTTTAGGCTTGCAAACGATTTTTACGCTTTACGTAATTTCTTTTTGGATCGACGAAAAATTCGATATCGCGACGCTAAATCCGGCATGGTTTATCCCCGTAGTGGGCAACTTGCTAATCCCGATAATAGCCGAAAAATCTCAAGCGATCTGGTATTATTTTAGTTTGGGGTTATTTTTCTGGATTATTTTATTCGCCGTTATATTTTATAGGTTAGTTTTTTGCGATCAGTTAGCCGACAAATTCGTCCCGACGCTAGTCATTACGCTAGCACCCCCGGCTATGGCGTTTTTAGGATACGTAAAACTAACCGAGCAATTCGACG
The DNA here is from genome assembly GCF_002092845.1 of Campylobacter concisus. Classification (GTDB taxonomy): domain Bacteria; phylum Campylobacterota; class Campylobacteria; order Campylobacterales; family Campylobacteraceae; genus Campylobacter_A; species Campylobacter_A concisus_AQ. The sequence goes on from NZ_LVXF01000040.1 coordinate 24,725, forward strand.
CTTTTGCGGCGATACTGCTTAATATCAACGTATTTTTCGCCGCGCTTATACTTTTTTCGTATAAAAGATTTATTAAACTCAAATTCGCTCTATCGTGGTGGGCTTTTACCTTCCCGACGGCCGCTAGCTCCATAGCGTTTTTAAAAGCTTACGAAATTACGCAAAGCGATTTTTATTTAGTTTTAGGCGTCGGCGCTTTTGCGGCTCTAGTCGCTTCGATTTTAATAGTCGGGTTTTTAACGGTTAAATCTATAATAAACGGCGAAATTTTTTCGGAAAAATAGCCTTAACTCAAAAATTTACTTTAGTAGTATTCGTAGCTGATTTCCAGCTTTTTATATAGGCCGATTTCCGTTATGTCGCCGTTTTCGTAGTATTTGTCCGCGGGCTTAAATTTGACCGAGGTTTTATGCGTCAAATTTCCTCGCTCGTCCCTTGTTATGTCTTTAAACTGCAAGATTTGCCAGATTTTTGCCTCGGAGCCGAAGTAATTTACCGACGTATACTCCATCTCGTCGCCGTTTGCGGCGTAGTAATAAACCCATTTTGAGTTCGGGGCTTGCGTTATTTTTTCGTATTCGCCGTTTGGCTTGCGCTCAAAGCTTATCTCTATGCCGTGCCGCGGCTCCATATTATTTTCTATCCGCGTTAAAACGCTCTTTTCATCATAGACGTAGCTATCGTCCGTCACTAGCGTCCTGCCCGAATACGCCGCCCGAGCGATCATTTTGCCGTCCTTGCCGTAAGTGGTTTTCTCCGTGCGCGGGTAAAATTATCCTCCACATGCTGCTCTTTGGCCGTCGCGACTAAATTTTCGCCGTCAAATTCGTATTCGTAGAGATAAACGGCGCTATCTTGATATTTTTTGCGCACTAGCCCGTCTTTGCCGTACTCAAACAAAACCGAGTTGTTCGGCGCGCCGTTTATATGCTCGGTTTCTTGCACTATATAGCCGTTTTCGTTAAACTCCGTCCGCTTTACGCGCGTATTTTCTAGCGTCCCGGAGCCATCCATTGAGTATTCATACTCCGTAGCCGTCATGCTCTTAACCTCGCCTTTTAGCTCTCTTTTGCTCCAATCGCTTTGCGGTAAAACGGCCGAGCTTAGATAGCAAACCGCCGATACCGCCGCGAAAATAGCTTTTAAGATTTTCATTTTTACCCTTTTTCAAATCACGCAAAGCCTAGATTAGTTTAGGCTAAAAAGCGGCAATACCGGTAAAATTCTATCTTTTACGAGTTTAAATCCGCGCTTGAAACCGACTTAAATTTTTAAGCAAGCCTGAGGCAATTTTCATTTCCTTGCGGTTTATAAACTTAAACCTAAGCTTCATTTGCCTTTTTAAAAATTTCTCTCATCTCTTCTTCGCTAAGCGGCTCAACCAGTATATTTGCGGCGTCTATGAAGCGATATTTTTCTTTTGGCAGATTTACCATAAAAGCGCCATATTCGCATTCGCCAAGCACGTGCGCGTCCCTATCGTCTATGCCGACTACTAGCGTAAGTATCCAGCGCGAGACCTTGCGCTCTCCTAGAACTTCTTGCGCCTGCCACGACGGGGAGGGAGCGTAAGGCAAGATAGTCGGTAAATTTTCGCTAAGCGTATATGCGCCAAAAATTTCATTCCCGTTTTTATCTTCGTATAAATTCTCTCTTGCGCTATAAGCGTCAAGATACTGCACCCGCCTCATCATCTCATCGAATTTAGCCGTAGGGCTAGCGCTTGCAAAAATTTCATCTATCATAACCGCGTCAAACGCCACGTCGCGCTCCAGGCCAGAGATATAAAGCGTTTGATTTTTCTCTTTTGCCTCCTTTAGAGCCTCAAGTCCCCACATTATGTCGGCTTCATAATCAAATTTTAAAATTTGCTCGCTATCGTAAATTTCTTCATTGTTGCGCTCTATTTTCGAGCCGGTTTTGGCTGAAATTTTAGAAAGAAACAAAATTGCCGTCTGCCAGTCTCCAACGCCGCTTGGAGTACAGACTCGCACGATATATTTGCCGTCTTCGTAGCTTAGTTCAAAGCCGCGAGCGCTCTTTTGCCATACGCCTGCGATCATCACGTTTTCGTTTAGCGAAAGCTCGCTCGGCTCGTCGTTTTGGCTATTAAAAAAGCAAAATCCCTCTATAAAATCTGAAATTTCACGCTCGCTTAGCGCCTTTTCATATCCGCCAAAAAGCTTCTTTTTGTTTTTTACCTTAAATGTTACGCTCATAAATTCTCTTTCGCCTACTCTAAAACGTCATCGCTTGATCGCACTGCCTAACCCACTCGGACAAGATATCCATGCTGCCTTTCACCTCAGCCTCGAAATAAGGCTCTCCCGCATGCAAACCGCACCTCGTTTGGCAGCTACCGCAAACCTTTAGCATAGCGCCGCTAGTGTAAAGCTCTTTTAACATCGCCACTAGATCTACGTCGTAGTTTTCCGGCTTTTTGGTGCTATTTCGCGCAAGATCGACCGCGTCGTTCATTAGAAAAATTCTAACCTCTTCGCCTTTTTCTTTTAGCGTTTTAGCTAGCCTTAATGCGTTGTAAGCATTGTCGGTACCATTGTATGGTTGATTTGTAAGTATAAATAGAAATTTTTTCATCTTTTTCTCCTTTTGCCAAAAATGTAGCGCAAACCGAGCAAATTTTAGCCAAGCTATATAAAAAGAGGCTAAATTTATCTAAAAAGTAAAAGTACTCCGATCGTGCAGACGATAATGGCGGTGCAAATTTCAAGTAGCCTTAGGTGCGTTTGTAAAAATTTCTTTAGCATAGCTCCGCCAAGCGCATAGATATTTAGCGAGCAAAACTCGATGAAAACGAGCGTTGTCGTGATCAAGCACATACGAGCGAGACTAAAGGGATCGTCTTTATCCAAAAATGTAGGCAGTAAAGCCGAGAAAAATATCCATGCCTTTGGATTTGTGACGCAAACGATGAGGCCGTTTATAAACATCTGCTTTTTGCTTGGCAAATTTAAGACGTTCGTGATACTAAGCTCGCCCTTACCAAAAAGAAGCATCGCGCCAAGATAGAGCATATAAAGCCCTGCGATGATGTTTAGCGCCTTAAATGCGTACTCAAAATGATGAAGCACCGCACCCGCGCCAAGCATACAGCAAAACGCCACGAAAGCAAGCGAAAGAAGCTGTCCGATCATCATAATAAGCGAGTGCTTATAACCAAAACTCATACCGATACTCATCGCATAGGTCATATTGATGCCTGGCATTAGCGAGATAGGAGCAAGCGTGGCGAAAAAGAGTAAGAAGTCCATAAAAAGCCTTGAAATTTAGCTAACGAATATAAAATTTTAAGCTATAAATCAGATCCAGCGATCAAATTTATAGCTTAAATTTAAAAGGCGGACTAAGCCGCCTCTTTTTTTAGTGAGTTAAGAAATACTCTTGAATTTTGGCTTTATCGCTTGTTTTTGTAAGAGCAAGTATTAAAAGTACTCTAGCTTTTTGCGCGTTTAGATTATCGCTTGTTAAAAAGCCGTATTTTGCGTCGTCTACTTCGCCGTTCATGGTCGTCTCGCCGCTTCCCACACGTGAGTCACGAACTACCACCACGCCAGCTTTTGAAGCCTCGCCAAGAGCCTCTAGCACGCTAAAGTAAGGGTTGCCGTTGCCAAGGCCAGCGCTAACTATGCCTTTTGCGCCGTTTTTAACAGCTATGTTTACAAAGTCAGGATTGTCATTTGCGTGAGAGTAGATGATGTCGACTCTTGGAAGCTCTTTTACTCCCTCTAGATCAAATGCTGATTTTGCCGTGTGTTTTCTGATCGGATTCATATAGTATTTTACGCTGCCATAAAAGACTGTGCCGATTTTGCCGCTGTTTGGTGATTTAAATGTATCAACGCCTGTGGTGTTGGTTTTTGTTACCTCTCTAGCAGCGTGAATTTCGTCATTCATAGTAACCACAACGCCCTTACCTACGCTATCTTTGCTGATAGCTACGTTTACAGCGTTAAATAAATTTAGTGGACCGTCTGCGCTTAGTGAGCCGCTATTTCTCATCGCACCTACAAGCACGACTGGCTTGTCGCTTTTAACGACCAAATTTAGAAAGTACGCCGTCTCCTCCATAGTATCCGTTCCGTGAGTAACGACGATACCATCAGCTTTGCCGCTATTTAGAAGCTCGTTGATTCTATTTGCAAGCTTTAGCCAAACTTCGTTGTTCATATCCTGTGAGCCGATATTTGAAATTTGCTCGCCTTTTATGGTAGCGATCTTGTTTATATCTGGCACGGCTGCGATTAGTTTATCGACCGTAACAGTTCCGGAAGTATAGCTCGAATCAAGCGATCCTGAGCCGCTTCCTGCTATCGTTCCACCAGTAGCTAGTATGTAGATGGTTGGCTTAGCAACCGCTAAAGTAGCACCTAAAATCATGAGTAACACCGCCTTAAAGATTAAACGCATTTTAGCTCCTTTGCATTAAAATTTGCAAAGTAATTATAATGCCATTTATTTAAAAAAATTATTAACTTCCAAATTTTATATTTATTTAAAAAATTCTTATCAAAAACATATAAAATCCGGTTGAAATAACTATGCTAAGAAGGGTATTTTTAAATTTTAAATGCATCAAAATAGCTGTAAAAACCGCTACTATCTCTCTTAAACCGTAAGGAAATTCGCTAAATTTCGTATCTTTTAAGCCGTAGCAGACCAAAACGACCATTATCATCATACCCATATGCTTCTCAATGGCATCTAAGTAAGGGTTTGGTTTATAGTTTTTCAGTACATAAAACGGCGTTGCTCTCGTTATAAAAGTAGCTATAGCACTTAAAAGTACCGCCACAAAAAGTACCATCTCGCTTGAGCTTACACTTATCAAATTTTATCCTTGAACAAAAGCAAAAATATAAAACAAAGCGCCATTGAGCCAACAAGCACAAATTTAGCTGGAAATAGGCTCACTCCAAGCACGCCAAAAAATGTCGCCGCAAAGAGCACGCGGTAGTTTTTATCATTTTTAAACATTTCAATCACAATAACTATAAAAAGTGCTGTCAAGCTAAACTCAAGCCCTTTTGTATCAGCCTTGATAAAATCACCAAGTATCGCTCCAAGCAGCGTCCCAGCCGCCCAGTAAGACCAAGAAAGGATATTTAGCCAAGTAAAGACAAAGCTTCGATCACTCGCATCTTTTAATCCTAAATTTTTAAATATCGCAAAGGTCTCATCTGTTAGCAAAGCGATGTTTAAAAGCTTAAATTTGATCCCGCTATACTCTTTTAAAAGTGAAATTCCGTAAAAAGTATGGCGTAAATTTACTAGATAGCTCACGATAAAGACCTCAACGTAGCTCGTGCCAACGCTAAAGAGCGAGAGCATCATAAACTGCGCTGCCCCGCCATAAGCTAATGTGCTAAGTGCCACAGCGATAAATGCGCTAACACCCATGCTTTTAGCCAGTATCCCAAAAGCGACGCCAAGTGGGAAATAGCCCATAAAAATAGGAATAGATAGTTTAAAAACGTAGTTAAATGTCAAATTTTTACCTTCATAAAAAGCCGAAATGTTAGCAAAATTTGAAAAATTTAGAGTAAAAATGGAGCTAATTTTATAAAATAATAAAAATTTATGGAGCCAAAAGATGAAAAAAGTAATTTTAATTTTATTTTGTGTTCTATTTTCTTGGGGTAAAAATTTTGATGCCACTAAGCTTGAAAGTGAATGCGCTTTAAATAACGTAGAAAGCTGCACCGATCTTATATATATCTACCTTGACAAAAATGAGCGCGATAAAATGTCAGCTATGGCAAACAAGGCCTGTGAGCTAGGCAATCCACATAGCTGTCTATTTTTAGGAAATATATATCTACAAAAAGATGCTCTAGCGCAGGAAAAAGAAGAAGGGCTTAAGCTTTATAATAAAGCTTGCGAACTAAAAAATGCATTTGTTTGCTATACTCTTGCACTCATCTATGAAACTGGAGATGCTGGTATATTGCAAGATAAAAATAGAGCAAAAAACTACTATAAAAAAGCCTGCGAGCTTGATTTGGATGAAGCTTGCAGTAGCTTAAAAATTTTAATTAATTAAAAACTGCTTTTATTCTTACTCTTAAAAGCAGAAATTTTGGACGAAATATATCAAAGTGATAGCAGGATAAGAGAAAATTTTACAGGCAGTTACAAAGATACCTTAAAAATTTATAATTCATCAAGCAACAATAGTACTGCCAAAAATTTTTAATTTCGCCCAAATTAATGCGTCTGTTTTATCGAGTCCTTACCTTTTGGCGTTTTGTTTAAAAAGTAAAATACCTCAAGCGTAAAAGAAAGTAGTATAAGCCCAACGATAGCTAGAGTCGCGTTCATACTACCTACCTTTTAAGCCCATTTACTATTTCAAGCATCGAATCACTCGTAGTTATAGCCTTTGAGTTTGCCTCGTATGCGCGCTGACCAGTTATAAGATCAGTCATCTCTTCGACCAGTTGGACGTTACTCATCTCGACAAATCCTTGTCTGATCGTACCAAGTCCGTCAAGTCCTGCTACACCTACCACCACGTTACCACTAGCGCTTGTTTCTAGATAGTTATTATCACCCATTGAGTGAAGGCCAGCTGGGTTTATGAAATTTGCTAGCTCGATCTGACCTATCTGAGCCATCTCTCTCTCACCTGCTTGGAGCACTGATACGGTGCCATCTGTGCCGATAGAAATTTGCGTCGCATTTGCAGGGACTGTGATCTGAGGGATGAGCTGATAGCCATCGCTATTTACAATAGTGCCGTTTGCATCAAGCTTAAATGCACCATTTCTAGTATAGGCTGTTGTGCCATCAGGCAGCTGAATCTGAAAAAATCCATTGCCCGCTATTACCATATCTAGGTTGTTGCTGGTCTCTTTGAAATAGCCCTGGGAGAAAATTTTATTTATCGCCGTTGGACGCACGCCAAGACCCACTTCAATGCCTGTTGGGCTTGTGGTAGTCTGGCTTGTCGCCGTACCTGCGTACTCCATAACTTGATACATAAGATCAGCAAATTCAGCCCTATTTTTCTTGTATCCATAGGTATTTACGTTTGCGATGTTGTGTGAGGTTACGTCTATCTGCGTCTGCTGAGCTATCATGCCAGTGGCCGCAGTGTAAAGTGATCTCATCATAGTTTTATCCTTTTATTAAGCTTTTAGAGCTAGTTTTTGAACAGCATCTTGGTTAAGATCGTTCATGTGGCTTGTCATAACCTTTTGATACATATCAACTAGGCGTTGGGTTTCTATTAGACCAACCATTTCTAAAACTGGGTTTACGTTTGACATCTGAGCATATCCTTGCATCACGCTATCAGCTTCGTCAAGCTCTGTGATATCGTCAAAATTTCTACTCTCAAAGAGATTGTCTCCGACCTTTTTTAGATCTCTTATCTCCCTTGGCTGAGCGATAAAAAATTTAGAAAATTGATTGTTATTTGAGTATAAATTTCCATTTTTATCGGCAGTTAGCACCTCTCCTTGTGGTACTTGGATACCTCTTTGACCAGGATTTTGTGCCTCGTAACCACTTGGTAGCACCTTGTAGCCCTCCTTTGTGACGATGTAGCCGTCGCCATCAAGACTAAAAGAGCCATTTTTGCTAAGTTTTACGCCATTTGGAGTATCGACTAAGAAAAATGCGTCATCTCTTTTTATCGCAAAATCAAGCGTGTTTGAGCTGTATTTAAAGCCTCCGGCGCTAAAGTCGGTGTATTCTTCGCTCACTTGTGGTACGCGATCAAGCGTTCTATTTAAAAATTTAGCTCCATCTTTTGTGTGATTTTTAAGTGGGAGCTCATCTTGCGTCTCTTTAAAAATTCTCGCAAAGTCACCGATAACTACGTCATTTCGCTTGTAGCCAATCGTATTTACATTTGCAAGATTGTTTGAGATCACATTTAGTCTGTTAAACTGCGTTACCATGCCAGCAGTGGCTTGATAATAACCATTTTGCATGCATTTTCCTAAAATTAATTATTGTCACGGTTTTTAAAGCAATAGCTGTTCCAAAATTTTAATTTTTTAATTATTAAATATTTCATAAAGTTTAATAAATAATTTATTTATTTAATGTTAAGATTCGCGACTTCAATATAGATAATGACTATTAAAAACAATAAAAATACAAAAAAGGATACATATTATTATGAAAAAGACTTCACTGGTTGTTTTGCTTTGTGCTGGCTTAAATTTGTTGGCCCAAGAAAGTGAGAATATAAAAGAAGTTGAACTTGGCGGAGTAGAGGTAACGGCGGAAGAAGAAAATGTAAAAAATAAAAAGATTAGTGAAGTAAAAAAGACAGCAAGTGAGCTTACTAAACAACAAGTAAGCGATACTAGAGATATGGTGCGCTATGACACTGGCGTCAGCATAGTTGAGACTGGTCGCTTTGGTTCTAGCGGATATGCTATAAGAGGCGTTGATGAAAACCGCGTAGCTATCAGTATCGACGGGCTTAATCAAGCTGAGACACTTTCATCACAGGGTTTTAAGGATCTTTTTGAAGGATATGGAAATTTTAATAACACAAGAAATGGTGTCGAGATAGAAAATATCCAACAAGTAAATATTACAAAAGGTGCAGATAGTATAAAAACTGGCTCAGGTGCACTTGGTGGCTCCGTGATGTTCGAAACAAAAGACGCTAGAGATTATCTTACAGAAAAAGACTGGTTTTACGGCTTTAAAGCACAAAAATCCTCAGCAAACGATGAAAGTCTTTTCTCTCACACCATGGCTGCACGTGCAAAGTGGTTTGACATACTCTTTATCACTACAAAAAGAGATGGTCATGAGATGAAAAACTGGGGATACAAAACATACGATGATAGCGTACTAGGCAAAGAGAGAGAAAAGCCAGATCCTTACTCCATAAAAACAGATAGTAGACTGTTTAAATTTGGCGTAAATTTTAATGAGACAAACCGCTTTAGTGTGGGTATCGACAGAAGCACAAAAGAGACAATGGGAACTGACTGGTCGTATAAATTTGCTCTTTTTCAAAGTGGTAATATAAATGACATAGTCTATAGCACCGATACAAGGCACGTAAATGACCAAAACAAACGTGAAAACATCTTTTATACATATGAAAACTACGATGAAAATCCACTTTGGGATAGCATGAAGCTAACCTACTCAAAACAAAAGATCCAGCTAAAAGCAAGGACTGATGAGTACTGCGATAAAAACGACTGTCAGGGCCTACTAAATCCATCAGGATTAAAGTTAAATAACGAAGGTAAACTGGTGGATAAATATGGTGGTGACTTAGAAATGAGACAAGTAGAAAAAGAGCCTTGGCCTGGAGCTGGCTTCACTTTTCCTCAAGATATCGTGTTTGATAGTCATGGAAACGAAGTAGACGAAACATTCTATGGAAGAACACATCGTGGAGTAGATAAACTTCTTGTTGATTGCAACCAGTATGATTGTTCCAAACCTTTAACACTTTTTAATAAGACAACCAAACGATATGAAACCTACAATCTAACTCCGCAAAACATGCCAGATGGCAATGGAAAATATGCAGAGCTTACTCCAAAAAATAGATTTGAGGAACTACTTTTGCCAAGAGCTCCAGGATATCTTGAAAACAACTGGAAAGATAGGGATCTAAATACCGACACAAAACAGCTAAATTTAGATGCGACAAAGGAATTTAGTCTATTTAAAATGGATCACGCCTTAAAATACGGTGGGCTTTATAACCAAACAGATAAAAGTATGGTAAATAAGCAAGGCTATGAGGCGTATAATAAGGCATGGTGGGCAAAATATTTCTTTGGCATGGCGAACAAAGGCACAGGCTTGCTACCAAATTTTCAACCAGACAAGTGTATGCCTCACGGCGGAAATGACTACAGTACGCTTTGTAGACATGAGGATGATAAATTTAGCTTTTTGATACCTGTAGAAACGAAGACAAAGGCATTTTATCTGGGTGATGATATATCTTTGACTGAAATTTTAAGTGTTGATTTAAACTATAGGTTTGACAAAATAACACACAATCCAAGCTATATACCAGGTAAGACACCAAAGCTACCAACTGATCTTTTTGCTGGTGTTTTTATACCTTTTACCATACCGCCTGGCTCTAGTGCAGAAGAAGTAAAAAGGATAAAAACTAAAAATGCTGAAGAAAATGCACGTTATCTAGCAAGCCAAAAGAGGGATTTTACGCATCATTCATATTCACTTTCGACAAATTTTGACCCATTTGAACACATAAGACTTCAGGCAAAATATGCAAATGGTTTTAGAGCTCCAACATCTGATGAAATTTATTTTACTTTTCAGCATCCTGATTTTACGATATTTCCAAATTTAGCCCTTCAGCCTGAGATCGCAAAAACAAAAGAATTTGCTGTAACTCTTCACAACTCGCCTAGTTTTTTTACGATAAATCTCTTTCAAACTGACTATAAAAATTTCATCGATCTAAAGTACATCGGTCGTGGCACACTAACATACGGCAACGCCGGTAGTAGAATGCCAGTAGAAAAATACCAGAACGTAAATAGGGCAAAGGCTCGCGTAAGAGGTGTTGAGCTAAGTGCAAATCTAGACCTAGAGCAAGTTTATAGTGGGCTAAGTGGCTTTAATGTCGGCTATAAATACCTATACCAAAAAGGTAGAATGTCAGTAGATGAAAGTGGCAAGCTAGACGCTCCAATGAATGCCATTCAGCCAGCAAAATTTGTCTATAACGTCGGATATCACACCAAAAATAATAAATTTGGAGCAAATCTATATATGACACACGTAAAAGCAAAACGTCCAGAAGATACTTACAATATCTATGCCAAAGACGATCCAGATGCAAAAAATACGTATGTTAGATATGTCAGTAATACATACAGTCTATTTGATTTTGTAGCATTTTACAGACCGATGAAAAATTTCACATTTACGGCAGGTGTGTATAACATCACAGATAAAAAATACACAAGCTGGGATAGTGCAAGAAGTATAAGGACTTTTGGCACAAATAATATGGTAAATAAAGAAACTGGCAGGGGCCTTGCTAGATTTTACTCACCTGGTAGAAATTTCAAGCTAACATTTGAAATGACGTTTTAATAATTTTATAGCTACCGCAATTTTAGACTTTTGCGGTAGCTTTGTATAGATAAAATTTCACTGTTTTGATGCACTTTTTACAAAATTTGGGTATAATCCACTTTCTTTTAAACAATACTTAAATCACAATTAGACGATTCGAAAGGAAATTTATGAGCGCCGCAAAAGACTCTTTTTCTCAGATAGAAGAGCTTTTCGCTGAAAATGCAAAAGGCTTTTTGACATACGAAAAATTAGTAAAATTATTAGACAAAGCTCCAACTGCTACGATAGTAAAAAAGATAGAACAACTAGCAAAAACAAATAAAGTCCAGCTCATCACATCTGCTGAAGCTGCAAAGCTTAGAAATTTAGCCGATGCTAAAAAACGCCAAGAAAACGCTCAAAAAAGTGATCAAGATATCGACGAAGATCTCGATCTTTCTGGCGAGAGCGACCTTTTAGAGTGGTCAAGATCTGATAGTCCTGTCAGGATGTATCTAAGAGAGATGGGGCAGATCGCGCTTCTTACAAAAGATGAAGAAGTTGAGATCAGCAAAAGGATTGAGCTTGGCGAAGATATCATTATCGATGCATTTTGTTCTGTGCCATTTTTGATCGATTTTATACTTGACTATAAAGAGCCACTCATCAATAGGGAACGCCGTGTAAAAGAGCTTTTTAAGAGCTTTGAAGACGAGAGTGAAAACGAAGAAAATGAAGATAGCGAAGACGATATAGACGAGGAAGATGAAGAGAACGAAGAAAACGAAGCTCCTAAAAAATCAGCTAAAAACGATAAACGTGCTGAAAAAGTTATAGAGAGTTTCAAGGCCCTCGAAAAGGCAAAAAAAGAGTGGCTAAAGACTGCAAACAAACAAGATAAAGTTGAGAGCGATGACACAGCTTCAAAGATGACTCTTGCATTTAAAAAGAAAATTTTAAAAGAGAAGCTAATGGATCTTGGCCCAACAAGCAAGTTAATTAGCGAGATCGTAAAATCAATGGAGACAGCGCTAAAAAGCGACGATGAATTTGATAGAGAGCTAAAACGATTGGAGTATCGCCTACCGATGTTTAGCGACGAACTTAAGAAAAATCACAAAAGTATCTTAAAAGATATCATCAAGCTTAGTAAAGAAGAGATCGCAGCTCGTGTGCCAGAAGCTACAATGGTCTCAACTTATGTCGAGATTAAAAAGCTATTTACTACAAAAGAGGCGAGCAAGCAAGGCTTTGATCTTGAGCCAACAAGGCTAAAAGAAATTTTAGAGCAGATCAAACGTGGAAAGAAAATTTCTGACGAGGCAAAAGCTAGAATGGCTAAGTCAAATCTCCGTCTAGTCGTAAGTATCGCGAAACGCTATACAAATAGGGGCTTACCATTTTTAGATCTCATCCAAGAGGGCAACATCGGCCTTATGAAGGCGGTTGATAAATTTGAATATAGAAAAGGTTATAAATTTTCAACCTACGCCACATGGTGGATCCGCCAGGCTATCTCGCGTGCGATCGCTGATCAGGCAAGGACGATTAGGATACCTATCCATATGATAGAGACGATAAATCGTATCAACAAAATAAACCGCAAATACCTCCAAGAAGAGGGAAAAGAGCCTGATGTAAGCGTTATCGCAAAAGAGGTTGGGCTAAGTGTTGATAAGGTAAAACAAGTCATCAAGATCACAAAAGAGCCTATCAGCCTCGAAGCTCCGATCGCAAACGAAGAAGACGGAAAATTTGGAGATTTTGTTGAGGATAAAAGCTCACTTTCTCCGATAGAGCAAATTTTAAAAAGTGACCTTAGAGAGCAAATTGACGATGTGCTTTCACAGCTAAATGAGCGCGAGAAAGCTGTCATCTCAATGAGATTTGGTCTACTAGAAGACGAGAGCGACCGCACACTTGAAGAGATCGGCAAGGCCCTAAATGTCACTCGTGAGCGCGTCCGCCAGATAGAAAGCTCAGCCATCAAAAAACTAAAACACCCAAAAGTTGGTAGGAAACTCAAAAACTACATCGAAGGCTAAAAGCCTTAATCTAGCTCAAATTTCACACAAATTTGAGCTAGAAGCCAAAATCAAAATTTTATACTCACATTAAAGCAAGTATCTCCCACATAAATTTTAGTTGCAAAAGCAACAAAGCTAAAATCTATAAAGCTAGTTGACTTTTAAAGCATATTGTTGTAGTAAATTTTAGCTTTCTATTTACCAGCAAGGATTGGTTATAATCTTATAATCACAGCATACTTACCAATAAAAATAAAATTTGCAGGATTATTAAAATTTTAAAGCAAAAATAGGCACGAAATGAGTTTAAATTTTAACTCCTCTAAATGCCTCCTTTGCGGCTTTTACATCAGCCTCATCTGGATGCGTTTTGGCTCTCTCCCATCGCTCTAGTCGCTCAGGCGTTAGGGCAAATCTCGGATCATTAGGCATAGCTTTACCAAGTTTTTTTAGTTGCTCTATCACCTCAGGAGCAATCGCACCTTGACAGATAAACGTGCGCAAAATTTCATTGCCATTTTGCATAAATAGCTCTTTGCCTTGGTCTATAGCCTGTGTGGCATGCGCACTTGGCACATCAGCACCAAGGGTTATAAAAAAGCCTATTTTTTTATTTTTTACACTTTGAGAGATAAATTTTTTAAATTCCTTCTCCGGTGAGCCCTGATCTATATAGTATCCAAGTGCGATAAAGTTAAACTCGCTCAAATTTATCTCGCCCGCATTGGCAAAATTTATCGCCTCACAGCTAAGCTCACCAGCAATAGCCTCTGCTATCTTTTTTGTATTTCCACTTTTTGATGTATATATCACAATACTTTTCATAAAAACTCCTTCTTAGAAATTTCCATCACTGCATTTGCGATAGAATTTCCCCAAAATACGCCATCTTTTGTAAAATTTAAAGAGTCGTTTTTGATTTTTAGATATCCACTTTCCTCACATTTTTTAAAAAGATCCATAAGCTCATTAGCACACGTCTGGCTCACAAATTTAAAAACACATTCAAGGCTTATTTGCGGATACTGAAAAAGATTTACAAATTTATCAAACTCCATCTGCCTAGCAGTCATGCGACCCATAACTTTCATCTTTTGGCTCATGTTATAGATACCAAACTCCCCTAGCCTGCCGCCAGCTCCTTTTCCAAGAGGCAAGACATCAGCACCTACGTGAGATAGTCTTATATATTTATATTGATCCCTACCCTTTTTGGCCACCTTTGTATACTCTAAAATTTCATAGTCGCCTTGACTTAAAATTTCGTCTAAAAATGCGTGATGCAAGCTCTTATCAACCTCTACGTCATAGTAATCCTCACTTATAGTCTTGCTAAGCACTGAGCCATCTAAAAACTGAAGTGAATAAAAACTCGCACTATCAATGCCAAGCTCACGCACTAGCTTAGCATCTCTTACCACCTCATCTATGCTTTCATTAGGATAGTTATATATAATATCAACACAAAGCATTCCACTAAATTTCTCACGCAGATCACGTAAATGTTTTATAGCCCCATCTGAACTATGTGTGCGATTTAGCAGCTTTCTGCCAGCCTCACTAAATGTTTGCACGCCGATACTGTATCGATTTACGCCAAACTCGTTTAAAAGGCGAAGCTTGCTTATATTTAGATTATGAAGCGTACTTTCTAGGCTAAATTCACACTCAGGCAGGATGTTGAAACTACCCTTAAGTGCGTTTATCACTTGCTCTAAGTGTCTCTCTTTTAATATCGTTGGGGTACCGCCACCAAAATAGACACTACCTATTTTCTTGCTTTTTAAGTAGTTCGTGGCTGAGTATTTTTCTATCTCGCTTAGTAGAAATTTTGTATACTCATCAAGCTCATCTTCAAGCTTTGTCCTATTCATCGAGCAAAACGAGCAGATGTTATCACAAAACGGCACATGAATGTAGATCACTCCTTCATTTTCATCTGGCGCACTCTCTAAAAATTCCCATAACTCATCTTCACTCACCATATCAGGTCTTTTTGAAGGAGCTACGCTATGTCCTTTTATACGTTTGTTAAACATTTATACTCACTTATTAAGCATGTTAAATAGCTCATTTGCGGCCTCATTTATGCGAGGTGTACCGCGTAAGACAAGACTTGATGGGACGTTTAAAATTTTAGAGTTCTTGGCTGCACTAGTTGCTTTTAGTACTGGATTTTGCGATAAAAAATCACTACCATCTTTCATGCCTACAACTATTATGAAGTCTGGATTTTGCGCTAGGATAAATTCATTTTGAACGATCGGCATCGCTCCAGCTAGGCCACCTGCTACATTTTTCATACCAAATTTAGCAAACATATCCCCAGGCAAGCTAGCATCGTTAAAGGCAACTAGTGGGGTAGCTGCATAAACGCCTAAAATTTTCTTACCGCTTAAATTTGAGTTTTGAAATTTTAAAAAGTCCTGCTTTATCTTAGCCACAAGCTCGTCAGCACGCTCTTTTTTACCTGTGATATCGCCCATTTTTTCTATATTTTTGCAAATATCGTCTACACTATTTGCCTGCATCGTAAGTGTATTTATACCAAATTTAGCAAGGTCGGCATTTACACCATCAGAGTGAAAGCTAGTAACTACAAGATCGGGCTTTAGCTCGACTATACGCTCTAAATTTGGCTTTGTATAAGTGCCAACGCTCTTTAGCTTTTCAGTCTTATCCTCAGGCCAAATCTTACCAAACTCAAGAGTAGAAATAGCTGCGATCTGATCTTCAGCCTCTAACATATACATCATCTCAACCACTGCAGGATCGAGCACAACGATATTTTTAGCACTTAGGCTAACACCACTAAAACCAAGCAAAAAAGCAAAAACTAAAAATATTTTTTTCATGAAATCTCCTTTAAAATTATCATTTTGGTAAAACAAATGGCATATCATTTTTATATATGATATCTGCCTTAAGGCCATAAATTTCATCTAAAATTTCTGGATTATAAAGCTCTCTAACACTCCCTTTGTGAGCTATAACACCACCTTTTAGCATTAAAATTTCATCACATATCAGTGAGGCTAAATTTAGATCATGAAGCACCGCTATGGTGACTAAATTTAGCTCACGAGTAAGATGCGAGCAAAGCTTTAACACCTCTATAGCATGGCTTAGATCAAGAGCTGATGTAGGCTCATCTAGCAGCAAAACTTTAGGCTCGCTAACTATTGCACGAGCAAGCAAAGCTCTAGCAAATTCGCCACCACTTAGTGAGTTTGCCACTCGGTCTTTAAATTTAGCCAGCCCAAAAGTCTGCAAAGCCTCATCAACTAGTGCAATATCATGAGAGCTATAACCACTAAAAGAGCTTTTTAGATGAGCATATCTACCCATCAAAACAAGCTCAAAAACACTTAATGGCATCGTAAGTGCGCTTTTTTGAGGTACAAAACTAGTCGTTCTCGCAAGCTCCTTTGTACTGTAGCTTTGTACATCTTTTTCGAAAATTTTGACAGATCCAGCACTTGGGTGAAGCAAATTTAAGACACATTTTAAAAGTGTTGATTTGCCACATCCATTAGATCCCAAAAGACCTATAAATTTTCCACTTTTAGCAGTAAAGCTTATATTTTTTAGCACACTTGTTTGCGCATATGAAAAGCTTAAGTTTGACACTTCTACGCTCAATGCACACTCCTTTTTAGATAAAGTGCTAAAAATAGAAAAAATGGCGCTCCAAAAAATGCACTAATGACACCAACTGGCACCTCAACCGGGCTTAAAACACTCTTCCCCACCACGTCACAAGCTAGCAAAAACGCTCCTCCTCCAAGAGTAGAAAGTGGTAGCAAGATAGCGTTGTTTGAGGTATTTAAAAGCATTCTAAAAGAATGTGGAATGATAAGTCCAACAAAGCCTATCATGCCAGTAAATGCGACCGAAAAAGCAACCGTGAGCGAAGCTATGACAAGCAGACGCTTTTTAAGTGCATCGACATCTATACCAAGGCTTTTTGCCTCGTCTTCCCCGCTTAAAAGTATCGTTAACTCAAAGCGTTTTAGATAAAAATATATCATGCAAAAGATAAGTGGAACAGCGATGATACCGACCTTTTGCCATGAAGCAGAACCTAAATAACCCATCATCCATGCCACTATCTTAAAACTATCCTCGCCAATAAGATATGTCGCAAAACTCGTAAATGCCCCTAGAAATGATGAAAAAGCGATACCAATTATAAGAAGTGTAGCAATAGAGCGACTACGGTTGTAAACTCCAAAAATAGCAAGGGTAAGCAAACTAGAAGACAAAAAAGCAAAGATACCATAATAAATTTCAGATAAGCCAAGAAGATATGCCACTACTGCTCCAAATGTCGCAGATGCGGCTATACCGATGATATATGGGTCTGCAAGCGGATTTAAAAAGACACTTTGCGTTACAACGCCTGAGCTTGCCAAAAGCATACCTATAAGCAGAGCCATTACAAGTCTTGGTAGCCTGATATCAAGCAAGATGGTCTCTTTCATCTCGTCTATTTTGTTATTAAATATAAAATTTAAAATCTCACTCATACTTATGTCAGAACCGCCTATACTAAGCGAGATAAAAGAGAGCAAAACAATGAGCATAATCAGCAAAACGGCAAGCTTGGTACTACCCTGCATAAATTTCCTTTTAATACAAATGGCTAAAAACAACAAAAAAGCATAAAAATAAGCAGAAAATATAATTTTTAAATAAAAGATATAAATTTTCTAAAATATTATTATTAACTCGTAATTTTAAAAAAATAAGCTTAATTCTCGCTTTAAAAATATTAATGATAATTTTAATCAATTTTAAGTTTTCTTTAGTATGATTTTGCGATTTTTAATTTTATTTTTATAAGGAGAACAGTTTTGAAACAAAGAGCATTAAACCACATGAATAAGGATCATTTGGATATAGTGATCGAGTTTTGTAAGAAATTTAGCGGCGTAGCTGAGCCTACAAATGTCAAAATGACTGATATAAACGAAGATGGTATGGAAATAACATGTGATCAGGCAAAAACATTTGTACCATTTTTAAGCAAAGCAGGTGGAGATGGTTTTAGAGAGTCGATCATCGAGCTTTATATGAGCATCAAGGGCGACACAAACAACTCTAGTGTGCAAGGCGGAATGATGAAATTTATAAATAGCTTTAAGACTGTTGTGATCTCAAGCATTCTTGACGGACAAGCGGTTTCGTCGTATTCACCTTTCATAAAAGAAAACGATGAGTTTTATATCTGCATATCATCAGTAGCAGATCACTACCACTCAATAAAACAAAACCCGGATGAAATTTCACTCCTTTTTATTCAGGATGAAAAAGATGCAAAAAGTCTATTTGCTCGTGTAAGAGTAAGCTTTGAAGCAAAAGCTGAATTTATAAGCGACAGTGTAAGAGATGAATTTATATCAAAATTTGAGAGTGCCTTTGCAAATGAATCAGCACTTGCATTTATTAAAGAGATGAAAGACTTCTATATAGTAAAACTCACCCCAACAAAAGGTAGATATGTAAAAGGCTTTGGCGCAGCATATGACACAGTAGGACTCCAAGTTGTCGATAGTGGCAGAGTAAACAACCCTCATACTAAAAAATAATCAATTTTGTAAGACCGTTTGGTCTTACAAATTTATACCTCTTAAAATTTATTTTTGCGTTGCTATAAAAATTTAAAAGACACAGGCCGTGATATTTTTGCTTGTTATCATAAAAATGGTTTGGGTTTGCCCGAACTCGAGAAAATCTAGCATCAAAATTCCTCAATATGCCTATACCTATAATCTAAACTATAAACATATTTCATCCAAACAAGATAGGATCATTATAAAAAATTTATTAGAAACTAAAAAAGAATTTACCGGTGCAAGACCGGTAAAAATTTATTCAGCTAGAAGTTTATCTAGTTTTGTGGCCAAGCTCGTAGTATCATGAGCTTTAGCTAAGCTCGCAGCATGTAGCTTTAAATTTGCTTGTAAATTTTCTTCCAAGCTCTTTGCGATGTCGCTGCTATCAAGATTTTCTACACTATTAGCATTCGCCACACTTCTTGCGGCTAGAGCATTTATACCTCTAAATACAGCATTTTGTGTTGATCCGATCTCTGAGCGAAGTGAATTTACATTTTTTAAAATTTCACCTGTATTTGAGCCGTCATCTTTGACATTTAAAAGAGCATTTGTGCCCAAATTTATATTTTTTGTACTCTCGCCTGTAAAAAATCCAAGCTCAGCATCAAATACGTTTTTACCGTTAAATTTAGCCTCTTTTACGCTATCATTCATAGCATTTCTTAGTGCGTTGATTTCGCCCTTTATGCCTTTTTGTTCATTTGCTGAGAGAGTAGGATTTGTAAGCTTACTTGAAAGCTCGCCTATTCTATCTGTACTTTTACTTAAATTTAAAAGCGTTGAGTCAGCGATTTGAAGCATACCTATCATATCGTTTGCATTTGCCAAACCTTCGTTCAAGACATTTGTTTGTGACAGCAAACTCTCTGCGATTTGCAAATTTGCACCTGAAGCTTTGATCTCGCTGTTTGCAGAGATAGCATTTAGCGCTTTCTTCTCGCTATTTTTTGCTTGATCTAAATAATAGTTTCCTGAAGCCTGGTTTGCAGTATAAGTTCCTAACTTCATAACAACTCCTTTTTAATAATTCGCTATGGATTCTACTATAAATTCTATAAAAAGTTGCAAAATCTCTATAAAATCCATTTTTCTTTACTCTTCTAGCCTCACTGCAACTGATTTTTTATGAGCGGTTAGCCCCTCAGCTTCAGCTAGCTGCATGCATGATTTACCAAGATGCATGATACCTTTTCTACTCACTGAAATGATCGAACTTCGCTTCATAAAATTTTCAACTCCAAGTGGTGAGTAAAATCTCGCACTTCCACCAGTTGGCAATGTGTGATTTGGTCCAGCGATATAATCTCCCATCGCTTCAGGCGTAAAGTGTCCAAAAAATATAGCGCCCGCATGAGTCACATCATCAATATAACTTAAAGCATCGTTTGTAGCGATCTCTAGGTGCTCAACAGCAAGCTCATTCATGAGGGCAAAACACTCTTTTAAATCTTTTGCCACTATTATTGCAGCTTTATTTCTTATGCTTGCACTTGCGATTGGCTCACGTTTTAGTGTCTTTAGCTCATCTTCGATGTGTCTTTGTACTGCCCTTGCAAAAGCTTCTACTGGCGTTATCAAAAAGGCACTTGCGATCTCGTCATGCTCAGCTTGAGAGAGCATATCGATAGCTATGTGGCGAGGATCGGCACTATCATCAGCGATGACGCCTATCTCACTTGGACCAGCGATCATATCGATATTTACGTCGCCATAAACTAGCTTTTTAGCAGTCGCTACGTAGATATTGCCAGGTCCTGTGATGACATCAACTTTTGGCACCGTTTCGGTTCCATATGCCATCGCTGCGATCGCGCTTGCACCGCCTATTTTAAAGGCTGTCTTTATGCCACAAAGGTGCATTGCCGCAAGAAGCAAGGTATTTACCTTGCCATTTGGCGCTGGAGTGCACACTACAATCTCTTTTACGCCGGCTACGATCGCTGGGATCGCGTTCATAAGAAGCGAGCTAGGATAAGCCGCTTTGCCACCTGGGATATAAAGGCCTGCGCGGTCAACCGCTGTGTATTTTGCACCAAGCAAGATATCATGCTCATCTTTATATGTCCAGTCGCTTGGCTTTGTGCGTTCATGATAGCTTTTTATCCTATCGTGAGCTAAATTTAAAGCTACTCTTAAAGCATTGTCTAGCGAATTATAGGCGGCCTCCATCTCTTTAACGTCGATTATTATGTCGTTTTTACTTGTAACGCTAAATTTATCAAATTTAGCTATCTGCGCAAAAAGTGCACTATCGCCATCTTTTCTTATCTCATCTATTATTCCAGCAACCACCGGCATTACAGCACTCATGTCATTATCACTTCGTTTAACCAGCTGTAAAAATTTACTCTCAAAATCAGCGTCACTACTATGAAAAAATTTCATTTATGCTCCTTTAATTTTAATTTTCTCTCATATCTTTGTCTTTGTGTAATGTTACCTAAAATTCCACCCTGATGGATGTATAAAATTTGATCCCCAAGCTTATTTAAATTTGCAAAAAGCGTGATGAAGCCAACAGGGTCATACACTAGGTCAAATTCCACGCCGCTTTTGCAAACCTCTAGCCAAATTTCATAAAGCTCTTTGTATAAATTTCCAAAATGATACTTCTTTGGCGGATTTAAAATTTGCACCTTGCTATTTTTGTCTAGCTCATAAATTTGCTTTTTTAGATAGTCGCCATCCCCCACGCAAGGGGCTGTAAAAACCCTAAGGTCAGTGTGCTTTGCCAAGTAGCATGCGCTTGTGCCAGTGCCTGAGGGCAAGAAAATGTCAGGCCTTATGCCACTTTTTTTGCTCCACTCATTTATCTCATTTGCTTGCGTGATAAAGCCAAGCTCGGCTTCACTTTGCGCCACGCCCTCATTTATAAAAAGTGCATTTTTGCTCTTTGCAAGCTCTTTAGCAAATTTCTCACGCTCCTCTTTCACAAAAATTTCCATACCATTTTCAAGTGCAAATTTGAAATTTCCAACCGGATCTTGCTCTAAATTTGAGCTTAGATGAGAGATAACGTAGTAAAATCTAAGCCCCTTTATCTTAGTAAAAAGGCTTAAGCTATACATCGCATTTGACTGGCTTGAGCCGTGAGATACGATGGCTTGGATGCCGTGTAGATCAGCCTTTAGAAAATACTCTAGTTTTCTTGCTTTGTTACCGTTAAACTCGCCTAGCAGATCATCTCTTAAAAGCCATAACTCTCGCCCCCTAAGAACAACCCGCTCAATCACCCTTAAACTCCAAAAATTTCTCTATCTCGTTGATAGCCTCTTTGTTTGAGAGTGAAAATTTGATCTCGATGCGTCTTGAAGCGTCTTTGTCTTCGGCTCCGTCTTTAAAAACTAGCTCATTGTAGCTTCGCCCGCTTGCCACGAGTAGCTTTCTAAGGCGCGCATCATCGCTAAATGAATTTATAAATTCCATCACCGCGTAAGCTCTTTTTTGTGAAAGCTCTAGGTTATAAATATAGCTTCCATCGCTGTCCGTAAAGCCCTCAATTATAATTTGATCAATGTTTGACGCGATATCCTTATCATTTAAAAGCACGTCGAAATATTTACTAAGCGTGGCCTTTAGCTCCTCTTTGACCTCTTCTTTTAAGACTGCACTGCCTTTATCAAAAAGTACTGAGGAGCTAAGCTTTAGCGCGCCTGAGTTTGGATCGATCTCGATGCTAGATCCCAGCCTATCCTTTAGGGCTGAGATCACTTTTACTCTGATGCCGGTTAAATTTTTCACTCTATCACGAGTGACGTTTAGATCCCTTAAAAGCTCGTCATATCTAGCCTCTCTTTGGCTCACTTGC
Source organism: Campylobacter concisus (assembly GCF_002092845.1). GTDB lineage: Bacteria > Campylobacterota > Campylobacteria > Campylobacterales > Campylobacteraceae > Campylobacter_A > Campylobacter_A concisus_AQ. The sequence continues at coordinate 47,233 of NZ_LVXF01000040.1, forward strand.
TCGAGCAAAAAGGCGATCTTAGCTAAATTTTTCTCACTGCTTTCGTTTGCGTCACTAAGTGCTCTATCTTTTGATGAAATTTCATCATTTAGCACGATCATCTTTTGATTTAGATCAAAAATGCTAGCATTTAGCTCTTTTATGCTCGTATTTGCATCCTTGTTTTCATTTATTAGCTGAGCTAGCTTTTCTTTTAGGGCGTCTATTTGTATGACAAAAATTTCATTTGATTTTTTTAAATTTATGTTTTCGTCACTTATCTTTGAGAGCTCGCTTTTTAGGGCGTCATTTAGCTCTTCAAGGGTGAAATTTTTACCCTGAGCGGCTTTTAAATTTGCTAAAGCTGCGATGATGGCTTGCTCTTTATTTTCAAGAGTGTTTTGAGTTAGGACGTATTTTACGACGACAGCACCGATAAGTAGCATAAAAACAAAGAGCAGACCTGCCATCAAGTCCGCGTACGAAACCCAAAAGCTTGATTGATCTTCGTTATTTTTGTTTATTTTCATTGCACTAGATTTTCGATTTTTTCTATTACAGAATTTGCTTCTTTGTCGATCTCATCTATGTTCTTCTTAAGCTCAGCAATGAGGCTCTCGCGCTCTTTTTCACGCTCCAAGCTCCTGCCCTCTTGCTCGTAAGCTGCCTTAAATATCGTCGCACTCTCCACGAGTGAGGCTCTAAATTCCTTTAGTGCGTCGTTTTGCTCTTTCATGAGCGAGTAAGAGAACTCTCTTAAAACCTTGTCAAAGCTCTTGATAGTCTGCTCAAATTTGAGCTGACCCTCTTTTGTAGCATTTAAATTTCTACTAAAAATTTCGCCAAGCTTTGCATGCTCGGTTAAAATTTTAACCTCCATATCTTTAAAGGCATTAGAAAATGCACTTACTACCTTTAGCATATCAGAGTGGATTTTTACAAATTCATCTTGTTTTAGGCTAGCTTCATTTAGCATTTTTAGACTTGCGCTAAGCTCAACCTTGCTTTGATTTATAATATTTTTCTCAACCTCGCAAAGCTCTTTTAGGCTATTAAATTTCTCATTTGTCTGCTCGCTTAGCTCTTTTACAAATTTATCATCAAGCACCATTTTAAAGGCGTCGTGACTATCTTTAAAGTAGCCCACACTCGCTTTCATGAAATTTACATTTAGCTCATTTTCCTGCCAGAAAAACTCTCGGCTTAGCTCTTTTTGCTCGCTGTAAAATCTCTCAAATTTACTAATGCCGATCTTTTCAAAAAACATCCACCAAAGCGCTAAAAATATGCCATATATCGATACATAAAACGCTGTGGCCACGCCGTTTAGCAGTATGGCGATCTCTTTTTCAAGTCCGTTTGCGGTGCTTGAGCTAAAGCTTGGCATGGAGATAGCGATACTAATAAATGTGCCTAAAATTCCAAGCATAGGAAAGACTGCTTGGCCGATATTTGCTAGGTTGTCATTTCTAAAATTTCTTGTGTAGCTCTCGAAAAAATCTTCAAATTTAGCGTTTGCCTTTTTGACGCTTGAAATTTCAAAGAGATGAGCGATGATAAATTCTTTTAGCCTTATCTTGTAATCTTTGGCATTTGCTAAGAAATTTGAGTAAGCGACCAAAGCGCTGTGACGTGAAAAGATAAAAGCGACAAAAAGTATAACGCCCATCATCACGATGGTGTGAAGCTTCATCTGAAAATTTATAACGCCAAGATACGCTAGTATCGCCAAGATGTAGATAGCTAAAGGGATAAAGATAACTTTAAAAAAGACAAAGAAAGAGTGAGCTTGGCGCTCTTTTGGTACGCTTAGCTCACTAAAATCATTTTGATTTTGCATAGGATTAGTTCCTATTTAGGCAGTTTAAGTCGCTAAAAGCAGTCTGAAGGCGCTTAACCATGCTCTCCTCGCCACTTCTTAGCCATTTCCTTGGATCGTAGTATTTTTTATTTGGTTTATCATCGCCCTCTGGGTTGCCGATCTGCCCTTGCAAGTATGCTCTATTTTTAGCCTCATATTCGCGTACACCGTCCCAAAATGCCCACTGCGTATCAGTGTCAATGTTCATCTTGATAACGCCGTAGCTTACAGCATTTTTGATATCTTTTAGTTCGCTGCCACTACCTCCATGAAATACAAAATTTACTGGCTTGTCGCTTTTTGTATTAAATTTCTTAGCGACATAGGCTTGTGAGTTTTTAAGAATTTCTGGTCTTAGTACGACATTGCCCGGTTTATAGACGCCGTGAACGTTGCCAAAACTAGCCGCGATGCTAAATTTATCACTTATCTTGCTTAGTCTTTCATAAGCAAGCGCAACATCTTCTGGCTGAGTGTAAAGAAGCGCATTATCAACACTTGTGTTATCCACACCATCTTCTTCGCCACCAGTGACACCTAGCTCGATCTCAAGGCTGATGCCAAGCTCGCTAAGCTCTTTTAGATACTTCTCGCACGTGCTTAAATTTTCGTTGATATTCTCTTCGCTAAGATCAAGCATGTGAGAGCTAAAAAGTGGCACGCCGTGAGTTTTTTTATACTCATGACTTGCTTTTACTAGCTCATCTATCCAAGGTAAAAGCTTTCTTGCGGCATGGTCTGTGTGTAAAATGACTGGTACACCGTAAGCCTTGGCAAGCAAATGAACATGCTTTGCTCCAGCGATCGCACCAAGAACAGCTGCATTTTCGCAGGCTTTACCAGCGTAAAAACCTGCACCGCCATTACTAAACTGAACGATAACAGGCGAGTTAGCAACCTTTGCCGCTTCTAAAACAGCATTTACTGAGTCGCTACCTACGACATTTACAGCAGGTATTGCAAAACCTTGCTCTTTGGCATAAGCATAAAGTTTTGTTACATCATCTCCGCTTAAAACACCAGGTTTTACGATATCTAAAACGCCCATTTTATCCTCCAAATTTTATTTGTATTCTATCTTTGCTTTTTGGCGTAGAGCTTCACTTTTTTGTCTAACAGCAGCTTGGAATTTCTCCATTTTAACAGCTTGCTCGATCTCTGCTTTTGCTTGCTCAAAGCTTACAGTACCAGCAGCTTTGCCATCTTCTTTTAAGATTACATGGTAACCAAACTGAGTTTTAACTGGCTTAGTTGAAACTGTGCCATTAGCCATTGAAAATGCTGCGTCTGCAAAAGGTTTTACCATTTGGCTTTGACCAAACCAGCCAAGCGCGCCACCATGTGCTGCTGAGCCTTTGTCGATTGATTTTTGGCTTGCTAGCTCTGCAAATTTCTTAGTTAGAGCCTCGCCTTTTAAATTTTTAAGTTGAGCGATGATGTCGTTTGCTGTTTTTTCATCTTCAACTAAGATATGTCTTGCTCTTGCTTGAGCTGGTTGGTTCATGCTAGCTTTGTTTTTGTTGTAAAAATCTCTTAAATCGCTATCGCTTACTTTTATACCATCAAATAATTTTCTCATATAAAGCTCAACTGCGATGCCTTCTTGTGCAGCTTTTACAGCCTTGATGTAATCAACATCTTTTTCAATGCCTGTCGCTTTTGCGTCTTTTAAAAGAAGTTTTCTGTTGATTAGATCGTCGATTATACGTTTTTTCTCATTTGGTTGAAGCTTGCTAGCGTCAAAACCTGGCATAGCCGCTGATAAAAGTGCTGAGATATCGCTATCGTTTATAGCATCGCCATCAACTGTTGCAACTACTGCTGCGTTTAGAGTGACAGCTGCAGCTAAACTTAAAACTGCTGGAAACAAAAATTTTTTCATATAAATCCTTTAAAAAATTGATTTTATGGGCAAAATTATATCAAATAATGCGGTAACTTTTCGTTTAACTTGCAATTTTAGGTAAAATAGCCAAATGAGAACAAAAAAAGATATTTTAGAGATAAAAAAGAGGCTTTTAGAAGAGTTTAAAGACGCCAAAAGCGAGCTTAAATTTAGAAATTTATATGAACTTCTTGTCTGCGTCATGCTCTCAGCTCAGTGCACCGATAAAAGGGTAAATTTGATCACACCTGCCCTATTTGAGGCATATAAAGATGTATATGAGCTAGCTAGCGCAAATTTAGCGAGTCTAAAACTAATGATAAACTCGTGCAGCTTTTTTAATAACAAAGCGGTAAATTTAATCAAAATGGCAAATAGCGTGGTTGAGCTTTATAATGGAGAAATTCCGCTTGATGAAGAGAAGCTAAAAGCGCTTGCTGGAGTTGGACAAAAGACCGCTCATGTCGTGCTTTTAGAAGCTACAAATGCAAATGTTATGGCTGTTGATACGCATGTTTTTAGAGTATCTCATAGACTTGGCTTAAGCAGTTCGAAGACGCCAGAGGCTACTGAAGCTGATCTTAGCCATGCCTTTAAAACAGATCTTGGCAAGCTTCATCAAGCTATGGTGCTCTTTGGACGTTACACCTGTAAAGCCAAAAAACCGCTTTGCCATGAGTGTATTTTAAATGATCTTTGTAACAGCAAGGACAAGATTATTTAATTTTCTCAAGCTTTGCTAGAAAATTTTTAGCATCTATAAAACCAATAGTTCTAAGAAATTTTAGCTCATCGCCGCCATTAAATAACAAAAGCGCAGGCGGATCAATAAGCCCAAAATTTCTTAGCATCTCATCATTTTGTGATCCACCATTTGTTACATCGATACGAATAAGTGCAAAATTTGCCAAAGCATCTATAACATCACTATCTTTAAAAGTGATCTTTTCTATCTCTTTGCAGCTTGCACACCAATCAGCATAAAAATCTACTAGAACGGGCTTCTTTGAGTTTTTTATTATCTTATTTAGTTCATCTAAATTTTTAACGGAATTAAATTTTAACGCACTATCACTTTTTGCCAAATTTAGTCCAGAAAGCGGAGAAAAAGCCTCCTTTGAGCCCAAAAATGAACCAACTATTAGCATAACTGAATATATAAAAACTAGGATAAAAAACGCTTTTTTGAACTTAGCCCAGCTTTGCTCTGCTACTTCAAATGCGCCAAAATAAACTGCCATAAAAACGCCTATAATGCCATATCCTAATAGCTCAAAAAATTCTCCGAGCACACGTGCAAGGATCCAAATCGCCATTATGAGCATTAAAAAACCAAAGATTTTTTTCACTTCATCCATCCAGCTACCAGGTTTTGGCAGAAGCCTCCCAGAGCTTAGCCCAATAATAAGTAGTGGCACGCCCATGCCAAGCCCCATGACAAAAAGCATAATGCCACCATAAAAGGCATTTCCACTTTGGGCAATATAAAGAAGTGCGCCCGCTAATGGTGCTGCAACGCAAGGTGATACGATTAGAGCTGAGGCAAAGCCCATAATAAAAATTCCAACATAGCCTGAGCTATTTTGCGATTTTTTACTTATCAAATTTTCAAATTTTGCTGGCAATTTTATATCATAAAATCCAAACATGCTAAAGCTTAAAATGACAAAAATGGCCGCAAAAGTGCCAAGTACATAGATATTTTGCAAAGCACCTGCGATACCAAAGCCAAGTAGGCTAGCTGCAACTCCAGCTAGTGCATAAGCTAGGCTCATCGCGACAACATAAATGAATGATAATAAAAAGCCTTTTTTTGCATTTAAATTAGCACCCTTTGAGACGATTATGCTTGAAAGTATCGGTATCATCGGAAAGACGCAAGGTGTTAGTGAAAGCAAGAGACCATAACCAAAAAAAGTAAGAAGTGAGATAAAGAAATTTTTATCTCCAAGCCCATTTGCAATATCTTGCTCGCTAGAAAATTCTTCAGCAAAGCTGTCGGCATCGTTTTTTTGCTCTTTTTTAAAAGTGGCGATGCTAAATTTTCCAGCTTGGTCAGTTATCTCATAAATTCTGCTTTGTGGACGGTAACAAATGCCGTTTTTAGCACAGCCTTGATAGTTAATGTCAAGTATCGCTTTGCCATGTGAAAGATTTTCTTTTACTAAATTTAATGGGATAAAAATCGAAAAATCTTTTGGATAAATTTCATATTCTCCCGTATTTTCACTACTTGGCAAATTTAATAGCTCATTTATCCTTTTGCCAGCTAGCTTAATCTCAAAACTCTCTTTATAAAGATAGATATTTTCACCAAAGTTAAACTTCACTTCAACATTTTGACTATCAACGCTTGGAGTTAAAACAAAGGCTTTACTAACATCTAAAACCTCGGCAAAAAGCGAGCCTGCAAATAAAATAAGCGAAAAAAGAAATTTTAAAAACATACTAATCCTTGCTAAATTAAAAAAGATGATTTTAGTCTAAATTCTTAAATTTATTCTATTTTATTGTAAAATTGTGAAAATACGTGAAATTTTAAAGGAGCAAAGATGTCAAAAGACAAAAAACACCAAAAAAGCGAGAAGCTTGGCTACGAGGAAGAGCTTAGACTACTTCAAATTGAACTTTTAAAATTTCAAAATTACGTAAAAGAAAAAGGCCTTAGAGTACTCATGCTAATGGAAGGGCGCGACGCAGCCGGCAAAGGAGGAACGATAAAACGCCTAACTGAGCATCTAAATCCAAGAGGTTGCCGTATAGTAGCGCTTGCTAAGCCAAGTGATGTCGAAAAAACGCAGTGGTATTTTCAAAGATATGTGACTCATCTGCCAAGTGCCGGAGAGATCGTGATCTTTGATAGAAGTTGGTACAATAGAGCTGGCGTTGAGCCAGTAATGGGCTTTTGCACGCAAGAAGAGCATAAGGAATTTTTACGTGAAGTGCCAAAATTTGAAGAGATGATCATAAATTCCGGTATAATTTTCTTTAAAATTTATCTATCAATCACAAAAGATGAGCAGAAAAAACGCTTCAAAGAGAGACAAAATGATCCGCTAAAGCAGTTTAAAATTTCACCCGTTGATCAAAAAGCGCAAGAACTTTGGGATCAATACTCTATCGCTAAATATTCTATGCTTCTTGCCTCTCACAATAGCATTTCACCATGGGTCATCGTCTCAAGCGATAACAAAAAAGAAGCTAGGCTAAATGTCTTTAAATTTATCCTAAGTCACGTTGAATATCCAAAAAAGATAAATGACTACTTGGAATTTGACAAAAACGTCGTAAGAGACGGAAGTGAAGAGATAAAACGCATAGAAGAAGGGCTAAATAAAGACAAGTTAAAGAGTATCGATTAGAGAATTTTTAACTTCTAGCTGGCGATTTACTTAAATTTGCTAGCTAAACTTTAAGCCCACCACATTACTTTTGCTAAAATGACCATTATTAGGCAAAGCACTAGAGCTATTAAATGTGAAAATTTACCAAATGGATCAGGCTTTTTTAAAATAACTACATTAAAAACAGAGATAAAAGTTACAAGGCACATTATGAGTAAAACAAAAATTTTTACAAGTAGTAGCTTTTGAAAGTTGCTTTGCCACCAGCCAAGCTCGCCTCCAAAATAGTCTTTTGCCATATAAGCGCCACTTATTAAAAGCAATAAAAATGCCGTGCCAAATACCTTTGCACTTCCTTTTGTATAGGCTTTTTTAACTATTTCAAGGGTTTTAGCATCAACCGTTTTTTTAGCAAACGGATATATGCAAACATCAAAAAATACGTATCCTATAAATACAATGGCACAAATTAAATGAGTAATCAAAAAAAATAAATACATTTTTTGCCTTTTTTGTTTGGCATTATATAAATTTTAACTATTTAAACTGCTTATTTTGAATCAATTTTAAGAATTTATGAAGATAAATTTATAAAAGAGCAAGGCAAGCGCCCTGCTCTAGGAGTTTTACTCGACTTCAGCGTCTATAACGTCGTCGTCTTTTTTGTTGTTTCCACCGTTCGCACCAGCGTTTTCATCTTTTTTGTACATAGCTTCTGCTAGTTTGTGGCTGGCCTTGCTTAGAGCTTCTACTTTTGCATCGATTTGCTCTTTTGAAGAATTTTCATCTTTTAAGACCTCTTTTAGGTCGTTTAGTACAGCTTCGATGTTACTTCTATCTTCAGCTGGGACTTTCTCGCCAAGCTCGCTCATGCTCTTTTCAGTTTGATGAACTAGTGCGTCAGCCTGGTTTCTAGCTTCGACTGCGTCTTTACGCTTTTTGTCCTCTTCTTTGTGAAGCTCGGCGTCTTTTACCATGTTATTTATCTCTTCTTCGCTTAAGCCGCTTGATCCAGAGATGGTGATGTTTTGGGCTTTGCCAGTTGCTTTATCTTTTGCTGAAACAGTTAAAATTCCGTTTGCGTCAATGTCAAACTCAACTTCGATTTGAGGAACACCTCTTGGAGCTGCTGGGATGCCTTCAAGGTTAAAATTTCCAAGTGATTTATTATCCCTTGCAAACTCACGTTCGCCTTGTAAAACCATGATAGTAACGGCACTTTGGTTATCTTCAGCAGTCGAGAAGACTTGGCTTTTCTTAGTTGGTATGGTTGTACCTTTTTCAATTATCTTTGTCATCACACCGCCAAGTGTTTCGATACCAAGGCTAAGTGGAGTTACGTCAAGAAGTAGTACATCCTTAACGTCACCTTTTATAACAGCACCTTGTATAGCAGCACCGATAGCTACGACCTCATCTGGATTTACGCTCTTATTTAGCTCTTTACCAAATGCTTTTTTAACCTCTTCTTGAACTAGTGGCACACGAGTTGAACCACCGACCATTACGACCTCTTTGATGTCGCTTTTATTTAAACCAGCGTCTTTTGTTACCTCGTTTATCTTAGTGATAGTCTCGCCCACAAGTGAGTCGATCATGCCCTCAAATTTAGCACGAGTTAGCTTTTTGACAAGGTGTTTTGGACCAGTTGCATCAGCTGTGATAAATGGTAAATTTATCTCAGTCTCTTGAGCTGAGCTTAACTCTTTTTTAGCATTTTCAGCAGCTTCTTTTAAGCGTTGAAGTGCCATAATATCGCCTTTTAGATCGATACCATTTTCGTTTTTAAACTCGCTTACTAGCCAGTCGATTATCTTGTTATCAAAGTCATCGCCGCCCAAGAATGCGTTACCGCCAGTTGCCAAAACTTCAACGATATTATCACCAGTCTCTAGCACTGTAACGTCAAATGTACCACCACCTAGGTCGTAAACTAAAATTTTCTCAGCCTCTTTTTTATCAAGACCATAAGCAAGTGCTGCAGCTGTTGGCTCGTTGATGATACGAAGTACGTTTAGCCCTGCGATCGTTCCAGCCTCTTTTGTAGCTTTTCTTTGGCTATCATTAAAGTAAGCTGGCACAGTAATAACCGCATCTGTTACCTTCTCTCCAAGATATGCTTCAGCATCTTCTTTTAGTTTGATAAGAATTTTTGCTGAAATTTCTTGTGGAGTGTAAACCTTACCAGCGATCTCAACCGCACAAGCGCCGTTTCTATCCACGACGTGATATGGCAAGCGGCTTTTTGCCTCTTCAGCATTTTTTTCATTGCTCATCAAACCCATGATACGTTTGATAGAATATATCGTTTTTTCAGGGTTTGTAACTGCTTGACGTTTTGCAACGTCACCTACTAGAATTTCACCCTTGTCTGTGAAAGCAACAACTGATGGAGTTGTATTTTTACCCTCTTTGTTTGGGATAACTTTGCTCTCGCCGCGCTCAAAAACGCTCACACAAGAGTTTGTTGTACCTAAGTCTATACCTATAACTTTTGACATATTTTTCCTTTTTATTAGATTTTATTTTTATAAATTTAGTTTGCTACACTGACCATAGCTGGGCGCAAAACCCTACCATTTATCATATAGCCTTTTTGCAAAGCCTGCACGATTTGACCACTCTGCTTCTCCTCGCTATCGACCCTTAAAACGGCATTATGCACGCTTGGATCAAACTCAGTATCAGTTGGTATCTCGCTTACGCCATGCTTTTCAAAGCATTTTTTAAACTGATTTATAGTTATCAAAATACCCTCTTTGATCTTTTTAGCAAATTCATCATCTTCTGGATCAAAATTTGCAGCGATCTCAAGAGCATCTATGACTGGTAGCAAATCCCTAGCAAATTTCTCATTTGCATAGTTTGCAACGTCCGTCTTCTCTTTTTCATATCGCTTTTTAATATTTTCAAACTCAGCATTTGCTCTATAGTATTTATCAGTTATCTCCCCGAGCTCTTTTTCAAGTTTCTCAACCTTTGAAATATCGCCAAGTGCGTCCAAATTTACACTATCATTAGCTAGTTCTTGCACAGGCTCAACCTCAGGTAGGTTTTGCTCTTTTACCTCTTCGCTCACGCAGCCTCCTTTATTAGATTTATAAATTTCACATAGTCAGTATAAATACTGCCAGCACAGATCATCTGTGCTTCGTTGCCAAGATAGTTTGCACTAAATTTGAGCCCCATAAAATTTTCATCAAACATAGGAGAAAATGTAAGTTTTTCATCCATTTGCAGACTAAAACTTGGGTCAAAAACCATCTTAAAACGTCTATCCTTAAACATATCAAAGGCTAAAATTTCGTTTTCTTGGAAGTAAATTTTAGTCCTTTTAAGCTCTCTTATTTTACTTTTTAGTTCGCTTAAACCAACTTGAGAGCAGATAAGCTCAAGCTTGTTTAAACTAACTCCGGCAAGATTACTTAAAAATTTATACATCCTAGCATCAAATTTAATAACGATCTCATCTTCACCAAAATTTAAGATCATATATCTATCGTTTAAATTTAAAATTTCTAGCAACTCCTTATCGATCGTGCCAAAAATCATACAATAAAGCTCAAATTCATCGCATAACTTTTTCAGTTCTTCGGCATCATTTATCTCCAAATTTATATCACTTATAGTAAAAATTTCACTCCAATATCTTCTCATCGCTGCAACTGTAGGTATCCTACCGCCACTAATGTGAAGCTTTGTGATCTCGCCCTCATCTGAAAGCTTTTTAAAATAAACGCGTATCGTAGAAGCTGGAATAGCCGCGCTCATACGAGAGCCAAGCTCGTTTGAACCAATAGGCGCATTGTCCTGCAAATAGGCTTCAATGATAGAATTTAGTATCAAATCACGTTTATTTGTTTTACTCACTTTTAGCACTCTTTCTTTTTAATTGCTAAGCGGATTATACAACTTTAGTTTATCAATGTCAAGTATTTAAGTTTAAATAATTTATTTATATATCTTTAGTCTATATAACTAAGCTTATCTAATATCAATTATATAAATTTTCTCAAAAATTAAATTATAAAAAATAATTAAACAAACTTAAAAGTCTTTTATATTACCTCTACGTTCTAATATTTTTATACGTTTTTACGTACTAATATAATGTTTTATAGTATAATATATAATATATTTTAATTTATTTATACGTATTTCTATTATTTATATATTGTTTTATGTATACTTAATAAAATAATCCGTATAATACTTTAATGATTGAAACAAGTGATATATTTAATTTGCTTCACAATGCAGTTGAGGCAAAAAATATCGGTAAGAAAATTTCACAAGCAAAAATGGCAGAAGAGCTTGGTGTACCAATGAGAACATATCAAGATTGGAGGCTTGGCAACTCAAAGCCACAAGCTGCTGCTGCAGTTTGTAAGCTACTATGTGAGCTTGACGATGATGAAATATTATTTGTTATCAATAAGATGAGAAAGTTGTTAGGAAAATAGATGGAAAATTTGACACAAAAAGAGAGAATAGACCTTGAAAGCGTGTTTGCAGCTATCTGCACTAAGAAAGAGCCTAAATTTTTAGGTTTCTATAAAGACTTTTACTCGAGTGCGATTTTAAAATTTTACGTAGTTAAAGACAGAATTAAAAAAATAAAAATCAAGAAAAATTAGTTTTATATTATTTGAGTAGAAAAATATTTTTTGCTGCATTTAAAGATTAATAATTTAGATAAATTCTCCTTAAATATTGACTTTATTTAAAGAGAATTTGCCAACTTATTTCTTACCAAATTTAGCTAGCGCTCTTTGGTAGTCCTCTTCGCTATCGATGCCGATACTTTGACTTTCAACCTCTAGCATCGCTATATTTTTGCCATTTTCTAGGGCGCGCAGCTGCTCGAGTTTCTCGGTATTTTCAAGGCTTGAAGGCAAGAGGCCGCAAAACTCTTTTAGGCTCTTTACGCTGTATCCATAGATGCCAAGGTGCGCCTTGTAGCTTTTGCACTCGCTTCTATTAAATGGTATCCTTGATCTTGAAAAATAAAGCGCGTAGCCCTCAAAATCAGTCACCACTTTGACTAAATTTTTATCATCCGCAAACTCATCGTCCATCTTTTTATAGCAAGAAAACATAAAAGCTTTCCCTTTGTTTTGCTCGCAAAAAGCCCTAAATTTAGCGATGTTTTCAGGCTCGATAAATGGCTCATCAGCCTGAACATTTATGATGATCTCGCTCTCGCTTAGCCCCAAAATTTGCGCCGCTTCGTTTATCCTGTCAGTGCCACTTTGATGATCTTTGCTAGTTAGCACAGCTTTTATGCCGTGAGCTTTGGCGATATCCAGCACACTTTGCTCATCCACAGCAACTGCCACATCATCCACGCCACTTACTCTAAGAGCCGTTGCCACAAACATTGGCACGCCATTTATCTCTTTTAAAATTTTGTTACTAAACCTTGTTGAGGCAAGGCGAGCCGGGATGATTATCATCGTTCAATCCATTCTAGGACGCACTTTTTGATCTCGTCCTCTTTTATGATATTTTTATGCAAAATTTTTGTACTAAATAGCGAATTAATTGAGCTTGGCACGCTGTCGTTTAAGATTTTAGCGGTCTTTGCGAGCGCATCTTTTTCATCTTTTGTATCTTTGATCTGGCACGCTTTGATCATGCTTGGCGTAAATTTTACCCAGTGCGCAGTCGAAGTAATGACGTTTATTCGGCTAGCCTCCACCATTTTAAAGCAAGTAGCTGTATGCGGATCGATCGCGTAGCCGCCCTTTGCAAACTTTGCAATGTATGCCTCGCACTCCATATCGTCGCACCAGCTAGCCTCAAAGTCCTCTTTTAGCGCTTCAAGCTCTTGTTTGCTAAGCTTATAAAATTTGTTTTTTGCGAGGCTTTGCATAAGCTCATTAGTTCTAACGCTACCAAATTTATCAAACAGCAAACGCTCGACATTTGAGCTGATCAAAATGTCCATGGCAGGGCTTATCGTCTTAACCAGCTTTTTGTCCCTGAGGTCGTAAATGCCGGTGGTAAAAAACTGCGTCAAGATGTTGTTTGCGTTTGAGGCGATCTTGATCTTGCCGATCTTTGCGCCCATTTTTTTAGCGTAATACGCCCCAAGTGCGTTGCCAAAATTTCCACTTGGCACGATGATGTCAAAGCTCTCGTTTGCCTTAAGCGCCTTTTGCTTTAGTAAATTTGCGTAGGCGTAGGCGTGGTAGATGATCTGAAAGAGTATCCTGCCAAAATTTACCGAGTTTGCCGCACTTAGCTTAAGGCGCTTTTTCTTTAGCTCAGCCTTAAATTTATCATTTGCAAGCAGCATCTTTAGCGCCCTTTGAGCGTCGTCAAAGTCGCCTTTTATGCCAAAAACCTTTAAATTTTCACCTTCTATGGTCTGCATTTGTAGCTTTTGCACCTCGCTCGTGCCACCATCTGGATAGAGGCAGACGACCTTGATATTTTCGTCATTAGCAAAGGTTTGAAGTGTCGCAGGGCCGGTGTCGCCGCTAGTTGCACACATGATAAGGTATTTTTCGCCTCTTTCTTTTGCTAGCTGGCTAAGCAGCGAGCCAAAAGGCTGAAGCGCCATATCCTTAAATGCCCTAGTTGGGCCGTGATATAGCTCATTTACGTATAAATTTTTATCTATTTTTTTAAAAATGACTGGGTGCTTTGGATCGTCAAAACTCGCGTATCTCTTAACCGCCTTTTTGAAAAACACCTCTGGCACATCAAATTTAAATAGTGAGATGATGTGAAGTGCGAGCTTTTCGTAGCTTAGACTTGAGAGCTCTTGCCATTTTGATTTTGTTATCTTTGGCAGCTTTTTTGGCGCATAAAGTCCGCCATGAGCGGAGCTTGGGCTAAGCATAGCTGTGCTTAAATTTACATTTTTTACCTTTTCATCTTTTACGCTTCTAGTTGGTGTTAGTCTCATTTTTTGCCTTTTTTGGTTGATTTTTTATCCAAGTTTCATACTTTTTAAATACCTCTTTTGGCTTAAGTGCCAAGATTTCTGGGGTTTCGTAGCTGTGGTGCTTTCTTATAAATTTAGCTACTTTTTTAAATTTCGCGTCCGTTTTTATGAGTAAAATTTGCTCTTTTTCACCAAAAAGCTCCTTTTGCCAAAGATAAATGCTTTTTGTGCTAAAGCTACTCACACAAGCTGCAAGGCTCTTTTTTACGAGCTTTTTACTTAGTTTTTTTGCCTCTTTTTTCTTTGCGACCGAGGTGATTAAAATTCTCATTTTGATCTAAATTTTCCTTTAAGAAAGTGGCTCATTATAACAAACTGGGCTTAAATTTGTCGCTCTAAAACCTTTTTAAACTCTTCACTTAGCGTAACTTCAAGCGTTATAAGCGATACTCTCAGCCCAAAGTCCTTTGCCTTTACATAGTCCTTTTGCGTCATCAAAAGCGAGGCTGCATCATATCTTTTTAAAATCTCTTCTAACTCATCTTTTGAAAAATCATAATGGTCAGGGAAAAAGACCTGTCCCACACACTCGCTAAAAAACGCTTCAAGGCGGGCTGGGTTTGCTATGGCGGTAACTAGAACCATTTTTTCACTTTTATTTAAAATTTCACTCTTTCTGAAATGAGTTTGCCCTTCGATCGCCACAAAATCAGCAAATTTATAAAAGCTAAATGGATATCTATAAGCCCCGCTTGGTAAGCAAAATTTTAGTCTTGGCTCTGGGTTTGGGCGTACTAGAATGTCAAATTTGACTATGTCGAATTTAGAAAATCCGTCATCCAGTAAGATATACTTTGCACCTTGCTCTTTGGCATATTTTATAGCTACTTTCCTATCTTCGCTTACTATCACATTTGCGTTTTTAAGACTTGTGGCATATATCATCGCCTCATCGCCACTTGCTGCTACGTCAAGTAAAATTTTGCCGTCACGCGCGACAACTTGCATGCCTTTGCTCTTTCTTTTATAGCCTCTAAGAATGATAAAAGCGCCCTCGTAATTTTTAGCGATTGCCACGCAAAGCGGGGTCTTACCACTTCCTCCAAGTGTCAAATTTCCCACGCTTATTACCTTTATGCCAA
Source organism: Campylobacter concisus (assembly GCF_002092845.1). GTDB lineage: Bacteria > Campylobacterota > Campylobacteria > Campylobacterales > Campylobacteraceae > Campylobacter_A > Campylobacter_A concisus_AQ. The sequence goes on from NZ_LVXF01000040.1 coordinate 62,339, forward strand.
AGTCTATTTTTCTAGCAGTAAATTTCTTAAGCACAACAATAAGAAAATAGATAAAACTTAATGGCAAAAGTAAAAATGCTAGTAAAATTTGAAAGAAATTTGGGCGAAAGAAGTAGTCATTCGCCCAAGCATGCAAGAAAATATTTAATTTCTTAAACACGAGTTTTAGAAATTTCTTTTACTTTGCTGCAGATGTATTGCACCTCTTCGTCACTCAAACTATGATAAATAGGCAGTGACAACACTTGCTGATAATTTTTTAAAGCATTTGGAAAATCATTTACTTTAAGTGAGTATTTGTTTTTGTAATAGCTTAGTAAATGTATCGGTATGTAGTGCAATGATGTGTGAATGCCGTGTTCCAAAAGCTCTCTAGCAAAGCCGTCACGATTTTTGTTTATCTTAATAATATACTGAGTATAAATGTGTTCACGTTTTTTGACAGGGATTGTTATATTGTGGCACTCGCCAATCTCTTTATCATAAATTTTTGCGATCTCTTGTCTTCTTTGTATGAGCTTGTCTGTTCTTTCTAGCTGCGCAATAGAAAATGCTGCATTTATCGAGTTTATATCATACTTTAAGCCAATATCAACGACATCATAAATATAACTCAAGCTACCAAATTTATCAATGCCATTTACAAGAGCATAGTTGCGAAGTAGTTTTGCTCTTTTATAAATTTCCTCATCATTTGTCGTAAAAAATCCAACCGTTGATATAGGATTTTGCACACGTGAATGTGTTTGAAAGCATGACAAAAAGGAGTCTGAGCCAACTTTTTTGCCATTGTATGTTAAGCCCATACCGCGATTTGCATCATCTAAAATTTTTACACCGTATTTCTCACAAACCGCCGTTATTTCGTCCATCCTAGCACTTTGCCCTGCGATGTGAGAGATAAAAGCACATTTTAATTTTTTATGATTTTGCTCTTTTAGCACTTTCTCAAGGGCGTCTGGGCAGATGTTAAAATCTTCTTCATCAACATCCACAAAAATAGGTTCAGCATCAAAATGTCTAACAGCTTGTGCAATGCTAGGAAAAGCATTTATGGAGCAAATGACCTTATCTCCGCGTTTAGTGTCAAGCGCGCTTAGTGCCAAGTGATGTGCGGCTGCGATATTATTTGTGGTAACTACAAATTTTGCACCAAAATACTCTTTTAACTTCTCTTCAAATCTAGCAACGATATTAGTAGTATTTTCAGAGTGCAAAGCCTCTTCAATAAGCTCACTTTCACGCTCAGTGATAGTTGGTCTATAAAACGGAATCTCTCTCATCTTTAATCCTTTAAATTTTCACTATCAACGGCATTTGTCGTTTAAACCTGTTTGAAACAACTCTATTTTCTATATCCGATACTGCTTTTAATCCGAACTTTTTGATGACTTGCTCCTTGTTATTTTCTAAATTTTCTAAAATCTCATCAATAACAGTATAACTGTAACCTATGTCGCCTTCGTCACTTTGTCCATCCCACAAATCAGCCGAAGGTGCTTTATTGATAAAGTTTTTATCAACCCCAAGATGTTTTGCAAATTCAAAAATTTCACTTTTGTAAAGCTCTCCGATAGGATTTATTGCACATGCTAAATCCCCAAATATCGTACCGTATCCAAGCATAAGCTCACTTTTGTTGCTTGTTCCGATAACTAGAGCGTTTATACTAGATGAATAATCATAAAGCAAGCTCATTCTAACTCTAGCTGCTAAATTCCCTTTTCTTAAATTGCTTAAATTTACATCTATCGTTTCGCAAAAGGCATTTAAAATGCCCTCTATGGATAAAACCTTATATTTTATGTTTAGTTTTTCGCATAAATTTAAGGCGTCATCCATATTTTGTCTGCTTGATGATGCTGTTGGCATGATGAGTGCATGAGTTTCATTTGGTTTTGCTCTTGCACACAAAGTCGCTACCACAGCAGAATCAATACCTCCACTAACACCCAACAACAAATTTTTATCTTTAGTTTTATCTTTTAAGCTAAAAACTAAAGTTTCTTCAATCTTTTGATACTCCTTCATTCTTCCTTTGCCTAGATTTGCTTCCTTTTGCAAAAATTATACTAATTGAATTTAAAATTTTTCTTTAAGTTTAAGTAAAAAGATGTAAAATTTTAAGAAATAATAAATTTAAGATAAAAAATGAGAGTAATACACAAAAGCTTTGGAGATTTTGGCACTAATTGTTACATCGTTACAAAAAATAATTCATCTTTAGTGATAGATCCAGGAGACGGGGCAAAAGAATGGGTTTTACAAAATGCTAAAAATTTAAAAGCCATCCTTTGCACTCATGGGCATTTTGATCATATTTTTGATGCTGGTAAATTAAAAGATGAGCTAGAAATTCCAGTTTATATTAATAAATTTGACGCTTTTATGTGTGAAAATGACATTTTTGGCTATATGAAAAGTGTATTTAAGCCAGATGTTTTAGTTGATAATGATGAAAATTTTAACATTGATGATTTTTGCATCAAATTTCATCATTTTCCAGGACATACACCAGGCTGCTCGATGATAGAGATAGATGACACGATGTTTAGTGGGGATTTTTTATTTAGAGGAAGCATAGGACGCTGGGATTTTCCTTTTTCAGATAAAAACGAGATGCTAAAAAGCCTAGAAAAGTGTAAAAATTTAAAAGGCAACTTCACGCTTTATCCAGGGCACGGAGAAGTCAGTACACTAAAGACCGAGCAAAACAATATTGGTTATTGGATAGGTATAGTAAAAAATAGCTAAAAATTTCGGTGGAATTAATTTCAAATTTCAAGCTTCTAAAGTACACTTAATCACTATTAAAAATTTATATTTTTATAAAACTAAGAGTCAATCAAAAAGAGTAGAGAAATTTTAGGAGTCTATTAAATTTTAAAAAGGTCCGAGCGAAAGCTCGCTCGGATAAAGGTTTTAGAAGCTATATTTTGCTTCAAATCTTATACGATTTTGTTTGTAGTTTTCACCATCTTTTTTGTCTTTAGCAGCTGCATACCAAGTTAGGAAATTAAGTTTTTTGCTATATTTGTAACTAGCTTGTGCATACCACTCATTTCTTTTTGCTCTCTCTTTATCAAGAGCATAGCTTGTGCCTTTACCTTGAGTATAACCAGCGCCAAGACCAAATTTATCTATATCATATCCAGCATTAACAAACCAGTAATCGTTGTCACCTTTGATATTATTGTAGTATTGTTTGCCACCACCACTCATTACGCTATTTAGTATTTTAGTTGGGTTGATTAGCTGACCATTTGCATCGATTGATGTAAATGCGATTTTACCACTATTTCTAGCATCATTATCTTTATTTTTAGCGTCAAATTCTAGGTAACCAGCATTAAATTTAGCACCAAATAGTTTTGTTCCAGCTTGAACAGCCCAAAAGTCAGCATCAGCTACTTTTTTGTGATCTGAATCGCTATAAACATATTGACCTTTTAGGTTTAGGTTTATATCGTCGGTTACATTAAAACTAAATGCTGCTTCAGCACCATAAAGTGTTGCTATTTCTTGTAGATTTGCAATAGCTGCCTTAAATGATACTGGATCATAGCTACCAACAGCACCTAAATAATAGAGGTTAGCAGGGGCATCATGGAAAGTTGCGCTATTAGTTACAGTAGTTAAGAAAGGTCCATCTACTTCATTATCATTGTTTTCTATAGCATCATAAGCAGCAGCTGTTAAAGTAAGACCAGACACATCTGTACTTACCACTTTTAAACCAGTAGCTGCTATATCACCATCATCATAGAAAGTTTTGATAAGTTGTTTGCCTGCTGTAATAGTAGTGTCAGATACTTTGTATCCTAGATACATCTCATATACACCAAAAGAATTTGTTGTATTTGTTTTATCTGTACCAGTTGCTACTTTATCGCCTGAATCATCAGTAGCAGCATATCTTAGTGTCAATACACCAAAGAAATTATCATCAATAGCGGCTTTAAATGATGTTTGCATTCTAAAAGCATGGCCTGCAGTATTACCTTTTACAGTATCAGCTGTAGTTTTCTTAGTACTATCATTTGTATAACGATATCTTGCAAATCCTGAAAGATCTACATTTTTTATAGCTTCTTCAAGTGGAGTTGCACTTGCAACGCTTGAAAATGCACCTAAAGCAACCAAAGCAGCTAAGCTAACTTTTGTAATTTTCATCTAAATCTCCTTTTGATAAAAAGCTTTGAAAGGATATTATCACAGAAAATTAATTTTATTGCTTAATTTTCCTTAAAAATTTAAAAAATGTTACCAATTATTTACCAAAATAGGATAATTGAGATAAAGGTTGTCTTTTTAAAATTTCGTTTTATTTGGGATTAAATATAAGAAAATCAAAAATTCTTACTTACTTTCTTTTAGCTATTTGCCTTAGCTTCTTCTCGCTCTTTCTTTTGCCTTATGGCGGCTTCTTTTTGGATATTTTTTTGCTGGGTGACAAAGATATGCTCTTCAAGTGTGACAAGTTGAAATATTCCTTCAAAAATTTTTATATCTTTAACATATCCAAGCACTTTCACTTCTCTTTTTCTACTCTCTTCAAATCTTGCTTGCGCGTCAAATTCCACTACATCACCAAGCTTTAGTGGCCCAAAGAAATTTATCCTAGCCCCGATACTAACGCAAAATTCTTCATTAATGGCTAAAAGTGCAGCATGATTTGCGCCCATAAAAATAAATCCGCTATGAATAAGCCCCTCAGTATCGCACACCATATCATCTGTAGTAAAAAATCTAGTCTTTGCGTGATTTTTTTCAAGTAAAAATGCCGTTCCGCTAAAATTTAGCTTTGTAAGTGGAGCGGTTTTGATCTCATTTCTTAATGGATTTTCATCTTCTGGTAAGATTATTTGCGATTCGTCTTTTACATCATAGATATTTTCTTCTGCCATTTTTATCCTTAAATTTTAACTCTAACATATGCTCTTTTTGGCGCTGGGTAGCCCTCGATAGTCTTTGTATTATCGTCTGGGTCTAAGAAATTTCCAAGACTCTCGCCATCTATCCACTGCGTTTTTCGCTGCTCATTTAGATCAGTTGCCTTTGTTTCAAGTAAGGTAAAATCCCTAAATTTAGCTCTCTCGCACCAGTTTTGAAGTGCCGAGAGTGTTGGCACAAAGTAGATATTTGGAATTTTTGAGTATCTATCCTTTGGGTTCAGCGCAAAATCGCCATCCATATCTATATACATAGTATCTAAAAATAGCTCGCCACCTGGATTTAGCGCAGATTTTAGCTCTTTTAGCATCTTGATAGGATCGCTTCTGTGGTATATCACGCCAAGGCAAAAAATGGTATCAAATTTCACTCCAAACTCAGGCAAGTTCTCTACTCCAAGAAGCTCGTAAGCGATATTTGAGCGGATAAATTTATTTAAAAAAGCAAACTGTAAATATGTATGCACGCTAGGATCAAAGCCAGTTATGCTTTTTGGACTGTATTCAAGCATCTTAAACATATAATATCCATTGTTACAACCAACGTCAGCCACGCTTTTGCCAGCTAAATTTAGATGCGGGGCAAGGATATTAAATTTGATAAAACTTTGCCACTCGCTATCTATATATATATCATCAAGTAAAAATGGTCCTTTTCGCCAAGGCTTTAGGCTAAGGGCGAGATCAAAAATTTCATCTTTTTTTGCTTGATCTAAATTTTTAAATTTCACATTTACACTATCTTTTAGCTTAAGCTCGCAGTCAAAATTTGCTAAATTTTCTATCCTATTAAAAATTTGCTTTTGTTGCTCATTAAATTTACTAAGATCCACGCTATTTCCAGTCGACGATGTTATGCGGACACTCTTTTTGGTAGGTGCCAGTCGCGTCATAATACTCTTTACAATCATTATAATATTGAGTCGAAACTCCGCGCTCATTCATATAAAGACAACCGTTGAAAAATAGCGCTATAAAGCCTAAAAATATAATCTTTTTCATGTGGCGGATTTTATCATAAATAAAAATTTTATGCTAGAATAGCAGGCAGTTTTAGAGCCAAGTTTGGCTAAGATTAAGCAAAAAAGGCATTTTATGCAAAGAAGAGATTTTTTTAAATTCAGTAGTTTTTTAGGTGCAGCAAGTCTGCTTCCAAGTGTCACCCTAGCTAGCGATGAGCCAGCAAGTCCAGTTGTTAGAAATTTCGATGTAAATTTCAAACATCAGCTTCTTGAAAAGGGCAAAAGCTCAAGAATTTGGCTACCGCTCCCACTAAGTACCACTTATCAGCAACTAACCCAAGACTACGTCATAAACACAACCGCTAAAAACGTCTATATTTCAGATACTCTAATACCTACAATGTATGCTGATTTTGAAGAAAATGAGCCAAGACCTATCTTAAATGTGCAGTTTAAAATCCAAACAACAGAGCGTAACACTGACTTTAGCAAGGTAAATTACGATCCAAACGAGAAGGTCGATCCTGCAGTTTTAGAGTTTTTAAAACCAACTTCACACATCCCAACTGACGGCGTCGTAAGAGCAAAAGCGCTAGAGATAGTTGGAAATTTAAAGGGCGATTTAGAGCGCGCAAAAGCGATCTATACGTGGGTTGCAAACACTATGCAGCGTGATAACAGCATCCTTGGATGTGGCACAGGCGACGTTAAAGCCATCCTAGAAAGCGGAAAACTAGTTGGCAAATGCACCGACATAAACTCAGTTTTCGTGGGACTTTGCAGATCAGTTGGCATCCCTGCAAGAGAAATTTTTGGTATCAGGGTTGGCCAGTCTAGATTTTCAGATCAGATGGGTAGCGCAAAAGATGGCGTGGCTAAAATTTCAGGCGGACAGCACTGCAGGGCTGAGTTTTATCTAAAAGGCTATGGTTGGATACCAGTTGATCCAGCTGACGTTACAAAGGTAAGGCTGGGCGAGAAGCTAACAAATGATGACACTAAGATCGTAGCTGTGAGAGATTATTGCTTTGGTAACTGGGAGATGTGCTGGATAGGCTTTAACTACGGCCGCGACTTTATCTTAAAGCCAACTCCAGAGCAAACTCCGCTAAATAACTTTGGCTATCCATACGCTGAAGTTGATGGCAACACACAAAATTATTATTCGCCAAAAGAATTTAGCTACGACTACGTCTCAGCCGAGCTAAAATGAGAGCCTTTTGGCTGATACTCACATCCATAGGTAGTGCTATTGGCGCTACCTTGTGCTGCTTGCCAGCACTTCTTTTCTTGCTTTTTGGCACTTCTTTTTCATTTCTATCTTGGACACAAAATTTATACGAGTACCGCGTCCCTTTAAGCGTCGTGGCCGTCATTTGCTTTGTGATCTCAGGCATTGCTTTATTTTACAAGCCAAAAAGCTGCAACCTAGCCTACAAAAAGAAAAAATGGATACTTATATATATACTTTTTGGAGTGATTTTGCTTTTGCTCCTTACATATCCGGAGCTTTTAGGAGAAATTTATGCGTAAAATTTTAGTTTTAGCCCTTTTAGTGGCTGCAAGCTACGCTGATAAAAAGATAGAAATTTCAGTGCCTAGTATGCACTGTCCGCTTTGCACGGCGATAGTTCGAAAGGCCGCACTTAGCGTTGAGGGCGTAAAAAAGGCAGACGTATCGCTAAAAGAGCGAAAAGCTGTCGTTATAGCAGATGACAAGGTCGATGAAAAAGAGCTTTTAAAGGCGGTCGATGCAACTGGCTATAAAGGCGAGATAAAATAAATTTACGGAGGCAAATATGTCAAATAGTGAAATTTTAAAGAAATTTGAGACACTTACTACGATACCGCACTGCAGTTATGAGACCGATAAGATGCGTGATTTTCTAGCTAGCTATGCAAAAGATAAGGGCTGTGAGGTTACAGTCGATAAATTTGGCAACATTCATGCGTTTAAAGGTAAGCCAAAAATTTGCTTGCAAAGCCACTACGATATGGTCTGCATGGGCGATGCTCCAAAGATCGAGATAGTTTATGGCGATGATGGCTACATGAGAGCCAAAAACTCATCTCTTGGGGCAGATAACGGCATCGGCGTGGCTATCATGATGCAGATGATAAGCGAATTTGACGACATTGAGTGCCTCTTTACAAACAACGAAGAAGTTGGCATGATCGGAGCCACTGGCTTTAGTGGCGATCTCAAAGCCGATAAGCTTTTAAATTTAGACAGCGAAGAGGACGACCGCGTCACTATCGGTTGTGCTGGTGGTGTAAATTTATTTGCCACTATTGCACTAAATAGTAAAAAAACAAAAGAGAGTATGCTTTATGAAGTAAAAGTAAGTGGCCTACCAGGTGGACACTCTGGTAATGAGATACATAAAAATATCCCAAATGCGATCAAGGTTTTGGCGGCATTTGTGACTAAAAATGGCTGTAAGCTTATCAAATTTGAAGGTGGTGAGCGAAGCAACTCTATCCCAAGTGACGCAACTGCACTAGTTTTAAGCGATAAAGAGCTAAAGAGTGAGTGTGAAAATTTAAGCGTAAAAAAGCTTGGCACTGGTGAAGAAATTTTAGAAAATGGCGATAAAATTTTAACTCTTATTAACTCATTTTCACAAGGCGTAAGAGCCTATAACTGCGAGCTAGGCATACCGCAAGATAGCGTCAATCTCTCACTTGCAAAGATCAAAGATGATGACACACTTGAAGTGGAGTTTTTTGCTAGATCAATGAGTAAAGACGGACTAAATAGGATGGAATTTGAAATTTCTGAGCTTGCAAAAGCGCTTGGCTTTAGCGTCATTGCAAAAGATAGAAACCCTGCTTGGAAGCCTATAAATGATAAATTTGCAAACGATATTTTAGAAGAGCTAAAAATTTATAAGCCAAATGCAAGGATAACAGCCGTTCACGCTGGTTTAGAGTGCGGCGTGCTTTTGGAGAAAAAAGCGGGTCTTAGCGCTTGCTCAATAGGACCAAACATCCACTCACCTCACTCAACAAGAGAGTGCTGTGAGATTGAATCTGCACTTTTTATAGAAAAAGTCGTTCGCGGTATCGTTAAAAAATATAACTCATAAAAAATAAAATTTGCTAGAAATTTCTAGCAAATTTTGGATTTTGAAGATTTAGGATTTACTCGCAAGCACGAGCAAATTTATATTATTTTCCAAACTCATAAACGATCTTGCCACTTTTTATCGTAGTAGTCGTTGCGCCTTTTAGCTTTTTGCCAAAAAGCGGAGAATTTATCGATTTTGAGCGGTTTATCTTCTCATCATAAATATACTCGATCTCAGGATCTATCACCGCAATATCAGCTAGCATGCCCTCAGCAAGCCTGCCTTTATCTTTTAAATTTAGCATTTTAGCTGCGTTTGTAGAAGTTAACTCCACCATGCGCTCTAGGCTTATAACGCCCTCATTTACGAGCTTTAAGGTAAGTGGCACAAGGGTTTGAAGTCCGATGATACCAAATGGCGCCTTGTCAAATTCTACTATCTTTTCGTCCGTGTGGTGTGGGGCATGATCGGTGGCGATAACGTCTATAAGGCCACTTTTTAGTGCCTCTCTCACCGCTTTTACATCGCTTATCTCACGAAGCGGCGGTGACATTTTGAAATTTGTGTCATAGGCATTTTTCAAAATTTCATCATCGCTAAAGCTAAAGTGGTGAGGTGTCGCCTCACAAGTGATGTTTATGCCTTCTTTTTTACCCATTTCGATGATCTTTAGCGAGTACTCCGAGCTTACGTGAGCGATGTGGATGTGCGCTTTGGTAAGCTTTGCAAGTAGCATATCACGGCTAACTGCGATCTCCTCTTTCTCTCTTGCCATTCCGCGAAGTCCAAGTATGGCTGAGACCTTGCCCTCGTGCATGACGCCCTGCCTGCAAAGCGAGCAGTCCTCTGAGTGGCTTATACAAAAGCTACCAAACATGCTTGAATACTCAAGTGCTGCTCTCATCACGCTTGAGCTAGTCACTGGTAGGCCATCGTCACTAAATGCGACTGCGCCAGCCTCTATAAGATCGCCCATTTCGACGATCTCGTTGCCACCAAGTCCTTTGCTGATGGCTGCGATTGGTAAAAGATCGATCAGTCCGCAGTTTTTAGCCTTTTCTATCATCGCTCTTGTGATCGAGGCGTTGTCATTTACTGGGTTTGTGTTAGCCATGCAAAGGCAAGTCGTGACGCCCCCAGCTACGGCCGCCTGCGAGCCTGAGATGATGTCGTCTTTGTACTCTTGACCAGGATCTCGAAAATGCACGTGCATGTCGATAAGTCCTGGCATGACAAGCTTATTTGTCGCATCTATGACTTTATCGGCGTCAAATTTCTCACTTCCCATTTTGGCTATTTTGCCGTTTTCTATTAGGATATTTGCCTTAAATTTCTCGTCGCTATTTACGGTAGTGCCGTTAATTATTGCTATTTTCATCGTTAGCCCCTATTTTTTGCAAGCGTATTTAGTATCGCCATTCTTATAGCAACGCCGTTTTCTACTTGATTTAGTATGACTGAGTGTGTACCATCAGCCACGTCTGAGTTTAGCTCTACGCCCCTATTTATCGGTCCTGGGTGCAGTACGATCGCATCAGGTTTGGCTAGCTTTATCCTATTTTTATTTAATCCAAAAAATTTCGAGTACTCTCTAGAGCTTGGAAACGCCACGTCCGCACCGCCGCGCTCTAGCTGAATGCGAAGCATGATGATGACATCACTGCCCTCGCAGGCTTCTTCCATATTTTTGCAAATTTTAGACTCAAAGACCTCAGCATCTTTTGGCATCATCATCCTTGGCGCAAAGAGCTTTAAATTTATGCCAAATTTCTTCATCGCCCAGATGTCTGACCTTGCCACGCGGCTTCTAGCGATGTCGCCGATGATCGCCACGTTTAGGTTTTTATCTAAAATTTTGCCATGCTCTCTTAGTGTGAAAAGATCAAGCAAGGCTTGGCTTGGGTGCTCATTTGTGCCATCCCCTGCATTTACGACGCTAGCTTCTGTCCTATCAGCTGCAAATTTCGCCGCTCCAGAGCTTGGGTGACGAAGCACGATGATGTCGGTTCTCATAGCAGCCATGTTATTCATCGTGTCATTTAGGCTCTCGCCCTTTGTCACGCTAGAGCTTGATGAGCTGAAATTTATCGTATCAGCCCCAAGCCTCTTTGCTGCAATCTCAAAGGATGTTCTAGTTCTTGTCGAGTTTTCATAAAATGCGTTGATCGTGGTCTTTCCACGAAGGTAGTCATTTTTTTTCACTTGGCTTAAATTTAGCTCCTTAAACTCTTTCGCCGCCTCTAAAAAATATAAAATTTCTTCTTTGCTAAGCTCTCTAGTTCCTATCAAATCTTTATGTTTGTAGCCCATTTTAAGCCTCTTAAATTTATTTTGCTACGAAGTCGCAAGCTGGTTGGTAGCCGTTATCACAAGCTTTTTTAAATAAAGCCTTTGCTTTTTCTTCGTTCTTTGCTTCGTTTGCGTCTTTATCTTTTACAAGGCCATAAGCGATCATTTCGCCTAGTTTTTCGCACGCCATGCCCTCATTTTCATCACACATTTTTGTAAAAATTTTCTCAGCCTGAACTCTATCTTTTGCTACGCTGTCTCCGTTAAATAGCATGATCGCATTCATCGTGCAAGCTTTCTTCTCGCCCTCTCCACAAGCCTTATTAAAATAAAGATAAGCTTCATTAAAATTTTTCTTTGCATAAAGCTCATTTGCCTTGTCTAAATTTTCATTTGCCATAGCATTTAACGCAAAAACCGCTGCCACTAAAACTAAAATTTTCTTCATTTTCTTTCCTTATTTAAATAATTTCGAATGATGTTTTTTCATATACTCAACTATCTCTATGACCTCGTCGCTACCGCTAGCGTCAGAATTTTCTAACGCATCATCGATGCACTCAACATAAAGATTTGCCGCCTCTTCAAGCTTATCTTTTTTCACTCCAGCATAGTAAAACATCGCCTCAAGCACCATACTAAGCTCATAGCTAAGCTCCTCTACGCTTACCTCTTCTTCTTTCATATCTCCTCCTGTGTTTTTTTAGTTATTAGATCGATTATCTGTGCTTTGATCGGCTCGTAGCTAAAGCCATCTTTAAAATTTGCAAATAGTCCGCCGCTTGCATTCACGTGTCCGCCGCCGCCAACTAGGTGCTTTGCCATGGCGCTAACGTCAAGCTTGCCATTTGCACGAAAACTTAGCGTTTTTTTATTTGTCACATCGATAAAGAAGTCAAATTCAGGATTTGCCACCAAAAAGTCGTTGCCGATGACCGAAACATTGCCGACATTGTAGGTTAAAATTCCTTTATGATCTTTATAGCTTATGCTAAATTTCTCTTTATTTTCACTAAGTTTTTTTACGACGTAGTTTGAGATTAGATTGCTTAGTGTATCGTCTTTATCCTCTTTGAAAAATGACTTCTTAATAGCATGCACCTGCATATCAAGCCCGATATAGTCATTTTTCTCGTTAAAAAATTTGCTAGCTTCTTTTAAGATGTGATCCATATAGAGGTTGTTTTCAGCTTCAAACATCACTTTATTTATCTCTTTAGCATTTGCCACAAGTCCCAAGCAGACCTTTCCCATCTCAAAATTTTTATCATCTTTTAGCCAGATATCTACGGCATTTACGACGTCACTAAAAATTTCAAGCTCTTTGTTTTTGCCAAAAATTCCTGCAAAAAAGTCGTAAGTGATCTTTGTAGCGCACCTTGAGCTATCCAAAAAGTACCAAGCGTAAGTGCTCGCGTACTCGGCACCGCTTTGGTGATGATCTAGCAAAAATAGCTTTATATTTTTACCCTCTATCATCTCAGTAAAGCTCTCGCACTGAGCTAGAGTTAAATTTAGATCGGTGATCAAGATGATGTTTTTATCGTCATTTGAGGCATCTATCTCAGTTAAAATTTGAGCAAATTTATCATCTATCTCTCTGCCGTAGTTTGAGTTTAGAAATTTCACATCTTTGAAGTAAAAATTTGTTATGTATTGCGCGCCGTATCCGTCAAGATCGGTGTGCGAGAGGTGATAAATTTTCATCGTTTTCCTTTATAAATTTTCTATTTCTATGACGCCAACCGTTTCAAATGGCGTATTTGCCGAGATCTCAGCAAAACTTAGCACCACGATGTCGATGGCAAAATTTGCGCAGATATTTGCTATAAATTTTCTTAGGCTTGGCTCCACACAAAGCACCATTTCGCCATGCTGACTCATCGGACGCTTCTCTTTTTCATGCCTTAGAGCCTGAACGATCGCTGAAGTTTGAGCTACATTTATCATCAGGTGATACGCACCATCTTTATACTGCACCGCATCCATAAGCTTTTGCTGCGCAGCACTATCTAAAATGTAAAAATTTAGCTGACCTTTTTCATCAACATAAAGCGAAGTGATGACACGTGAGAGCGCTGCGCGCACGTGCTCGATGATCATGTCTAGGTTTTTGCTAACCTCGGCGATATCGCTAATTGATTCAAGTATGCTAAGCAGATCTTTGATCGGGATATTGTCTTTAAGCAGCGCTTTTAAAACCTTTTGGATCAAATTTATAGGTGCGATCCTTAGCGTATCCTCGACCACAACTGGGTAGTCGATCTTTAGTTTGTCTAATAAATTTTGCGTCTCTTGGCGAGTTAGAAGCTCGGCTGCGTTTTGCTTGATAAGCTCACTCATGTGCGTTGAGATGACGCTTGCAGGATCAACTATCGTGTAGCCACTAAGTATGGCGTCCTCTTTGACGCTAGCATCGATCCAGAGTGCGTCCAGCCCAAAAGCTGGCTCTTTTGTCGGAATCCCCTCGATATCTTCGCTAACTAGTCCACTATCCATCGCTAGAAATTTATCCGCATAAATTTCACCCTGACCGATCACGATACCTTTTAGCTTAAAGCGGTACTCATTTGGCGGTAGTTGAAGGTTGTCGCGGATCCTTATCTTTGGCATCAAAAAGCCAAGACTTGAAGCGATATTTCGCCTCATAGCACGAATCCTCTCAATGAGATCCACGTCAGCTAGCTTTAACAAGCCATATCCTAGGTCGAGCTCTAAAATTTCAAGCTTTAAGATGTCGTTTATCTTAGTCTCTTCTTCTCTTGCGATCTCTTCGTCGCTCTTCTTTGGCACCTTAGTAGTGGCACCACTAGCAGCTGCTCCTGCTCCACCTTGCGTAGCGGCTCCAGCCTTTTTAGAAGCAGCTTTGTCTTTTGGTGCAAGGTTTAAATTTAATCCACCATCTTTGGTCTGCTTGATGATGTAGCCAAGTCCCAAAAATAGTACTGCAATAAAGCCAAGAGAAAGAGTCGGAAGCCCAGGCACAAGGGCAAACATAAATAGTATGAAGCCCACTATTAGCAAGGTTTTATAATCCCCTAATAGCTGATTTAACGTGCCTTCTGCAAAGTCCTCGTCATCCTTGCTAGCCCTTGTGATGATAATAGCAGTCGCTGTTGATGTGATAAGCCCTGGGATCTGGCTCACAAGGCCATCACCGATAGTTAGGATCGTATAATACTGAGCCGATGTCGCCATATCAAGGCCATGCTGAAACGAGCCGATAGCAAAGCCACCGATGATGTTGATAATAGTGATGATGATGCCAGCGACGGCGTCACCTTTTATAAATTTAGATGAACCATCCATCGCGCCATAGAAATTTGCCTCACCGATGATGGCTTGGCGTCTTTCACGCGCTGTTTTTTCATCAATCAAACCTGCGTTTAAATCCGCATCTATCGCCATTTGCTTACCTGGCATCGCATCAAGTGTAAAACGTGCTTGCACCTCACTCACACGGGTTGAACCCTTTGTTACGACCATGAAATTTATGAGAACCAAGATACAAAAGACGATGGTGCCGATAACGAAATTGCCGCCAACTACGAAATTTCCAAAACTTGAGATGATCTCACTGACCGCTTCTGGACCGTTGTGACCTTCGCTTAAGATCATACGCGTGGTTGCGATATTTAGCGAGAGGCGAAAAAGCGTAACGATAAGAATTAGCGTCGGAAACGTACTAAGATCGGTTGGTTTTGGCACATAAATCGAAATTAAGATTATAAGCACAGAAATCGAAATAGAAAGTGCTAGGAAAAAGTCAAGCACCGCGCTTGGAAGCGGTACGATGATGATAGCAAGGATGGCAACAATGATACCAACGATGCTAAGACTTTTAAACTTAACAATTGGCGCAAGAAACGGCGCAACAAGAGTTAAGATATTATTTTTTTGCTTTGCCAAGTCTACTTCTTAACGATGTCACTTAGCTTGATCGCATCAAGCATCTCGTCGATCTTGCTTTGAAGGCCGCTAAACATCGACCAAATTTGACAGCTTGAGGCTTTATTTGACGGGCAGCCATCCGCAGAAGATGAGCACTCAAAGACGTTAAGTTCACGTTTTTCAGCGCACTCTATTATCTTTTTTATGCTTAAATTTTCAGGTTCGTTATTTAGCGCGAAACCGCCATTTGCCCCTTTAAACGACTTTAAAATTCCATCTTTTGCAAGATTTTGTAAAATTTTGGCTAAAAAGCTTTTTGAAATTTTAAGTTCATTTGAGATCGTATCAACATCAACTGGAGATGATTTTTGAGATATTAAAATAAGTGAAAGTAGAGCGTATTCGCTTGCCTTTGTAAAAAGCATTTATCTTCCTTAAGTCTTTAAATAGCCCTAATTTTATTAAATTTTTACTGCATTTTTCATTAATTTTTAAAAAGCGTAGTTTTATCTAACTTTATGTTTTAAATGCTATAATCGCTCTTTCAAAATTCACCAATCAGGAGGTCATTATGGCTTTGGATTCGGCTAAAAAAGCTCAAATAGTTGCGAAATTCGCTAGAAAAGAGGGAGATACAGGCTCTCCAGAAGTTCAAATAGCTCTTTTAACAGCTAGAATAACTGAACTTACAGAACACCTTAAAATTTTCAAAAAAGACTTTTCATCACGCTTAGGTCTTTTGAAACTAGTTGGTCAAAGAAAAAGACTTTTAAAGTATCTTAAAAATAAAGACTATACTACATATTCAAAACTAATCTCTGAGCTTGGCTTAAGAGATAAATAATCCTACAGAGAGCCCCGGAGGCTCTCCATTTAAATTCGTTTCCTTATATTTTATTAATTCTGTTTCTTTAATTTTCTATTTTATTGCTAAATTTTTTATTTTTTAGTATTAATTTATATCTATTTAATACTACTAATCTTTTTTAATAAGGTTAAATTAAAATTAATTTTCTTGTTTTAGTTTAAATATCAATTTTAAGTATTTTATTATTTATTTACTAAAAATATTAAATTTATACAAAATTTATATTTGCTATAAAACCCTAAAATAAGCGATTTTTATTAATTTTATTTAATTTTAACTTAAAATATAAATTTATTTTTAATAATAAAGAATTTTTATTAAAGATTAAGAATTCGGCTAGTAATATTACTCATATAGAAATATGCAAATATTGCATAGCAAAGGAGAAAATGATGAAAGAAGGCAAAGTCATCTGTCCTTATTGCGGGACAGGCTGTCAAGTAACCTTGCATGTGGAAAACAATGTCGTTCGTGCCGCCACTGGTGTCGAAGACAATCCAGTCAATCAAGGAAATTTATGTTTAAAAGGCTTTTATGGCTGGGATTACGTTGCAAGTCCAGATAGACTCACAAAACCACTTATTAGAAAAAAAAATGGCGTATTTTCAAAGGATGGTGATTTTGAGGAAGCCAGCTGGGATGAGGCGCTTGATCTTGTCGTAGAAAAGATGAAAGAAACCAAGGCAAAATATGGCCCAGACGCATTAGCCGGAAATTTCTCAGCACGCTGTACGCTTGAGGACAACTACGTTGCTCAAAAACTAATGCGCGCAGTAATTGGCACAAACAACGTCGATCACTGTGCTAGAATTTGACACGCTCCGACAGTAGCAGGACTTGCTAAAACAATCGGAAACGGAGCTGCCACAAATAGCTTTACAGAGATTGGCACTTATAGTAACTGTATATTAATGATAGGCTCAAACCCAGAGAATGGTCACCCAATCGCAGCTATGCACATCCAAAGAGCGCTAAACCGTGGTGCGAAACTGATCGTCATCGACCCTATTAAGACTGAGTTTGCAAGCAGAGCTGACATTCACTTACAACTAGAGCCAGAGCACAATATCCCAGTTATCAACGCACTTCTTTACACTATCATTGAAGAAGGCCTTGTAAATGAAGAATTTGTAAGAGATCACACAATCGGCATTGAGTATGTCAAAGAAGCTGTAAAAGACTATGCTCCAGAGGTCGTGGCTAAATATACAAGGCTAAATCCAGAGGATATCAGAGCAGCTGCTAGAATGTACGCTACCACAAAGCCAGCTGTCATCACTCACGGTATGGGCGTAACTCACTTTAACCACGGCGTTGGCGGAGTTTGCGATGTATCAAATTTATTCTTGATCACCGGCAACATCTGCGAGCTTGGCACAGGCGACTTACCATTACGTGGACAAGAAAATGTTCAAGGCTGCTGCGATATGGGTGTTTTACCAAACATATTCCCAAATCTTGGCTCAGTAACTGATCCAGAGCAAAGAGCTTGGTTTGAGAAAATGTGGCACCTAGAACCTGGATTTTTGAGCTCAAAAATAGGCGTTCACAAAACCGAAGTACCTGATGCGATCCTTGATGGCAAAGTGCATTTCTTCTGGACTATCGGCGAAAATCCAGTCATCTCTGAGCCAAATACAAACCACTTCTTAAAAGGTATAGCTCATGTTGATTTCTACGTGGTTCAAGATCTATTCTTAACCGAGACTTCACTAAAAGCTGACGTCATACTTCCTGGCGTTGCAAGTAGCGAGAAAGAAGGACTTTATACAAATGCAGAGCGCCGCGTACAACACAACGAAGCAGTCATCACACCTCCAGGAGATGCTAGACAAGACTGGTGGATCGTTTGCGAGATCGCACGCCGTTTAGGGGCAACTGAGGGCTTTAACTTCAACTCACCAGAAGAAATTTGGGAAGAAGTTAGAAAATGCGATCCAAGACGATATGGTGGCATGAGTTATTACCGTATCAAAAAATATCATGGACTACACTGGCCATGTCCAAATGAAGATGATATGGGCGGTCAGAGCCTCTATCTTGATAAGAAATTTTTCACACCTGATGGCAAAGGTCGTTTTGTGCCATGCCTCTTTGTGGATAAAGCCGATAAGATCGAGAGTGCAAAACTTGAGTTTGCTAAGAAGATGAATATGTCTCCTGAGTACCCTATCATGGCTGGCTCAGTCGATGAAAAGACTGACGATGAGTATCCGATACAGCTTCTAACCACTAGAAAGGTCTATCAATACACCGTTGGCACCATGACAAGACGCTCACGCGCCATCGAAGAGGGTGGAGATAGCATCGGACCTATCGCCGAAATGAATCCAGCACTTGCTGCAAGATATGGTTTAAAACAAGGCGACTTCATCAAAGCATGGAGTAGATATGGCTACATCGTCGTAAAAGCCGAAGTAACAGACATCGTGCCTGATGGCATCATTCAGATGACTTTCCACTACTGGGAGAGCTCTTGCAATGAGCTAACAAGCAGTGGCTGGGACTACATCAGTAAGACTCCGACATTTAAAGCAGCTATTCAGATCAAAAAGATCGATGAAGAAGAATTTTTACGAGTTCGCGAACTAAAACGCATAAAATTCCAAACTTCAAAGATCATCTACGACGACTTCCACCATCATGGAAATGCGGCGATAAATGAGTAAATTTAGCGGGTAACTCCCGCTAAATTTCTTTACTACCAAATTTCATAATCCAAAAATTTTGACATTGCGAAGCCAAAAAATCTAAATTTTAACTTCACTGTCTATGGTTAAGTTTTATATTAAATACAAAAGCAGATATTTTTAAATTTATTTAAATGCCAAAAAGCTCATAAAATTTCCCCACTTAAATGTGCTCTCGACTCGCTTAAAGCCAGCATTTAGGGCTAAATTTCTATTTTCTTCTTCGGTGTATGGCACCAGCACATTTTCAAGCGCCTCTCTCTTTTGAGCGATCTCGTAGCGTGAGTAGCCTTGCGCCTGCTTGTAGTCTTCATAAATTTCTATGACGCTTTTAGTAAGCTTTTTATCTTCAAAGATGATCTTTTCACTAAACAAAAAAACTCCATTTTCATTTAGTCCGTTATAAATTTTTTGCACCAGATCAGCTCTTTTTGGTGGTCTTATAAACTGCAAAGTATAGTTTGCCAAAACTGCATCAAAGCCCACTAGCTCGCACTTTAAAATATCATCAAGCAAAAATTTTATCTTTGCTCCATAAGCTTTTGCCTTGTTTTTAGCATTTGCAAGCATCGCCTCAGAGTTATCCACGCCACTTAGCACGAGGTCGTTTCTAAGGTTGTTTAGCAAAAGCAGGCTATTTGCCGTCGAGCAGCCAAGGTCGCACACTTTTGCTGATTTTGGCAAAATTTTAGCAAGCAACTTTGCGTTTAAATTTGAGCTAACGTCGTAAAACGGCACCGAGCGCGAGATCATATCATCAAAAACACTCGCCACAAAGTCATCAAATTCAAACTGCTTGCTTATAGGCTCTTTAAAAATTTCATCTCTCATATACCAGCTCCGTATCCGTCAAAGTATCTCATTGTCTCATTGCCAAAAAGATCGCACACACCAACACAAGCTCTAGCTCCGTTTATATCGCATTTGATCTGTTCTTTTAGCTCTTCAAGTGTGTCAAATTTTTTATTATCTCGCAAGCGTTTTATAAAGCAAACTGCGACATGCTTCGCTACTTTTGGCGCGACCTCGTCTAAGATGTGTGTCTCTACGCTAAAATTTCCATCTGTGCTAAGCCTATTGCCTATAAATGTGACCGAGCCGTAGGTATATGAGCCTATCCTGGTTCTTGTAGCATATACTCCATCTTTAGGCAAAATATAATTTTTTACATCCAAATTTAGCGTTGCAACTAGCTCTTTTGCACCGATGCCCTGCCCTTTTATCACGTTGCCCTCGATTGAGTACTCCCTGCCTATTAGCCTGTTTGCCTCTTCGATGTTGCCTTGGCGTATCAGCTCTCTAATGGATGAGCTATGCACGCCCATGCCGTCATAACAAACCTCATCAACGACAACAACCTCACCATCAAAAATTCTTTTCAGATCGTGCTTATCCCACGCTCTATTTCTGCCAAATCTAAAATCAAAGCCAACAACGATCTTTTTTAAATTTTTAAAATCATGTTTTAGTAGCGCAATAAATTCCTCACCGCTCAGCCCTTTAATAGTGTCAAAATCATACAAAAAGCAAGGATAGTTTGAGTACTCCGCTCGCTTTAGCTTTGGCGTGATGTTGGCTTTATTCTTATCGATCACGACAAGTCCGCCAAACTTGCCTAGCTGCTTTAAAAGCTGTTTGTGTCCTCTATGCACGCCGTCAAAGTGCCCAATCGCAACGGCAGTGATATTATCTTTTGTTAAAAGCGTAGAAAAATTCGGCATTTCCCTCTTTCCCTTTTACTTCGCACTCTTTGCAAGCTATCATTTTAAATCCTAAGCCATTAGCCACCACTTCAAATCTCTTCATCGCTAAATTTATAGCTTTCATATCAGTGACGACGCCTTTTTTATTTCGTTTTACGCCGACGCCCACTTCAAACTGCGGTTTAAAAAGCGTGATAATGAGCGAATTCTCACTTGCTAGCTCACAAATGGCAGGCAAAATTTCAGCTAAAGAGATAAAGCTAACATCGCAGGTCATTAGATCAAATTTATCTTGCTCTTGCTTGGCAAACTCTCTTATATCGGTCTTTTCATAAATTCTTACTCGCTCATCGCTTCTTAAACTATCGTCAAGCTGATTAGTCCCAACATCCACACCAGTCACGCTTTTTACGCCACGCTCAAGCAAAATTTGCATAAAGCCACCTGTTGAGCTGCCTATATCAAGTGCGTTTTTACCAGCTAGATCAAATTTCATTGCTTTTAAAAAACTCTTTAGCTTAAGCGCTCCTCGTCCAACGTAAATTTCATCAAGCAGCGAAATTTTAGCCTCGTTAACCTCGCTTGAAACCTTGGTGCAAATTTCGCCATTTGTTAGCACCTTGCCAGATTTTATTAGCTCGCTAGCCTTGTTTCTACTTATGTTTAAAACGCTTGCGACGTAGTTATCAAACCTCAAGTTTTAGCCTTTCATATTCGCTCTCATCGATCACTCGCACGCCTAGCTCATTTGCTTTGTCTAGCTTACTGCCAGCCTCCTCGCCAGCTAAGACAAAGTCTGTTTTTTTAGAAACTGAGCTTGAAACCTTTGCACCAAAACTCTCAAGCTCGGCCTTTATCTCATCTCTTGGGCGACTTAGCGTACCAGTTATCACCACCGTTTTGCCACTTAGCGCGTTTGAGATGCTTTGCACCTGCGCCACGCTTGGCTGCACGATCTGGCTAAGAGCTAAAATTTCTGCTCTATTTACATCAGCAAAGTCTATCAAGCTATTTGCCATCTCCACGCCAAAGCCCTCAAGCGAGGTTAGCTCTTCAAAACTAGCATCAAGCCAGCCTAGCCCAAAACTACTTGCAAGCTTTTTAGCCGCTACTTCGCCGATGTGCTCGCAGCCAAGCCCCGTGATAAAGCGCGAAAGCTCCGCACCTTTACTGGCTTCGATAGCATTTAAAAGGTTATTTACCTTTTTCTCTTTAAAGCCCTCAAGCGCCATGAGATCATCAAATTTAAGGCTGTAGATGTCTTTTATGCAAGCAATCAGCCCCTTGTCAAATAGCAAATTTACAATCGCATCGCCAAGGCCGTCTATATTTAGGCATTTTTTCGACGCGTAGTGAATTATTGAGCCTACCACTCTTGCCCTGCAGCTTAAATTTTGACACTTTACAAAGACCCCTTCATCAAGTAGGTGCGAGCCGCAAACTGGGCAAAATTTAGGCCTTTCTATCGCCTCTTCGCTACCATCGCGCCTATCCTTATAAACCTTTGTGATCTTTGGTATGACATCACCTGAGCGGATAATGCCGATATAGTCGTTTTTCATGACACCAAGGCGCTCTATTTCATCAAAGTTATGAAGCGTGGCTGATTTTACATTTGCGCCATCAATATTTACCTCATCAAGCACGCCAACAGGTGTTACTACGCCGCTTCTGCCAACCTGAAGTGCGACATCTTTTAGCCTAGTCACCTTTTCAATGGCTGGAAATTTAAACGCTACCATAAATTTTGGAAATTTGACCGTATAGCCCAGCTCTTCGCAGCGTGCAAGGTCATTTACGCGTATCACCATACCATCCATCATCACGCTCTTTGAGTCACGGCTGGCTAGTAGCTCGTTGTATGCAGCTTCAAGCTCATCTTTTTTTAAAATTTTGAAAAAATCATCTCTTTCAAAACCAAGATCACGCACAAATTTCATTACCTCGCTGTGATCTTTTAGCCCAAGGCTCTGCTCGCCCACACCCCACGGTATGAAAAGTAGCTTTCTTTTAGCAGTCACCGCACTATCAAGCTGTCTTAGACTGCCAGCTGCAGCGTTTCTAGGGTTTGAAAGCGGCGCCTCGCCATCTTTTGCGCGCTCTGCGTTTAGTAGCTCAAAATCTTCTTTTTTTATAACAACCTCGCCCCTGATTTCGATTAGCCCTTTGTAATCAATGCTCTTTAAAACAGAATTTATCGTCTTTGCATTTTGTGTCACGTCTTCGCCTGTAACGCCATCACCCCTAGTTATTGCCCTAACCAAAACGCCGTTTTCGTAAAGCAAATTTAAGCTCGCTCCGTCAAATTTTGGCTCAGCGACAAAGGTCAAATTCTCTTTATCGCCACGCTTTAGCCACGCATCAAGCTCGGCTAGATCAAAAATATCTTCCATGCTCCACATGCGTTTGATGTGATTAGCCTTACTAAAGCCCTCTTTTACGGTGCCGCCCACGCGTTTTGTAGGTGAAAAAATAGAAATCTCGCTTGGATTTACCTGCTCATAATCAAGCACCGCGTGATATAGCGCGTCATACTCCTCGTCACTTGCAAGTGGCTCATCCTCGTCGTAGTAGGCCTTTGCCCACGCATTTAGCGTCTCTACCGCTTTTTCGTACTCTTGTTTTGTCATTTTTGCTCCAAATTTACACCGCATTTTATCTTAAACATACTTTATAAATGATCTAAATTTAACTCTCTTGCGTCACATAAATGGATATTTTTATAGACCTTTGCTATCTCGTCCCTCACCCTCATCAGCGCAAATCCAAGCAAATTTTGCCCGCGCCACTTCGTAGGATTTTTCGCATTTTCATCACTTGCGGCCAAACCTATGCCCCAAATTTTATCAACAGGGCTTGCCTCAACCAAAACTTTACTACCAGTTTGGAGCAGAAAGTCTCGCAAAGGTGCATTTTGGCTAAATTTTAGATAGCTCGCATTTAGCACGACGCTAAATTTGACCTCATCCCAGACCTTAGCATCAAAGCTACGCACTTGCCTGCCAAGCGCCTTCATCTGCGCTGGATCTTTGGCGGATAAAATTTGCTCCAACGCCTCTTTATCGCCAAAGCACTCAGCCTTTTTAGCCATCATATATTGCTCAGCGCAAAGGTATCTAGTTTCATCTTGCCAAAAGCTAGAGGTGTACCACTGACTAAGGCAACTTGCACTTATACTAGCGCTCTTTTGATGACCCCAAAATAGTAGAAATTTATCCGACTTGCCAGCGTTGTAGCGCTTTTTAAGCCATTTTAACTCATATCTAGGCTCGTACTCCCAAAGGTCGATAGCAAAATCATCGTTGATAAAAAGCGCACTCTCATCAAAGCCTAGCCTCTCATCCCAGTATCCACACCACGTTGCAGGCTCAGGAAAAAGCTGCTGATATTGACGCTGCTCATCTTGGCTCAGTGTTTTTAGCCAGTCATTAAATTTAAACTTATAATCCTCGCCAGCGCCCATCCTCCAGCCGATGGAAAATGGATCCATACTTGGAAATTTGATCCAAGGTGGCGGAAGTAAATTTCTCATCTGGCCTCTTTTATCAAAATTTAGCCTCGTCCTACCAAAGCGTGGCTTGCTTCATCGCCTCATGCATATCAAAAAGCTGTTTGTGCTCGGCCACATCGTGCGTCCTAATGATCTGAGCGCCGTTTTCGAAGGCCTTTAGATGCAGGTAAAGTGAGCCTGGTAAACGGTCTTTGACCTCACTTGGATGATAGTGATTTATGACTGATTTGCGGCTAGCACCTACTAGTAGTGGGCAGTCAAATTTTAAAAAATGCTCCAAATGCTTAATAAGCAATAAATTTTGTTCAGCCGTCTTACCAAAGCCAATACCCACATCAAGCACTAGCTTTTTGGCGCCAAGCTCTCTTGCAAGGGCTATCTTTTGCTCAAAAAAGTCTGCTATCTCGCCGATTAGGTCGTTATATTTTGGTGCGACCTGCATAGTCGCAGGATCGCCTTGCATATGCATCATGCAAAACTCAGCATTGTATCGTGCCGCAAGCGTGGCGAGTGAGGCGTTTGCCGTAATGTCATTTATCATTTTAAAGCCGTGATTTAGTGCAAATTCCAAACAATACTCATCAAAGCTATCAAGGCTAAATTTCGCCTTTTCATGTAAATTTAGCTTGTAAATTTCCTCTACGATATCCTTTATGCGTCTAAATTCCTCTTCGCGGCCGCAATACTGGCTCCCTGGCCTTGAGCTAACGCCACCAAGGTCGATGTAGTCTGCACCTGCTTCGATCATGGCTTCGATTTTTGCTATGCCATTTTGCGTATTTATGCGGCTTTGTTCGTTAAAGCTATCTGTGTTTATATTTGCAACGCCCATTATAAGAGGCTTTGTCGGCTTTATAAATTTTGTCTCTAAAAAGGCTGCTAAATTTTTAAGTCCAAAGTCTTGCAGTTTCTCTTTTTTAGCTAGCTGCCTAAGCTGCGCATTTGTCGCCATTAGTAAGGCTTTGTTTAGACTCTCACGACCCAAAATCGTATCTTTATGCGTCACAAGCTCAGCTCCAACGCTTAGAGCATCTTGCTTTAGGATATTTGCCGCCGGGGTTTTTATCTCATCTATAAATATAAAATTTATCTCGCTCTTTTCATGCATGAGCTTCGCACCAGCAGGACTTGGCGAGATAGCTTTGCAAATTTCATCAAAGTCGCTTTTGTTATCTATCTTATAAATTTTCAACGTCGTCCTTTTTGAAATATAGTAAGCAGTAGTGGCGTTAGTACGGCGTGAGACTTGGCATTTAGATCCGCAAGCTTGATAAGCGAGAAAAAATAATCCATCTCATCGCCGCTAAATTTATACCCGCTATCGACCGCCTTTGTCACGATAACGCCCACAAGCTCTTTTAGCTCGTTTTTGCCAAATTTCTGAGCTTGCTCGTCTGCGATCTTTTGATCGATAAAGCTTGTTAGCTCTTTTAGGCTAAGCGATTTTAAGTTTAGATCAAGAGTTATTTTTGGCTTTTTGGTGAGATTATTTTCTATGAGCATTCTTGATCTAATCGTTGGTAGAAGTAAATTTTTACTCTGCGTTACTATTATAAATTTGATATTTCTTGGAGGCTCTTCTATGATTTTTAAAAGTGCATTTTGAGCCTCTGTCCTAAAAGAATTAGCATTTATTACTAAAATTTTTTCATCTTTTTCAGCAATGTATGCTTCTGCGATGACCTCCTTTGCATTTTCTAGCAAAAAATCATCGCTTATAAAAAATCTTAAATTATTTATGCCAAACTCGCTTTCAAGTTTGGCTTTTAAATTTTCAAAATCGCTTGTAACGACGATTTTATTAAGCATTTAGAGTATCACCTTAGCAAAGAGCGCAGCATCGATGCTTTTATCAAAAATTTTGCAAAGACTTATTAGTTTAATGTCTAAATTTTCATCGCTTGAGCTAAGAGTAAAGCTATTTTGTGCCTGCTCGTCAAATAGCCACATATAGCTATCCTCATCGCTTTTAGCTAAATTCGCATATCTATCAAGGCTCTTTCCGATATAAAAAAACAAGTATCCGTTTGGAAAAGCAAGACTTAACATATCTTTTAGAAGCTGCTTTTGTTCATTTGTCTCTATCTCATCAAGCGATGGATAAAGCGATCTTAGGCTAAAAAATGGCAAAAATGGCCTTATGCTTTTTGAATGGTTCATCTTTTTTAAGAGATAAATTTCAAACCATCTTCGCTCTTCATCACTTATAGTTATAAAAGACCTTCCTTCAAGTAAAAATTTAAGCCTAGATGCGAGCAAAGGCGTCCATTCAACACGCCTTTCCTCCATCCAGCTCATCAAAGGGCCTTCGTCCCTAATAGCCTTTAACGTCCACTGAATAAAATCTTGCATTATTTATCTAGCTTATAAGCATCGTGAAGTACGCGAACCGCTAGCTCGCCATATTTTTGATCAACGATCATTGAAATTTTTATCTCGCTTGTTGAGATCATTTGGATATTTATGCCCTCTTTTGCAAGCGTTTCAAATGCCAAACATGCTACGCCACTATGGCTCTTCATGCCGACGCCAATAACTGAAACTTTCACGATCGCATCATCAAATTCTATATGTTTTGCAGCTGAGAGCTTTTGCATAGTCTCTTTTGCTAGTTCAAGCTCATTTTGTGGCACTGTAAAGCCTAAATTTGTAGTGCCGTCATGTCCTACGTTTTGGATGATCATATCTACGTTTATATTTTCATGAGCTAAAGCTGTAAAAATTTCTGCTGCAATGCCAGGCTTATCAACTACGCCTCTTAGTGTTACTCTTGCTTGATTTTTATCTAGTGCTATTCCGCTTACTAAAACTGCTTCCATATTGTCATCTTCCTTTGCTATTAATGTACCTTCATTGTGATTAAAACTACTTCTTGTAATGAGTTTTACATTTAGTTTTTTTGCTAGCTCGACTGAGCGATTTTGTAGCACCTTTGCGCCAGCAGAGGCGAGCTCAAGCATTTCATCGTAGCTTATTTGCTCTAGTTTTTTTGCCTTTTTTTCTATCCTTGGATCAGTTGTATAAACTCCATCAACATCGGTAAAAATTTCGCATAGATCAGCATTTAGCGCTCCTGCTAATGCAACTGCACTAAGGTCACTGCCACCTCTACCAAGGGTTGTGATATCGCCTTTTTCATCTATCCCCTGAAAACCAGCTACAACCACGATCTTGCCAGCCTTTAGCTCGGCTTTTAGCCTAGCAGTCTCTATCCTTTCGATCCTTGCTTTTGTATGAATATCATCGGTAATTATGCCTGCCATCGCACCTGTCATACCTACACACGCATAGCCTTTTGCATTAAGTGCGATCGTTAAAAGCGCGGTCGTTACTTGCTCTCCAGAGCTTAAAAGCATATCAGTGGCGACGCCATCTGGATGTTTTGAAAAATACTCACTATATTCAACCAATTGATTTGTAACTCCGCTCATCGCAGAAACTACCACAACTACGTCTGCACCGCTATTTTTTGTCTCAATGACTCTATTTGCCACAGCTTCGATGCGTTCAAGTGTTCCTACGCTAGTTCCGCCAAATTTTTGAACGATCAACATCAAAAATATCCTTTCTCTTTAAAATAACTCAAAACCTTTTCATAAATAGGCTTTTTAAAGTGATTTATTCCCTCTAAACTTCTACCAAAATCTACAAATTTATACTCGCTAAACTCGGGATGCTCTGTCTTTAAATTTATGCTGGCTCCATTTTTAAGTCTAACCAAAAAATATTTTTGCGTCTGTCCATCAAATGGATAAAATTTCTTTGCCGCATTAGCTGGAAAGTCGTAGCTTAGCCACTGCGGATACTCATCTAAGATATCGATTTTATCAGTTCCGATCTCTTCTTTAAGCTCCCTTTTTAAGGCCTGCTTTGGACTCTCACCTTCATCTATTCCGCCTTGAGGAAACTGCCAAATATCATCCATATCCACCCTTTTTGCGACTAAAATTTCACATTTAAATGGATACAAGCTAGACAAAATAACAGCTGCCACATTTGGTCTGTATTTTTTTTGCATGATTTTTCCAAAAATTTTATTTGGGATAATAACTAAAAAGAGTTAAGAGATAGATAAATAAGACTACCTTTTACGACGTTTGTAGTAAATCACATAGCCACTAAAAAGTAGCACGCCAACTCCACAAGAAGCCATAAAAAAGATAAATTTTCCAGCCTCCCCAAATGTATATCCAGCGTGCAGATCAAGCATAAATTTATAAATTTCAAAAGATTTTGGCATGGTGTTTTTTAAAATTTCTCCACTTGCCGTATCGACTACAAGTCTAACGCCATCACTCTCACTAGCACCTTTTGGCAAGTAAAAGATCATAAATTTTACGCCGTCTTTATTGAGGATAAAATTTAAAGCGTCAAACTCATTTCCAAATTTTAAAGTAAAAATTTCATAAGCTTTTTTAAGATTTTCTACCTTTTGCTCATCATTTAGGCTAAAACCATTTTTGCTAGTAAAATTTGGCTTTTTAAAGACCTTCTCTTCGCCATAAATTTGATTTATAGCCTTAGCAAAACTCTCATAAGAAAAGTATAGACCACTAACACAGATAATAAGCAAAATGGCTCCCAAATAAAGCCCCAAAAATCCGTGCAACGAATATAAAAATGCAAATTTCTTTGCCTTTAGATTTAGCTTAAAGGCACTCATAAATTTGCTTCTAAATCTCCAAAATTGTATAAACGCTCCAGTTAATAAAATCGCAAGTAGTGCAAGCGTTGAAATCGCCACTATCTCGCTTGCGAATTTAGATAAATTTTCATTTTTAAATAGAGCTAGTCCTAAATTTTTATGTAAATTTAAAGCTAGCCCTATAAATTTTTCCACGCTATTTTCAGAGACTACCTCGCCCGTATAAGGATCTATAAAGAACGACTTAAACTCGCCATTCTCACTTGTGCCACTTACTACATAAGCTCTATTTGCCTCGCCTTTTATCTTTATATAACTAAGGTTAAAATTTGGCCAAGTCTTACTAAAGACCTTTAAAATTTCATCTATTTTTAAAGCACTTTTATTAGTTGCTATGTCTATCTCATCTTTGCTAAAAGCCTCAATTATCTCATCATGGTACGAAATAATCGCTCCACTAATTGAAATTATCAAAAGCGGTAAAGCAAAGATAAGAGCTAAAATTAAGTGAAATTTCCGCCAAATTTTAAACATTTTAAAACTTCAAATTAAAGCCAAGCTCGATCTTTTGTCCATCAACTATCAAAACATCATATCTGCCTGATCTTGTCGTAAAAAACTCGTTAAAGAGATTATAAACGCTTAAGTTTAGGCTGAAATTTTTAGTTACATTGTAGTTTATACCAAGATCTGCGATAACGTAAGCTCTCATATCATCAGCATAGCTAAATGAGTTTTTAGTTCTACCATAATAATTTATCTGTGACCAGAAATTTAGCCATCTATTTAGCTCGTAGTTCGCTCCAAATTTAAATGTATGAAGCGGATAGTTGTTTAAGCTTTTGCCAACTTCTGATCCATCTTTTTGTTTTGATTTTGTATAAACATAGCTTTGATTTAGTCTAAGAGCATTTGTTACCTGCCACTCATTTGTTAGCTCAACTCCGTAAATTTCAGCCTTACCGATATTTATACTCTCCCAAATGCCATTTGGATAAATTTTGCCTTTATGCCTGCAAACACTGCCTCTTGAGCAGATAGGCCTGTAACTTAACATATCTTTAAAACTTGTGTAAAAGCCAGTTAAAGATGTTTCAAAACCTTCATTGTTATTATAAACGCCACCAAATTCATAACTTACGCTTGTCTCTGGCTTAAGGCTGCTTCTACCAAGCTGTGCTCCACGTCCTCCAGCAAATGGCAAAGCAAGATCTTGCGTGCGTTGCTTGATATCAGGTGTCGCATAACCTGTGCTAACTCCGCCTTTTAGAGCAAAAAAGTCATTTAAGTTATAGATACCATAAATTCTTGGTGAAACGTGCGAGCCATAGTTCTCATCGTAGTTATAGCGAATACCTGTGCTTAAAATGAAGTCTTTTATAAGGCGATAATCATCTTCAGCATAGACCGAATAATCATACCTCTTTACATTCGCAGCATCCGCTGTGGTTGCCTTTTCGTCAAGCTTTTCTTTTTTAGCATTTAGTCCTAATGTAAAGGCGTTATTATCAGTAAAATATGAGCCTTTTGTATCAAAATTTAGAGTCTTTAGCGTCAAATTTTGTTGTGCTATCTCTTTTATCTTGCCATAAGATAAATAGCTTTGAAGCAAGATATTATCAAGCCTTGCTTCGTGGCTTAAATTTATCACATCGCCTTTTATTCTCTCGCTAGCAACTGAGTTAGTGCCAGTTGATAGTGTTTTACCTTTAGTTCTTTTATATTTCACATCGCTTCTTGCAAGCTCAAGCGTAAGATCATTATTTTCATTTGGCTTCAAAAATAGCTTCGCACCAAAATTTCTATCCTTTTGCTCTCTATTTGCATAAGAAATTTTATCTTCTGATTTATTTAAATTTTTACCATAAACAGAAACACTTAAAACATCGTCAATTAGTCCAGAGTGCAAATAAAGGCTGTTGTAAAACTCGCCGCTTATATTTTTATTCCTAGCAAATTTATAGCTTGAGCCAAGATTTGCGCCAAATTCATTACTAAACTCATCTGTAATGATATTTATAACTCCACCTAACGCGTCACTTCCATAAAGCGAGCTCATAGGTCCACGTATCACTTCGATACGGCTTATCGCACTTGCTGGTGGAATGAAACTATATGATCCTCCAACACTTCTAAGGCCTTTATAGGCATTATCGCCTGGTACTGGCATGCCATTTACTAAAATTTTAGTAAATCTTGGAGAGAATCCACGTATAGAAATTCCTCGTCTATTTGCCGCTTCTGGAGTCGTTCCAAAAAGACTTGGGATATCTTTGGTCATGCTCTCGATATCTTTATGGTTTTTCTTTTCTAATGCCTCTTTGGTTATAACACTAAGCGTTGCTGGTGCGTCTTTTATATTTTGCTCAAATCCTGTCGCACTCACTACTTTAACCTCTGGTAGAACCTTATCTTCATTTGCAAAAAGCGGTAAATTTATAAAAATTGCCGCACAAATAGAAATTTTTAATGCACTTTTCACAAAAACTCCTTATAAAAATTTAATGCACATTTTACTAAAATTAAATAATCGTTATCAATATCATACGTAACGCTAAAGGGATTAAATTTAACGCTTGAGGGATAAAATGATAAATTTAGACAAAAAATATGGGACTAGCAAAATATCTCAAAAGGAAAAACAAGTAAGCGTAGAATTTTTCAAGCAAAGCAGTGGCATCAGCTATCTAAAAAGTGAAATTTTATGTAATGGCAAGATAAAAAGAGATCGCCACAAGTCTAAAAAATACCTATTTTTAATGTTTAATGAGGATAAAAACGATCTTTGCTTTAAGCTTGATAGAAAAGAGTATATTTTAAACAAAGATGAATTTTGCATTGGGCTTGTTAATGATGATTTTAAAGGTGTCTTTGAGTATCAAAATAAATTTTATAAGACAAAAACACTACTTTTTGACGAAAGCTATGCAAATAAGCTTGAGATATTTGCTGGACTTAGATTTGATGATAAATTTGAGCTATTAAAACACAAAAAAGATTTAGCTCAAATTTGCGTTTTAAATGAACTTGATACGACAAATTTATATGAAGGCGCGATGAGGGAAATTTTTACCGAGTCAAAAATTTTAGAGCTTATTTATAAAAGTAAAATACGAAAAGAGAGCGAAATTTCACTTAGTAGAGATGAAGAAAAGACTCTTTTAAAGGCTAAAATGATCTTGTTAAGTCGTATGCAAAATCCTCCAAGCATCAAAGAGCTAGCTCATCTTTGTGGCACAAATGACTTTTGGCTAAAGAAAAATTTTAAGCTATTTTTCAAAGATACGATCTATCAACTCTTAGCAAAAGAGCGTCTAAAGCTAGCTTTTACTCTTTTAGAGCAAAATGATATCAGCATAAAAGAAGCCGCAAATATCGTAGGCTACGCAAATACTGCACATTTTGCAAAAATTTTTAAGATAAATTTTGGCTTTTTGCCAAGCAAACTCTTAAAGACCAAAAGCTACTTTTAAACTGCTATAAATGCCAAATTTCTTATAATCGCCAAAATTTTAAAAAGAGAGAAATTTGCAAGTTTATATCCACGTGCCATTTTGTGAAAGCAAATGTCCCTACTGTGCTTTTGGCTCAAGCGATGACGAATTTAACAAGGTTAGCGCCTATTTTAAGGCACTTTACCTTGATCTAAATTTTCAGCTAAAAAACCAAAATGTAAAAGAAATTTCTACTATCTTTTTTGGTGGCGGCACACCAAGTGCGGTAAATGCTAAATTTTATGATGAAATTTTTAGCATTTTAGCGCCTCTTTGCACGACTAAAACCGAGATCACTCTCGAGGCAAATCCAAACTCAGCAAGCCTTGCTTGGCTAAAGCATGTTAAAAATTTAGGCGCAAATCGCATAAGCTTTGGCGCTCAAAGTTTTTTTGAAGATAAGCTAAAATTTCTTGGGCGCATTCACAGCAGAGAGCAAATTTTTAAAGCAGTTGAAAATGCCAGGACAGCTGGCTTTAGCAATATAAATCTAGACCTCATCTATGACACCAAATTTGACACTAAAAAGCGCCTTTTGGCTGAAACTGAAAATTTAAAAAGCCTTGCTATCACGCACCTAAGTGCTTACTCGCTCACACTTGAAGAAAACACTCCATTTGCTGGCAAAAAAAACTATAAAAAAGATAGCGACACTTTGACTAAATTTATGATAGAGCAAATTGGGCTTGCTGGCTTTGGGCAGTATGAAATTTCAAATTTCGGGCAAATTTGCAAACATAATCTTGGCTACTGGCAAGGCAAAAACTACCTTGGCGTGGGTGCTTATAGCGTGGGCTTCGTGGACGGCATCAGATACTACGCCAAAAATAGCATAGATGCCTACATCTCGCAACCAACTTACAGAGAAAAAGAAATTTTAAGCCAAAGTGAATTAGTAAGAGAGCATATATTTTTAGGGCTTAGAAGCATAGTTGGCGTGGAGGCTGGACGCTTAAGTGAGGCTCAGAAAAAAAGAGCAAATCTGCTTGTGGAAAATGAAAAACTGCTCTTTAAAAATAGTAAATTTTACAATCCGAATTTCTTACTAAGCGACGAAATCGCACTCTTTATCGAGGGCTAAATTTATAAAATTTTGAGCAAAGTCAAGATAAAATACAAAGCTTAAATAAAATTTAATAGAGGCAAAAATGTTTGGAATGAGTTTTTCTGAAATCTTAGTTATCGCCATTATTGCAGTGTTAGTTTTAGGTCCTGACAAGCTGCCAAGCGCGATGGTTCAGATTGCAAAATTTCTAAAAATGTTTAAAAAAGGCATAAACGACGCAAAATCAACATTTGATCAAGAAATGAAGATAGCAGAGCTAAAAGAAGATGCCCAAAAATACAAAGAAAGCATAACTAAAAGCACGCAGAATGTGCGCAAAAAGCTTACTTTTGAAGAGCTTGACGAGATCAAGAAAAGCGCAAGCGATGTCACTGAAAGCATACAAAACGTCGTAAGCGACACGAAAAAAACGGTAGAAAATATACAAAATCCAACAAATTTAGTTAAAGATGCGATCTTAAACGATAAAAAAGAGGCGTAATGTTTGAAGAGCTAAGACCCCATTTAATCGAACTTAGAAAGAGACTTTTTATAAGCATAGTAAGCGTTTTTGTCTGCTTTGGCATCTGCTTTACGTTTTGGAACCCGCTGCTTGCATGGATGAGCGAACCGCTAAAACAGGTATTGCCAGCTGGCTCAAATATCATATTTACTCAAATTCAAGAGCCCTTTTTTACAGCGATGAAGGTTGCATTTTTTGCTGGTGTCGTGATCGCGCTACCTATCATTTTTTGGCAGTTTTGGCTATTTGTCGCACCTGGACTTTATGACAATGAAAAAAAATATGTGATCCCATTTGTTATCTCAGCTTCATTTATGTTTGCGTGCGGGGCGGCGTTTTGTTACTACGTGGTCATCCCACTTGGCTTTGCATTTTTGGTAAATTTTGGTGGCCAGCTCTTTACGGCATTACCAAGCATTGGCGAGTATGTTGGCTTTTTTGCAAAACTACTAATTGGCTTTGGAATTTCATTTGAGCTACCAGTCATTACATTTTTTCTAGCAAAGATCGGACTTGTCGATGACAAAATGCTAAAAGATTACTTCAGATACGCTGTTGTTATCATCTTTATCTTTGCAGCTATCGTTACACCACCTGACGTAATAAGTCAAGTCTTAATGGCACTACCTCTCATCGGACTTTATGGAATTTCAATAATCGTCGCCAAAAGAGCTAACAAGAGCGACGATGAAGACGAAAAAGAAGAACAAAACAGCGACGTAGCAAGCGATGAGTAATATAAACGACGTCTCAAGTTATGATTATTTTTTGCCTGAAGAGCTCATCGCAAAAGAGCCAGTTTTGCCAAAAGAAGAGGCAAGATTGCTCGTCTATTTTAAAAATACAAAAAAGATAAAACACTACAAATTTAAAGATCTCTCCAGCCTCATCCCAGAGGACGCAGCGGTCATTTTTAATAACACAAAAGTTATCAAAGCTCGTATTTTAGGACAAAAAGAAAGCGGTGGGGCTTGCGAAGTGATGCTAAATCAGCCCATAGGCGAGAATAAATTTAGCGTCTATATAAGGGGCAGAGTAAGTGTCGGTAGCGTTTTAAATTTTCCTGATAATCTAAAAGTCAATGTCCTTGAGCTAAATGATGATGGCGCAAGAGTGGTAAATTTTACGCAAAATGGCGTTTTGCTTGATAATGTTCACCTTTTTAGTGAGCTTGAAAAGATTGGTCACGTCCCGCTTCCGCCATACATTAAAAGAGCTGATACAAAGGATGATGAGAGCTGGTATCAAAGCATATTTGCTAAAAATAGCGGTGCGGTAGCAGCTCCGACAGCTAGCCTTCACATAAGTGAACAAATGTTAGAGCAGATAAAAGCAAAGCATGAAGTCGCCTACATTACGCTTCACGTTGGCGCTGGGACATTTAAAGGTGTGGAGTGCCAAAATATAAATGACCACAAAATGCACTCAGAATTTTACGAGCTAAGCGAGCAAGCTCAAGAGATTATAAATTCTAATAAACCAATCCTTGGCGTTGGCACGACGGTTACTAGATGTGTTGAAGAATTTGCAAGAAGCAAGCAAACAAGCGGCTTTTGCAAGCTATTTTTAAACCTAAATAATAAGCCTATCAGGCAAAACTACCTTCTTACAAATTTTCACCTACCAAAATCAACTCTAATAATGCTAGTTACCAGCTTTATAGGGCTTGAAGAGACGATGAGGATTTATAAAACGGCAGTTGATGAAAAGTATAGATTTTACTCATACGGCGACGGGATGTTGATAATATGAAAGATAAACCTATCGATATCATAAACAGAATGGAAATTTTTCTTAGCGCCATATACCAAGATGCGCAAGACACTAAAAATTCCATCATTTTTAGTTACGATCCAAGTTATCCAAGGTTTTTAAAATTTGATGCTACAAATCTCATAAAAACACTTGAAAATATTTGCAAATTTTTCCTTTACTCTACCGAATATGCAGACATTTACATTCTCTTTCAACTTAAAAATTATAGTCCTAAATCTGTACATTTTGACATTAAGATAAAATCTAGCCATAGCGTAATGAGACCAAGTCACTACTACCTCAGCAAGATAAATAACTATCTAAAAAAAGCAAATGAATCTATGATCTCTCATAATGATGGAGAATTTTTAATATCTTTTAGCGCGGCACTAACGGGCGATAGAGCTATCCAGAGACAAATAAATATCAAAAATCAAACAAATACAAATATCTTAGTCGCTTGCGATGACGATGCTTTATTTGACACCATTAGTGCTCAGATAAATTTTTTAGGTCTAAAGGTTATCGGCAAAAACGACATTAGCAATCTAATGAGACATATAAAAGATTCTATTTTTACCCCATTTGTTATTTTTATCGATAGTAAAATTTTAAAAAATGAAGCGATGCTAGAAGATATACTTGAGTTTAAAAATATTAAAAATTTTCGTATTGTAACCATTTGCAAAAACGATGAGTCGGCTAACGATCTGCCAAATAATGTCACAGTATTAAAGCAGCCTTTTAGCACAGATAGCTTTCAGTTAGCTTTTAAAAATTCGCTCGAAAAATAGACCGATTTTTACTTTTTAATTTTAATTTATCCTAAGATATCTTTTTAAAATAATAGTGGCTGAAATGCTATCTAGCCTGCCATCTCGTCTTGTATTGGTATAAATTTCACTAGCTTCACTGCTACTAAAGGCCTCATCTTGATAGACGATATTTGCCTTTACATCAAGAAGTGAGACAAAATGCTCGATGCGTCTTCTCATCTCATCTTCGCTACTACCGCCGATTGGCACGCCAACCACTAGAGTATCTGGGGCATATTCATTTACCTTTTGGCTCACATCTCTTGCGGCTTGATTTCTATTTTTTCTAAGCACTGGCTCAAGCGGAGTCACGATCTCGCCAAAACCAAAGGCAAGTCCTATTCGCTTTAGTCCAACATCAATGGCTATAAATTTCTCTCTCATAGCACGCTCTTTACTCTTAGATTTGAAATTTCAACTAGCCCCTCAAGCTCATACTCATAGATGATATCGCCAAATTTTGCCAAAACTTCATCAAGGCTTACGCCATTTTCACAAAATTCTAAAATCTCGTCACTAGTCTTTTCTTGCTCTTTTATCTCGCCAAAAAGTGAAGCAAATTTATGATAGTCATCAATAAGCTCGGCTTTTTTATTTGCAAGCAAAAAATTTGTTCCATCGCTTTCGCCCATGCGCTGTGGCAGTACATAAACTGGAATTTTAAGCTCATTTGCAAGCCTTGCACTTTGCATAGAGCCACTTTTAAAATCAGCTTGTGCGACGACTAGAGCTTCACAAAGCCCTACAACTATGCGATTTCGCTCCAAAAATCTATAAGCAAGTGGCGGCTCACCTTCATCATACTCACTAAGTGCCAAGGCTTTGGTGTAAATTTCATTTATCGCCACTTTATTTTGGCTTGGATAGATGGTGTCAAGTCCGCTCGCAAAAATACCAATCGTTCGTGGAATAGCAGCTTTATGAGCCGCGATATCAACGCCGATAGCTCCGCCACTTACCACACAGACGTTTGCACTTTTTAGTGCTGTACAAAGTGCTGTGACGCACTCTTTTGTATAAACACTTGCCTTTCTTGAGCCAACAACTGCGATCTTTGGCAAAGATAAAAGCGAAGTATCTCCGATAAAATTTAGCTGTTTTGGTGGATTTTTTAGTCTATTTAACGGCTCTGGGATAAAGTCAAGTCTCATAAAATATCTTTTAAATAAACAACATCAACATCTTTTAAAAGATTATTTTTGCTCTCTTTTATCACTGCAATCGTATTTTTCTTTGGATGCCCAATGGCAATCGCGTAGCCTCTTTTTTTAGCCAAATTTACAGCAACCACAAGCTCACGCCTAACAGCTACGGCAGATGGATCGTCGTCTAAAAATATATCCCTTGAGATGTATGGCTGATTATGTTTTTTTGCAGCTCTTGCTACTGCGGTTTGAGCGATAGTTTTGCTGTCAACAAAGACAAAGCCCTGCTCTATCAGCGCCCTATAAGCCTTATCCATAGCGTCAAAATCGCTTGTAAAGCGTGATCCTGTGTGGTTGTTTGTGTATTTTGCACGTGGGAAGTCTTTGCGTATCTTTTTTATCTTTTCGTGCATGCTCTCAAAACTCTCGTTGATCGTAAGAGTTCCTATCTCTGGGCTATCAAAGTGCTTTGCTTGCATCGGAAGATGTATCATGTAAAACTCAAATGTTCTTGCGATATTTGGCGTATCTGGATGAGTCTTTGTCGCTGGAAAAATAGACGGCGTAATTTTTAAGCCAAGCGATTTTATCATACTTGCATGTTCAAATGTCGCCACATCGTCTATTATAATGACGAGCTTTGCGCGCCCTTTTATGCTGGCGTTTGGCATAAAAGGTACCGCTTCAAAGCTATCTTTTTTTATATTTTTTTCTTCGTATTTTGTTTTTTCTATCTTTTTGGTAGTTAAATTTTCAGCTTTTTTAGCTGGCTCGACTTTTGTGTTCTCGCTTTTAATTTTCTCTTTTTTTTCTATTTCAGTGCTTTTATTTTGATCGACTTTTACTTCAAAATTTTGAGATTTTAGCTCGGTTTTTTGTTCGGTTTTTGAGCTATAAAATGGCTCTATCTTTTGTTCATTTTCTATTACGCTAGGTTCTGTATTTTTATAATTTGCGAGTAAATTTTTAGTATCGTTTTGCTCTTTTTTTATCTCTTCTTTTTTGGCTTCACTCTTTACTTCAGCTATCTTTTTTTGCTCTTTTGGCTCAACTTTTGAATTTAAAGCAAGCTCACTTTTATGCTTAGGATCGGTAAAAATTTTACTTAAATTTTCATCTTCATCAAATTTTAGAGGGTATTTTCTCTTTTCGTATTCTTGTTTTTTCTCTTTACTAGCAACCTTTGGCTCAGCTTTTTTTAGGATTTGTTTCTCTATCTTTGGCTCATTTGTTTTGCTTATCTGTTCTGCACCATTATTTTTTATACTGAGAGCTACGCTAAGTGCTATTATCAAAATAGCTGCAATAATGCCGATACCAAGATAGGTTTTGTTGTGAAAGCGACCTGTACTTTTTTTTGCAGGTCGCTTCTTTGTAATCTTTTTTTCGCTCAAGGCTTAGTTTTTATTTTGATCTATAAGTTTGCCGTTAGTTATCCAAGGCATCATCGCACGAAGTTTTTTGCCAGTTTGATTTAGCAAACTTCTCTCAGCTATACCGCGTTCAGCGTTCATTCTAACATAACCCGCTTTTCTCTCTAGGATGAAGTCTTTTGCAAATTTACCATTTTGAATCTCTTTTAAAACTTCCTTCATAGCTTTTCTGCTCTCTTCGCCAACCACTCTTACACCGCTTACGTAATCACCGTATTCAGCTGTATTTGAGATAGAGTAACGCATATCGGCCATACCGCCTTGATACATCAAATCAACGATTAGTTTTAGCTCGTGCAAGCATTCAAAATACGCCATCTCAGGCTCATATCCAGCCTCTACAAGCGTATCAAAACCAGCATTTACTAGCGCGCAAAGACCGCCACAAAGAACAGCTTGCTCACCAAACAAATCTGTTTCAGTTTCATCTTTAAATGTTGTCTCAATGATGCCAGTTCTACCGCCACCTATACCGCAAGCATAGCTTAGAGCGATCTCTTTTGCCTTTCCACTTGCATTTTGCTCAACAGCGATAAGATCAGGTATGCCACCACCTCTTACAAATTCGCTTCTAACTGTATGTCCTGGAGCTTTTGGAGCGATCATGATGACATCTATATTTGCTGGAGCTTTGATTTGACCAAAATGAACATTAAAACCATGTCCAAATGCGATAGCAGCATGATCTTTTAAATTTGGCTCAATCTCGTTTTTATAAATTTCTGCTTGAAGCTCATCTGGAGTTAAAATCATAACCACATCAGCGCCCTTTGTAGCTTCGCTTACGGTTTTTACCTCAAAGCCTTTTGCTTCAGCTTTTGCCCAGCTTTTGCCACCTTTTGAAAGGCCAATCACAACGCTTACACCATTATCTCTTAAATTTTCAGCATGTGCATGACCTTGTGAGCCAAAGCCGATGATTGCTACTTTTTTACTTTGAATAAGGCTTAAATCACAGTCTTTATCATAATAAACATTTATAGCCATTGTTACTCCTATTATTAAAATTTGGCAAAATTATAACTTTAGCCAGCAAAAATTCGGCTGAAATATATAGAAACTCTTTTTAAGTTTTATGATAATTTATTTTGATAAAATACGCTGAAATTTCAAAAAAAGAGATAACTCAATGAATGAATCAGTTTTTAAAAAAATCAAAGCACTTCCACCATTAGATGACACAGTTATACAAATTCAACGCTTACATGCGGACGAAAACAGCTCAATAAGTGATCTTACAAAAGTCGTCGAAAAGGATCCGATGCTAACAGCAAATATCTTGCGTTCAGCAAACTCTCCACTTTATGGGTTTTCTCAAGAGATCACAACCATCGCAAGAGCTATTTCTCTTTTTGGTATGGCTACTATTCGAGGTTTTGCGCTTTCAAGTACGATTAAAAAGAGTTTTTCTATAAATTTAGAGCCTTATGGCATTACTACACAAGATTTTTTAAATATCTCGATAATACAAAATGCACTGATGTACAATTGGCATTCTAAAGTTAATCCTAAAAGTCTAGAAATTCTCTCTCCAGCTTCATTTATGCTTGAGATTGGCAAGATAGTTCTTGCTCATGAATTAGCTGAAAATAAACAAGACGTCGAATTTAGAGAAAAACTTAAAAATATATCT
This sequence comes from Campylobacter concisus, assembly GCF_002092845.1. Taxonomy (GTDB): domain Bacteria; phylum Campylobacterota; class Campylobacteria; order Campylobacterales; family Campylobacteraceae; genus Campylobacter_A; species Campylobacter_A concisus_AQ. The sequence goes on from NZ_LVXF01000040.1 coordinate 102,764, forward strand.
AGCCCAATCGATCTTGCCCTATTTGAAACAGAAATTTTAGATATGTCAAATGAAGAAGTTACAGCTAAAATTTTTGAACAATGGAACCTTGAGACAGAGCTTAGCAGCTCAATATTCTATTCAAATAATCCAGAAGAGGCACCAGATCATATAAAAGATTACGCAAAAGCCCTAAAAGTGATAAAAACAGCTGTAAATATCTTTAATCAACTTGATGATATAAGCATACAAAATACTCTACCCCTTCTTGACGAATACGGCTTTGGACATGATACGTTTTTAATGGCTGTTGCTAAAGTCAAAGATAATTTGTGAAAGAATTTCTAACCTCACTACTAGTTGGCATCAAGGAAAAAGAAGTTTCAAACGAAGATAAAGAGATTTTACGAAATCTCTTAAATCTTGGTGCCGTAAGCTCTCATAAAGATAAATTTTATCTAAACAATGGATACGTCTGTGGCAAGCTAGACATCAGCCAAAACGCAACTGGCTTTATCATGCCGTTTGATAAACGCTTCAAGCAAGACATCATTGTTGAAAATAAAAATTTAAACAATTCACACCTTGGCGATATAGTGTTAGCAAAGCTTTTGCCGCTTAAGAAAAAACGCCAAAGCGCTAAGATAGTAATGAGTCTAAAGCTTGCAAATGAGACAAGTGTGGTCTATACAAAACGCTTTGGAGCGGCCATTTTAGGAGTAAATTTAAAAACTGGACTAAGCACGACCTTAAAAGCGACGCAAAAAAGCCTAAAGATGCTCCCACTTGGGACGCTACTTAAGGTAAACAACCTAAATAACGAAATAGTCGAGGTTTTAGGAAATTTAGAAGATCCACTAAGCGATGAGAAAATTTCGCTTGCCATTTATAATAAAAATGATAAATTTAGCGAGGCTTGCGAGCTTGAAGCAAAGGCTTTTGGTGATGAAGTCGATGCTAGCATGTATCCAAACAGAATTGATCTAAGAAATCTAGAGTTTTGCACGATCGATCCAGTCGATGCCAAAGACTTTGACGATGCCATATATTTTGATGAGAAAAAGCGTGAAATTTACGTCGCAATCGCTGATGTAAGCGAGTATGTGACCGCATATAGCGCTATTGACAGCGAGGCTAAAAAAAGAGGCTTTTCTATCTACTTTCCGCACATCTCAGTGCCGATGTTACCGCGCGCGCTTAGTGAAAATATCTGCTCGCTAAAGCCAAATGTACCGCGCCTTGCATTTTGTTTTAAAATTTCACTTGATGCGAATAATGAGGTAAAAAAAGAGGAGCTTTTTGAGACGATCATCCTTTCAAAAAGGCGCTTTAACTACGACGAGATCGATGAAATTTTAGAAGGCAAGAGAGAGTGTGAAATTTCATGGATCAAGCCACTTTTTAAACTCACCACAAAGCTTCGCAAAAAAAGGCTTTTGCACGCATTTGACTTTAGGACAAAAGAGCTTAGAATGAGCCTTGATGAAGAGGGTCAAATTTTACAAACTAGATTTGAAAGTGACTCCGACTCACATAGACTTGTCGAGGACTGCATGCTTTTAGCAAATAAAGCCGCCGCAAAGCTCATCACAAAGGGTGTTTTTAGAAACCACGCTTCGCCTGATTTTAAAAAGATAGATACCTTGCTTGAAGATTTGCAACTTTTGGGGCTTGACTTTACCTACGAGAGTGACCTTGCAAATTTGATAAGAAAGATCCAAATAAAAGCCGATGAACTGGGCAACCGCGAAGAGATAGATAAGCTCATCATCAAGTCTCAAAAAAAAGCTGAGTACTCAAGTGAAAATTTAGGCCACTTTGGGCTTGGATTTGACAGATACACGCACTTCACAAGCCCTATTAGACGCTATTCCGACCTTATTTTACATAGGCTTTTAAAGGCTAAAATTTTAAAAGATGAGAAGCTTTACAACTTCTTGCTTTTAAACATCCAAAGCACCTGCGCAAATTTAAGCGAGCTCGAAAGAGAAGCTGACAAGGTAGCCTACGACTTTATGGATAGGAAATTTGCACGCTGGGCAGCCGCAAACATTGGAAAAGAGGTGCGTTGCTACGTGAGCGAAAACCAAAATGTCTTGGTCGCTAAGCTTGATGATTATTTTGTTGGAGCTAGGATTTTCATCACTGGATACAGCGCAAATTTACTTCAAAAGCTCGTTGTAAAGATCACAGAGGCCGATATCGCAAGCGCTAAAATTTTTGCAAAAGTGGTAAGAAAGATCGATGTATAGAAAAGATTTGGAGCTAAATTTAGCAAATGCAAATTTAAGCAACTATTTCTTGCTTTTTGGAGCGGATGAGTTTCAGATCGAACTTTTTGGCAAAGAAATTTTGAGCTTTTACTCAAGCGAAGACGCAAATTTATTAAGCCTTTATTTTGACGAGTATAACTACGCTCAAGCAAGCTCTCACCTAAGCGAGCAGTCACTTTTTGGCGGCAAAAATATCCTCTATGTAAAAAGCGACAAAAAGATCCCAGCAAAAGAGCTAAAAGAGCTCATATCGCTTTGCTCAAAAAGTCGTGACAACTACTTTTTGTTTGAGCTTTATGAGTCCGATATGAAACTACTTTTTGATACGCAAAAGGCATTTGGGGCAAATTTTGCTAGATTTTTTAAGCCCTCAACTCCAGATGAAGCGATAAATTTACTAGCTAAAAGCTCAGCCAAAATAGGCCTAAACATAACCAAAAACGCACTTTATGAACTTTACTTTACGCATAATGAAAATTTATACCTTGCAGCAAGCGAGCTAACAAAGTTAAAGAGCCTAAACACACACATCGAACAAGATGATGTAAAAAGGCTAGTTTTTGGACTTGGCGTGATAAATTTTGATGATTTTTTTAACAAATTTATGGCTCTAAAAGACATAAAAAACGACTTTTTTACCTATCTAGAAGATCCGAATTTTAATGAAATTTTACTTCTAAACTCACTTTACAAAGCATTTTTTAGGCTATTTAAAATTTACTCTTATATAAAGATAAATGGCCGCTTAAATTTAGATGAGGCGATTGGTTATCAACCGCCTGTAAATGTCGCAAATTTATTAAAAGCAAATAGCTTAAAACTAAATTTAAATACCTATTTGGAGATATTTAAAACGCTAAATTTAGCCGAGCTAGAGCTAAAAACAAACATAAAAATGGATAAAGAAATTTTTGCATTATCAACTATTTTAAATTTGCAACATCTTATATCAACAGCAAATATTAAGTAACTTTAAGCTAGAATCCACCCTTGCTTAAAGCAAAATCCTTGCTCACAAAGTGAGCTAAATATCCATAAGGAGAAGAAATGAAACATTACGAGCTTTTATTTATTCTTAAGCCGACATTAACGGAAGAGGAAGTTAAAGCTAAAGTTGACTTCGTAAAAGAAGTTATAACAAAAAATGGCGGCGAAATCGCTACTGTCGTTGAGATGGGCACTAGAAAACTAGCTTATACCATCAAAAAATATGAGCGTGGAACATATTTTGTTATCTATTACAAAGCACCACCAGCACTTCTTGCAGAGCTTACGAGAAATGTAAGGATCACTGAAGATATAATAAGATTTTTAAGCGTTAAATATGAAAATAAACGCGAAATCGCAGCTTGGGAAAGACTTTGCAAAGGTATCAAACAAACTATAAAAAAAGAGCCTCGTGAGCCAAGAGCACCGCGTGAGCCAAGAGTTGAAAAAGTAGACGAGCAAACTTTTACAGAAGAATAATCAAGGATAAAAAATGTTCAATAAAGTAGTACTAGTTGGGAATTTAACAAGAGATATCGAGCTAAGATACACTACTAGTGGATCTGCTATAGGAAATTCCGGTATTGCTGTTACTAGAAAATTTAATACTAACGGCGAAAAACGTGAAGAGACATGCTTTATTGACATATCATTCTTTGGCAAATCAGCTGAGATAGCAAATCAATATTTAAGCAAAGGCTCTAAGCTTCTGATTGAAGGAAGATTAAAATTTGATCAATGGACCGACAATAATGGACAAAACCGCTCAAAGCACTCAATCGTAGTTGAAAATATGGAGATGCTTGGCGGAAATAGCGGAGCTAATGGACAAAGTCAAGGTGGATTTAATCAAAATAGTTCGTACTCACAACAACGAAATAATGGTTCAACTAATAGCTATGGCAATGGTGGATATCAAAATTCAGCACCACAAAGACAGCAAACGCAACCACAAAATAAAAAAGCACAAGAAGAGTACTATGAGGAGAAAATCCCTGATATAAACATTGACGCCGATAATTTTGATGGCGACAACGAAATACCGTTTTAATTTAAAGGATAGAAAATGGCAGAAAAAAGAAAATATTCACGTAAATATTGCAAATTTACAGAAGCAAAAATTGATTTTATAGATTATAAAGATACTTCTCTTTTAAAGTATTGTTTATCAGAGAGATTTAAAATCATGCCAAGACGTTTAACTGGCACATCAAAAAGACATCAAGAAATGGTAGAAAAAGCGATCAAAAGAGCTCGTCATGCAGCTATTATACCTTACATAGTAGATCGCAAAGATGTAGTTTCAAATCCTTTTGATGGACTATAATTATTTAATTTATTAAACCCCTATTAATGGGGTTTAATCCTAATCTTAAATATCCTAGATTTATGTTCTTATAGATTTTTATTTATTGACTGCAGTTTAAAATATTTTTCAAGTACTATCTATAATTTTGGTTTAACTTACACGAGACAATTAGAATTTATTCAGGTGAATATCTCAAATATATGCTGTCTTTAAATAACTCTATAGCATCAATTTATTAGTTCAAAATAATTTATTTAGCCATATGTACAATCAATATAGTTGATCCATATTATTCACAATTTTTACAACGAATTACGCATCATCTATCGTATAGCAATAACTGTTCGCATGAGGCTAAAAAGTAAGATACTTAATATAGAAAAACTTTATAATAAAAACATATCTTAGTAAATCCAATATTCATCCATTTGGTGTCCGCATATCTTGCAAGTGGGCTTGATGGGATATTTTATTTTGAAAACTTATTGATGCCAAACCAACCTAACCATGCAACCATGTTAGCTAAAAACAAATTTTAAACATCCTTTTCTTGACATGTAATAATGTTTTTTGTATAATTTCAATTCTTTTTTAAATAAATGTCTTGCTAGCTCAGTCGGTAGAGCATCTCACTTTTAATGAGGGGGCCGTTGGTTCGAATCCAACGCAGGACACCATTTTTGGGTTTATGACCCTTTCGTCTAGTGGCTCAGGACTCTACTTTCTCTGTGTAGAAACAGAGGTTCAAATCCTCTAAGGGTCGCCAGATATTTTTTAAATTTTAGGTCGCTTAGCTCAGTTGGTAGAGCGCCACCCTTACAAGGTGGATGTCATAAGTTCGAGTCTTATAGCGACCACCATTTTAGGTGCAGCGGTAGTTCAGTTGGTTAGAATGCCGCCCTGTCACGGCGGAGGTCGCGGGTTCGAGCCCCGTCCGCTGCGCCATCATTTATTCTTTGACTTTCATTTTCACTGTTACTATAATTCTTAAAGCAAGTTTCTTTTATTGAAAATTTATATTTTTAAAATTTATGTATAAAATAAATTGAACAATAAAATCTAATTTATCGCTACCAAATCACATATATTTAAAAATAAATCTTTTCTAAAATTTCTAAATAATTGATACAAGACAAATCAAAATTAATATTTTTATCTCTAAGTTATCAAAAAATCAATATAATCGTAAAAATTTAATAAGGGAAATTTATGGCATTTGAAAATGTATTAAAAGCGATTGAAGATATAAAAAATGGCAAAATGGTAATTATGGTCGATGATGAGGACCGTGAGAATGAAGGAGACTTGGTCTTTTCAGCGGCAAGCAGCGATATGCAAAAGGTAAATTTTGCGATCACCCATGCAAAAGGTGTGCTTTGCCTTGCAATGGATGAAGCAAATGCAAAAAGACTTGATTTGCCGCTAATGGTTTCTAAAAATACATCCAGTCACGAAACCGCATTTACTGTCACAATTGACGCAAAGGAGGCAACGACAGGCGTAAGTGCTTATGAGCGTGATATGACGATTAGACTTGCTGCCAGTATTGATTCAGTGCCTGAAAATTTTGTAAGGCCTGGGCACATATTTCCGCTTATTGCAAAAAAAGGTGGCGTCCTCGTTCGCACAGGTCATACTGAAGGATCAGTTGATCTTTGCAAACTTGCTGGCGTTAGTCCAATGGCAGCTATTTGCGAGATCGTAAAAGAAGATGGCACAATGGCAAGACGTGATTATCTGGAGGAATTCTGTAAAAAATTTAACCTAAATATGATAAGCGTTTCTGAATTAGTAGAATACAGACTTAGCCACGAAAGCTTAATAGAGGTTTCGCCCGCAAAGAGTGTAAAAATCTGTGGTTTTGAAGCAAAAAGATATGGCATAAAAGATCACGAAAATAAAAATCACGCTGCCTATGTTTTCGGAGAGATAAAAGTGCAAACTAATGTAAAATTTCAAAAAATAAGCAAAGACCATGAGCTTTTAAGCGGAGATAAATTTGATAATTTATTAAAGTCGTTGGATTTTTTAAGTAAAAATGGCGGAGTGTTGCTATTTTTAGACAGCAATAAAAGCGATGCAAGCTCACAAAAAGATTATGGCATTGGGGCACAAATTTTAAAGTATTTTGGCATAAGTGAAATTGAGCTTTTAAGCTCAAGTAAAAATAAAGAATTTGTAAGCCTTGCAGGTTTTGGTCTTGATATAAAGGGCTATAAAGAAATTTAAATAGATAGCCTTTTGGCGCTTTTTATTTAACGCGGATATTAATCATCCTAATAGCAAAATTCTTCACTTGGGAAAATTTTGCCTTTTACATCATTTGCGTAGGATTGCACGCTCTTTCTTACAATATCCGCTCCATCAAGATAGCGTTTTACAAATTTTGGTTTAAAGTCTTCAAAAAACCCAAGCATATCAGACCATACAAGCACTTGTCCATCGACGTTTACTCCAGATCCGATACCAATAACTGGTACATGAACTTGCTTTGTTATCTCGCTACCCACACTACTCATCGTACCTTCAAGCAAGATACCAAACGCTCCAGCTTGCTCAAATGCCAAAGCCTCTTCAACTAGCCTTTTTGCCTCTATCTCGCTTCTGCCTTTTATCTTATATCCACCTTCAAATTTATAAAACTGAGGCTTTAAGCCAATGTGAGCCATAACGTTTATGCCCTCTTCACAAAGGCGCTTTACTAAATTTACTTGGTGCATGCCAACTTCGAGCTTTACCGCATCGGCATTTGTCTGTTTAAAAAATTTCATCGCATTTTTTATTGCTTGCTTTTCATTTGTGTAGCTACCAAATGGCATATCAGCCATGATAAAAGTATTTTTAGCTCCGTTACAAACGGCCTTTGTATGATAAAGCATGGTATTCATATCCGCACTTATCGTACTTTCTTGCATATTAAAACTCATATTTAAGCTATCGCCAACCAAAATAATATCAGCATAATCATCAAAAAGTTTAGCAAATAACGCATCATAGGCAGTTATCATTACAATAGGTTCAATACCTTTTTTGTTTTTTATATCACTTATGCTTAGTTTTTTCTTCTGAGTTTTTTCATTTTTCATTGCAAGCTCCAAGGATTTTACCTAAAAGGCTAACAATTTTATCAAATTTTTGCTACAATTACGCCAATTTCTTAAGGACATAAAAATGGGTATATTAAAAAGGCTTGAAATAGATTACTCTTATGACATAGTTGAAGAATTTTTATCTCACTATGCTTTAATGTGCGATTTACTCGAGCCTTTGATAATAAATTTAGGAAGAGCTGATAAATATAAAGATAGTATCTTAGAGCTTACTAGGATTTTTCATAATATTAAATCAGCAGCAGGATTCATGCATCTTGATCCGATATTAAAGCTTACAACTTTAGCTGAAGAGATAGCTCAAGAGGCAAGAAGTCTAAAGGGTCCAGCAAATGATAAATTTATAGATTGGTTGCTACTTATTAGCGATCAGTTTAATAAATACAAAGATGACGTCGAGAACGATTTTGAATATTTTAGTGTTCTTGAGCCAAAAATCATTGATGTGCCTGCAAAACTTAACTAAATAATTCACTAACCATTTTATTTTTTGGGAGCGACTTGGCTTCGACAGGAGCAGAGTGTATACGGTGGCACGTCGCTTTGAGCAAAGCGTAAAAAGCTCAAATTAAATTTAAACGCAAACAACGTTAATTTCGCTCCTGCTTACGCTAAAGCTGCGTAAGTTCAGTTGAGCCTTGCTTAGTCTAATTCTAGCTAGGACAAAAGCAAGCAATTTAGCTAGAGTAGGTTCGCAAAGTGACTGCTTGCTAGCTGAAATTTTAGTCTTAGTCTAAATTTTGGTTTTGGGAAGTGAGCCTTTTTAGATGAAATTTTCACTTTTGCTAAGCGTGTAGAGGCTGTATGCATTTTGTTTTTGGACAGGGGTTCGATCCCCCTCGCTTCCACCATTCTTTTTATTTACACTATAAATACAAAAATTTATCAGATAAATAGAATCTAAAAGAGTTCTTCTGACTCAAAATAATTTTGTGAAATATTTCGCTCTTTTTCATTGGTATTTACATGAAGCACATAATAGCCTATTTGTGTGTTGCTAGCATCTATTAGTGGTACCACGCAAAAGTAGTGCGTTTTATAAACGTAAAATTCATATTCTTTAAAATTAATATCACGCAAAAAACCTACTATGTTTAAATTTGCACTGCTTAAATTTTCGATGTAATAATCATTTAAAATTTGATCACTTGGAATGCTTTTACGAGATGGCATCTTGTCTTTTGCCAAAAGAACAAATAGATCAATTCCTTGCTTTTTAAAATAATTTCCAAGTGAGTCAAAATTTAACAAAACCTCGATGTTACCAATAATTTTACCATCACGTATTACGTTTGAGACAGCCCTTATATGCGTTCCAGCATACCACGCCTCGATGCCGACCATGGGCTTGTTTTGATGCCTTGACTCTTGCACTAAAAACCTACTACTAGCGATCATATCGCCATATCTGTTTAGATCCCAACTCCTTACATAGCTTTTTAGATCTTTATCATAAATGTGAAGCTTAATGTTGTTATACATCGAAGCTGCGCCAAGGGTTTTGGTTAAATTTTCGATATTTTTTATACATTCGTCGCGACTTTGCCCTAGCAAGCACATTTGTATGGATTCATTTTGAGCAAGTAAGATAGAGATCGCCATTGATGAAAATTTCTCATCATCTATACCTTTATTAAGCTGTTTTACCTGGTAATCAAAAAAGACTCGCATATTATTTTGCATTTTTTCAGCCATATAAGAGCTGTAAAGAAAGTAAAAAAGCCCTCCAAGTACTATGATAAAGATAAAAACGATATAGACATTAAAATATTTTTTATATTTATTCAAAACTAGCCCTTAACTTTTCTTCTAAAAATTTTGCAAATTTATCAAATTCTGGCAACGCAAGCTCGCTTTTTCTTTTTGGATTAGCCCAAACGCTATCTGGAAAAAATGAGTCATTACTAAATCTAGCAATAACATGAATATGCACGTGTGGCACGTAGTTGCCAAAGCTTGCAATGTTTATTTTGGTTGGTTTATAAAACTCAAGCATCGCCTTTTCAGCTACTAGCATCGCTTCAAATAGCCTTGCCCTACTCGCTTCATCGCAATCGCTTAACTCACGAAATGGCTTAATGGTAAAAATTTTTATCCATGGAAGTTCGTTGTCTTCACGCTCGATTTTTATAAATTTATCTTCATAGATCATATTTGTTCCTATTTTTTATACAAAATTTCTCTCTCTTAAAAGCGTATAAAGCTTGATAGTCGAGATAAAAAATGTCACGATCGCTGGTCCAAGGATCACGCCCCAAAACCCAAATGTCGTGATACCTGCAAGCATCGCAAAGAATATAAGAAGTTCATTTATTTTTGTTGGTATTTTAACCAGCTTCGAGTTTATAAATTTAATAACAAGTGGCTTTAAAAGCGTATCAGCTGCAAATGAGATCACTACGATCGTATAAATTGCGATAGTTATCGCTGCTGCTATGTTGCCATTTGCAAACTCATAAATGCTAATAGGCCCCCATGCCAAAATACCGCCAACAACTGGAATAAGCGAAGCAAAGCTAAAAAAGATGCCAGTTAGCACGCCGTCATAGCCGTAAAAGCTTGTGATAATAGCAAATAAAAAGCCCTGAATAATCATATTTGCAATGGTTGAGTAAAAAACCACACTCATCACGTTGCCAACTTCGCTTAAAATAGATTCTGTGTCATCTTGCTTTAGCGGAAGTGCATATTTTAGATAGCTGATTAGTTCATTGCCATAAAGATTGCAAAAGAAGAAAAAGACCAAAATAATGATCATATCAACGCCAAATTTAAGGCTTAACTTACCTAGACTTGCAAGATTTGTCGCAAGTTGAGAAAAAAGCATCTTAATATCAAGTCCACCGATAAATTCTTTTATCTTTGGCTCTAAAAAATTTATCGACTCAGGCATCCTAAAATCATAATTTTTGATAAATTCGATAGTCTTTGTGACATTGTTTATATCAAAGCCAGCTGCGTATTTTGCGATCTCAACCACCGCATAAAGAAGTGGGGCGATAAATAAGCAAAGAAGCACAGATGTGGTAAGAGCCGATGAAAGCGTCTTGCGGTTTTTAGTGAGCGATAAAAACGCGATTTGGACATTTGAAACCGCGACAGCAAGCAGTGCAGCGATAAAAATATCAAGCAGATATGGTTTAAAAAGATAGACCACCAAAGCCAAAGCACAAAATACAAAAATTCCAAAAAATAGTCTATTGTTCATCTCGCTCCCTTAAAATGGGGTAATTATAGCAAATTTATCAAAGCTGCTAATTTGCTTCCCAAATTTGCTCAATCTCTTTACCATCAAGCTTGCAAAGCCAGCAAGTGTGGCTAGGCTTTTGACATTTTTAGCATGCTACTGGCGCTTAGTAAATTTAGATAAATTTATAGTTTTATGCAAAATTTCTAGCTCAAAAGCTCCTACAAATTTAGCCTTTTACGTGCACTGAAAATTTGCCCCGACGATCTCACATTCATCACATATTTGAATATATATAGTTCCCTCGCCATCTACTAGACTTCCAAGAGGAATTTGTGCTAGATATTTCATGCTTTTGCTACATTTTGGACATTTTAAATACTCAGCATCTTGCTCCCACTGCGGATATCCACCAAGCAAAATTTCGCTATCTATCATATACGAGTAGTGAGCGCAAACCTCGCTAGCTAGCTCAAATTTTTGCCCATCAAGCGTTGCCACAGCATCTCTTAAATAGTCATCACTCTCGCCCTCGCCCACTACCTCTGTTTGCACGCTATTGCCGTCATTTTGGCAAAAATACTGCACAAGACCAATGCATGTTGGACAAAATTTAAGCACAGCGTCGTTTTTAAGCTCTAAGCCAAGTCGTTTTAAGCTCTCTTTTTTGATGATAAATTCCAGCATCTCACCGCTACAAAATTTACATTTTTCATCGCTTAGTGCTTTAAATTTAACGCTTGCATCTGCGTTTTGGCTTGGCCCACATGTAAAACACTTATCAAAAACTAGGCTTCTTCTCTTACCACTCTCGTCAAAGCTCCAGCCAGCAACCTGAGCGTATGCATCAGTATCGACGTGAAGCTTTGCCTTCCAAGGCTTTGGCGCATTATAGAGCTTAAAAAATAGCTCCCTCACCACCTCATCGCCCTGCCATGCAAGTGCACAAAGGATATGATTTATTTTTACGATATTTTCAGCGCCATTTAGACTATTTATGAGCTCATCTCTCACGTCGCTTGTGGCGTTTTTATAAATTTCAAATGGGTAGTATTCACACTCTTTGGTCACTTCTCTTATTATCTGCTCGTCGCAAATTCCGTGCAGGTAGAAAATATAGACAAGATCGCTATAAATTTCATCATATTTGCCTATATCGTCTGTGTGAGCTAGGACATTTTTTAGCTTTTGCTTAATCTCAGCCTCGCTTAAACCTTGATAAAACTTCAGCTTCTCTTTTTGCCTGCAATCATAGCAGATCCCATCAAAGTAAATCGTCCTTTGCTCGCACTTAGGACAAAGATGTGGCTCACCCATTTTTGCTCCAAATTTAAATTTCGCTACTCAAAAAGCCCTTTTTCGATATCGATCTTGATGTTAAAGGTCTCAAAGCACTTCGCACTTGCGATCCTACCCTTTGCGGTGCGCTCGATAAAGCCATTTGCAAGCAGATATGGCTCGATGACGTCCTCAACCGTGCCCTCGTCCTCGCTAAGTGCCGCAGCAATCGTACTAAGACCCATAGGACGGCGCCTTGCTTGCATCAAAATTTCTAAATACCTAATATCCATCTCATCAAATCCAAGCGAATTTACACCAAGTGCGTTAAGTCCCTCTTTTGCACGCTCGTGGCTGATGATTTGCTCGTCATTTACCTCGGCAAAGTCGCGAATCCTTTTTAATAGCCTAAGAGCAATCCTAGGCGTGGCACGTGAGCGTTTGGCGATCTCTAAAGAGGCATTTTTGTCGCACTCTTTGCCAAGCTTAGCTGAGGCGATCTGCACAATACGGCTTAGCTCGCTACTTGTATAAAACTGCAGCCTAAAGTCCATTCCAAAGCGGTCCCTTAAAGGCGCTGAGATCATGCCAGCACGTGTCGTTGCACCTATTAGCGTAAATTTTGGCAGGTCTATCTTGATGGTCTGGGCAGCCGGTCCTGAGCCTATGATGATATCAAGCCTAAAGTCCTCCATCGCAGGATAGAGCACCTCTTCAATGGCTGGGCTTAGGCGGTGGATCTCGTCGATAAAAAGCACGTCGCCCTCTTGTAAATTTGTAAGGATCGCCGCCAGGTCACCACTCTTTTCTATCATTGGGGCCGCAGTCATTTTGATACTTACGCCCATTTCGTTTGCTATGATGTGAGCAAGGGTTGTTTTACCAAGTCCTGGAGGGCCGTAAAATAGCACGTGATCTAGGCACTCATTTCGCTTTTTGGCTGCTTTTATAAAGACGTCTAAATTTTGCTTGATCTTTTCTTGTCCGATATAGTCTTCAAATTTTGTCGGTCTAAGCGAGACTTCAAAGTCATTTTCAAAGCTTACTTTTTCGATTTCAACGATTCTATCCAAAGTTTTTCCTTCTAAATTTAAGGCTTCATTTTACGCTTTTATGCTTAATTTAAGCTCGTTTAAATTTATAATAAAAGGTGCTGCCCTCGCCGTAGACGCTATCAACGCCGTATAAAATGTCATGTTTTTGGCAAATTTCACTGACGATATTTAGCCCAAGGCCAAAGCCACCTTGGATTTCATCCTCTCTGACGTATCTTTTCCAGACCTTTTTGACGTCCTTTATCCCCTTGCCAAAGTCTTGCACACTAAGCTTTATGCGCTCATCCTCAAAGCTTAAATTTATTAGTATCTCGCTCTCCTTTTGGCTGTATTTTATGGCGTTTGTGATGGTGTTATCGATGATGCGCTGAGCTTCGACCTTGCTTAGCATAGTAAATACATCGTCTTCTAAATTTGTCTTTATCTCGATGTGTTTGACATCGGCCACGCTTGAGAGAAATTTCACTCGCTCTATTATATATTCGCCCAAATTTAGCCGCTCAAGTGGAAATTTTATGTAGCCTCGCTTTATGAAATACTCGACATCTTCGTAGGTTATTTGCATCTGTTTTAGGGCGTTTTTGATGCGAGTTATATACTTGTTTTCAAGCCCAAGCATCTCAAGATTCATACCAGCTACACCAAGTGGAGTCTTTAGCTCATGCATGGCGTCATTAAAGAAGTTGTTCATATACTTTTGAAACTCTTTATAAGGCTTAACGCTACTTAGATATAAAAAATAGACGATAAAAAGCACCGCTACAAGGATGACAAGGAGCATAAGTGCCGCTAGAAATATACTTTTTTCATTATCAAGCTCTTTTTCAACGACAATGTAATAAG
>NZ_LVXF01000041.1:0-78555 GCF_002092845.1 Campylobacter concisus
ATACCCAAAACAAAAGCAAAAACGGCAAAAAAGATGACTAAATTATCCATTATCTCGCTAAACTCCGCCAAATCTTCGCTCTATATTTTTAAATTTGCTAACGATGCTTGTAAGCTCATCTTTACCAAAGTCAGGCCAAAGTGTCGGCGTGAAAAACAGCTCCGCGTAGCTTGCCTGCCAGAGCATGAAATTTGAAAGCCTGCTCTCGCCCCCAGTTCTAATGAGAAGATCCACTGGCTCACTCTCATCAAGTGCTGCATTTAGGCTCGCTTCACTTATCTCACAGCCTTTTAAATTTAGCTTTCTCACAGCTCTAATGATCTCGTCTTTTGAGCCGTAGTTTATCGCTAAATTTAATAATAAATTTTTATTCTCTCTTGTAGCGTTTTTGGTGATCTCTATCTCGTTTTTTAGCTCATCGCTAAATGGCGAAATATCGCCGATTGTGTTAAATTTAATCCCATTTTTTATAAAGTCAGTACGCTTTAAAATGAGAAATTTCTTAAGCAAATTCATTAAAAACTCAACCTCTTTTTGTGGCCTTTTCCAGTTTTCAGTACTAAATGCGTAAAGACTTAAAATTTTCACGCCATTATCGATACAAAATTCGCACATATCGCTTACTACATTTGCTCCGGCTTCGTGCCCATTTGTCCGTAAAAATCCACGTTTTTTAGCCCAGCGTCCATTTCCATCCATGATAATAGCAAGGTGGTTTAATTCATTCAATCTTTAGCCTTTTATATCAATAATTTGTTCTTTTTTGCTCCAAAGAGCACTCACATTTTGCACTGTTATGTTGGCGTTAAATTCACTTTTTAACAAGCTAGCTACATTATTAAATGGGGTCGCGATCTCGTATAAAACTTCATCTTTAAATTTAAAAATAAGTGGAGCAAAATTTGAAAATATTAAAAAAATTTTCATATCCTCCTCCTCTTTTTTTAGCTGAAAAACGCCGTTTGTACCATTATAAATAAATGGTATATACACGACATTTTCTTGCAGAGCAAAGAGCATTTTCGCTAGCACTTTCATCTCGTCTTTTGTCTTAGCTTCACTTAAACTTTTAAATAAATGGTCATAAAACCACGATAAATTTTCATTTTCTATCAAAATTTCGATAAGATTTAGCCCATCAGCCAAGATATCTTCGTCTAAAATTCTTGGCTTTTCGTATAAATTTTTTATGACGATATTTTCGCCCTGGCTTTGCACCTCGCCCCAGTATCTCGAGCCTACGTTTAGCTCTTTTGCGCTTTTTGTGTTTAAATTTCTATTTGCGAAATTTAAAATGTATCTGTTAAAGCCGATCTTTTGGCTTACCAAGATACTAAGTGGAAGTGACGAATTTATAGCTACTAACGGAGAATTTGCATTTTTTGCTATTTTTTGAATGCGAGAAATTTTCTCTATCATAAATTTGCCGCTAGCTCCACGATATGTCTTGCGATCTCGTCTTTTGTGGCAAGCGGCAGCAAAGTTTCACTATTTTTCGTGATGAAATTTACCTCATTTTGCTCGCTTGCAAAGCCATTTTTCTCACCCAAGATATTTAGGCAAACTGCGTCAAGCCCCTTTTGTTCTAGCATTGCTCTAGCGTTTTTGTGTGCGCTCTCACTTGAGATTTCAAGCTTAAAGCCGATCTTTTTGCATTTAAGCTCTTTTAAGCTTTGCAAAATATCGACATTTCTCTTTAGACTTAAGCTTAAAATTTCGCCAACGTCCTCTTTTTTTATCTTGCCATCAATTTTTGTCGGAACAAAATCGCTTACCGCAGCACACATTACAAGCAAATTCGTACTCTCGCACTCGCTCTTGCAAAGCTCTAAAAGCTCACTGCTTGAGCTAAATTTAAGGCATTCAAATGGCTCGTTTTCCGCTTCAAAGCTAGCAAGTAGTTTTACCTCTGCGTCCGCATAGTAAAAGGCTCTTGTCAAGGCTCTTGCCATCTTGCCGCTTGAGAAATTTGTAATGGCTCTTACATCATCTATCTTTTCGGTTGTCGCGCCACCTGTGATCACCACTTTTTTGCCAGCAAAAAGTGGTCTGCTAAGCCTTTTAATGGCAGCTTCAACTATCGCTTCAGGACTTGCAAGACCGCCCTTGCCAACGTCGCCACAAGCTAGAGTTTTAAGCACTGGCTCAACTACTAAAGCGCCGTTTTTCTTTAAAATTTCAAGTGAATTTTGCGTCGCGTAATGCTCGATCATGTTGTTATTTGCAGCTGGGGCAACGACTAAAGGCACGTGCGAGGCGGCGATTAGCGTTTGCATAAAGACATTGTCGCAGATGCCAGCTGTTAGCTTATTTATCGTATTTACCGAGGCAGGTGCGATGAGGACTAGATCCATTTTAGAGTAGGCTATGTGATTTACGCCATCTTGCCAATTTTGCGTTTGTGAGCTTAAAATTTTATGCTCGCTTAGCGCCTCAAAGCCGCTTACACTGCAAAAATCAAGCGCCCCGTCACTTAAAGCCACATAAACATCAGCGCCTAGCTTTTTAAGCAGCGATAAAATTTCGAATGCCTTATAAAAGGCGATACTACCGCAAACGGCAAGTAAAATTTTCTTATTTTTTAACATCGTCTTTGCCAAAGAATTTCTCAAAAAAGCCACTTTTGTTCTCTTGACGACCTCTGCTGATAGCTAGAGCGCCGCTTTCAACGTCTTTTGTGATGGTGCTGCCAGCTGCGATGATAACATTATCAGCGATATTTACAGGGGCAACTAGCTGCGTATCTGAGCCAATAAAGACGTTTTTGCCGATTTTGGTTTTGTATTTTGCTTTGCCGTCGTAGTTGCATGTGATCGTGCCACAACCGATGTTTGTGCCACTTTCTATCTCACAGTCGCCAAGATAGCTCAAATGTCCAGCTTTTACGCCGCCAAGAACGCCTTTTTTTACCTCGACGAAATTGCCTATATGTGTGTCAGAAATTTCAGAATTTGGCCTTATGTGAGCTAGTGGGCCGATGTCTGAGTTTTTAATAACGCTGCTTTCGATCACCGACGAGCTTTTGATGATGCTCTCAGTGATGACGCACTCGCCAAGGATACTTACGTTTTCTTCTAGCACGCACTCGCCTTCAAATTTAGCCCTGCTGTCTATGAAAATGCTCTCAGGCATGCGCATCAAAACGCCAGCTTTCATCAAATTTTGCTTGATCTCATCTTGCATGATCTTTTCAGCGATGCTTAGCTGAAATTTATCATTTATGCCCATGAAATTTTGCTCATTTACATTTACTGCGACGCACTTTAAGCCCTTTTCATTTGCTATTTTTATGGCGTCAGTTAGGTAGTACTCTTTTTGTGCGTTTTGGTTGCTTATGAGCGGTAAAATTTGCTCTAACGCCTCGCGTTTAAAGCAGTAGCAGCCAGCATTTACGCTTTTTATTGCAAGCTGCGCCTCGCTCGCATCTTTTTGCTCGACGATGGCTTCAACTTTGCCGTTTTTTATGATAACTCTGCCGTAACCAAAAGGATTTGCTGCTTCAAATGAGCTCATAACCACATCTGCTTCGGCATTTGCTAGGCGCATGAGGTCAGTTGATCTAACTAAAGGCATGTCGCCGCAAGTAACAAGCACCTTTTCTCCGCTTAGGCTAACGCCTTTTATCGCTCCAGCAGTGCCTGGGAAATTTTCTAAATCTTGCTCAAAAATTTTAGTTTGAGGGAAAATTTCTTTTATCTTTTTGCTAATTAACTCTTTTTCGTAGTGAAGCACGACACTAACGTCATTTGTGATGGCATAGGCTTGTTTTAAGATGTGAATTATCATTGGCTCACCACAAAGTTCAAATAATACTTTTGGGCGGGTTGATTTCATTCTGGTGCCAAGACCAGCAGCTAAGATTATGATTGAAGTATTGTTCATTTTTAAGCCTTTTAACGTTAAAAATTTCGCAGATTGTATCAAAAAATGGCAAACAATTTTTTTAATTTAACGATTTTTTCAACAAAAAGCTAATAGAATAGGCAATCTTAAGAATTTATAAATAAAGCGAGTTTAAATGGATTTAGGAACCGTCGTCGGCTGGGTTTTGACCCTGGTGCTTTTGTTTGGATCAATGGCGATAGGCGTTGGTATAGGACCATACATCGATATTCCTTCTGTGATGATCGTTTTTGGTGGTACTATCGGCGTTATGATGGTTGGCTTCAAGATGGAGACGCTTAAAGGAATTGGTAAATTTTATGGCATTGCTGTTAAGCCATCAGTCGTAGTAAATTTACCTGAGACTATAAAAAAAATAGTCGATTATTCAACTAAAGCTAGACGTGATGGTATCTTATCGCTCGAAAGCGAAGTAAATAATGAGACAAATCAGTTTTTAAAAAGAGGCCTTTCAATGGCAGTTGATGGCAATGAGCCAGATGCGATCAGAGCACTTTTGGAGATCGATATCGATCAAACTAGCACAAGACATTCAAATAACATTAAAATTTTTGAGCAAATTGGCGGTTTTGCTGGTGCGATGGGTATGATCGGTACTCTAATAGGTCTTGTTGCGATGCTTCTTAACATGTCAGATCCTAGTGCGATCGGCCCATCAATGGCGGTTGCCTTGCTTACGACGCTTTATGGTGCGATGATAGGTAACATCATAGGTGCGCCTGTGGCAAACATCCTCTCTATTCGCGATGCTGATGAAGCACTTGAAAAACAAGTTGTGCTTGAGGGAATTATGTCGATACAAGCAGGCGATAATCCAAGAACGCTTGAAGCTAAACTCTTAGCATTTTTACCACCAAAAGATAGAAAAAGTCAGTTTGAATAATGGGTAAGTTAATAAAACCAGAAGAGTGTCCAAAATGTATGCCTGAGTGGCTAGCTGCTTTTGGTGACCTTATGTCACTTTTGCTTTGTTTTTTCGTTTTATTACTTTCTATGGCGACAATGGATGCTAAAAAGATGGAGGCCGCTGTTGGCTCACTAGCTGGTGCTTTGAGTGTGCTTGAAGGTGGTGCTAGACCTGAAAATCAGATAGAAAAAGAGACAGATCCTGAAAATACTCGTGCAAAAAAGATAAGCAAGCAAAAGGGCTCACAAAGTGAGCTAAATATGAATGTTAAAAAGATAAATGAATTACTAGCTGCTAGCGGAGCACCTGAGATTACGATGGAAGAGAGCGAGGATGGCTTTATCGTAAGGCTTCCAGCGGCTATGCTTTTTGATAAAGATAGTGCTGAAATTTCTGGCGAAGATGCGAAGCTATTTTTAAAACGAATAGGCATGATTGTGGCGAAAATGCCTAATGATGTAAAAGCCGATATCATCGGCCATACAGATAATATAGAACCAAGCAAAGACTCAGCTTATAAAAATAACTGGCAACTTTCAACTGCAAGAGCTTTAAGTGTAGTAGAGCAGCTTAGCAGCGATGGAGTGCCACAAAATAGGCTGATAGCTTCAGGAAAGGCTTCGTTTGATCCTATTGCTACTAATAACACAGAAGAGGGTAGGGCAAAAAACAATAGAGTAGAAATTCACTTCGTCTCTCTTGAGCCAAAAAACAAAGAGGCTACTAAGAAAAGTATCCTTGATATGAGGAATTAGTCTTGAAAGCACTGCTTAGCTTAGCGGTTTTATTTTGTGTAGTTTTTGGGGCTGATCCGGCCTTACCAACTATAAATTTAAGCCTAAATTCTCCTGCAAATGCTGAGCAATTAGTAAATTCTCTAAATGTTTTACTAATCCTAACAGCACTTGCACTTGCTCCTTCGC
The DNA here is from genome assembly GCF_002092845.1 of Campylobacter concisus. Lineage (GTDB taxonomy): Bacteria > Campylobacterota > Campylobacteria > Campylobacterales > Campylobacteraceae > Campylobacter_A > Campylobacter_A concisus_AQ. The sequence goes on from NZ_LVXF01000041.1 coordinate 5,734, forward strand.
TCATCTTTATGATGACAAGTTTTTTGAGGCTTGTTATTGTTTTTTCATTTTTACGCCAAGCGATGGGTACACAGCAAGTGCCTCCTTCAACAGTGCTTATCTCGCTTGCGATGGTTCTTACATTTTTTATCATGGAGCCAGTTGGGCAAAAGAGCTATAATGATGGCATAAAGCCTTATATAGCTGAGCAAATAGGCTATGAGGAGATGCTTGATAAGAGCTTAAAGCCTTTTAAAGAATTTATGGTAAAAAACACAAGAGAAAAAGACCTTGCGCTTTTCTTTAGGATTAGAAATTTACAAAATCCAGCAAATATCGAAGAGATACCGCTAAGTATCGCAATGTCAGCTTTTATGATAAGTGAGCTAAAGACATCTTTTGAGATAGCATTTTTGCTCTATTTGCCATTTCTTGTCATCGACATGGTCGTAAGCTCAGTGCTAATGGCTATGGGTATGATGATGCTTCCTCCTGTCATGATCTCACTACCATTTAAACTGCTCATATTCGTGCTTGTTGATGGCTGGAATTTGCTAATAGGAAATCTTGTAAAAAGCTTTCACTAATGAAAAAAATTTTATTCATTTTTTTGCCGGTATTTTTGCTTGGTTCAAATTTAAGCGTGATCGCAAACAAAGCAACGCAAAATGAAATTTCAAAGATCAAAGAGCTTGAGCTAAAAAGAGCAAATTTAAGCGATGAAGCCACATTAAGCTCATATATGCCAAGCCTTAGCTTAGAGGGCTCATACGGCAAAAATGCAAGCACCTTTCCAAGTGTAGTCGCTAAAGAGTCAGCTGGCGTGCTGGCTAGAATTGATTTTTTGCTTTATGATGGCGGAGCGAGAGAGGCTAGGCTAAAGATGAGCCAGCTTTTGAAAAATAAAGCCGCCATCGCAAACGATGAAGCCAAAAACTACCTTGCATTTAAGGCTGTAAATTTATACTTTAACGCCTGCGCACTTGAAAATATAATAGCCGCCAAAAACGCTCAGGCAAATTTCTTAAAAGGCGTTTTAGACAAGCTTGAAAAGGCAAATAAAGCAGGACTTGCCCCAAAAGATGAGCTAGAAAATGTGCGTGCAAAATACCACTTGGCAAACAGCACGCAGCTTGAATACAAAAATAAAATGGATCAAATTTTAAATGAGATAAATTTGCTAACAGGTGAGCAAATCGCACCTATGAGCGGGGCAAAAATGGCTGAGATTAGCTCAAATTTAGCTTCAAAAAACGCTGAGCTTGACAAGCTAAGTCAAGATATATCTTTAAGCGAGGCTAAGCTTAGTGAGACAAGAGCTGGCTTTTTGCCTCAAATTTTGCTTTATGACACATATGGATTTTACAAAAATAACTACGACATCGACCTTGGCAAGTATAGCGCTTACCGTCCATATCTTGATAAATATCTAAAAGAGGATACGCACGGCAATAAATTTGGCGTTAGCTTTAGGTGGAAAATTTTTGACTTTTTTGCCACTAGCAAGATGAGCCAAGCTAGCAAGATCGCGCTTGATGAAGCGAGGCTAAATTTAGAGTATAAAAAGCGTGAAAACGAGACAAAACTTAAAAATTTGCAAAGTGAAATCGTGGTACTTACTTCAAAAATCGCTTCACTAAACGAATATGTAAAAGCAAGTGATTTGGCATTAAAAGCTAGCTATGAGAAGTATAACTCTGGGCTTTTAGGATATAGCGACCTACTTGAGGCGCTTTCTCAAAAATTTGATGCCATTAGCCTTTTTGAGAGTGCAAAGGATGAGCTTGAGATTAAAAAAGCGGAGTTCTTTTTTGAAAATGGTGAGCCGATTTTAGAGAGGATTAAAGATTGAAAAAGCTGATAATTTTAATGATATTTTGCATTTTTTCATTTGCTAGTGAGGAAATTTTTGTTGACTTTGAAGTCTACGCTAAACAAAGCTCAAAGCTCGCATTTGAGGGTAGTGGCAAGGTGGATAAAATTTTTGTAGATGTTTCAAGTCATGTTAAAAAGGGCGACGCTTTAGCTATTCTTGATCAAAGCAGCTTAGAAATAGCTCTTAAAAAGGCAAAAAATGATCTTGAGCTGGCAAAAAATGCTAGTGAATTTGCAAAAAATACTTTAAACAAATTTACTCAAGTAAGGGACGTCACTTCAAAGCAAGAATTTGACGAGGTAAAGTATAAATTTGACGAAGCGATACTTCGGGTTCAAAGTGCACAAATCGCTATTTTAAATGCGCAAGATCGCCTTAAAAAAGCTGTTTTAAAAGCCCCATTTGATGGCGTTATCGCTAGCAAAAACATTGAGCTTGGAGAGAGTGTTTCGCCGCTTAGTCCAGCTTTTATTTTAAACTCAAACGAGGCTAAAATTTTAATAGCGATCGATGAAAAATATGCAAATTTAGTAAAAGTTGGCGATACATTTAAATTTAAACTTGACGCAACAAGCGACGAAAAAGAGGTAAAAATCGCACTCATCTATCCAGAGATTAAAAGAGAGACCAGGAAATTTTACGCCCAGGCTTATGACACTGGGCTAAAGCCAGGCATGTTTGGTCAAGGCAGAGTGCTAGTTAGTAAAAGAAAATGATAAAAACAGCCATAAATCGCCCTATAACTACATTAATGGTTTTTTTAAGCCTTGTTGTCTTTGGCATCTACTCGCTAAAGACAATGAATGTAAATTTATATCCACAAGTAAATATCCCAATAGTAAAAATCACGACCTACGCAAACGGCGATATGAACTATATAAAAACTAAGATCACACAAAAGATCGAAGATGAAATTTCAAGCATTGAAGGTATCAAGAAAATTTACTCAACTAGCTTTGATAACCTAAGTGTGGTTAGCATCGAATTTGAGCTAAACAAAGACCTAGAGAGCGCTACAAACGACGTCCGTGACAAGATGCAAAAAGCTAGGTTAAACGCAAACTACGAGATAGAAAAGCTAAACGGGCTCTCTTCATCTGTTTTTAGTCTCTTTATCACAAGGCTTGATGGCAACGAAACCAAGCTCATGCAAGAGATCGATGACGTGGCAAAGCCATTTTTGGAACGAATTAGCGGCGTTTCAAAGGTCAAGACAAATGGTTTTTTAGAGCCAGCGGTGAAAATTTTACTTGATAGATTTAAGCTTGATAAAAACGCCCTTAGTGCAAATGAAGTGGCAAATTTAATAAAGGTTGAAAATTTAAAAGCACCACTTGGCAAGATAGAAAATGAGCAGATCCAAATGGCGATCAAGTCAAATTTCAGTGCTAAAAGCATAGATGAGATAAGAAATTTAACGATCAAACAAGGGGTCTTTTTAAAAGATATCGCAAGTGTTGATCTCGCTTACAAAGACGCAAACGAAGCAGCGATAATGGATAAAAAAAGTGGCGTCTTGCTGGGTCTTGAGCTAGCTCCAGACGCAAACGCTCTAACCGTGATCGCTCTAGCTAAGTCAAAGCTAGATCAGTTTAAAAGCTTGCTTGGCAATGAATACGACGTAAAAATAGCCTACGATAAGAGCGAAGTGATACAAAAGCACATTGATCAAACCGCCTTTGATATGATCCTAGGCGTCTTGCTAACCATCGTGATCGTCTATCTATTTTTAAGAAATTTCTCGATCACTATCATCTCGGTCGTAGCGATACCAACTAGCATCGTAGCGACATTTTTCATCATAAATGCCCTAGGATACGACATAAACCGCCTAAGCCTTATCGCATTAACGCTTGGCATCGGAATTTTTATCGATGATGCGATAGTTGTCACTGAAAATATCGCTAGTAAGCTAAAAGATGAGCCAAATGCCCTAAAAGCAAGCTTTGCAGGCATAAAAGAGATAGCATTTAGTGTCTTTGCGATCTCGCTCGTGCTGCTTTGCGTCTTTGTGCCTATCGCCTTTATGAGTGGCATCGTTGGCAAATACTTTAACTCATTTGCCATGAGCGTGGCAGCTGGCATCGTCATATCGTTTTTTGTGAGCATATTTCTTGTGCCAACGCTTAGTGCAAGGTTTGTAAATGCCAAACAAAGCGGCTTTTTTCTAAAGAGCGAGCCATTTTTTGAGGCGCTTGAAAATTTCTATGAGAAAATTTTAGCTTTGGCGCTTAAGTTTAAGCTCATATTTTTAGCCATAACGCTTGTGGTCGTCGTTTGCTCGTTTGCTTTGGCTAAATTTATAGGAGGTGACTTCATGCCAAGCGAGGATAACTCGGAGTTTAACATCTACTTTAAGCTTAATCCTTCACTTAGTCTGCAAGCTAGCAAAGAGAGGCTAAAAGATAAAATTTCACTCATAAACGCCGATCCTCAGGTAGCTTACGCCTACTTCATCCTTGGCTACACAGATGCCAAGCAGCCATATCTTGTAAAGGCTTACGTTAGGCTAAAGGAGCTAAAAGATAGGGTTAATCATGAGCGGCAAAATGCTATCATGCAAAGTTTTCGTGACAAGCTAAAGAGCGATGATATGAGCGTCATCGTGGCTGATCTTCCAGTAGTTGAAGGTGGCGATGTGCAGCCAGTAAAGCTTACTATCACATCTGAAAATGGCAAGGAGCTAGAGAAATTTGTGCCAAAGATCAGCAAAATGCTAAAAGAGATAAACGACGCAACGGACGTAAATTCGCCCGAAGAAGATCTGCTAAAACGCGTGCAAATTTCTATCGATGAAGATAAGGCTAAGAGGCTAAATTTAGACAAAGCTAGCGTTGCAAGCGCCGTTTATAGCGCATTTAGCCAGAACGAGGTCTCTGTCTTTGAAAACGAAAATGGCAAAGAGTATGAGCTTTACATGCGCCTTGATGATAAATTTAGAAGCGATACAAATGATATCTTAAAGACCAAGATAAGAAGCAATGAGGGCTTTTTCGTGACACTTGGCGATGTGGCGACAATTAGTTTTGAGCAAAAGCCAGCTAGTATTTCAAGGTTTAATAGAGCAGATGAGATCAAATTTCTAGCAAATACCAAAAACAACGTTCCGCTAAATAGCGTGGCAAATGAAATTTCAAAGAAGCTTGATGAAATTTTGCCTGCAAATTTCAAGTATAAATTTTTGGGATTTGTCGAGCTGATGGATGATACAAACGCTTCTTTTATATTTACGGTGAGTGCTAGTGCGGTGCTTATTTATATGGTGCTAGCTGCACTTTATGAGAGCTTTTTGCTGCCATTTCTCATCATGCTTGCCATGCCGCTTGCCTTTTGTGGCGTCGTGATTGGCCTTTTTATAAGCGGCAATCCATTTAGTCTATTTGTCATGGTTGGCGTCATCTTGCTCTTTGGCATGGTCGGTAAAAACGCCATTTTGGTCGTTGATTTTGCAAACCACTTTGCAAATAGCGGCATGGAGGCGAACGAAGCTGTAAAAATGGCTGCTAAAAAGCGACTAAGAGCTGTTTTGATGACCACTTTTGCGATGATATTTGCCATGCTGCCACTTGCTCTTAGCAGGGGTGCTGGCTATGAGGCCAACTCACCTATGGCTATAAGTATCATCTTTGGGCTCATTAGCTCGACTTTGCTAAGCTTGCTTGTCGTGCCAGTGCTTTTTGCATGGATCTATAATCTTGATAAATTTATAAGAAAATTTTATGAAAGGGAGAGAATTTGAAGAAAATTTTAGCTGTTTTGCTCTTTGCTTTGCCTCTTTGGGCTGGAAATTTACTAGAGATCATCGCTCTGGCGCAAAGTGCAAGGCTTGAGAGTTTGAAAGAATTTAATAAAAATGAATATATAAATAAAAATAAAAGCAAAAAGCTAAATTTATCCCTTGATGGCAGATATACCTTTGTGCCTGATGAGATAAAGGGCGGATATATGACAAAGGCAGGCTCGATCACGGCAAAGGTTGAGTATCTTATCTTTGATGGCGGTGCGAGCGAGGCTGCTGATAAAATTTTAGATCACAAAGGTGTGGAGAAAATCTACAAAGATGAAGAGCTGATGAATCTCACTGCTTTTCAGGTCGCAAAGGTCTATTTTAACGCCGTTGCCCTAAATTCACTTATAAATTTAGAGACAAAATTTGTCGATAGCTTTGCTAAGGCTGCGGCTGAAAATGAGTTTTGGTTTGAGTATGGCGAGATAGATAAGAGCGAATTTGATGCGATAAATTTCACCTTAAATAAAAAAAGAGCTGAGCTTGACGAGCTTGGACTTAAGCTAGCTGAGCTAAACTCAAGGATAAATTTGCTCTCAAATGGCGAGATTGGTTTTAATGCTGGCTCAAAGATAATGATGCCTGATTTTAGTAAAGATGATATAAGCGCAAAACTTGGGGCAATGGAGCAAGAAAAATTTATAAAAGAGCAAGAAAATGAGAAGCAAAAGAGCAAATTTGCTCCAAAAATTTACTTAAAAGATACGCAAAGTGTGAATAATAACAGCTTTAAAAAAGGTGAGAGGACGACTTCGCAGATGATAGGTGCTTACGCTGATGCGAACAAGCCTAGAGTGGAGTTTGAGTGGAAGCTGCCTGATAGCTTAAGTCTTAGCAAGCAAAGTCAAGTTAAACGCATTGAAGAGCAAAAGGCGGCACTTGATCTAAGCGATGAAGAAAATAGGATAATCACTCGCCTAAAAGAGCTAGAAAGCACGATCAAAGGCTTAAATGCAAAGTTAAATTTGCAAGATTTGAAGCAAGATAAGCTTGATAGTGATTTTGTTGATTTGTTAAATGGCTATCTTGATGGTGAGATAAAATATGAAGAATTTCTATTTGTGAGTGAGAAAAATTTTAGTGATAGGGCAAATTTCATACTTGATGGCGATTTGCTTGAGTTAAATAAGCTTGAGTATTTTTTTGAATGTGCAAGAAAAATAAATGAGGTGATAATTGAATAAACTGATCTTTGTAACCATTTTGTGGGCGTTTAGCTTTAGTTTGATAGGGGAATTTTTAGCTGGTAAGGTTGATAGCTATTTGGCTGTTTTTATTCGGGTTGCGCTTGCGAGCTTAGTCTTTTTGCCATTTACAAAATTTCGTGGCATTAGCCCAAAGCTAGCATTTGGCATAATGGCGATCGGAGCGGTGCAAATAGGACTTATGTATCTATTTTATTACAATTCATTTTTGTATCTAAGTGTGCCAGAAGTAGCACTTTTTACCATTTTTACGCCGTTTTACGTGACGCTCATCTACGACGCATTTAGCTTTAAATTTAGACCACTTTATCTCTTTAGCGTTGGCGTTGCGGTTTTTGGAGCTTTGGTTATAAAATATGGCGCTATAAATGATGGTGTATTAAAGGGCTTTTTGCTAGTGCAAGCGGCAAATATCTGCTTTGGAGCAGGGCAGAGCGCATATAAGGCACTTTTAGAAAAATTTGACGTGGATCAAAAAAATGTCTTTGGCTACTTTCACTTTGGTGCATTTTTTGTAGCTATCGTTGCGCTTCTTGCTCTTGGCAATCCAGCCAAATTTTCACTTACTTCAACACAAATTTTAGTGCTTCTCTGGCTTGGAGTGGTCGCTAGTGGAGTTGGATATTTTATGTGGAACAAAGGCGCTTGCGAGGTCGATAGCGGCGTGCTTGCCATCATGAATAACGCTCTCATTCCAGCTGCTATCATCGTAAATTTAGTCTTTTGGCAAAAGGACACAGACTTAACTAGGCTAATTTTAGGCGCTGTTATAATGTATATATCTTTGATAATTCACAATAAGATAATGAAATTTTATGGTATGAAGATCGCTTAGGCGTAAATTTTATAGCTAGCAATAGCAAAGCACAAGAGCCCAAGCAGCGGTAAAATGTAGAATATAGATTTAAATTTTATAGCTAGAAGCGAAGCGATATTATAAAAGATAAAAATAATGGCTGGCACGAAAATTTTAGTCGAGCTTAGTCTAAAATTTAAAACATTATTTAGCAATCCATCAAAAATGTCGCCATACGAAGCGATATGAAGTGCGGCGCTTAATGGATAAAAAATGCTAAAGATGTAGTTGATAGCAAGGACACTAAGCTGCTGTAAGCTAATGAGTGGAAAGAAATAAAGCACGCAAATTTCCATTGCAAAGCAAACATATAAATTTAAAAGTATAAGATGAGTGAAAGGCGAAAATTTATCTTTTAGGTGTTTAAAGTATAAAAATATGTAAAAAACGCCCATGAGCGAAAAGTAAAAACCTATGCTAAAAAGTAGCTGCGGAAAGAGCGATATGCTAACAAGTGCCACTATAAAAAGTGTTTTGAAGTTTAAAATTTTGACGCCTTTTAACGTGCAATAAAATCCTAAAATGCTCATTAAGAACGCTCGCAAAAAGCTTGGAATAAAGCCTATTATAAAAAAGTAAAATGACAAGACTATAAAAACGATAATGGCTAGATCAAAGTTGTAGTTTCTAAAAGGTAAAAACCTCGCATATAAAAATTTTAAAAGCGGCCTAAATACAAAAAATATAACCGCACTTATAAAGCCTAAATGATAGCCACTTATGGCTATAAGATGCGCTATACCAAGGTGCGAGACGTCATCTCTTAACTCTGCGTCAATATTTGTACCTAAAAATAGAGCCGAGTAGAGCTGTGAAATTTTACTATTTTCATGCTGGGCGTAGATTAGTGATTGTAATTTTTGGTTGATATTTAGCGTGGCTTTTTGTGGCAGTTTTTCGCGTGAAAAGCTAGGCATGTAAAAGGAGGAAGCAAGATAGTCTTTAAAACTAACGTCTAAATTTATGACGCTTAAAAATATACTATCTCCAGCTTTAAAGTCATCTGTTTTAGCTCCAAGCGTATAAAATAAAAACTCATCAGTCTTAAGCTTTAAAATTTGCCTTTTCTTGCCGTCATCTCCAAGCTTTTCATAGCTAGAAATCACGGTTGCTGTTAGCTCTTGTTCGCCTTTGTCTATGAAAATTTGATATTTATGGTAGCTAATAGCTAAATTTATAGAAAAAATACAAAGGCAAAACAGACAAAATATAGTAAAAATTTCTCTATTTTTTAAAGCTTTAAAACGCATCAGCCTTCAAATGAAACATCAGATACTGGCATTGCAGACATATCTTCAAACCTTGAGTGTTGCTTTTGAAAGAGCACATCAACTGAGCCAGTTTCGCCATTTCTATTTTTGCCAACTATGATCTCAGCCTTTTCTTGAAGCTTATTAAAGACGTGATTGCTCTTGTACTCTTTGCCCTCGGCACTTGCGCGTTTTTCTTTCTCTTTTTCTTCTTGTTCTAGATAAAACTCATCTCTATAGACAAAAAGAATGATGTCAGCATCTTGCTCGATCGCGCCTGACTCTCTTAGATCGCTTAGCATAGGGCGTTTATTTGCGCGAGATTCTAGGCTTCTGTTTAGCTGAGAAAGAGCGATGATTGGCATATCTAGCTCACGTGCTAAAAGCTTTAATCCACGAGAAATTTCAGCTATTTGGACGTGACGATCAGCGTAGTTATTTGTACTCATCATAAGACCGATGTAGTCGATCACGCAAAGTGAAATTTCAGGATGCATAGCCTTTAGTTTTCGCATTTGTGTTCTTACTTGATGGATATTTACATAGCCACTATCATGCACAAAAAGCTTGCTAGCAGCAAACCCTTCACAAGCATCGCTAAATCTAGCCAACGCTTCATCATCCATCTTTGCGGTCATTATGTCTTGAAGCGGAATAGAGGTCTTGCTTGCTAGCATTCTCATCATTATCTGCTCAGCTGGCATCTCAAGCGAGAAAAAAACAACTCCAGCATTATTTTTTAGAACCTGACTCATAAAATTTAAACAAAGTGTCGTTTTTCCCATGCCTGGACGAGCTGCGACGATGATGAGGTCACCATTTTTAAAGCCCTTTATCATCTCATTTAGCTTTTTAAATCCAGTATCAAGTCCAACTATATCTTTTTCGCCAAGCAAGGCCTGAGCATTAATATGATCCATCATTTTCATGATGATCTCTTTGCCTTCTTTTATAACTCCAGTGCTTCCACCTTCTATCAAAGAGTAAAATTCCTGGCTAAGATCATCGACCATATCGCGACTTGGCTTATCTTCATTTACTTTGCTTGGTATGTTGTGAGCGATCTTTACAAGACTTCTTTTTATAGATTTTTCTCTTAGTTCGTTTGCGTATTTTTGAATGTCTATTAGGGAATTTGTGCCCAAAATATCTAGTATTAGCTCTTCGTCGTATTTTTCGCCAAGTCTATTTTTTAAAAATGGCATAGTTATAGGATCATCGCTATTTAGGCATGCCACCATTGCATCGTATATTTGCGAATGCCCTTTTAGATAAAAATCCTTTGCCTTAACAATGTCAAAAATTTCACCTAAAATATCGTTGTTTTGCAAAATGGAGCTTAGTATAGCTCGCTCCATATCAATGTCGTAAAGGTTGGTAAATTCTATCTCGTTAACTCTTTGCTTTGCCACAACTTTTCCTTTAGTCTCTACTTTTTATCTCGTCATCGATCTCTTGTAAAAATCTATCCACAAGTTCGCTCTCAGGTAGTCTTGCGACCACTTCGCCGTGACGCATGATCATGCCATTGCCTTTTCCAAATGCTATGGCAACATCTGCGCCTTTTGCCTCGCCGATAGCATTTACCACGCAGCCCATGACTGAGACGTTTAACGGCTCTTTTATGCCTTTTGTTTTTTCTTCTACGAGCTTTACTGCTGCCATGAGGTCAGCCTGCAAACGCCCACAAGTTGGGCATGAGATGATGTTTAGCCCCTCTTTTTGGCGGCCGCTATCTTTTAAGATCGCCTTTGCGACTTTGATCTCTTCTTCAAGCTCGCCAGTGATGCTAACTCTCATCGTATCGCCGATACCCTCAAGTAGTAACCCACCAAGTGCGATCGCGGACTTGATAGTAGCGTGAAAAGTGGTGCCAGCCTCGGTAACACCTAGATGAAATGGGTAGTTTGTCTTTGGGCGAAGCGCTCTATAAGCTTGCATAGTGCGCTCGACGTCGCTTGATTTAAGTGAAATTTTAATGTCTGTAAAGTCAAAATCCTCAAGAAGCTTGATGTTATACATCGCACTCTCCACCATCGCCTCAACCGTGCGGCCATAGCGGTCTTCAAACTGCTTTTCAAGTGAGCCAGAATTTACGCCTATGCGGATAGGTAAATTTCGCTGCTTGCAGGCATCAACGACCGCTTTTATGTTTTTTGCTGAGCCAATGTTGCCGGGGTTTATGCGGATAGCATCGACAAATTCGCTAACGATGAGCGCGTAGGTGTGGTTAAAATGTATGTCTGCAACGACTGGGATGGGTGAGCTGGCGACGATTTGCTTTAGCGCGCTGGCGTCCTCTTTGTCAAAAACTGCGCAGCGCACGATGTCACAGCCTGCAAAGTATAGCCTTTGTATCTGCTCTAGCGTGCCTTTTACATCCTTTGTCTTTGAAAATGTCATCGACTGCACGGAGATCGGTGCGTCACCGCCTATTAAAACATCGCGAATTTTTATTTGTTTTGTCGGGTATCGTTGCAAAATTTTGCCTTTAAATTTTTAAAAACCAAATTGTAGTAAAAATTTGTTTTTATTTTTATGAAAATACTATATTTAAAAAAACTTAATTTTGTAATATTATGTTAATAATATTTTTAGCAATAATTTTACGACCATTATAGTCAAGGTGTTCACACACATAGTTTTGATCTATAAAATTTTCACCAGGCACACTATATGATAGATCTAATGCTGCAATATTATGATCAATAAAAAACTGTTTTATTATTTTTACATTGTTTTCAACAGAGCTTTTAAAATCATCTCCAACAATTACTTTTCCGTGATCGATATTTATTGGCGTGATATAAAATACTAACTTGATACTGTGGCTTTTTGCATAATTAATCATTTCGTTAATATATTTGAACATCTCGTGATTTCTATCTAATTTATACATGTAGAAGGATTTGTATTTTAAAGAAAGTTTGTCTTTAAACTCTTCTTTTTTGTAATAAAATTTATCATAGCAATAAAAATCTTCATCAATTTTTATTTTTTGGATATTGTTTATAGTTCCTAAATTATTATTATCTCTTATAATATTTAGAGAATTATATTTTTCCTTAGTATAAATAAAATAATCATAAATAGCTTGATATACGGCCCTTAAATCCAATGCCAGCATTGAGTATATAATCCTTTGCGCAATAAATCTGTATTGGTTAAAATAAAACCACTCTTCGGAAAAGGAGCGTAAATTTATAGGTACTACAACAGTTGTATTTTTTGGAATAATTTTTATGTAATCTTTATATAATATTGGTGAATAGGCTGAACTATTTAAATTTATTACATGCAGTCCCATTTCTCTTAATATATCATCCACACCAATTGGATTTTTTTCACATTTCGAGTGTGATTTCATTACGCTATCTGAAAAATAAATAATGTCGTTACTGTTGAGTGTTAAAAGCTTTAAATTGTGATATGGCATAAATTTTATGCAAAATATTATTGGTAAAATAAAAATAGATGTTGTTAAAAAAACAATAAGCCATTTTTTGCAAAACATTTTTTTCCTTAAAAATTAAAATATAAGAATTCAGATATATTGTTTAATGAAAAAATAGAGTACATAAAAACAATAGAACAAAATATAGCGGTTTTAGTTTCAAATTTTAACTGTTTCAAAATTTCTATACTATTTTTAAATACTAAAACCAAAATAAAACCAAATAAAATAAATAAAAATGTATTTTTATCTCCAACTTTATCTATAGATCCGCCAAAGTCAACCCCTAAAGGTTTTAAAAAGCAAAATTTCGTTTCTAGAAAACTTGGAAAAGCAATACCACTAAGCCCAAACATCCCTTTTAAAACTTTTAAAGCATCGTCCCACTCTTTTGCTCTAAAAAATACCCAAGTAATATTTATGAAGTTAAATGTTATGAACCAAGCCAAAAATTTATTCATCTTAAAGCCAAGTTCGCTCCAAATTCTGTGAATAACCAAGGCAACGCCATGCAAAAATCCCCAAAAGATAAATGTCCAGCCAGCCCCGTGCCATATACCGCCTATTATAAAGGTTGCCATTAAATTTGCATATGTTCGAAGCCTGCCTTTGCGGTTACCGCCTAGCGGGATATAGATATAGTCTCTTAAAAACCTGCTTAGCGTTATGTGCCATCTGCGCCAAAAGTCTTGAATGTTTAAGGCTTTATAGGGTGAGTTAAAATTTATTGGAAGCTTGATATTAAAAAGAAGCGCTGCACCGATAGCCATATCGCAGTATCCGCTAAAGTCAAAGTAGAGCTGAAAAGTATAGCTTAGGCTAGTTGCCCATGCTTCAAATAAATTTAAGACAGCCGCCTTGTCAAAACCATTTGTTGCCCAAACAGCAAAACTATCAGCGATAACTACCTTTTTAAAAAGACCTATCGAAAATATAAATAGACCAAGTGCTATATTTTTATAGTTGATTATTCTATTTTTTAAATTTGCAAACTGCGGCATCATCTCTTTGTGATGCACGATCGGACCAGCGATTAGTTGCGGAAAAAAGGTAACAAATAAGCAGTAGTTTAAAAAATCATACTGCTTCGTACCCCCCCCCGTAGCACTATCTACTAAATAGGCTATTTGCTGAAAAGTAAAAAATGATATCGCAAGGGGCAATAGTAAATTCAAATGAGGTATATGGGTGTTAAAGATAAAATTTACATTGCTTATGAAAAAATCTGAATATTTAAAATATCCAAGTAGCATTAAATTTGCCACAATGCCTAGTATAAGAATAAATTTTTTAGAAATTCTACTATTTTCTTTGTTTAGCTCCACCCCAAAGCAGTAGTTAAACACCATTGAGCCTAAGATTAGCGGCAAATAAATGACATTCCACCAGCTGTAAAAAAATAGAGATGATAGAACCAAAAAGCCCTTTGCTACTTCTGTGAGGCGCTTTTTATTTAGATAAAAATACACAAAAAATGTAAATGGCAAGAATAAAAATATAAATTCGTAAGAGTTAAAAAGCATTGATGTATCCGTTAAATTTTTGGTGAGATTATAATAAACATTGGCTAATCACTAACTAAAATTAACTAAAATTCACCGGATCTATATCGATATCGCTAAGTTCGCTTTTGCAGAGGTTTGCCGCTTTTAAAAGCATGGCGTGCGAGTTTGAGCGAAGCAGAATTTCATATCTAAATTTACCCACAAGATACTCAGCCTGGCACTTGCCGTATCCAACGATCTCTAGCTCATCGCTTTTTAGTGGCTCTAGTCTTTGCACAAATTCGTTCATTGCGCCCTTTGCCGTGTTCTCATCTTTGTGCGAAACGACCACGCGAAGTAGCCTCGTAAATGGCGGATACAGCCCCTCTCGGTAACTGATCTCCTCCTTTAAAAATGAATCGTAGTCGCTGATATAGCTCTCAAAAAACTCCCTTTGTTTGCTTTGGATGATGACCCTACCAGCTCCGTTTCTACCGGCTCTGCCAGCTACTTGCATGGCAAGGGCAAGTGTCCGCTCTCTGGCTCTAAAATCAGGAAAATTTAAAAGCTCGTCAAAGCCCATGATGACGGCTAGCTCGACGTTGTGATAGTCATGCCCCTTACTTAGCATCTGCGTACCAAGCAGGATATCTATCTTGCCATCGTTAAATTCCTTCAAGGCCTTTACGAGCTTATTTTGCGTCGTGATCTCGTCTCTATCAAATTTAGCGATTCTAGCGTTTGCAAACTCAGCTTGCAGTCGCTCTAAAAGCTCGCTCGTACCGATCTTTTTGGCCTCTATCATCTCGCTACCGCACTGGTGGCAGGTCTTTGGCACGGCCATTTTGTGCTCGCAGTATTGGCACTTTAGCACGTTTTGCTTTTTATAGTAGCTCATGCCGATGCTACAAAACGGACACTTCACCGTCTCGCCGCAGTTTTTGCAGACAAGATACTTGAAATTTGCCCTTGTTGGCAGGCAGATGACGGCTTGTTTTTTGTTTTCAAGCGTCTTTGCGATCTGCTCTTTTAAAATTTCACTTATGCCAGTCTCGCTCTCGTCAAATATATAGCTCTTTTGCGACGCAAAATATGTCCCTTTTAGGCGAAAACATTCTTGCTTGTAAAAGCTAGTGAGGCTTGGCGTGGCACTACCCAGAACTACTTGCAGGTCAAATTTACTAGTTAAAAAGAGGGCTAGGTCCCTTGCGTTGTAGTGGGGCTTTGAGCCTGTATTTTTGTAGCTATCGTCGTGCTCTTCGTCGATGATGATGAGTTTTAACCGCTCAAGTGGCAAAAATAGGGCAGACCTAGCTCCTGCAATAAGCCTTGCTTTGCCGCTTTTGATGTCTTTTAAAATTTGCTCTTTTTTCTTTAGCGTGATCTTTGAGTGCCACACAGCCACAGCCTCGCCAAAGAAGTTCTCTAAGCGTTTTTGCATCTGCGGTGTTAGTGAAATTTCAGGCATTAAAAATAGCGCTTGAGCGCCTTCGTTTAAAATTTCTCTGATCTTAGCGATGTAAATCTCGCTTTTTCCACTTCCAGTGTCGCCAAAGATGAGTGAAATTTTACGTTTATTTATAAAATCCAAAGCCTCTTGCTGTTTTTCACTTAGTTTGGGTGCTACATTAAAATTTTGATTTTCATAAAATTTATCTACTGCAATAGTGTCATTTGGTTCAAATAAATTTAGGCTGACGCCAAGCTCGCATGTGTAATATTTTGAGATAAATATTGCCAATTCGCTTTGCATTGAAGTTAGATTAATCGGTAGAATTTCTAAAATTTTACTTGTTTTAAACTCTGGCTTGCCAGTCTCTGTTATGATAAAAGCAGTAAGAATTTTGCCTCTTAAAGAAGCCTTTACGCCTTGAAATTTTTCTAGTTTTTGATCGCTTTCATAAGTGAGCGGGGCTAAATTTAGCCCATAAAATGCGAGTATGTAATAATGCATTACTGAAGTGATTTGCAAATTTCATTTTCATCACTGCAACCAAAATCACCAGTATTTTTATCGTATTTGAAATTTGCTACTTTGCCATCTAACCTAAATGTATATTTGTCATCGCTTATTCTGTGCCAGCCATTTTTGCTGCCGCTATCTTTTATCGGTATATTTATAACATTTTTAAAGAGTTTACTTGGATCGCCATCGTCTAGTTTTTGTGGAAATTCTGGCTTTGCTTGCAAGATGTTGTCGTTGTATTTTAGTGAAATTCCACTTCTTATAGCGGCAAGTTGAGTTTTGGCATTTGAGATGGTAGCATCACTTCTAGAAAAAAATAGCCTAGGTATAGCGACTGTGCTTAAAATGCCTAGTATAACTACTATAAATATCAGCTCAAGCAAGGTGTAAGCTCGTCTTTTCATCTCTCTTCTCGCTTTAATATCTCATCAACGTTGCCAGTTAAATTTTTTACTGCCTTTATCACAGCGTAGTTTTCATAACATTTTTCTATAAAGGCGTTTAAAAGCTCTTTTGGCTCGATAAATTGGCGTCCGCCCATTAAATTTTGCCAGTCATCTTCAAAGAATTTAGCAAAATCATCATCAAGCGTGATCGTGTAGTCGCGAGATGATATCGTGAGCGTGATTTTTTTCATATTTTAGCCAAGCTTATCTGCCAAGGACAGCTTCGATTTTTCTCATTACATCGTCAGCTTCGGTATTTTTCTTATCAAGATCCTCTTCTAAGCGCATGATTTGATTGCTTTTTGCCTCATTTTGTGCTTTTAAAGTTACGATCTCATTACGCAACTCTTCGTTCGTTTTGCAAAGCTCGTCATATTTTGTGATCAGGTCATTTACTTTATCGCTTAGTGTGGTTAAGATCGCATTATCTTCAAACATAAAAGTTCCTTTAAAATAATAATTAGGCTCGTATTCTAACACGCAGAGGCTAAATTCTTATTAAAATTCTCATTTGACAAAGCACTATCTTTGCTATAAAATTCGCCCAAATTTAAAGGCGATCAATGAGTAAATTTGAAATTTCATCTAAATTTAGCCCAAGCAGCGACCAAGCAAGAGCGATAAAAGAGATAGTAAAAAGCATAAAATCAGGCAATAAATACCAAACACTTCTAGGTGTGACAGGATCTGGCAAGACTTTTACCATGGCAAACGTCATACGTGAGCTAAATATGCCAACTCTTATAATGACGCATAACAAATCCCTTGCCGCGCAGCTTTATAGCGAATTTAAGGGCTTTTTCCCAAAAAACCACGTCGAGTACTTCATAAGCTACTACGACTACTACCAGCCAGAAGCCTACATCCCAAGAAGCGACCTGTATATAGAAAAGGATAGCTCGGTAAATGAGGAACTTGAGCGCTTGCGCCTCTCTGCGACGGCTAGCTTGCTAAGCTTTGATGACGTGATCTGTGTGGCCTCAGTCTCCGCAAACTACGGCCTTGGCAATCCAAGCGAGTATAAGGGGATGGTGGCATATCTTAGCGTGGGCGAGAAAATAAGCCAAAGAAAGCTTTTAGAACAGCTTGTGGATATGGGCTATAAGCGCAATGACAACTACTTTGATAGGGGGGATTTTCGTGTAAATGGCGACGTGGTTGATATTTATCCAGCTTACTATAACGACGAAGCCCTAAGAGTTGAGTTTTTTGGCGATGAGATCGATACGATGTATCATTTTGACGTGCTTGATAACAAAAGGCTAAAGGACATCTCTAAGTTTACGCTTTACGCCACTAGCCAGTTCATCGTGGGCGCCGATAGGCTAAAGATCGCGATGAAAGAGATCGAGGAAGAGCTTGATGTGCGTTTGAAAGAATTTAACGAGCAGGGCAAACTAGTCGAGGCGCAGAGGCTAAAGCAAAGGGTGGAGTTTGACCTTGAGATGATGGCAAGCACTGGTATGTGTAAAGGCATCGAAAACTACGCGCGCCACCTAACTGGTCAAAAGGCTGGAGAGACGCCGTACTCGATGTTTGACTACTTTGAGATAAGCGGTGAGGACTATCTGGTTATCGTCGATGAGAGCCACGTGAGTTTGCCGCAGTTTAGGGGTATGTACGCAGGCGATAGGAGCCGTAAAGAGGTGCTTGTGGAGTATGGATTTCGCTTGCCTTCAGCTCTTGATAACAGGCCGCTTAAATTTGATGAGTTCATAAGCAAAAAGGCGAAATTTCTCTTTGTCTCAGCCACGCCAAACGAATACGAGCTTGGTATCAGCCAGGGGCACGTATATGAGCAAATTTTGCGACCTACGGGACTACTTGATCCGCTTATCGAGATAAAAGATAGTGACAATCAAGTCGAGGTGCTATTTGACGAGGCAAAGGCAGTCATTGCTAGAGGTGAGCGCGTGCTAGTTACGGTGCTAACTAAAAAGATGGCCGAGGAGCTAAGCCGCTACTACATTGAGCTTGGCGTAAAGGTCAAGTATATGCACTCAGATATCGACGCGATCGAGCGAAATGAGATCATTAGAGGGCTTAGAAGCGGCGAATTTGACATGCTAATAGGCATAAATTTGCTCCGTGAGGGGCTTGACCTGCCTGAAGTGAGCCTAATAGCTATCATGGACGCCGATAAAGAGGGCTTTTTGCGCTCGACCACGAGTCTTATACAAACGATGGGGCGCGCAGCTAGAAATGTAAATGGCAAGGTATTAATGTTTGCCAAAAAGATAACAAAATCAATGAAAGAGGCGATCGATACGACGACAGCTAGGCGTAAATTTCAAGATGAGTACAACAAAGCTCACGGCATAATGCCGCACTCTGCCAGCAGAAATATCGAAGAGAGCTTACACGTCGAAGATGATGGTGAAATTTATAAGCGTGGTAAAAATTTAGAGAAGATGCCAGCTAGCGAGCGAGCAGCGATCGTAAAAGAGCTAAGAAAACAGATGCTTGAAGCGGCGGCACAGCTGGAGTTTGAGAAGGCGGCGGCGTTAAGAGATGAAATAGCAAAGATGAGAAAACTTTAAGGCGATTTTGTATTTTTCTGCTATACGTCTTTGAAATTTCACTCTACTTCAGTCACATACTACATGTATGCTCCTTTGTATCGTAAAATTTCGCCTCGTCTAGCAAAAAAATACTGTATCTTGGGGTTTTAAAATTACTAAACAAAACAAAAATTTCTTGTCTTGGTGGCTTAAATTTATTTGTTTATCTTCAGTCGAAAATTTCTTCGTAGCATTTAAAATCATCACGAGATACTTTGCCTTGATGTTTTTGGTAACTAAAATTTAGATTTTTTATGCGTCTAGTCTGCACAAATTTTAAACCGCGCAACATTTAAATCTATCACAAAATACTACTGCTTTTGAGCCCATTCGTATCGCGAAATTTCGCCTCATCTCCTCATAGCGAAGCTAAAGACAAAATCATATTGTCTTTAGCTGTTTAAACTATAAATTTATCGCCAAATGCCGTTTTATGATCTATCCTGCTCTCTTGTGTCTTTTTTCACGCTATACCAAGCAATTAGTAAAAAGAAAAACTCTGCTATATTAAAAAGGTCTATGTTTTTGGTTAAAATGCCTATAAAGTCTGGTTTACCTGGAAATAGTAGCGCTAAAAGTATGACCGAACTTACCACAAACAATATAAAATTTATCCAAAATAGCCTACTTTTAGTTGCGCTCACTAATCTTGTTGTAAATAAAAATAAAAATACTGTAGCTAACAAATGAGCAAATACTCCAATGTATAAGATTGTATTGGCACTAGAAACTAAAGATTTAATTGAGGCATTGTGCGTACCAAAGATATTTAAAAAATTATAATCGTAAGCATATATATACATGTAGTCAGTTGTTGCTTTTGCTATTGTAAATATCACAAAAAGGATAGAGAAAAATAAGAAATTTGTATGTAGTCTTATCTCATTTAACGTATGTGCTATCTGCTTAACGGCAGAGTAAATAACCGCTAATACTACTGCATAGGCAAGAGGCTTTATAAATATTATTGGTCGAAGTGACATTCTTTCTTGATGTGCTAACAAATATTCAAAAAATATATAGAAAAAAAATGTTGCGATAAGGCCAAATAAACAAGCTGTCGCGGCTAATTGGCTTGAAGATTTGATAGTAGCCACATTTAAAATCCCACCTTCGCTAGTTGCTTGGATTTCGTCACTACTTACTTGTGTCTTTAGTCGCCACCATGCGATTAAAGCAAGAAAGAAAGCTCCAATGTCAATATAATCATAAATTTTGTGATCAATTTTAATAAAGTAGCTTGCTATATGAGATGCGCCAAATAATGCATAAGTCCAAAACATTTTTTCTTTTGTTGTTTTTATTAATTTTGCGATAGATATAAATAAAAATAGTGATGCTGTTACGAATAATACTCTCAATAAATAGCTACGATAAATAAATAGCTGTTTAAACAGGTCATGATTATACATGATCTCTTCATCGCTATAAAAATGATTCAATATCGTAAAGATAAAATCATCATTGTTAAAATTTCTTTCTCCTAGATACATAACAATTTTAAAAGTCAAAAGAGTTAAAATCACATATATCAAAATGAAAATAGTAAAAATTTTAAAATATGTTCTTAGTTTTGAGGAATTATAAACAGAACATATCAATGAAATGGCAAAAAATAAAAGTAGCCAACTGATAGAGTCGCAGCATGCTTTGAGGATAAGACTGAAATCACGATCAAGGGTTTTGTAAAGCCCTGAAACGAAAACTAGATACTTAAATATCGCCACAATACAAGATATAATCCCCAGCTCTCTGGCACTTTTTAACATATATTTTTTTTCTTGTTGTAACGGTTCCAAATTTACTCCTTAAATTAAATTAGTTATTTTATTGTAATTAGTCTAAAAAATATTTAAATATTTTAAATCAGGTTAATTTATTTTAATTTGGTATTTATTTATCTCGTGACTGGCCTTAAAAAGTAGCTAGAAGCTGCGCATATAAGCGATACTGCTGCGACAAAGTAAAATGAGTGTATAAGGCTAAAGATGTCAGCGATCTTGCCGATGACCGTTGCGAATATGCCGCCGATCGTGATACTAAGGCTAAGCGTTATGCTTGACTAAGCCTATAAACTGATCTGATTTGGCAAATAAAGCTGTGCAAAGGGGTTGAGGGGGTAAAAGATAGGCTGATGTAGCCACTCACGCACATGGAGGCCGCGAGAAATAGCGCGTAGCTGTCGATAAAGAGCATTAGCACGACTAGCGGCGCGGCGATGCTTAGGCTTATTTTGATGAGCCTAACTAGGCCGTATCTATCTGCTAGCGCTGCGCCAAATAGCGTAGAGATCGCACCTGCAGCAAAAAACATACTTAAATTTACATTTGCAGCTTCTTTGCTAAGACCAAAAATTTTGATGAGGTAGATGCTAAAAAATGCCGCAAAGCCAAAAGCGACGATAGAGCGTGAAAATATACACAGACAAAGCCTCAAAAATGCGCCCAAATCGTCTTTTAGGGCGCTTGTTTTTTGTGAAATTTGCTTTTTGTGATTGCCTTCTAGCACTTTTATAAATTTGCCTTTTTTAAGGTATAAAAGTGTTAGCAAAATTTGAGGGATTATAAAGACCAGCGTCCCTTTTAGGCCAAAATTTCCCACAAAAACGGCGACTAAAATGGGCCCAACTGCAAAGCCGACATTACCACCAAATGAAAATATACTTATGCTTTTGGCTCTATTTTTGGCGTTTGAGGCGTAGTTTACGATCCTTGCGGCGCTTGGGTGAAAGAGTGCGGCACCGATACCGCTTATCATCACGCAAAGCAAGATGAGGTAGTAGTTTGTCACAAAGCCAGTGAGGCTCATGCCTCCGCCTGCAAGCAGTAGCCCAAGCGGGATGATGTAGGGCAGCTCTTTTTTGTCGCTTAGGCGGCCGATAAGTGGCTGGATGAGCGAGCTTGCTAAATTTGTGGCGGTCACGAGCGAGGCGGCTGTGGCATAGTCGTAGTGGTAGCTTGCGATGAAAAATGGCAGCATCGCGCCAAGGGCACTTTGGTTTATGTCGCTACAAAAGTGCCCAAGCCCCATTAGATACTTTAAATTTTCCGTCTTTTTACCTAAAATAGCCCCTTTAAAAGCCCCTTTAAATTTTGCTTTTCGCCGCTTGTGCCTTCATCGTCTTTGCCCAGCTTTTTATCTAAAAATCTACCTATCTCTTTTTTGACCTTATTTTCAAGATACTGCGACCTGACGTCGTATTTTAGGTTGTCTGTCGTACCTGAGATTTTCACGTTTAGATCGGTCTTTTCTAGCCTGCAAACAAGCGGCGCGTTAAGCATTTTTGTCGCAGTATTGTAAGTGCCGCCTGCAACCTTTATGTCGCTCTTTGGCGAGCTTAAATTTACGTTAAAGATGACGTTGTCACCCTTTATATCGCCGTAAATTTTGCCGTCTTTGTAAATTTCTTTTGTGATATCCTTGCCGGTGAAGGTTTTTATATTGTTTGTGAGATTTGTGCTGGCTAGGTGACCCTCTTTTAGTAAGATGTCAAATTTACCGAGCTTTTGCTTTGTTTCGTAGTCAAATTTAGCATCGCCGTTGCCATCATAAAGATGATCCAGTCCCAAAGTCTGCGTTAGCCCCTTGACTTCGAAGTTTTTTAGCACCGCATCAAGCGCGCCAGCTTTGTAGTTTGCCTCTAGTTTGCCCTTAAATAGATCATCAGAGGTGGCTTTTACGCTTAGATCATCCACTTTGCCATTTGCTGTTATGATGGTTGCAAATTTTCCGTGAAGCTCGCGGCCAGCTAAAAATGCAAGCTTATTTAGCTCTGAAACTATCGCTTGAAGCTTTAAGCTTAGCGTGTTTTTGCCCACGTCAAAGCTGCCATCTATGCCCTTTATATCAGCTAGCGAGCTAAGAAAGTCGCCACTAAATTTTGCCATGTCGCCTTTGTAATCTAGGCTCAAATTTGAGCTAAATTTCTCATTTTCTGGGAATTTTTTATCAAGCATTTTGCTAAGCGCTGAAGCGTTAAATTTACCATCATTTAAAGCGATTTCAGCGGTGACGCTTGGGCTTTTGCTAAAGATATTTTGCCCCTTTGCCTGCACATTTACCTTAGCGTTTGCCAGTCTGTCGTTGCCGCTAAGTGCTAGTATCTCTCCTAGCTGCGCCTCTTTTAGGCTAAGATCAAGATTTTCATTTTTTATGGCGGCGTTTAGCTTGCCAGCAAAGGCGTCACCGCCTAAATTTAGCTCATCTATCTTGCTCTCTTTGACCTTCACATCGCCCGCAAGCGCCATCTTTGAGCTCACCTCAAAGCCACTAACCGCTTTAAATTTCTCAGGGTCGCTAATGAGCAGGGCAAATTTGCTAAAAATTTGGTTATTTTTTAGGTCAAAAACGCCCTTTATATCCTTTAGCTCGCCAAGGTCGCTAAGCACGTTTGCGTCAAAATTTACAAGCTCACCTTTTGCGGTGGCGCCGCCTTTTAGCTCAAATTTTGCCGCATTTTTAAGCTTTGCAAGACCATTATTTATAAGGCCGTTTTTTATCTCAAATTTAGCCTCGCCTGCAAGCTTTTTTAGCTCGTCAAAGCCGCTAAAATTTGCGTTTAAATTTATCTCTCCGTCTGCGTAGCTAGGCTGCAAGGCAAGCGCTAGAAGCTTTTTTAGCTTTATGCTGGCCGCATTTAGGGCTAAGTTTTTACTATCAAAATTTGCATTTATCTTGCCACCAAGCCCGTTTATCTCAGCTTTTAGATTTTTAAGGGCATTTTCTTGCATTGTAATTTCGCCGTTTGCATCCACAGCGCCGCTTAGTTGTTGATTTATGAGCTTGCCAAAAAGGGCAAGATCAGGCACGTTTAGCAAAAAGTCGCTCTTTAAATTTTTGCTAGCTAGATCATAAGTCGTCTCATTTGCTTTTAAAGTGGCTTCAGGTGCGATGATGAGGGCTTTTGCCACTACTTTTTCATTTGCAAATTTAGCATTTACACCGCCTTTAAAATTTATATCTTTTGCTAAATTTAGCCCAAATTCGTTTTTTAGAATTTCTTTGTTTATCGCTGCATCGCTTGCTAAAATTTGAGCGTTAATGATCGGCTCATTTTTCTCATCAATCTCTTGCATATTGCTCGTTAGATCAAGCTTACCGCTAGCTAAATTTGGCTTTTGTGCAAGGGCTGATATCTCGGAAAGTTCGATGTTTTTAGCGTCAAGATTTAGAGCTTTTGGCAGATAGTCTTTTAAATTTGCGTTTAAATTTATGTTTGAACCAAGCGCCGTGCCAGTTGCCGCTAGCTTGAAGTCGCTAAATTTACCAGTCACGTTGGCCTTGAGTGCCACATCCTTTTTTAGCCCAAGCTCTCTAGCCTTTGCCTTGTCGGTGTCTATATCTATGTTTAAGTTCATGCTTTGAGTAAGCAGTGAAAGCTCACCATTTGCCTTTAAATTTATGGCGTTCATCACGGTCGCTTCTAAATTTAGCGTACTAAATTCTAAGCTAAAATCTTTAAATTTCGCATCTATACCGCGAGCGAGTGCCTCTTTTTCTATTTTACTTGCTATAAATTTATTACCAAAAGAGCTAAAGATAAAGCCAAAAATGCAAAGGATTATCAGCCCCAAAGCCACTACTAAATAGGCTATTTTTTTCATAAATTTCCTTTATATTAGTTTTACATATCATAAAACTTTAGTGTAAGTGACTAAAGTTTTAATAAAATTTAACTATAAATTATTGACTTTTTTAGAAAAAAGTGCTAGGATTTCATCACTCAAAAATAAAGAGTGCTAAAAAAGACAATTAAACCAAAAGGATGAACAATGAACTTTCAACCATTAGGCAAGCGTGTTCTAGTCGAACGCGTAGAGGAGACAAAGACCACAGCTTCGGGCATTATTATACCTGATAACGCAAAAGAAAAACCTTTAAGCGGTGAGGTAAAAGCAGTCGGGGCTGAAGTAGAGGGCATAAAAGTTGGTGATAAAGTTGTATTTGCAAAATACGGTGGCACTGAGATAAATTTAGATGATAAAACATATCTTGTTTTAAACATCGACGATGTTTTAGGCGTTTTAAAATAAGGCTGCAGATGGCTGCAATTATGTATGTTGATTTTCCGCAAGAAGGTCTTTTTGGAGACGAGATGTCAAAAGCTTTTGAGGATTTGGCCAAAAGCATCAACCAAGAACCCGGTATGATATGGAAAATTTGGACTGAGAATAAACAAACAAAAGAAGCCGGCGGAATTTATCTTTTTGACAATAAGGAGAATGCGGAAAAGTATCTGAAAATGCATAGCGAAAGACTGGCTAAAAACGGCTATTCAAATATTCGCGGCAAAATTTTTGATATTAATATGCCTTTGTCAATGATAAATAAGGCTGATTTTTTAAAATAAATTAAAACCAAAAGGAAAAACAATGGCAAAAGAAATTTTTTACTCTGATGATGCAAGAAATCGCCTATACGAGGGCGTAAAAAAACTAAATGACGCTGTAAAAGTGACAATGGGACCAAGAGGCAGAAATGTCCTTATCCAAAAGAGCTTTGGCGCGCCAAACATCACAAAAGACGGCGTTAGTGTGGCTAAAGAGGTTGAGCTAAAAGATACTATCGAAAACATGGGTGCAAGTTTAGTTAGAGAAGTAGCAAGTAAGACAAACGACCAAGCAGGTGACGGCACGACAACAGCAACCGTGCTAGCTCACGCTATATTTAAAGAGGGTCTTAGAAACGTAACTGCTGGCGCAAATCCTATCGAAGTAAAACGCGGTATGGATAAAGAAGTAGCAGCTCTTATAGATGCACTAAAAAATATCTCTAAAAAAGTATCAGGTTCAAAAGAGATCGCTCAGATCGCTACTATCTCTGCTAACTCAGATGAGAGCATCGGCAAACTAATCGCTGATGCGATGGAAAAAGTTGGCAAAGATGGCGTCATAACAGTAGAAGAGGCAAAATCTATCCAAGACGAGCTAAGCGTTGTTGAGGGTATGCAGTTTGACCGCGGATACCTAAGCCCATACTTCATCACAAACCCTGAAAAGATGCAAGTTGAGCTAAGTAACCCATTTATATTGCTATTTGACAAGAAGATTACAAATTTAAAAGATCTACTCCCTGTGCTTGAGCAAGTACAAAAGAGTGGCAAACCGCTACTAATCATCGCTGAAGATATCGAGGGCGAGGCACTTGCAACGCTTGTTGTAAATAAGCTTCGCGGCGTGCTAAACATCTCAGCTGTTAAAGCTCCTGGCTTTGGCGACAGAAGAAAAGCGATGCTTGAAGATATCGCTATCTTAACAGGTGGCGAAGTTATTAGCGAAGAGCTAGGCAGAACACTAGAAAGCGCTACTATAAACGACCTTGGACAAGCTTCAAGCGTAGTTATCGACAAAGACAACACAACTATCGTAAATGGTGCAGGCGAGAAGTCAGCGATAGACGCTAGAATAACTCAAATAAAAGCGCAAATAGCTGAGACTACAAGCGACTATGACAAAGAAAAACTTCAAGAGCGCCTTGCAAAACTAAGCGGCGGCGTGGCAGTTATCAAAGTAGGTGCTGCGACTGAGACTGAGATGAAAGAGAAAAAAGACCGTGTAGATGACGCTCTAAGCGCTACTCGTGCAGCTGTAGAAGAGGGTATCGTAGTAGGTGGCGGTTCAGCTCTTATCCTTGCTTCAAAGAGTGTAAATCTAAATTTACAAGGCGATGAGGCAATCGGCGCTGAGATCGTTAGAAGAGCGCTTCGTGCTCCACTTCGTCAAATCGCTGAGAACGCCGGCTTTGACGCAGGCGTAGTAGCAAATGCAGTTGAGACAAGCAAAGATGTAAATTTTGGCTTTAACGCTGCAACTGGCGAATATGTAAATATGTTTGAAGCTGGTATCATCGATCCAGTGAAAGTTGAGAGAGTTGCGCTTCAAAACGCTGTTAGCGTAGCTAGCTTACTACTAACAACTGAGGCAACTATCAGCGAGATAAAAGAAGAAAAAGCAATGCCTGCAATGCCTGACATGGGCGGAATGGGTGGTATGGGCGGCATGATGTAGCAGCCCTTTTCGAGCTAGAGCTTTCTAGCTCGAATTTATACTTAAACTTTAGACTCACTAAATTTATAAAATTATTTACTCCTTTTTAAATTTATTCTTGTATCATTTTGCTTTCTTTTAGGGAGAATTTACAATGAAATATGATGAAATTTTTAGAGAATACGACATCCGTGGCATTTTTGAAAAAGACTTGACAGAAGATAGCGTCAAGGCTATAGGGCTTGCTTTGGGTAAGAAATTTAACGAATTTGGCGTAAAAACCTTAAGTGTTGGCTTTGACGCAAGACTAAGTGCTAGAACGCTTTTTAGGTACCTGCTAAGTGGCCTAAACAAGGCTGGTGGCTTTAAAATTTACAACATCGGCTTACTTCCAACTCCAGTTGGCTACTTTAGTGTTTATGCTGATTATTTCGACGCAAATATCATGATCACGGGCTCTCACAACCCAAAAGAGTACAACGGCTTTAAGATTACTATCAAAAAAGATAGTTTTTTTGGCAAAGATCTGCAAATTTTAAAAGATAAAGTTAATGAGATAATCGCCTCAAATTTAGAGATCGCAGACGATGAGAGCTGTGAGAAATTTAATATCCTAGAAAAATATGTCGAGTTTTTTGTAAAAGAATTTA
The DNA here is from genome assembly GCF_002092845.1 of Campylobacter concisus. Taxonomy (GTDB): domain Bacteria; phylum Campylobacterota; class Campylobacteria; order Campylobacterales; family Campylobacteraceae; genus Campylobacter_A; species Campylobacter_A concisus_AQ. The sequence continues at coordinate 33,233 of NZ_LVXF01000041.1, forward strand.
GTGAGCTTAAAAATTTTAAAAAGCCTTTTGTTATCGACTGCGCAAATGGCGCTGTTGGCGTGAGCTTGGTACCGATTGTCAAGGCACTCGGGCTAAATGCAAAAATTTTGTATGAAGAGCCAGATGGAAATTTCCCAAATCACCACCCAGACCCAAGCGAAAAAGAGAATTTAAAAGAGCTATTTTCACTCATCGAAAAGAAAGAATTTGACCTTGGATTTGGCTTTGACGGAGACGGCGACAGGATCGCGGTTATAACGCCAAAAAGAGATATAAAAGGCGATGAGCTAGCATATCTTTATGCACTAAATATGAAGCATCCAAAGGTGCTTGGCGAGGTAAAATGCTCACAAAATATGTACGATGAGATCGCTAAGATCGGCGAAGTTTTTATGGGAAAAACAGGACACAGCAACATTAAAAAGATGATGAAAGAGCTAAACGTAGATCTTGCAGCTGAAGTGAGCGGTCATATCTTCTTTAAAGAGCGATACTTTGGCTTTGATGATGCGCTTTATGCGATGATGAGAGTGCTCGAACTAGTTCATAAGGGCTTTGACCTTGATGGCGAGCTTGATAAGATGCCACTTGTCTTTAGCACCGATGAGATCAAGGTAAAGACGACTGATGAGGCTAAATTTAAGATAGTTGCCAAGCTAAAAGATTGTGTGAAAAATGAGAGTTGCGACCTGCCAAAGATAAAAAATATCATTGATATTGATGGTATAAGGATTCAGTTTGAAAATGGCTGGGCGCTAGTACGCGCGTCAAATACAACGCCAGTTATTGTTACTAGATTTGAGGCAAAGAGCAAGGAATTTTTAGAAGAGATCGAGCAAAAAGTGACAAATTTGTTAAAGAGCTTAATGTAGCTTGCAAAGGCATTTTGGGGTAAATTTACCCCAAAATGCTTTTTAAAATTTTATTTAAACATTCAAAAAACTAAGATTTATCTTTCTTGCCTAGCTTTCGCGGATTTTTCTCTGCATACATACTATCTGTAATTTAAATTTATCAAAAACATGCATCTTAGCTTTTTTGAACCTTCATGTGGATAATGCAATTTAAATCCAAAATTAGTCTATCTAATATCGGCGTTCAGTTTATTGTTGCAAGGGTTCATCTACTAGCTTGCTGTTCAGGTATGCAAAATATCAGCCTTTATGGATTTTATGCAGTGTAATCTACCGGCAAAAATTTTTACAAACGTATTTGTTAAATTTAAAAAAAAGAGAGATGGCGTAAAGATTTACGCCATTAAATTTTTAGAGTTTGCCACCTTCAACGACAAGTGATTCTGGATTGACACTGTCGCCGTAGATCGGTTTTAGTGTAGCATCATAGTCTTTGTGGAAGAAATTTTCTTTGCCTAACTCAATGATCTCATTATTTAGCCAGTCAAGTAAAACTTTGTTGCCTTTTTTAACAGCTGGTGCTATTACATCCACATCACCAAGTGCTTCAACGCCTACAACAAAACCTGGAGTCTCTTTCGCCCAGGCAAAAAGTAGGGCGTTATCATGCGCTAGTGCAGCACCTCTTTTATCAACCAAAGCTGCAAATGTTTCAGTATTTTGGTCGTATTTTACAAGCTTAATATCTGGATAATTTTTTGTAAAAAACGCGTCCGCAGTCGTGCCCTTATTTACGATTAGGGTTTTGTCTTTTAGCTCATCTATGCTTTTTATCACTGCACCTTCAGGGCTTACGATGCCAAGTGAAACCTTCATGTATGGAAGCGCAAAATCAACAACTTGTGCACGCTCAGGTGTTTTTGTAAAATTTGCAAGCGTGATATCTACTTTATCAGCTACTAAAACTTCAACTCTACCAGCAGCCTCGACTAGCTCAAATTTTACCTTGCTCTCATCGCCTAGTAGGTCTTTTGCGATACGTTTTGCAAAGTAAATATCATAGCCTTGGTTTTTGCCGTCTTTATCGACATAGCCAAATGGTGGTTTGTCGCTGAAAACGCCAATTCTTACAAATCCACGCTCTTTGATCTTTGCGATCGCATCAGCTTCGTTTGAAGCAGCTTTTGCCGTGTCGGCACCTTTGTCATTACCACAACCCGTTAGAAAGACGGTAGCGATTAATGCTAATAAGAAAAATTTAAATTTTCTCACTCTTTCTCCTTGTAAAAAAGTTAAATAAATAAGAGCGTTAAAATTTTGCTCTAAACGCATTTTGAAAAAACGGCAAATTATCTCTTATTTTTTCTAAAACGAGAATAAATTTAGAAATTTCTTCGCGCGATCGCTCTTTGGGTTGGTAAAAAATTCCTCTGGCTCGCTGATCTCCACGATCGCTCCAGCGTCCATAAATACGATCTTGTTTGCAACCGCCCTTGCAAAGCTCATCTCGTGGGTGACTATTAGCATCGTCATGCCATCTTTGGCTAAATTTAGTATAACATCAAGCACTTCTCTAACGATCTCTGGATCAAGCGCAGCCGTAACCTCGTCAAATAGCATAATTTCAGGGTTTAAACAAAGGCTTCTAACGATTGCTATGCGCTGCTTTTGACCGCCGCTTAACTCCTTTGGGTAGGCAAATTTCTTATCAAGCAGTCCAACCTTGCTTAACCACATATCAGCGGTCTTTTCGGCCTCGGCCCTATCTCTTTTTTGCACCTTTAAAGGCCCAAGAAGTACGTTATCTATGACGTTCATATGATCAAAGAGCTCGTAGCTTTGAAAGACCATGCCGACCTTTTGGCGGATCCTTTGCCAATCATTAAATTTAGCATCAATCACTTCACCATCAATTATTATCTCGCCACTTGCGATACTCTCAAGGCCGTTTATACATCTAAGAGTTGTGCTTTTGCCACAGCCCGATGGTCCAAGAAGCACGACCACTTCGCCACTTTTTACCTCTAAATTTATATCTTTTAAGGCGTGAAGCTCTCCATAAAATTTGTTTATTTTTTTAAGTTCTAATATGTTTTCGCTCATTTTAACTCCATTTTTCTTCTAGTTTTTTTGATAGTTTTGAGACTGGATAGCAGATCACAAAATATAAAAAGAATATGAGCGTGTATATCCAAAATGGCGCCATAGGATTTGTAAATACATTTCGCTCAATGATCTGCTGACCGACTTTGACCACCTCTACAACGCCGATTAGAACGACGATAGAGGTCGTTTTTATCATACGGCTTAGTAAATTTACAGCCCCAGGCACTAGCCTTCTAGTAGCAAGCGGGATGATGACATAAAAGTAAATTTGAAATTTACTAAGTCCAAGCGATGCGGCTGATTCAAATTGATGTTTTGGTATTGATGTTATCGCTCCACGCACGATGTCCATCATTTCAAAAATTCCCCACAAGCTAAAGACGATGAGTGAGGCTGTAAATGCTGAAATGTGAATATCAAACGCCTTGCTGACACCAAAATAAAATAAAAATAGCCAAACGATCTGAGGCATTATGCGAACGATTTCTAGGCAAATTTTTAAAATAAAATAGATAAATTTGTTTTTCATGCTCATAAGCACGCCAAGCACTAAGCCACCGATTATAGAGATAAAGATAGAGATAAATGAAATTTCTGTGCTAACAACTAGACCTTCAAAGAGCCTTAGTAAATTTTGCGTGTCAAATAAAATACTAACTCCTTGCATTTCTCACCCTTTTTTCGATATAGCTAAGTACTAGCGAGACTGGCAAGATGATGATGAGATAGCTAATTACTAGCATAAAAAGTGCTTCATCTGTCTTGTAATAAAGCCCGATAAGATCCTTTGCAACATAAACCAGATCGGCGAGTGCTACAATACTAACGATGCTTGTTTCTTTTAGTAAAAAGATAATATTTGCACTAATGCTTGGCACCGCTACGCTAAATGCTTGAGGCAAGATAACATATCTTAAGAGCTGATTTTTGCTAAGTGCGATGCTAAGTCCCGCTTCGATCTGCGACTTTCTAACCGCCTCAAAACCAAGCCTAAAGCTCTCACTCATATAGCTACCACCAAGAAAGCTAAGCCCAGCGACCGCACAGGCAAAGCCGCTCATCGACACTCCAAGCTTTGGCAAGCCATAATATAAAAAGAAAAGCTGTATAAGAAGTGGCGTATTTCTTGAGAGCTCGACATAGCAGTCAATCACTTTTGATAGAAATTTTAGCTTGTAAAATTTCACAGCCATACAAAAAATACCGATCAAAATAGAAAAAACGATCCCTAAAAAGGCAATCTCACAGGTAAGCACTCCGGCCTTAACATAAAGCGGATAAAATTTCTCAATAAACTCAAAATCCATAAACTTTAATCCAATCTGAAAAATGGAGTTATTTTATCTTATAATCATAAATTTAAAACTAATTAGATATGATCTTGCTTTAAATTTAAGCTTACAAAAAGGATAAAATTTGATCGATCTTTTTCAGATCATCGGCTTTTTAGGGATGATTTGCATCGTGATGGGCTACTTTTTACTTCAGATCGGCCGCCTAAATAGCCGCGATCTAGCCTATCAGATAATAAATTTAGTAGGTGCGGTGCTACTTATCATCTCGCTTTTTGTGCACTTTAACCTCGGTTCATTTTTGATAGAGGTCTTTTGGATAATAATTACGATTTATGGAATTTATAAAATTTATAAGGAGAGAGCGTGAGAGCTTACGCAGAGTGGGAAGAGCAGGAGCTTTTGTTTTTGTCGCTGCCACATAGTAAGAGCGACTGGGAGCCCTATTTAGAGGAGATTTTAGCTGGCTATGAAGAGCTTGTGGCTGCTATTACGCCGTTTGAAAAGGTGGTGCTCATCTGCCCTGATGAGGCAAATTTCGCTAGGTTTAAGAAATTTAAAAATGTAGAGTTTGTTAAGCTTGATACTGACGATACTTGGATCAGAGACTACGGCATGATTGACATTTATGCTGAAGATGGCGTAAAGAGCTACGACTTTAAATTTAATGCTTGGGGCGGTAAATTTAAGAGCTCAAAAGATGATGCCCTAAATTTGGAGCTAGCTAAAATTTATAAAACCAAGCTTGAGCAAGTTGATATGATACTAGAGGGCGGAAGTGTCGAGTTTAACGGAGATGGCGTGCTTTTAACCACTTCAAAATGCCTACTAAATGAAAATAGAAACAAATCGCTTAGCAAAGAGCAGATCGAAGAAAAACTAAAAAATTTATTTGGCTTAAAGCGTATCATCTGGCTTGAAAATGGCTTTATAAGAGGCGATGACACAGATAGCCACATCGACACTTTAGCGCGTTTTATCACGCCTGATACGATAGCTTACGCATCTTGCGAAGACAAGAGTGATGAGCACTTTGATGAGCTTAAAAAGATGGAGGATGAGCTTAAAAAAACTGGCTTTAAGCTACTTGCTCTACCGCTTCCTAAGCCTAAATTTTATGAGGGCAAAAGGCTTGGCTGCACATATGCGAACTTCATCTTTATAAATGGTGCCTTGATCGTGCCAACATATAACGACGAAAACGATGAAAAGGTGCTAAATTTACTAGCCAAGGCACTGCCAGATAGAAAGATCATCGGTGTAAATTCGCTAGTTTTTGTGCGTCAAAATGGCTCGCTTCACTGCTCAAGCCAAAATAGATATAAAAGGTCTTAGTCTTGTCAAGTCCGTTTGATTATGAGTTTAACCGTATAAATAAGCAGGAGTGCACGCAGGGCGAAAATAAGGCTGTTATCGCAGCTGGAGCTTGCGCTTTTTTACTCGCACTTGTGAAATTTACAGCTGGGCTTTTTAGCGGCTCGGTCGCTGTGCTTGGCTCAGCGATTGACTCGATGCTTGATTTTATAGTCTCGCTTTTAAATTTATTTGCTCTTAGAAAGTCAAGAAAGCAAGCCGATGAGAGATTTAACTTTGGCTATACAAAGTTAGAGGCCTTAGCAGCACTATTTGAGTGTGCCATCATCGTGGCTGCTGCTGGATATATATTTTATGAGAGCGTTAAGAAATTTAGCGAGCCAAATTTAGAGATAGACCTTGGCTTAAGCCTTGGCGTGATGGTATTTTCAGTCGTAGTGACGCTATGTTTGGTGCTATTTTTAAACCAAATTTCTAAAAAAAGTGGAAACCTTATCATAAAAGCAGACGCGCTGCACTATAAGATCGACCTTTTTAGCAACCTTGCTGTCATTATTTCTCTTCTTATCATTAAATTTAGCGGATTTGTGATGATAGATGCGATCTTTGGCATCGTGATAAGCGGCTACATCGCTCAAAGCGCTATAAATTTAGGTAAAGACGCCTTTGGTATCTTGTTAGATCATGCAGCAAGCCCTGAAGTCACAGATGAGATCATCAAGATGATAAAGGCAAAAGAGAGGATTTCAGACTTTCACTACCTAAACACAAGACAGAGCGCAAATACCATATTTTTAACGCTGCATTTAGTTTTTGACAAAGATATCTCGCTTTACGACGCGCACGAGGTGGCTGACTCGCTTGAAGCTGAGATAAGAGAGAAATTTAAGGAATTTTCGTGGCAGATAACCACGCATTTAGACCCATACAACGACAAAGAAGGGAAATGAGATGAAAGTAGCACTACTTCAACAAGAATTTAAAGGCACAAAAGAGGCGACCATCGCAAAGACGCTCGAGCTAATCGCTGAGGCAAAAAAGGGAGGTGCCGATCTAGTAGTCTGTCAAGAGCTGCACCAGACGCAGTATTTTTGCCAAAGTGAGGATACAAATTTCTTTGATCACGCAAATAACTGGCAAGAAGATGTCGCTTTTTGGGGCAAGGTGGCTAAAGAAAATGGCGTGGTTTTGGTCACTTCGCTTTTTGAAAAGAGGGCTGACGGACTTTATCACAACACCGCCTTTGTCTTCGAGCATGACGGTAGTGTGGCTGGCAAATACCGAAAAATGCACATTCCTGATGACCCTGGATTTTACGAGAAATTTTACTTCACGCCTGGTGATATCGGCTTTGAGCCAGTTGAAACTAGCCTTGGCAAGCTTGGCGTTTTGGTTTGCTGGGATCAGTGGTATCCAGAAGCAGCAAGGCTGATGGCACTAAAAGGAGCAAAAATTCTTATCTATCCAACGGCTATTGGCTGGTTTGAGGGCGATAGTGAGGATGAAAAATCAAGACAGCTTGAGGCGTGGGTGGCAGTTCAAAGAGGCCATAGCGTAGCAAATGGCCTGCCAGTGGTCGCAGTAAATCGTGTGGGCTTTGAAAAAGATGATAGCGGCGTGATGGATGGGATAAAATTTTGGGGAAATAGCTTTGTTTTTGGACCACAAGGCGAGCAACTTTTCCGTGCAAATAGCACAGATGAGCTATGCAAGATCATTGAAATAGACATGAGAAGAAGCGAAGAAGTCCGCAGAATTTGGCCATTTTTAAGAGACCGTAGGATCGATGCCTACGCAAATATCACAAAGAGGTTTATCGACTAAATTTAGAGCTAGAATTTCTAGCTCTTTTAAAATGTAAATTTCTTATCCACTATGCGGACTATCCTGCCGCCAAGCCTTTTTGCCTGCTCTTCGTTGTGCGTGGTGATGATGATGGTGTATCTTTGCGACAAGCTTTTTAAAAGCTCCTCTATAATCAAGATATTTTTCATATCAAGCGACGAGCAAGGCTCATCAAGCATGAGCACTTCAGGCTTTGTAGTTAGCATCCTTGCGATGCAAAGTCTTTGCTTTTGACCGCCGGAAAGTTTGCTAGCTGGCATATCAAGGCCATTTATCTCATCTAGTAAATTTACGCTTTTAAGCAGCTCCTCTACTCTTTTTTGTTTGTCTTTTATGCTGCCCTCGTAAAATTCCATCGCATAGGTCAAATTTCTTTCTACGCTAAATGGAAAGAGTGTGGCGTCTTGAAAGAGTATGGCTAGCTTTCGTCTTAGCCAAATTTCGCCCTTATTTTTGATATTTTCGCCTTTAAATAGGATCTCTCCGCTATATCTGCCGCCCTTTTGCTCCAAAAAGCCATTTAACGCTGAAAGAAAAGTCGATTTACCACATCCTGAGCTACCCATTAGGCAGATGATCTCGTTTTCGGCAACGTTTAAATTTAGATCTTTTAAAATTTCATTATCTTGGTAAAAGATACTAAGGTCTTTTATGTTTAAAATATCTGGCAATTTTCTCTCCTATATCAAATAAAACTACGGCTGAAAGCAAGTGCAAAATGATCAGTATAAAAATGAGCACAAGCGCCGTGGCGTAGGCATTTTTCGTTGCGACTGACTGGCTTAGGAGCATATGCAGGTGAAAAGGCAGTGCCATGACCGGCGAGAGCAGGCCTTCGGCCTTTGCCATGAAGACGACCCCTGTTAAAAGTAGTGGCGCAGTTGCCCCTATGGCGTAGCTGCCAGCAAGTATCAAGATCGATATGATATTTTTTCTAATAGCTGGCAAAATCAGCTTTCTAGCCATGAAATTTTTATCAACACCAAGCGCGAAGCTATCTCTTAATATCTTCTCATCGATTTGCGAGATCACCTTTTCAATGCTTACTTCAACAAATGGAAAGACCATCAAAGCAAGCGTAATGCTAGCTGTTAGCAGACTCTTTGGGATATCAAGACTAACGATAAAAAGCCCATAAACAAACATACCAAGCAAGATAGAAGGTATGGAGGCCATCGTTTGGATGATAAATTTAAGCCCAAGTTTGATCGTGCTAGAGGTGCAGTAAATTTGCCTATAAATAGCGCAGCTAACGCCAAGAAGCGCAGAAAATATCATGGATAGTATCATCAGCAAAAATGAGCCTATGATAGCGTCTCTTATGCCACCACTCTCACCTAAATTTAAACCTTGCGGATTTTTGGTTAGAAAGTCTAAATTTATCTGAGAGATACCATTTGCAAAGATGAAATAAAATATCCAAAATATCACCGCAACCACTATAAATACGCAAAGATAAGCGTAAAATTTGACTAGATGATCTTTAAAAGCGTTCATTGTTTTTCTCAAATTTAAAGATAAAAATATTTAGCATAAATATAAAAACAAGCAGGACAAATCCGCTTGCTATTAGGGCATGATAGTGCAAGCTACCAGCCTCGCTCATACCCATTTCAAGGGCTATTAGAGATGGTATGGTCTGAGCTTTTGAGAGCAGGTGCGGAAAAAGCGGGGTGTTGCCTATGACCATCATCACAGCCATCGTCTCGCCAGCTGCCCTTGAAAATGCGAGTATAAAGCCTGAAATGCTAGCTTTTATGGATTTTCTAAAAATGACTTTTCTTATAAAATATCCTGTGCTTACCCCAAGTGCGTCTGAGTTTGTTTTGAAATTTTGTTTTAGCAGATCAACACTTTGGAGCAAGTGCGAGGTAAAAAAGGGCAGTATCATGACGCTAAGTATGAGGCTAGCTGCCAAAACTGACTCGCCAGCGGACATTTTTAGCCCTGACTCTAAAATTTTTACAACCTTGTAAAGCGCGAAAAATCCATATATGATAGATGGTATGCCAGCTAAAATTCTTATCATCCAGTCTAGCACATGCCTAAGCCAGGCACTCGCAAAAAAGCATATAAATATAGTAACGCCAAGCGAGATAAAAAATGAAAATATGCAAGCTAAAAAGGCAACTACGAAATTTGCGACTAGGATATTAAACAGTCCAAAGCTAAAAGGCTCTGTGCTAACGTCCCAGTCGTCATTTAGTAAAAAGTCAAAGAGGCTTACTTCTGTAAAGAAACTCGTGGAATTTAGCAGTAAAAACCCAACGAGTAAAAGCAAAAGCATGGCGGATAAAAGTGTGAAAAGATATACCCCGCCTTTAAAAATTTGCCCTGTCATTGGCTATTTTACTGGTATAAATCCCATTTTTTCGATAGTCTTTTGACCTTCAGCTGAATTTAGCACGTCAACAAAAATTTGCTCGCTCTTGCTTAGATCGCCACTTTTTACGATGATGAGCGGACGAGAGATGTAGTATTTGCCATCAACTATGTTTTTAACAGTTGGCTCGACGCCGTCAACGTTTAGCGGTATTAGCTTGCCTTTGTTTTGGTTTGTGATACCAAAAGATGCGTAGCCAATAGCGTTTTTATTTTCGATTATTTTTGAGACAAGTGCGCCCATAGAAGGTGATTGGATGACGTTTTTGCTAACTTTGACATCTTTCATGATCTTTTTTTGAAATACCTCGTGAGCACCACCGCCAAGATCTCTTGTAACTACGACTATTTCGTCATTTGGTAGCGATTTGTCAAGGTCGCTCCACTTTTTATACTCGCCTGAGAAAATTTTGACGATCTCATCTTTGCTTAAATTTCCGCCCTTTAGCTTTATCACCTCATTTTCTGGGTTTACAGCCACGCAAAGTGCGTCTATGCCAAGCGTATAGGCTTTCATATCCTTTATCTTTGCTTTTTCGCTATCTTTTATATCGCGAGCTAGCATGCCAAAGTCAGCGACATGATCAAGCACGGCTTTCACGCCAGCGCCTGATCCACCAGCTGAGACAAAGATGGTGATATTTTTGTTTGGTAAAGAGCTATCAACCTTGTCCCAAGTCTCGTACTTTTCAATAAAGTCGGTTGAAATTTTAGCAATGACTGGAGCCAGAGTAGATGAGCCACTAAAGCTAACTTGCGTTTTTTCGTCTGCACCAGAAGCGAAATTTAGAGATAAAAGCAGCATTGAAGCGGCCAACATAAGTGATTTTTTCATAAAAACCTCCAAAATTTGATTGTTATTAACATTTATAAAAGCTATTGATTAGTTGTAAATTTGCAACAGTTTTTCTAAAACTTAGAACTGCGATGGATTATACAATAAAAAATGATATTTAAATAGCTGGTTTATCAAATTTATTTTGGCTGATAAAGAAATATAAATTTAATCTTAAGAAAATATTTTTTTAAGTCTTGATTGTGTAGAATGGTTGCAACTTTACTAAAACGGCATGAAAATATCATATCAAATAAGGTAAAAAGCTAAATTTATAGAATAAAATAGTCTTAAATTTCTTGAAAGGATCTTAGATGAAAACTACTTCTTTGGCACTTGCTGGCTTGCTTTTAGCAACAACTCTTTCAGCAAAAGAATTTATCAGTATCGGTACTGGCGGCATGACAGGCACTTATTATCCGATAGGTGGAGCGATTTGCCGTTTAGCAAACAAAAATACTAATGTAAAATGCTCAGTCCAATCAACTGGCGGCTCAGTCTATAACGTAAATAACGTCCTCAAAAAAGAGCTCACATTTGGCTTTGTTCAAAGTGACGTTGTCTATGATAAATTTAATGGCACTGGCAAATTTGACGGAGCAAAAGATGAAAATTTACGCTCAGTAGTTGCTATCTATCCAGAACTTCTTGCATTTGTTGTAGCAAAAGATAGCGGTCTAACAAGTGATCTTGCTTCATTTGCAGGCAAAAAATACAATGTCGGAAACCCAGGTAGCGGCAACGAAGTGAGCACACTTGAAGTCTTTAAAGCAAAAGGCTTTGACGTTTCAAAACTAGGCTACCGCGGCGTTTTAACAGTTGGTGAATGCCCACACGCACTAAAAGATAAAAAGATAGACGGATATAGCTTTGTTGTCGGCCACCCAACTGCAAACATCACTGATGCTGCGACATCTTTGCCGATCGATATCCTAAATATCGAAGGTAGCGAGATCGATAATCTTCTTAAAGAGAAGCCATACTTTGCAAAAGGTGTGATCCCAAAAGGCTCATATGACGGCGTTGATCACGATGTAAATACTATAGGTGTAAAGGCTGTTTTGGTAACCAATAAAGACACAAAAGATGAGGCTGTAAAAGCTGTGATAAAAGCTATTTTAGATAATTTTGATGAGTACAAAACTCTTCACCCAGCGCTAAAATCAGTAAACAAAGAAGATCTTGTTCAAGGTCTTTCAGCTCCGCTTCACCCAGCTGCAGAGGCTGCATTTAAAGAGGCTGGCATCTTAAAATAATGTAAATTTCCAGGGGCTTTTGCCTCTGGATAAAATTTAAATATGCAAATTTTTTAATTTTTATATTTAAATTTTAAAGGAGAGAGATGAACGAAGTCAAAGACAACGAAGAACAATTTGTCGAAGTAAAAACAAGGGAGATAAATAGCAATTTTTACAACTATTTCATTGCGATCGTATGCTTTTCCTGGTCAGTTTTTCAGCTTTATATAGCTTATTTTCCGCTAAATACTAACATTTCCCGCTCAATACACTTAGCCTTTGCGGTTGGGCTTGTATTTTTGCTTTATCCAGTCACTTTTCATAAAAAGGCACATTCTAGTTTGCCATTTTACGATCTAGTCTTTTGCGTGGTAGGCGTAGTTACTGTGCTTTATCCGGCGGTTTATTTTTATGAACTAGCTGATAGGACCGGGGACTACATCACGCAAGATATCGTCATATCGTTTTTAGCGATCATTGTCTTGCTTGAGGCTGGTAGGCGTGTCATGGGGCCAGCACTTCCAATTATTTGTATATTATTTTTGATATATGATCACTTTGGTCCTTATATGCCAGACATCATCGCTCATCAAGGTGCCAGCTTTGAAAAGATAGCAGGTCATATGTTTTTAACGACTGAGGGCATCTTTGGTGTGCCTATCGGAGTTAGTGTTAGTTTTATCTACCTTTTTGTACTTTTTGGCTCATTGCTTGAGAGGGCAGGTGCTGGGCAATATTTCATAAATTTAGCTTTCTCTCTTCTTGGAAAATATAGAGGCGGTCCAGCTAAAGCCTCGGTCATCGCAAGTGGTCTAACTGGTATGGTTTCAGGAAGCTCCACTGCAAATGTTGTAACAGTTGGTACATTTACCATACCACTTATGAAAAAAGCCGGTCTTTCACGCACAAAAGCTGGAGCCATCGAGGTTGCAGCTGGCGTAAATGGACAGCTTATGCCTCCGATCATGGGCGCAGCTGCCTTTATCATCGCTGAGTTTTTGGGCATGACATATACAAATGTTATGATGGCAGCGGTAATTCCAGCTTTTGCTTGCTATTTGTCACTATTTTTTATTGTTCATTTGGAGAGCGTCAAGCTTGGCTTAAAAGGTATAAATCAAAGCGAATTTCACTCAAGATTTAAAATTTTTGTAAGCGGACTTCACTATATAACTCCGATTTTGATTTTGCTTTATACGCTATTAATCGCAAAAGAATCGGCCATCGCTGCGGCATTTAATGCGATTGGATTTTTATTTTTAATAATGATCTTTCAAGAGCCAGTTAAAAAACTAGCAAGTGGCGAAAAAGTTGGAATAAATGATGTGTTAATAGGCTTTGAAGATATATTTTGGGCGATGGTTGCAGCCGCAAAAAGTATGACAACGATCGCCATTGCAACCGCACTTGCAGGTATTATCGTGGGTTCTATCTCTCTAACTGGCCTTGGCCAAGTACTTTCAGATCTAGTCGAGCTACTTGCTGGTGATAATATAGTTATGATATTGCTTCTTACTGCGATGATGTCACTTATACTAGGAATGGGCCTTCCAACGACGGCAAACTACATCGTAGTTTCAAGCCTTGTGGCACCTGTTATTTTATTTTTGGCGCACAAAAATGGCTTTTTAATCCCAGCCATTGCTGTGCATCTTTTTGTCTTTTACTTTGGAATTTTAGCTGATGACACGCCACCAGTTGGCATCGCAGCTTATGCAGCAGCTGGTATCGCCAAAGCGAATCCTATAACCGTTGGCGTTCAAGGATTCTTTTACGATCTAAGAACGGCGATCTTGCCATTTGCCTTTTTCTTTAACAACAAACTTATGCTAATAGAAAGCGTAAATGAGGGCGACCCGCTTGATTCAAAAGGAATAATCTGGATGAGTAATCCGCTTGAAATTTTACTTGTCTTTGGTATGGCGATCGTGGGAATGTTTGCTTTTTCAAGCTTACTTCAAGGCTACTATGTCACAAAGCTTAGGATCTGGGAGCGTATTCTTTTGATCCCTGTTGTGCCACTAGCTCTTGTACCAAATATATGTGTGAAATTTAATCTTATACCAAACGAATACACTGCTTATATCGTAGCTGCTGTGCTTTATGGATTTGTTTTTATGACTCAATGGGGCATTAAAGACAAACCACTTGATCAAATAAAAATAATCTAATCTTAGGCAAGATCATTCTTGCCTAAATTTCTAATATAAATTTTTTAGACTACCTTTATACTTTGAGTAATTTCTATTTAAAATAAGTGTATTTTTTTGGATTTTTTTGTTTAAGGATATTGGTGTAATAAATTAAATAAGAAATTTTTAGGCTCGTAAGCCTAAAAATTATAGTTGTTTTGAGCGTCTTAGATCGCCTGCAAATTCGCAAGACATCTTATCGCCTAATTCGCAGCCTTTTACTAAAAATTCATAAGCTTTTTTAAATTCTTTAGCTTCTATCAAGATAGAACCTACCATCTCACAAGAATATCCATCATTCTTATCACAAGCTTTGTTAAAAAGTTCTCTTGCTTTTTGTGGCTCAGTATTTAGATAAAGTCCACCAGCTGCCGAGCAACCTTCAACCTCGCCAGCTTCGCAAGCTTTATTATAGTACTCTAAGGCCTTGCTTGGATTAGGTAGAGCTGTTTTTCCTAGTTGGTAAATCGCTCCAACTTTTACGCAAGATTTTACGTCATTTGCCAAACATCCTGCTTCAAATTTAGCTAAAGCTTCTTTGAAATTCGAGCTCCCATATGCCTTTAGGCCATCTTCAAAGTTACCTGCAAAAGCACAAGCAGCTAAGATTGAGATAAAAATCATTTTTTTCATTGAAATTCCCTTTTTTGTGAATTAACATGCAATTTTAGCATATTAATTTTTACACTTACTTTATGAAAAATAATTACGCTTTTAAAATTTGCTCTTGTTTTTTATAATTAGGCATGATTTTTTCTATAAAATCGTAAAAACTTTTTTGATGATGTGGATAGAGCATGTGTGTTAGTTCGTGAAGAACGACGTAGCGCACGGCTGAGAGTGGCTTTTCTATGAGTCTTAGGCTTAGGTTTATATAGCCTTTTTTATGATTGCAGCTGCCCCAGCGAGTTTTGCTATTTCGTATGACGATGCGCTTGATTGGCTTATTTATAAAAGGCTGAAAATGGCTTACAAGCTCTAAAAACAGCTCTTTTGCTCTTACTTTTTTAAAACACTCAAGGCTTTTTAAATTTGGCGTAAAGACAAACTCGCCATCAAAAAATGGCTCTTTAAAATTTTCATCAAATTTTATCTTATAAACTTGTCCAAGAAATTTCATCTCATTATCTTTTGGCAAATTTACAAGAGCTTTTTTGTAAGTATTTTCAAGCCAAATTTTATGCATCTCAAGAAAGCTAAGAGCCATCTTTTGTGTGCTGTAAAATGGCATAGATAGCGTGATCTTAGCGTCCTTACCAACTCTTAAACGCATGGATTTTACATTTGTTTTAAAATTTATTAAAACGCTTAGCCCATAAAAGTCTAAATTTATACTCTTTTGCTTTAAACTAGGCGTTTTTCTTGCCATTTTTTGCTTCTCCAACGCCATGTATTTGCAAGGCCTCTTAGCCATTCATCAGCACAAAACCCTATCCAAATGCCGATAATTCCCCAGCCAAGATAGATGCCTAAAAAATATCCAAGTGGCAGTGAAAGCCCCCACATGAAGATAAGACCAGTTATGAGTGGAAATTTTGCATCTCCACTTGCACGAAGGGCATTTACGATGACTATGTTAAAGGTTCTACCCGCTTCAAGAAATATCGAAAGTGTAAAAAGCGGTAACATGATCGCACGTAAATTTTCGTTTAAATTTAGTGCGTCCATGATCTGATACTTTAGCGCATAAGCTATAAGCACGACTACAAGCGTTATAAAAACTCCAAGTCTTAACGCCCTAAATGTCCTTGTATAGGCCTCGTTAAACTCGCTTGCTCCAACTAAATGTCCTACAATGACCTCGTTTGCCACGCTAATGCTCGCTCCACAAAGCAAGATAAGAAGCGTGATCTGAAAGTAAATGGTCTGCACGCTAAGGCTAGCCTCGCCCATGCTTGCCACAAAGCCAAAAGCGACCATGTATTGCGCCATCCAGAGTAAATTTTCGCCTGCGCTTGGAAGGCCGATTGAGAGGATTTTCTTTAAAATTTCAAATGGCACGACAAGTAGCTTTTTAAAATAAATTTTAACTTTTGCCTTTTGACTTAGCATATAAGCTAGCACAAAAATGCCTACTAATCTACCAACAAGTGTCGAGAGAGCGACTCCTTGTAGGCCTAAATTTGGCAGATCAAACCAGCTAAAAAGGGAGATAGCGTTGCCTAAAATCGTAATTACGTTCATTAAAACCGAAGTTAGCATAACAGCAGTTGCTAGGTTATAAACACGAAGCACCGCAGCTAGCACCATGCCGATACCATCAAAAAGTAGGGCAAAACCAAGGATATGAAGATATGAGAAGCTATCATTTATAAGTTCTTTTGGCACGTTTAGTAAATTTAAGATGTTGTAGCCAAAGACATAGATAACGATAGCTGAGAAGATACCAAAGAGTGTATTTGACGTGATACTTGCGTGTATAACGTTTGAGGCAAGATCGTTCTTTTTAGCTCCCAGCGCTTGGGCGACGACGACTGAACAGCCAATGCCTAGGAAGTTAAAAATAGTCATAAAAAGATCCATCACTTGATTGCCAGCACCCATTGCACCAACTAGATGCACGCTCACTTTTGTAACCATGTAGGTGTTGATGATGAGCGTAATGAAGTGTAAAAACATATCCAAAAATATCGGAACTACGAGTTTTCTCATAGATAAATTCATTAAATTTTCCTTAATTATTTTAAAATTTTGGCGATTATAGCCAAAATTAGGTTTTAGCTCCCTTTTGATATAATCGCGAGAAATTTAAAAAATGAGAGAAAAATGGCATTAATCGACCTGATAGACGTAAGTAAAAAATTTGGCGCAAATGAGATTTTAAACGCTGTAAATTTTAGTGTAAATGAAAATGAAAAAATAGCGATCATCGGTAAAAACGGCAGCGGTAAAAGCACGCTAATGAAGATCATCTCTGGCGAGGTGGCAGTAGATAGTGGCAGACGCATAGTGCAAAACTTAATAAGCGTCGAGATGCTAGCTCAAACTCCAAATTTTAACGCAACTTTTACCGTAAGGCAGGCACTAAATAACGAGCTAAAAGAGATATTTGACGCGATAAGCGAATATGAAAAGAGCGGCATTTTGCTAGCAAATGATCCTGAAAACAAAGAAATTTTAAAAGAGCAAGAGAGGCTTTTAAAATTTATAGAGGCAAAGGACGGCTGGAATATCGAGCATAAGATCGAGCGAATTTTGCAAGAATTTAAGCTAAAAGAGTATGAAAACAGGCCCATTTGCTCGCTTAGCGGTGGTGAGATCCGCCGCGTGGCACTAGGAGCGCTCATACTTAAAAAGCCAGATGTGCTTTTGCTTGACGAGCCGACAAACCACCTTGATGTCTATATGGTCAAATTTCTTGAAGATATGCTTAAAAGCTCAAATCAAAGCATAGTTTTTATAAGCCACGATAGGTATTTTATCGATGCGCTCGCTACTAGGTGTGTTGAGGTCGAGGATGCAAGCTTAAAAAATTTCGAGGGCGGATATGCAAACTATCTAACCAAAAAAGAGGAAATTTTAGCAAGTCTTGCAAAGTCGCATGAGACACTGCTAAAACAACTAAAGGCTGAAGAGGAGTGGCTAAGGCGTGGCGTAAAAGCTAGGCTAAAGCGAAATGAGGGCAGAAAAGAGCGGGTGCTCGCTATGCGTGAGGAGGCGAAGAAAAATCCAGGCGTGATAAGGCGCGTGAGGCTAGAGCTTGAGCGTGCGAGTAAAAATTTCAACCAAACGCAGAGCCAAAACCGCAAAAAAATGCTCTTTGAGTTTAAAAATTTAGGCAAAAGCATAGACGGCAAGGTGCTTTTTGAGAAATTTGACGCAAGAATCTTGCAGGGCGAGAGGATAGCCATAGTTGGGCGAAATGGCAGTGGCAAAAGCACGCTGCTTAAAATTTTGCTAGGACTTGAAAAGCAAAGTAGTGGCGAGATAAAAAGAGGCGAGGTTAGTATCGGCTACTTTGATCAAGCTAGAAATGTCCTTGATGATGATAAGAGCCTTATAGAGACATTTTGCCCAAATGGTGGCGATCACGTGCTAGTTCGTGGGCGAAATATGCACGTTTATGGCTATCTTAAAAATTTCCTCTTCCCAAAGGAATTTCTGGATAAAAAGATAGGCGTTTTAAGTGGCGGCGAGAAAAACCGCGTCGCGCTTGCACTTCTTTTTACCAAAACCTACGATGTGCTGGTGCTTGACGAGCCGACAAACGACCTTGATATCGCAACTATCAATATCTTAGAAGACTACTTGCAAAGCTTTGAGGGGGCGATCTTGCTAGTTAGCCACGATAGATATTTTGTCGATAAGATGGCAAATAAGCTCTGGGCGTTTGAGGGCACAAAGATAAATGTCTTGCACGAAGAGTATAGCGTCTATTTAGAGCTTGAAGATGAGATGAAAGAGCTTGATAAATTTGAAAAAGAGCTCTCAAATAGCCAAAATGAAGCCAAACAAAAGAGTAAATCTGGCGTAAAACTAAGCTATAAACAAACGCAAATTTTAAACACATATCCAGATAAAATTTCAGCCCTTGAAGCAAAAATTTCTGAGCTAAATGAAGGTTTAAGCGATCCTAAAATTTATCAAGAAGTAGGCCTTACTAAGCTTTATGAAGAGCTTGAAAAGGCAAAAGCCCAGCTTGAAAGCCTAGAAAATGACTATTTTGAAGTGCTTGAGATCGCTGAGGAGCTAGAGTAGCTTGAAAAAGATCGGTAGGATAAGCGCACTAAATACGAGAGTTGTTAGGCAAAATTCTGTTGTAAGCCTTAGCATTATCGTTGATAAGATGAGGTTTAGTGAGACATTTTCGCCTAAAATATATAAATATGAAGTGGGCGGCCTAGTCGAGATAAAATATAAAAAGGTTGGGTTTTTAAATAAGATAGAGACAATTAGGCTAATCGTAAAAAGCAGCGAAGAGTCGGGACTTTTTGCAAGGATTACAAATTTGATCTTTATGCTTGGTTATTTTTATTTATGCTTTATTGCGTCAGTCTTTATTTATTATGGGGTTACGTTGGAATTTCATATTATTAGGCTTATTATTACATTAGTAGCTGCTTGTTTTCTGTTTTTGATGGGTAAATTTGCATATCTTAAGTTTTTGATATTTAGATATTTTATATTTGGATAGAACTTTGAAATTTAAATGTATGAGGTTTTGCGGCTTGATGAGGTCGCTAAATTTGTTTGAAATGGGGCTAAAATGCTAAAAAAACATCCGCTAATCTCTGTAGTGATCGCTATTGTTGTGATATTTTTTGCTACCTACTTTTTTATCTTTGGGTTAGTTTCTATTTTAGATGACGACATTGGCGATAGTAAAGAGCTAAATAATAGCTTTTTTTACGTCAAAGATGGCAAGGTCTATGCCTTGGTGCCAAGCGGCGGTAAATTTGAGCTAATAGGCGTGAGGGCCAGTAAATTTAGATACATCGACACTGGCAAATACGACAACAGAAACGTTGGCGCAAGCGATGAAGCTGTATATTGCGGTAATCTCGTGATGAGTGGGCTTGATCCAAATGGTGTTAGAGCGCTTGGCAATGGCTACTTTGGCGATGGCAAGATAACATATTTTTGCGATAGCGAAAGCGAGACAAACCTCGAAATATCCGCATTTAAAGAGTTTTGGGACATCGTCTCACACAAAATGTTTAACACCCCAAAAGCGCAAACTCATATCTATAAATTTAGGCAGGTTGATAACGCAAATTTAGCAGCGATCTTGGGCTTTGGCTACGCAAGCGACGGAGTAAAAGTCTATCATGAGGGCAAAGAGCTAGAGGGCGCAAATGCCAGCAAAATGCGTTGTATCGAGCAGATATCTGGCAGAAAGAGCGTGCATTTTACGACTGACGGAGAAAATGTCTATTATGACAGCTCAAAGCTAGGGATCAAATTTAGCCCACAAATGCGTGATATTGGCGAGATATGGCGCATTCACTATCTTTATGAGCCAAATTCTGGCATGGTCTATGCAAATGATAATGAATTTGACCCAAAATTTGCCCCATACGAGCCACTTTTTAACCTAAAAGATGAGTACTCCTATCATGCGCTCTTTCGTGGTAAAGGCGGTATATATCACTGGGAGCGAAAGTGGCAGTGGTATAACAGCATAGATGAAGGCGAGTTTGTAAGGGACGGAGATGATCCATTTAAAGGCGAGATAACGCCGCTATATGGCGACGTGGTGATAAGTGATGGCAAGACATATTTTTTAAAAACCTATGAAATTTGGCACAACACAAAAAATAACCACAGCCTAAGCTCACGCCACACTTGCATCGTAATGCTTGATACAAAAGAGCAGTGGCGAAAGATCGGCTTTGTAAGAAACGATAGCTACGGAGCGGTCTATGCAAACGGTGATAAGACCTATTATTTTGATAACGTCGGCTACGGCTGGCATTTTAACAGCAGCGTTTATGATATAAACGACCTTGGTGTGGTTGAAATTCTCACTCGTCCTTATGGCTCAAATGTTAAGAATTTAAAACTTGATGAGATAGTAAAAATGGTAGATCAAGGCGCTATGGTGCCAGCTGAGGGCGAGGTGGTGATCGATGCGATAAGCGACTTTGATGATTACTCGCAAAAATATGCTTACTGGATATTTTTAGCCATCGCATTTATAGTCTCGGTAGTTGGCGCTATTTTTAAAAACAAAAAGCAAAAAAGCGAGCTTAAAAAAAGGGTGGATGATTATAGATAATGAGAAAAATTACTATTAGGTTTGTTTATTTTTTAGTCATCTTGACGCTATTTTTTGTTTTGGCGATGCTTTATCTATGGCATGAGGGCGAGTATCAAAGAAGCTTTGCAAACATTGATAATAGCGAGTTTTACCGCTCGCCTGAGGGTAAAATTTACGTTCAAATTTCAGGTAGTGGCAAGTATGAGCTAAAAGGCGTTGATGAGGCTAGTTTTAGGGTCTTAAAGCTAAAACACGCATACGACTACTCAAATGTGGCGGCTGATAAAAATCATGTCTATTGCACTAGAGAAATTTTGCAAGGACTTGATCCAAAAAGTGCCAAAGTGCTTGGCAATGGCTATATAAGTGATGGCAAGATAAGCTATTATTGTGGCACTAGAAGCGAGAAAGAGGCGGGATTTAGCGAATTTAGCGCCATTATGAAAAACCTTGCTCACACCTTTATCAAAAGCTACGATGATAGCCCTTATTTTTACAGGACAAAAAGGGTCGAAAGCACAAATTTAGAGCCTACCTTTGACGCTGGTTTTGCAAGAGACGGCGCTACGCTTTACTACAAGGGCGAAAAGCTTGACGCTGATCCTAGCGAGCTAAGATACATCACGACAGAAAGCGGCGCTGCTAGTGGATATTACACAGATGGTAAAAGCTTGTTTATGGGCTTTTATAAGCTTGATACTGGCTACGGAGATGAGACGCGCCGGATATGTTATGACCCAAAACACGATATAGAATATCTTTTTGAGCCAAAAAGCGGGGCTGTGTTTGCAAATGAGCATAAATTTAGCGCTCAAAATATGCCTTATAGCGCCATTTATAGCGTGGATAACGTGCACTCTTTTTGGCCACTTTTTGCCAGCAAAGATGGAATTTACTTTTGGGATGGCAGTAAAAACGAACAAACTAAAATTTCAGACTATCAGCTAAAAGGCAAGCTAAAAAGGCTCTATGCTGACGTTTTTGTAGATGAGAGCTCAGCCTATTTTTTACAGCAAGGCGAAGAGTGGCAGCGCTCAAAGCACGGCAGGCATTTAGTGGCACAAACCGTCTCTTTATATAAATTTGCCCCAAGCTCATCTTGGCGCGAGATAGGGCTGGTAAAAGATGGCGAGTATGGCGCAGTTTATGCAAACGGCGAGAAGGTCTATTTTTTTAGCAACATAAAGCCATTTTACGGCATAAAGCATAGCGTTTATGAGGTGGCTGATCTTAGCGTGATAGAAATTTTAACAAGGCCGTCTAAAGAGCTTAGCGCAAAAGATGTCAGCCAGATGATAAAGCGTGGCGAGCTAGTGGAGGCAAGCGGCGAAGAGGTCGCAAGATCTAGGATAGAGTATGACTCGCCAAAGATCATTTTGTATATCACATTTGGCATTGCTTTTGTCGTCATAGTGCTAACAACTCTTGCAAAACCAAAGAGAGATAAAAGAGACTTGAGATAAATTTCAAAGTGGCTATTTTTGGTGGCTAGAGCTTAAAATTTCATAAAAAATTTAAAGAGAAAATTTGACCTATTTACTCTTTTTTGTTAGTTTGAAAGGAAGCTGAAATTTACAAAAAAGGAGAAAAATGTTTAAATTTCAAAGGTCAAAATTTAATAACTCAGTATTTATCCCATCGCTTGTTGTTATAGTTTTAATAACGGCATTTGCAGCGATATTTCCAAATTTCTCAAATGAGTTTTTTAAAGGTATGCAAAACTACATCGCGGCCAAATTTGGCTGGTTTTACATCCTAGCCGTCGCCGTCATACTTCTAAGCGTCATCATACTTGGCTTTAGTAAGCTTGGTGAGATCAAGCTAGGGGCTGACCACGTAAAGCCAGAGCACAAAAATATCTCGTGGTTTTCTATGCTTTTTGCCGCCGGCATGGGCATAGGTCTAGTATTTTTTGGTGTGGCCGAGCCGCTCATGCACTATCTAAATCCGCCGCTCGGCGACGCGCAAACTATCGCAGCGCAAAAGCTTGCGATGAATATCACCTTCTTTCACTGGGGTATGGGCGCATGGTCGGTCTATGCTATCGTGGCGCTGATACTCGCCTTTTTCTCTTACAGACACGGCTTGCCGCTCACGCTTAGATCGGCGTTTTATCCAATAATCGGCGATAAAATTTACGGCAAGATAGGTAGCGCCATCGACACATTTGCAGTTGTTGCGACGCTTTTTGGCGTGGCGACCTCTCTAGGATACGGCGTACTTCAGGTAAATGCCGGCCTTACGCACGTTTTTGGCCTGCCGACTATGCATATCACGCTTCTTATCGTGCTTTGTTTTGCAGCGACCATCTCGGCGGCAAGCGGCGTTGATAAGGGGATTAAAATTTTATCAAACGCAAACATCGCGCTAGCCATTTGTTTTATGTTTTTGATACTATTTTTGGGCGATACTACGCAGCTTTTAAAGTCATTTGTACAAAACAGCGGCGACTACGTATCTACGCTCATCTCAAACACATTTAATCTCTACGCCTACGAGAGGCAAAATGAGAGCTGGCTTGGCGGTTGGACGCTGCTATACTGGGCTTGGTGGCTATCTTGGTCGCCGTTTGTGGGGCTTTTTATCGCTAAAATTTCAAAGGGCAGGACGATAAGAGAATTTGTGATCGGCGTGCTTTTCGTGCCAACCGGCTTTACATTTGCTTGGATGAGCTTCTTTGGCAACTCGGCGATTGCGCTTGTTCAGGGCGGATTTAGCGAGCTTGCCAGCACGGTAAATTCTGACTCGGCCTCGGCGCTCTTTATGTTTTTAGAAAAATTTAGCTTTTCAGGCGTGCTAAGCACGATCGCAGTCTTTATGATCGTCATATTTTTCGTCACTTCAGCAGACTCTGCGGCGATCGTTATGAATATGCTTTGCTCAAACGGTAGGGATGATACGCCGGTTTGGCAAAAGGTCTTTTGGGGTGTTACAGTGGGCGTCGTGGCGGCATTTTTGATGTTAGCTGGCGGTCTTGGCTCACTTCAAGCACTTACGATCACGACCGCGCTGCCATTTGCCATAGTGCTACTTGGCGCTATTTATGGGCTATTTAAGGCGCTACGTGTGGATCTAACCAAAAAAGAGACAAATAATTTTAGTAACATGCCTCTTAGCGATCTTTCAAAGCCATGGCAAGAGCGCCTAAGTGCGATCATCACGCTTCCAGGCAAGAAAGATGGCAAGAAATTTTTAAACGAAGTCGTGCTAAAAGCGTTTAACGAGCTAAAAGAGGAATTTGCCAAAAATGGGCTTGAAGCAAAGGTCACAAATGGTGAAAATTTTGTAAATTTAAACGTTGGACTTGGCGATGAGATGGACTTTAGATATGGCGTCTATCTCACCAAAAGCCAGAGCCCAGACTACACCAGAGAGCTTGACGGCGATGATCTTTACTATAGAGCTGAAGTCTATCTAAAAGAGGGCGGTCAGGACTACGACGTGCTTGGCTGGAGCGAAGCCACGCTGATAAACGACGTCATCGAGCAATACCGCAAACACATGCAGTTTTTACATGTTGTTAGAGAGTAAATTTGAGTGAAATTTGCCTGGAATTTGAAAATTTCTAGGCAAATTCTAAATTTTACTCACTCGTTATCGTTTGTTACTGAATTTAAAAGCGTGATATACTTGTTTGTAAATTTTAAAATTTAATTGAGTTTTATACACGTGGTGTAAAGCAAGATATGAGTGTCCTTATTTTTTAGAGAAAACAAATTAGAAAATTTAACTTTATTAGTTTGTATTTTTGCTTGTAGCTATGAGATAAATTTGAAATAAAAAAATGCTATTTTTTATTGCGTATCGTTCAAATTCCAGAGCCAAAATGCATTTTCTATAAAATTTAAACTTTGATAGATGTTTTGCTGTATCGTCGTTGTAAAAATTTACAAAATCTCAAGTCTGGTGCTGATATCAGCAACGCCTTTTGAATACATCGCTGATGTTACTATCGCATCGGCATTTGCGTAATCTTTTGCATTTGATAAATTTATACCACCGGCTGCTAGGATAATGGTATTTGGCGAAATCTCATCTCTTAAAGAGAGTACATTTTCGATGAGCTCTGGACTAAATTTATCGCATTGCACAACGTCGCACTTTGCTTTTAAAAGCTTATCGGCTTCGTCTAAATTTTCAGCCTCTACGCAGATCTTTCGCTCAGCCATTTTTGCTTTAAACTCTGGCAAATGCAATAAAAATTTATCAAAGCTACCGTAGGCTTTCATGTGGTTTTTAAAAAATAAAATGCTATCGCTAAGCCCAAGCCTATGGATGCCACCACCGCCTTCAAGTACGGCTTTTACGCAAAATTTCTTAGCAAATGGAAAACCCTTTCTGGTTGCTAAAATTTCACATTTTTCATTGATGCTCTTTGTGGCATTTACCATTTTATTTGTATAAGTTGCGATGGCACTGGCATATTCTAGTGCGACTTGAGCTAGTTTCCAAGCTTTATGCACATCTTCGTAGCTGCCATAAAATTTTATGATCACATCGCCAGCCTTGCAAATTTGAGAATTTTGCACAAAAATTTCACTCTCACACCCAAGTAGCCTTGCGACACTTGCGGCTACATCAACGCAGCTAACACAAATTTCATCACGTGAATAAATTTCAAGTGAGGCTTTTTTATCGATATTTTGAAGCGACGTAGTAAGATCAAAGTAAGGTATATCTTCGTTTATATAGCTTAGAATTTCTGCGTCGCTAAGTATCATTTTATGCCTTTTTTACCTCATTTTTTGCTTTTATTATCATTTTTTTAAAGATTCCATTGTCATAAAGCCCAGCATGATAAAGAGCAAAGCAAGTAAATGCAATGCCTGAAGCAACGTGAAATTTTTTAATGCTTTTATTTCTTTTCATAAAAAGGGCGCTTAAGCAAACTGAGGCTAAAGTGATGCCCATACCGACTTTTGATACTTGTCTATGAGTGTTTATATCAAGTAGTTTGCCACTTATTTTTGTTTCGTTTTTCAAATTCTTCTCCATTTAGTTTTTATTCCAGCAACTTGTATTTTTGATGCCAAGGCTTTCTGGGCCAAATTCTGGATTTAGCCCAGCTTTTCTTTGAGCTTCGTAGTCTTTGACTGCTATTATCACTACTTTTGAAAGTAAGAATATAGCGATAATATTAATAGTTGCCATCGCGGCCATTGTGATATCAGCGATATTCCAAGCGAGCTTTAAATTCATCTGAGCACCAATAAATATCATAACGACGGCCGTTATCTTAAATAGCAACGTAAGCTTGTGGTTTTTGGTTAAAAATTTCATATTTGCCTGAGCGTAGTAGTAGTTGCCAATAAGTGAAGTGATGGCAAAAAGAACTACAGCAAGAGTGGTAAAATGAACTCCAAATTCACCAAAATACTCTTTCATTGCAGCTTGCACTAATGGAAGGGCGGTTAGCACCTCGCCACTTGAGCCAGTTTGCTTCGTAAGATAGGCCTGTGAAAATAGCACGATCATACCAGATGCGATACATATAGCCATGTCTATAAAGACTGCCATTGCTTGAACTAGGCCTTGTTTTACCGGGTGGCTAGTATGTGCTGCAGCTGCTGCGTTTGGAGCTGAACCCATGCCAGCTTCGTTTGAGAAAAGACCTCTTTTGATGCCTATTACGATCACGCTGCCGGCAAATCCGCCAAATATCGCTTTAAAATCAAAGGCATTTTCTAAAATCATCTTAATAACATCAGGAATTTCTTTGAAATTTAAAACGATAGCAATAAGTGCTAGCGAGATGTAGGCAAGTGCCATGAAAGGCACGATGTATGAGCTTACTTTGCCGATGATGTGACTTTTGCTAAAAAACATAACCGCCGCAAATGCCGTAAGAATAAGGCCAATGCCAACAGGTAGTCCGCTTTGTGCAAAGCTCACATTGCTACCAGCTTTGTCGTAGTAAATTTCAAAGGCTGATGTCATAGTATAGCTTTGAAGCCCGTTAAAGCCGTATGCGTAGGTGATGATGAGGATCACTGCAAAAAGCGAAGCTAGCCACTTTATGCCAAGGCCATTTTTGATGTAATAAGCTGGACCGCCTTTAAATCCAAAAACGTCTTTTGTCTTATAAATTTGCGCTAATGTACTCTCTATAAAAGCTGAAGCTGATCCCAAAAAGGCCATCAAGCACATCCAAAAAAGAGCACCAGGACCGCCCGCGACGATGGCAGCTGAAATTCCAGCGATATTGCCTATACCAACGCGCGAAGCAGTCGAGATCATAAGTGCTTGAAATGGCGTTAAATGGTGCTTATTATACTTGTCTTTTTTTTCTACTAAGACCCTGCAAGCCTCAAAAAACATCCTAAACTGCACAAAACGAGTCAAATAACTAAAATAAATTCCCGTAGCCACAAGAATAATGACTAAAAAATATCCATATAAAAAGTCGTTGGCTACGTCCATTTTGCCGTTTAAAAAATTTAAGAAACTATCAAGCACCATCTACCCTTTCAAATTTATTTTGATTTGAATTTTATGCCCTTCATTGAATTTAATAAAAGCCAAATCGTTGTGCCATTATGAAGCATGGCAGTTGCTATTGGATTTAACATGCCAAGTGTAGCAGCACTTAGTATAGCTGTGTTTACGCCAACGGTTGAGCGGAAATTTGAGCTAATTAAATCCATTGTTTTATTTGCTAGCTCTTTTACAAGAGCCACGCTCATGATGTCGTCTTTTAAAAGACTTATATCAGCCGTCGCTTTAGCTATATCAGCACCTTTGTGCATACTTATACCCACATTTGCCTTAGTTAGGCTTGGAGCATCATTTATGCCATCTCCCACAAAGGCTACTTTTTTGCCCTCACTCTTTAGCTCTTCGATGATAGCTGCTTTATCTGTTGGTAAGCACTCTGCATAGACCCTATCAAGTCCTAGCTCACGTGCTACTTCTTCAGCCTTGCTTTTGATGTCGCCGCTTAGCATGACGACCTCTTTTACGCCAAGACTTCTTAGCTTTTTAACCATGTCTTTTGCGTTTTCTCTCATATCATCTTTCATAGCGATGACTCCGACTAGCTCTTTATCATATCCTACGTAGAGTAAGGTTAAGCCGCTATTTAATGCTTTGCTTATTAAAGCTTCATGAGCTTTAAAGCTTATCATCTCGTCATCTTCTAAAAAGTGTCTACTGCCTATAACCACCTCTTTACCGTGCATCGCAGTTTTTACGCCATGAGCTACGATAAATTCAACTTCATCGTGATGAATATGGTGGAAACCACGCTTATTTGCAGCTTCAACTATTGCTTCAGCTACTGGATGAAAGTAGTGTTCCTCGGCACTTGCAGTTAAATTTAATATATCATTTTGAGAAAAGCCCTCTTTAAATGAGTAAATTTCAACTACGCTTAGGCGCCCATGTGTAAGAGTGCCGGTCTTGTCAAATACAAAAGTATCAACTGAGCTTAAAGCCTCAATTGCCTTTGCACCTTTTACAAGAATACCGTTTCTGCCAGCTTTTGAGATGCTTGATTTAAAAGCAACTGGTGTAGCAAGCTTTAATGCGCAAGAGTAGTCTGCTTGAAGTACGCTAGCAACACTATTCATATTTTTATTTATAATGTATGAAAGTCCAGCAAGCGAGAGTGTAACAGGCACAAGTTTATCAGCTAGTTTTAACGCTTTTACACCAATGGCTGATTTTTCATTGAGTGAAGTTTGTATGTATTCTTTGATCCTAGCTGTCGCTGTGTCACTACCTACATTTTCAGCCCAAATTTTTATCCTACCTTCATCAACCACGGTGCCACTTATAACACGGTCGCCTCTAGCTTTTGGTATAGGTTCAGCCTCTCCGGTCATTGAGACTTGATTTACATCGGCGTTACCTTCAACGATATAACCATCAACACCTATCGTCTCACCAGCTCCTACTACTACGATGTCACCCTTTTTTAAATTTTCGGTTTTTACTTTTTCAAGCGTCTTTTCACCATTTAAATTTCTCTCGACCCAGACTTCTTCGATATTTGGTTTTGCTAGCTCTTTGATGAGATCATCACTTCTGTGGCTAGCACTTTCTTCCATATATTCGCCGATATTTATCATCAAATTTGTGCTATTTGCTGCTAAATGATCGCCCATTGCTAGGCTAGTACCAATGGCAGTTGCCTCAAGCACTTTTGAAGTGACGCCCTCGTGCCTTAGCTCCTTTGCGCCTTCTATTAAATTTGGCGCTGTGGCGTAAAGAGTCACAGCTGATTTTAGAGTTTTGTTACTCATAAATGGCGTTATGCCAAGTGCAGCAGCAGCCTTATAGATATTTGCCTTGCTTGGTAAATTTGGATCTTTAGCCTTTGTTGGAAATTCATAGCTCTTTATAAAGTTTAAAATTTTATCGTAGTTTTTATTGTATTCAACGATAATGCTTTTTGCGTATTTATTTACACGAACACTTAGTGCATCAGTTCGCTCTGAGATCGCAGCCTCGATAGCACTGACGTCGCTTCTAGCGTTTAGGCTCTCGCAAATAAACCTCGCTCTATTTTTACTCTTGTGAGCTAGAGTGATCTTATTTTTGTGAGTCAAGTTCTGCTTTGACATCTTCAAAACGCTCTTTTAGTTCTTCTATGCCAGCATTTATAAGCTCGCCACCTTTGATAATCGCTTTAAATACGCACTCTTGCGCTTTTGGATTAGTCAGTACATAAGCTGCGATACCACCTAAAACTAGACCTTTTACAAAGCCAGCAGCATTAAAATTTTCAGGTACAAATGGTAAATTTTGAGCTGCATTGTTTATTGCATTATCGATTGCGCTTGGCTGAGCAGCTGCTGCATTGTTAGCTGCAGTTTCACTTGCTACGTTTTCTTCATTAATGTAAGGGTTATTCATTATTTACTCTCCAATTTTATTAGTTTTTCTGCTATCAAAAGACCGCCGATACCAGCTGCTGTAAAAGCTGCCGCATTTAGATATTTTTTTTGTGCTATTAAATTTGAAGCATGAATGCCAACAGCACCTACAAAACCACCTGTTACAGCGTATTTCGCTATCTTTTTAGCGACATCTTTTTTAGTTGCTCTATTATTTAGATAGTCGCTAAAGCCAAGTGCAGCTGCACCCATGCCAGCGATTAAAGCACCGCTGATGAAGTGATCAAATGGAAGTCTTGTGCTTGAAAGTGTAAAAAGACTATTTTCTTGCATTCTCTATCCTTAAGCTATATCGTTTGGTGTGATAGCTTTTGGAGCAGCTGGCTTTTTAGCGCGTGGTTTTCTTGTTTTC
The DNA here is from genome assembly GCF_002092845.1 of Campylobacter concisus. GTDB lineage: Bacteria > Campylobacterota > Campylobacteria > Campylobacterales > Campylobacteraceae > Campylobacter_A > Campylobacter_A concisus_AQ. The sequence goes on from NZ_LVXF01000041.1 coordinate 63,240, forward strand.
TTTACCACTTTTTCAGCCTCTTTTTCTACTTTTTTAGCACCACGTTTTACTTTTTTCTCTTCTTTTGCTATAAAGTCTTTTGCATCTTTTGCAACACTTTTACCTTTTTTGTAAAGATCTTTTGCAGCCTCTTTGCCTTTATCAAAGCCATCTTGGGCGTACTCTTTGATCTTATCTCTTTTATTCCAAGCAGCTATTGCTAAACCACCTACTGCTAAACCTGCTAAAAATGGTAATGCCATTTTAAATCCTTTCTTTGTTTGATTTTGTAAATTATTCATTTTCTTCATCCTTATTAAAATTTTTGCTAACTACTGAAATGCCTAATGCCCCAAGCGCAAGCCCGCTAAAAAACGAGAAATTTGGATTATTGGTTATCTTTGCTAACTCGCTTTTATCAGCCTTGCCACTTGCGATATTTTGCAAGCTTTTAGTTATCTCATTAAAGTCATTTTGATAGTTTTCTAAAATATTTGTTATGCCATTTTGCTCAAAATTTTGTGAAATTTCATTTAAATTTAGCTCATTTTTTATTTCACAGCCACTATAAATTTCTTTTAAGCGTTGCTTTAAAGAGGCGACATATTCGTTATTTGAAGTAGCCCAAAGTCTAAAAAATAGATCTTTTAGCTCTTCATCATCTAAGCTTTCACAAAATTTTTCATACATTTTATTTAGTTCTAGCTCGTAGTTTAAAGCTTGTATCAGTGCATCTTCTTTATTTTTTGCCGGCAAAAATATAGCTTCATTTTCGCAAGCAAGCTCATAATCATGTGTGCTCGCAAATTTTTCTATCAAGATGATCGCATTTTTTCTGATATTTGCGATCTCGTTAAAAACATCACCAAATGAAGCTAAATTTTCATATAAGCTAAGTGCGTTTTTTTCGCTGGTATATGATGCATTTAAAAGTTCATTAAGCATATTTCACTTCTTTTGCAACTTCGTTTACCCTAGTTGAAATCTCTTCTAAATTTTGTCCTTTTAAGAGATCTTCCCAAAGGTTTTTTGGAAAAATTTCATGATCATATTCGATCGTTACAGAGCCGATTAGCTTGTTAAATTTTACATTTTTTATACCATTTATCTGAGCTATCACATTATCTAGGCTAGCTAAATTTACGCTGTTACTTAGCTCTTTTATCTTTGGACTAACTCTTACTCTTAGTCTACCGTTTGTGTGAGCTATCATTGAAAAATAGCTTGCAACTTGTGCTAAAGTTTGTGTTTTTATATCCATTTTCATCCTTTTTTTATTTGCGTATTATCTATTTCATAGCTTAAATAAACCTGAAATTTTTTTGTTTTTCATTATCAAAAAGTAAAATGAAATGATAAAATTTAATTTCCATTTTTCTCTTGGCAATCACTGCAAATACCATAAAGTATCATTGTATGCGACTGCTCGCTAAAATTTTTTTCTTTGCAAATTTGCTCTTGCCTTTGCTCTATTATCTCATCTTCAAAATCAACTATCTTTTCACAAATTTCACATATCAAATGATCGTGCGATGATTTTAAATTTAGTTCAAATTTCTTTACTCCATTTTCTTCAAAGCAGTTTGCAAGATGATGCATTTCGAGAAAATTTAAAAAAGAATAAATTGATGTCATTGAAATTTCGTTCTTGTGTATTTTGTAAATTTCTGAAGAAATTTCTTGAGCACTTAAATGAGAGTTGCTAATGAAAAGTACATGCAAAATTTGTTCTTTTAACTCTGAGCTTTTCTGCCCAAAGGCTTCTAAAAACTCTTTAAAATGCTTATAAAATAGTTCAAAATTATCCACAAAAACCTAACTAAAATGATAATGAATATAAGGATTTTACAACTTTACTTATAAAAAAAGCATAAAATTTCTTACGAATTTCAAGTAAAGTATTTTATAAGATTGTTTTGGTATAGTGTCGCATTTTTTAAATCAAAATTAAGGAATAAAATGACTTACGACGAGCTTGAATTAGACGCCGTTTTGTTAGAGGTTTTAGAAAATAGAGGCAGTTTTGATTCTATGGACGATGAGGAGCTTTACGAGCTTATCGAACAAGTTGCACAATATACAGATGGCGATTACGAAGAAGCGTTTGAGTATATGACTCAATTTTCTCCAATCCCTAAAAAACGCTTTGTTTCACTATTTATGGTTTAGCAAAAAGCTAAGCCATAACTTCTATAAAATTAATCAAAAAAGTAAAAATAAAAAGAGCTCTTGACTCACTTGATGAGCCAAGAAATTTGAGCTATAAGAAGTATTTTGAGATTATTTCTTTAAATTTTAGTGTGTATTTACTAGCTTTTGGACTATTGTTGTAGATATTTTCAAAATCATACATTCGCTCATAGTAATCATTTGTATCTTGTCTATTTATTTTGAGCCTTGCTACATCTAAGCTAACTCCTATAAAAGCACCACTTGTCTTGCCACGCTCCTCAGCAAATGCTGAAATTTCAGGCAAATCACTTGTGATCGCTACTTCATTACCAACGCCACCAGTTGCTTCTGCTTTTAGGCTGATCGTATCTTTTGCATTAAATAAATTTGCATAAGCTTCTGAATTTTTAAATAAAATGATCATGTCAGCTGAGCTGTAACCAAGCTGCAAGCCTATGCTTCCAGATGTGTAATTTACAAAAAATGGACTTGACCATTCACCATCATCGTTTTTAGCGATAAATACGCCTTTGCCTGTTGAGCCAGTAACGATAGCGCCTGCTTTTGTCACATCAGGGATTATGGCGATCGCTTTTATGCCTTCAAATTTAGTGTTTGGCTTTAAATTTCTTGCACCAAAAGCATTTAAAATATTTATTACATTTTTTAGCTTTTGATTTTGGATCACATCAGCGTTTAAGTTTGGCGTGAAAAATAAACCAGCAAGAAATATTATTAATAGTTTTTTCATTAAAATTCCTTCCTTAAATTTTTCGTTATTATAGCCTAAAATAAACTAATGGTAAAAATATTATTAATGATTTTTTATGAGAGTTCATTATAAAATGCGACCTTTTAAGGGAAAAATATGAGTTTAATACTTTTTGTCGAATACGTCGGTATCGCATCAGCTGCACTTAGTGGGTTTTTATTTGCAGTAAAAAAGGAGTGCGACTGGCTTGGAGTCTTTTTGTCTGCATTTTTGACCGCACTTGGTGGCGGTATCATGCGTGATATGCTCGTTGGCAGGGCAGTTTATTCATTTACACACTACATGCCAGTAAGCGTTGTTATTTTTATGTTAGTTGTTTCAAGAGTGGCAAATTTACACATAAAAAGAGAAGGTTTGGAGCGAAAATTTGTATTCATTTTCGCCGATGCGATCGATGTTATCTGTTTTTCGATTGTTGGTGCGATGGTTGCCATTGAGTATAACTACAATATCTTTGGTGTGATGATGATCGCCTTTTTTAACGGCGTTGGCGGCGGTATCTTAAGAGATATTTTGCTAAATGAAATTCCATGGTTTTTACGCACCGGACTTTACGGCACGATAAGCCTTGGCGTGGGGCTTGCTTACTTTGTGCTATATCATCTAGGCCTAACCAATATATTTTTTACTATGCTCTTGCTCGCTGCTGGCATTATAGTTAGGATGTTTGCATTTTACAGAGGTTGGAAGCTACCTGATCTATGAAATTTAGCGAGTTTTTTAATATCTGGGTCAATGAAAACTACTATAAATTTGGCGTAGATATAGGTAAAAAGGGCGATTTTTATACAAATGTAAGCGTTGGCTATCTCTTTGGCGCTTGCCTTGCAAACTACTTTTTAAAGCTGCTTAAAAACGGCGAAATTTCTAGCTCTTGCAAGGTCGTAGAGATTGGCGCAAACTCTGGCGATATGCTAGCTGATTTTGCGCAAGGAATTTTTACGCTTGAGCCAGAAATTTTGCCAAATTTAGAGCTTATCATCATCGAGCCTCATGAAATTTTACGTAAAAGACAGCTTGAGACTTTTGCAAAACGCTTTGGCGATGACATCAAAATAAAACACTATGAAAATTTGGGCGAGTGCTCGTTTGATGAAATTTTTATCATCTCAAATGAGCTATTTGACGCATTTAGTTGCGAGGTGATAGACGCAGATAATATGCTTTTTGTGGATGATGATCTAAAATTTCACTGGCAAAAAGCAGATCAAAATTTACTAGCTCTTGCAAAGAAATTTGGCATAACAAAAGGTGAGATATCAACTAGCTACGCTAAATTTGCAGCCCAGCTTACAAATGCAGCAAAAAAGGTTAGATTTTTAAGCTTTGACTACGGCGAATTTGAGCCAAAAAATGAGTTTAGCCTAAGGATTTTTAAAGACCATCAAGTATTTTCTTTATTTGAAATTTCAGACCTTGAGCCATATTTTAAAAGATCGGATCTAACATATAGCCTTTGCTTTAAGCAAGTAAAAGAGGCTTTTTTTGAGGCTGGCTTTAAGATGCTTAAATTTAAAAAACAAAACGAGGCTTTAGTTTGCGACTTTGGTGTGGATGAAATTTTATCTTTAGTGCTTGAAAAAGGCAACAAGCAAGCCTACGAAAACGCCGCAAAACAGGCAAAATTTCTACTCTCGCCTGAGTTTTTAGGCGAGAAGTTTAAATTTATAGAGTTTTTAAAGAGCTAGCCTGGCGATATCAGCGTAATCCGCTTCGCAAGCCTTCAAAAGATCGTTTGGAGCTATCTTTATCTGCTTGCCTCTTACTCCAGCGCTTACTAGCACGTACTCTTGCTCTTTTGCTCTCTCATCGATGAAGGTCGCAAAGTGCTTTTTCATAGCAAGTGGCGAGCAGCCGCCTCTGATGTAGCCGGTGATCTTCTCTAGGTCTTTTAAATTTATAAGCTCGCAGCGTTTGGCTCCGCATGCATGAGCAAGTGCTTTTAGATCAAGCTCCAAATCGCCCTGCAAGCAAGCAACAACGAAATTTTTAGGCTCACACTCACAAACGATAGTTTTATAAATTTGCTTTATATCTTGCTTGGTGCTAGCTGCTACGTGAATGGCTGAAAGATCGTTTAAATCGACCTCATACTCTAAAATTTCATAATTAATTTTTAGCTTGTCTAAAGCTCTAGCCGCATTTGTTTTATGTATCATTTTTTCTCATTTTTGCGAATTTTTTGTATAATTATAGCCAAAACTTAAAGGAGGAAAGATGGCTGAAGAAGTTGAAGAGAAAAAAGCAAAAAAAGGTGGCAATGGTGCATTAATGATAATTATCATTGCGATATTTGTTTTGCTGCTAGTTATTGGAGGACTAGTCGCGTTTTTGATGCTTAGTTCTGACGAGCCAAAAGAGGCAAATATGATGCAAGCACCAGCTCAGACTCAAACGCAGTCCATGCCAGCTCAAAATAAGGCAAAGCATGGTAGCAACGACTATTCAAATATGGGACCGATATATCCACTTGATCAGTTTATTGTAAATTTGCTTAGCGAAAATGGCTCAAGATTTCTTAAAACAAAGATCGATATGGAGCAAAGCGATGAGTTGCTAACTCCTGAGCTTGATAAGAAAAAAGCACTTTTAAGAGATATTATTATCAGAACACTTTCATCAAAAACCTACGAAGAAGTAAGCACTGCAAAGGGCAAGGATAGGCTAAAAGACGAGATCGTCGGCAAGCTAAATGAAGTGCTAAATGATGGCTACATCAAAAACATATTTTTTACTGATTTTGTGGTGCAATGATAGGCATTGATATCGTTAAGATAGATAGAATTTCAAAACTTAAGGCTCGTTATGGCGAGCTTTTTTTAAAAAAATTTCTTAGTGATGACGAGATCGTGCTAGCAAAAAATGATGCGACTTTGGCTGGATTTTGGGCGGCCAAAGAAGCAGCTAGCAAAGCCCTTGGTGTGGGGATTAGTAAAGAGTGTGGTTTTTTAGACATTGAGCTTAGCAAAGACGCAAAAAATGCACCAAAGATAAAATTTAGCACAAAAATTTATACAAATTTTAATATCAAAGAAGCAAGCCTTAGCATAACTCACGATGGCGGATTTGCCGTAGCTGCAGTGATGATTGTCTAAAATTTATGCATTTTTACAAAGCTTTTTAATATCTTTTAGCTACTTCTGATAAATTTAAAAAACGTATTTTTATAAAATTTTTTAAAGAAAAGACGATATCTTTAATTAAGATTTAATGGAGCCAAAGAAACTAAGGATAGTAAAATGCAAATTTCTAATAATCTCCCAACTACTAACTACCTCTCAAGAGAGAACATAGCAAGAGAGATGGGCTTTAAATTTAATGATATAAATGAGATACTTAGTAACGATATGGGTCATGGCATGACATTTCCTAAGTATATGAGCCTAGACGATAAAGCTAAAGCAAGGGAATACGACAGATATGATCACTCGCTTACTGGCTTTGTAAAAGGTGAAGGAGAGGCAAGAGTAAGCATACTTGGTAAGCTAATGGGCTATGACGACTCTTTTTCAAAAGATGAGATAGATGAGCTAAAGAAATTTATAGATGATAGTAGTGCTTTAGGGCTTGAGAGAGCTTTTGGTGACTCAGAGACTTTATCCGTTAATGAATTTATAAAAAGATATACCAGAAAGCATGGTTTCTCTGACTTTACCTTTGGTGGAACAAAAACAGCCGAGTTACTTGATAGCGATATGAGCGTTGATGAGTTTAAAGCTAATTGGACTAAATTTGCACTAAAGAAGCGCTTTGGTTTAGAGCTTGACGAGGAGTTAGCAAAAGAGACTATAAATTCCATTAATGATCTTGAAACACAAAACGAAGAAGATAAAAAAGAGAAGAAATTTACACCTATACAAGTTACTAAAAAATCTCACACCTATAAGCTTGAAGCCGATGAGAGATTTAAAGAGCTTTATAAATTTATAAAGAGTGAATTTGATAGTGGCAAGAGCATGTTTGAAATTTTAGAAAAAGTGGCAAAGCTTAAAGTGGATAAGAGGGCATAGGTATTTTATAAGCAAAGAACGGAATTTTTATAATTTAAATTTCAAAGAAAAAGCATAGATGCTCACAGATTTATGTAAAAGATAAAATTTCAAAAAACATGGCCTAGCCAGCAAAGTATTGATATTAAGTCGCCGGCAAGACAAATTTACATCCACTCAAGCACTTGCGTGATATCTTTTGCGTAAAAGCACTTTAATCCTTGCGTGTCAAGCGGCTTGTTTGGGATGATAGCATTTTTAAATTTCTGCATTTTTGCCTCTTTTAGGCGCTGATCTAGGTTGAAAATTTCTCTTATTTCGCCGTTTAGGCTTAGCTCACCGATGAATACACTATCCTTGCTAATAGGGCGGTTTTTGAAGCTACTGATTATCGCTGCGATGACGGCTAGATCGGCCGCAGTTTCGCTTATCTTAACTCCACCTGAGACGTTTATAAAGACGTCGTAGTGCCCAAGTGGGATCTCTAGCTTGCGCTCAAGAAGTGCTAGCAGCATATCTAGGCGGTTTCTCTCAAAGCCAGTCGAGCTTCGTTTTGGATAGGCGCTTTCGCAAACAAGCGCCTGAATTTCGATGCTAAGCGCTCTTGAGCCTTCCATTATGATAGTTATCGCACTGCCACTCATCGCTCCGCCACGTGTGAAAAATTTACTAGAAACCTCGTTTGCGCTCACGAGCCCGTGCTGGCTCATCTCAAATATGCCAACCTCGCTTGTCGAGCCAAAGCGGTTTTTAAACCCACGCAAGATTCTTAGCTCTCTGCTCGCGTCACCCTCAAAATAAAGCACCACATCGACCATGTGTTCAAGCACTCTAGGCCCTGCGATCGAGCCCTCTTTAGTTATGTGTCCGATGATGAAAACGCAGATATTTTGACTCTTTGCAAGTCTCATCAGCTCAAATGTGATCTCGCGAACCTGCGTGATCGAGCCTGGAGCGGAGCTTATATTTTGGCTATAAAGTGTTTGTATGGAGTCAATTACAAGCACCTTGTAGTCGCTCTTTTGCACTTCTAGCAGGATATCTTCTAGGCAAATTTCAGTTAGCAGGTATAAATTTTTATCCACCGCATTTAGCCTATCAGCTCTCATTTTTATCTGGCTTTGGCTCTCTTCGCCGCTTACATAGAGCGTTTTTTTACCGTCTTTTGCTAAATTTGAGCCGATTTTTAGAAGCAAGGTTGATTTGCCAATTCCTGGACTGCCACCTATTAAAACTAGCGAGCCCTCGACTACGCCACCACCAAGAACAAGGTCTAGCTCGCTATCTTTGGTGCTAAATCTCGTAAAATTTTGAATTTCAACTTCGTCTATGCTTATGGCTTTGCTAGGTGCGCTAGTGCTTTTTGCTATCTCTTTACTTATCTTTATCTCTTGCTGGCTAAGCTCGACAAAGCTATCCCAAGCCCCACATTGTGGGCATTTGCCCAGCCATTTTGCTTGTTGATTACCACATGCTTGACACTCAAAAACTGGCTTTGCTTTTGCCATAATATATCCTTTTTAAAATTTCAATTATCATCACTCCAAAGGCCGCTCCGATCATGTCAGCCACGATGTCAAGCAGGCTAAAGCTCCTGTTTGGTAAAAATGCCTGAACGAGCTCTATTTGCACACCAAAGGCTAAAAGTAGGGCTAAATTTTTTAAAATTTTAAAATGATAGCCAAGATAGAGCAGTGTATAAAGGATGAAAAAAGCTAAAAAATGGTTTGCTTTATCCCACGAATTTTCGATGATAGTAGGAGATTTTGGAGTAAACGCAAGAAAATCGATCGCCAAAAGAGCGATAAAAAAGCAAATTTTACTAAGAAATTTTACTCTACTCAAAAATAGCGTCCATCAGCTCGTCTAAAAACTCATCTGGGTTAAATTTGATGATATCATCCATTCTTTCGCCAACGCCTATATAAAATATAGGTAGTTCAAGCTCTCTTGCCACACCAAATAGTGCTCCGCCCTTTGCGGTGCCGTCAAGTTTTGTGATGATGACGCCATCAAGCGAGACGATATCGTTAAATGCTTTTGCTTGTGCAACTCCGGCGTTACCTTGCGTGCCATCAAGAATCAAAATTTTGCGGTGGGGCGCTTTTTCGTAGGCTTTTTTGCTAATTCGAACGATCTTTTCTAGCTCGTTTGCTAAATTTGTCTGGTTTTGAAGTCTGCCGGCTGTGTCAAGGATGACTCGGTCGATACCTTTTGCAAGAGCTGAGCTGATCGTATCGTAAGCAACAGCCGAAGGATCATGCCCTTGCTGTGTGGCGACTATTGGCACATTTAGCCTAAGCGACCACTGGCGCAGCTGCTCGATAGCCCCAGCTCTAAATGTATCACAAGCGCCTAAAATGACGCTTTTGCCATTATTTTTATATAAATTTGCAAGCTTTGCGATCGTAGTCGTCTTGCCAGCACCATTTACGCCAAGGATGAGATCGACAAATGGCTTATCTGGCTCTATCACGCGCTCTTTTTCGTAGATAAAATAGCTACTCATAACGCGCCTAAGATCAGCTCTACTTACTTCATCTTGTGGCGGCAGGTAGTATAAAATCTCCTCCACGATCTCATAGGCTACGTCAGCTTCAAGTAAAATTTCTTCTAAGCTTTCTTTGTCTATCTTTTTTGACTTCTTCGCTGAGCTTATCGCTCCAAAAGTCTTCTCAAAGCCTTTTTTTAGAAAATCAAGCATTATTTTGTTGCCCTATTTATGTCATTTTCAAGCATCTCTTCAGGCACAAGACCAATGTAGCCTTGAACGTAGTCACCATTTGCTTTAAAAAGTGCTGACGCAGGCAAACCTTTTATGCCGCCCATCGCTTTTTCAAATAAAAAATTCCCCTCGCCGACCGCGACTTCGTATTTTATTTTATATTTTTGAGCAAAATCTTTTATTTCATCTTCACTTTTATCTTCAAGTAGCACACCAACGATATCTAGCTCGTTTTTAAATTTCTCGCTTAGGTTGTTTAAGTGTGGGATCTCAGCCTTGCACGGAGGGCACCAAGTGGCGAAAAATACGTAAAGAGTTGCTTTTTTACCATCTTTTACGTCAAAGCCATTGCTTCTTTTTGTAATCTGCATAGTTGTGCCATTTAGCAGCTTTAGATTTATCTCTTTTATCTCGCTATCTTGGACACTTTCGCTCATTTTTGGAGTGAGTGAGTCTTTGCTTAAATTTTCATCTTTGCTGGCATTTTTATCTAAAATTTTGCCCTGCGTTTGTTCGCTTGTATTTTGCTCGTTTTTTTGCTTGTTCTCGTCGCCGCATCCAAAAAATGCAAAAATGCAAAGTGATGTTATAATTACTCGTTTTAATGTCATAAATTTCCTTTTGAATAAGATTTCAGGATTATACAAGAAAGAGCATAAAATGAGCGTTAATTTAGAAAAAAATGAATTTAGAAAAAATGCAAGAGCAAATTTAATGAAGCTTACTAAATTTAAGGCCAAATGCTCGCACTGTAAAGCTACAAAAACGCTTTTAAAATTGATAAATTTTACAAATTCTAAGAAAGTACTGTTTTATTTGCCGCTTAACTACGAAGTCGATGTGCTTAAAATAAGGCGAAATTTATCACATAAATGTGAAATTTTTGCCCCTTTTATGGTAGGTCTTAGCTTAAAGATGGTAAGATTGCGACTGCCATTTATAACTTATAAATTTAACGTCAGACAGCCATCTGGCAAAAAAATGAATAATGTTAAACTCGATATGGCGGTAGTTCCAGCGATTGGGGTTGATGGAGCTATGGCAAGGATAGGGCATGGAAAAGGATTTTATGATAGATTTTTTGACTCTTTGCCCATTAAGCCAAAACGGATAGTTTTTCTTGAGATAAAAGACTTTTACACCAAAGATGTGCTTTCAAATGCACAAGACGCGGTAGCAGACTTTTATATAACCCCAAATAAAAATTATATAAAAAGAGGAATAAATGATAGAGGTTTTAATAGGCTTAGGAGCCGGTGTGGCGGGCGTTGGAGCAGGGTATCTATACGCTAAAAAGATAAATGATGCAAACTACAACATCTTCTTAGAACAAGCAAAAGCAAAAGCAAAAGCTATCGAGTATGAGGCTGAGCTAACGCTTAAAAATTCTAAAATTTCAGTACAAGAGGCTGAATTTGAGGCTAAAAAAAGATACGATGACAAGACGACAAAGCTTCAAAAAGAGTATGCAAGTAAATTTGATGAACTAGCTAAAAAAGAGAAAATTTTGCTAAATGAGCAAGAGCTTTTAAACGAAAGTAAAGAGCTTTTTGAAAAGGATAAGCAAGATGCAAAAATAACTTACGAAGAGGGTTTAAATTTAAAAGCGACTTATCAAAACAAAGTAGAAGAGGCGATAAGGGTACTTGAGCACGCTGCTGGCTTAACAGAAGAAGAAGCAAAAGAGGTCGTGCTTAAAAAGGTCGAGGAGAAGTCTCGTGCGGATATCGCTCATATCGTTAGAAAATACGAAGAAGAAGCAAAAAGAGAGGCTAAAAAGAGAGTTAATTACATCTTGGCGCAGGCTACGTCAAGATTTGCTGGAGAATTTGCGGCTGAGCGTCTGATAAATGTCGTAAATATTAAAAACGATGAGCTAAAAGGTAGGATCATTGGCAAAGAGGGACGTAACATCAAGACCCTTGAAATGGTGCTTGGCGTTGATATTATTATTGATGACACGCCTCATGCGATCATACTAAGCAGCTTCAATCTTTACAGACGTGCGATCGCAACAAGAGTGATCGAGCTTTTGGTGGAGGATGGAAGAATTCAGCCAGCAAGGATAGAAGACCTTCACAAAAAAGTGACTGAAGAATTTGAGCAAAGTATACAAGAAGAGGGCGAAAATATCGTCATGGATCTTGGTCTAAATAAAATTCATCCAGAGATCGTAAAACTAATAGGCAAGCTTAAATTTAGAGCAAGCTATGGTCAAAATGCCTTGGCTCATAGCCTCGAAGTAGCTCACCTTGCTGGCATCATTGCAGCTGAGTGTGGTGGAGATGAGAAGCTTGCAAAAAGAGCTGGCATACTTCACGATATCGGTAAGGCGCTAACTCACGAGTATGAGGGCAGTCACGTTGATCTTGGAGCAGAAATTTGCAAACGCTACAAAGAGCATCCAGTTGTCATTAACGCCATCTACGCTCACCACGGCCACGAAGAGGCAACAAGTATAGAAAGTGCGGCTGTTTGCGCAGCTGACGCACTAAGTGCAGCTCGTCCAGGTGCAAGGCGCGAGGTACTTGAGAGCTTCTTAAAGCGTGTCGAAGAGATCGAAAACATTGCAAAAAGCAAAGATGGCATCAAACAAGCTTATGCGATAAATGCAGGCCGTGAAATTCGCGTCATAGCAAACGCTAAGCTCATAAACGACGATGAGGCCGTGCTTGTAGCAAAAGAGATAGCTCAAGAGATCGAGAGCAAGGTGCAGTATCCTGGTGAGATAAAAGTAAGCGTCATCAGAGAGACTCGCGCTGTTGATTTTGCAAAATAACGGCAAGATATGAAATTTCTTTTTTCAATTTTATTATTTTTTTCACTTGGCTTTGCCAGCGAGGAGCTCGTGCTAGACTCGGCAAACTCGTTTATAACAACGATGAGAGGTGCTAGAAACGCTCCTATAAAAGAGCTAATCGAGCAGTCAAAAGCGACTATCATCTTTCCAAGTGTTAAAAAGGTCGGTTTTGTTGTTGGTGGCATGGGCGGAGATGGCATCATGGTTGTTGGTAACATTAACTCGCCAAGTGAAATTTTACCAGTTAGCATAAGTGGCGGCAGCATCGGTATACAGCTTGGTTATGAAGATAGTTCGCTTGTGCTTTTTATATTTAAAGATAGCATTATCCACGATATTAAAGATGCCAAGATCACGCTTGATACAAAGCTATCAGTAGCTTTTGGTGACATTGGACGCAATTACAGTAAAGTAAGCGATTTTAAATTTTCAAGTGATATTTACGCATATGCCGCAAATGATGGTTTTTTTGCTGGAGCTAGCTTTGGTGGAGCAGTCATCAGTGCAAAGGAAGAAATTTTAAAGCAAAGTGGCTATGCCTATGAACAGCTAATAGCCTCTGCATCTAAACTTTTAGGAGATTAATGCAAGATATCATAAACTCAGTTTCAACATACGGCTATATTGTATTGTTTTTTTATAGCCTTGGTGGCGGCATGGTTGCATTAATCGCCGCTGGAATTTTAAGTTTTGCTGGCAAGATGGATATCGCTCTTAGTATAATTGTTGCTGCTGTAGCAAATACAATCGGTGACACACTAATTTTTTATGTCGCAAGATTTAATAAAAACTCACTTATGCCTTATATCAAAAATCATAAAAGAAAGCTTGCTTATGCAGGAATTTTGGCCAAAAAACACGGCGATAAGATAATATTTATCAAAAAATTTATCTACGGAGTTAAAACTTTGGTTCCTATCGCGCTTGGACTTACGAAGTATTCATTTTATAAATTTAGCATTATAAATTTGATCTCGTCAGTGCTTTGGGCGATCATTATCGGATTTGCCAGCTTTAAAGCGGGTGATTATTTTGTAGGTGCAAGCGACTATCTTGGCGAGCATGGATATATTATGCCTCTTGCTATGGTTTGTTTGTTGCTTGGAATTTGGTTTTTTTTACAACATATTACAAAAAGGAGAAAAGCATGAAAAAGGTTATATCTGCTTTAATCGTAGTTATCGTGGTAGCCATTGGAGCGGTTTATTTTGCTTCAAATGAGGTGGAGAAAAACTATCAAAGGATAGTGAATGATCTAAATAATATTAAGGGCTTTAAAATTTCTAATAACAATTATAAAAAAGGATTTTTTGGCTCAAAAGGATCATTTGATTTTAGTGTTTCAAAAGATCTTTTGGAAAATATATTTGGTAAAAATGTAAATGAGGATTTGGTTTTTAAAGTAGAAAATGAAATTTCTCATACAGCGCTTGCTTTTATAGATGGCTTTGAAATAGACTCAAAAATTTCTATTCAAAACGATATGATTAAAAACATTATCGCAACATTCATGGGTTCAAATGTCATTGCAACAACTAAAACAAAAGTTAGCCTAACTGGTGATAAAGATGTAGATATCAAATTTAGCAATATTGAATTTAATGATAAGCAAAAAACTGCCGTTAATACAAAAGATATAAAGATTGGTATGACGCTTGATTCAAAAGATAGTATAAACAGCTTAAAGGTTGAAGCAGATAAGATTGTTTTGAAAGATTTTAGTGAATACAATAAAGTTGATCTAAATATCGAAGGGTTTTATATTGACTCAAGCTATAAAGAGCCAGTTAAGTTTTCAAAAATTTTAGAGAGTCAGCTTGTACCTTATTTGGCAAAAGTTAAATTTAAAAGGGTGTCTTTCGCATCTAATGATATAAGTAATATCTTGATAGATGACTTTAAGTATGATTCAAAATTTGAAATCTCAAATGATCTTGGAAGATCGGACGATGTTATAAAAATAGGTATAGTAGCAGTTGATAAAGTAAAATATACAGATTTTGTCTTTGATAGCAAAATCGCAAATATCAATGTGCCTGCATTAAATAATGTATTAGACAAGCTTAATAATTTAAATAATGAAGAAAATTATAATGTTTTAGCTGGATTAAATTTTGATGAGATAATAGATCAAATCTTAGAAAAGAATCCAAGTATAAAAATAGATACATTAAGCTTTAAAAAAGGAGATAAGGCTTTAAAGCTAAATTTGGATGCAGCAGTAAATGGCTTTAAAAAGGGAACAAATCAGTCAGAAATTTTTGATAAATTATCTCTTAGTGGAAAAATAAGTGTCGATGAAAGCCTGACGAACTTTTTTGATACACTAGTGCCAGAAGTAGCTTTTGTTGAGCCTACTTTGATATCTGCTGGATATTTTAAAGAAGAGGACAAAAAAGTAATAAGTGAATTTAAATATGACCCAAACAAAAAAGATATTATATTTAATGGAAAAGTTGGACTTCAAAATTTCTTTATGGGTTTTTAAAAAATTAGCCTGATTTTTATCTGCATTTAAGCATCACTTCTATATACTTCACTTTCTGTTTTGCAAAACGCAGAGCAGAAAGTTCTTTTAATTTACAATTGTTAAACTATTAGTCAATCTTTGAAATCTAAACAAGTGATCGATTGAGCCAGTCTATTATTTTATAATTATAATAGATTAGACAAACTAATAAATAAAACTAAAAGTTTTTTTGATTAAAAACTTCATAATAAAATCCTATCAAATAAATTTTGCTAGGTAATTAATATGGAGAGTTTGATCCTGGCTCAGAGTGAACGCTGGCGGCGTGCCTAATACATGCAAGTCGAACGGACAAGTAAGAGCTTGCTCTTATGAGTTAGTGGCGCACGGGTGAGTAATGTATAGCTAA
>NZ_LVXF01000042.1:0-74950 GCF_002092845.1 Campylobacter concisus
AAATAACGGCATGGACGAAGCTGTAAAAGAAGCCGTAAAAAGCGGCAAAGCTTTTATTGGTATTTGTCTTGGCATGCAGCTTTTATTTGAAAAAGGTTTTGAATTTGGTGAACATGCTGGGCTTGGACTGATAGCTGGTGAGGTCGTAAAATTTAATGAAGCTAATTTCGATAAACCATTAAAAATACCCCACATTGGTTGGAACGCTTTGGAATTTAAGCAAAATAGCCCATTAAATTTAGGACTAAAAGAGCTTGAGTATTTATATTTTGTACATAGCTATCATGTGGTTTGTGATGATAAATTTGCACTGGCAAAGACGACTTATGGATATGAATTTACAAGTGCGGTTTGGCATGAAAATATCTTTGGCTTTCAGCCTCATCCAGAAAAAAGTCATGAAGCTGGACTTAAAATTTTAGAGAATTTTGCGAGGTTGTGATGGAAATTTTTCCAGCAATAGATCTAAAAGAGGGGCAAGCAGTTAGACTTAGCAAAGGTCTTATGCAAAGTGCAAAAATTTATAGCAACGAGCCAAGTGAACTTGCTAAGAAATTTGAAGATTATGGCGCAAAATGGCTTCATGTGGTTGATTTAGACGGTGCATTTGCTGGAGAGACGATAAATTTTAAAACAATTGAAAAAATTACAAAGGCTACAAATTTAAACGTCCAAGTAGGTGGTGGCATAAGAGATGAAGAGCGAATAAAACGCTATTTAGACCTTGGAGTTAGCAGAGTGATCCTTGGCTCAGTAGCTCTTAGAGATCCAGAATTTACAGCAAAAATGGCTGAAATTTATAGAGTCGTAGTTGGCATTGATGCAAAAGATGGTTATGTGGCTGTGCAAGGTTGGGGCGAGATTTCAAATATAAAAGCAGTCGATCTTGCAAGAAAATTTGCAGATGTTGGCGTGGAAGCTGTGATTTGTACCGATATTAACAAGGATGGAATGCTTGGCGGAGTTAATGTTGAGTTTAGCTTGCAAATAGCTAGAAATAGCAAGCTTGAGACAATAGCAAGTGGTGGCGTGAGTGATATAAATGATATTTTGATGCTAAAAGCCACAAATGAGATTAGTGGCGTAATAGTTGGGAAAGCCTACTATGAAGGGTTGCTTGACCTAAAAGAGGCCTTTAAACTACTTAGATAGCGTTAAAGCTTTTATAAATTTAAATTAGCTAGAATAGGGCAATTTTTACTAAAAGGATATTATGTGAAGATTTTGGTTGTAGATGACAGTTCAACAATGAGAAGAATCATAAAAAATACTTTACAAAGGTTAGGACATCAAGAAATTCTTGAGGCTGAGCACGGTCTTGAGGCCTGGAATATCTTAACTCAAAATGAAGGTATCGAAGTTCTTATCACTGACTGGAATATGCCTGAGATGAATGGTCTTGAGCTTGTTAAAAAGGTAAGAGCAGAGCAGAAGTATGTTGATATGCCTATCATAATGGTAACAACAGAGGGCGGAAAAGCCGAAGTTATAACAGCTTTAAAAGCAGGTGTTAATAACTACATCGTTAAACCTTTTACGCCACAAGTTTTAAAAGAGAAGCTTGAAGACGTTCTTGGTTAATGAAAGATAAATTCTACGAATTAAGCATAAAAACATCAAATTTTTATGATGAAATTTTAGAGCTAGTTTTCTCTTTTGGAGTTACCTGTGTTGAAGAGCTAGATCACGAGATCATCATCAGGGAAGAGTATGATCTAAAAGATATAGCTTGGGGTATCGAAGAGTATGCAAAAGGGCTCTCTAGTGTTCGTAAAATTTCAAATGATTTAAAAATTTCTCTTAATTTAAAAGAAAATAAAGACTGGCTAGGTGAATATAAAAAGGCAGTTAAGCCTATTTTGGTTGATAAAATTTATGTTAGACCTAGCTGGGAAGAGCCACTTAATGGCGTAACAAATATCATAATCGACCCAGCTCTAGCCTTTGGCTCAGGGCACCATGAAAGCACAAATTCTTGCTTGCAGCTTTTACAAAAATATGCAAAAAGTGGCAATACTACTTTAGACGTGGGCTGCGGAAGTGGAATTTTAAGTATCGCCCTGGCAAAGCTTGGCTGTAAGGTCGATGCTTGTGATACAGACGAGCAAGCCACGCAAAGCTCAATTAGCAACGCCGAGTTAAATGAGGTTAAATTTAATAAAATTTGGACAGGCTCTATCGCGAATTTAGAGCAAAAATATGACATTGTCGTAGCAAATATCATTGCTGATGTCATTTTTATGCTCTCAAATGACTTAAAAAAATCGCTTAAAAAAGGCGGCTACTTGGTATTGTCAGGAATTTTAAACAAATACGAAGATAGGATTAAAGATACGTTTAAGGATTTGAAGCTAATTGAGATAAAACAAAGTAACGATTGGAGTAGCTTTGTTTATAAGGAAATAGATGAATAACCAAAATAATAACCAAAATAATGGCGATAATAACGGTTTTTTTAATAAAAATCCTATTTTCATTTTTGCTATTTTTGCGATAGTTATAGTTCTAGCTTTTAGAAGCTTTAGTGGAGACGGACTTGGTGGCTCTTTTGGGCTAAATAGTAATGCCCAGAGTAAAATGGTAGCTTATTCTGAATTTAAAGATATGTTAAAAAATAAGCAGCTAAATGAGGTTGCTATCTCAGAAACTACCATAAAAGGCATAGGTAGTGACAAAACCATCTACCTCGCAAAGCGTATAAATGATCCAACGCTCATTGGTATACTTGAGCAAAATGGCATAACTTATAGCGTTTATAGCGAAAATAACTGGTTTGGTGATCTTATATTTTCATGGATCATCCCGGTATTTATATTTTTTGCTATTTGGATGTTTATTGCTAGTCGTATGCAAAAGAATATTGGCGGTGGCATACTTGGCATAGGAAGTGCAAAAAAACTTATAAATTCTGAAAAACCAAAAGTAAAATTTGACGATGTCGCAGGTGTCGAAGAGGCAAAAGAAGAGGTTCAAGAGATAGTTGATTATCTAAAAAGTCCTGATAAATATCTAAGACTTGGGGCAAAAATTCCAAAAGGTATTTTACTAGTTGGCCCTCCAGGTACTGGTAAAACGCTTCTTGCAAGAGCAGTTGCAGGCGAGGCTAGTGTTCCATTTTTCTCTATGTCAGCATCAAGCTTTATAGAGATGTTTGTCGGTGTTGGCGCAAGTAGGGTTAGAGATCTTTTTGAAAATGCTAAAAAAGAGGCTCCAGCGATCGTTTTTATAGATGAGATCGATGCGATCGGTAAAAGTAGAAATTCTGGTCCGATGGGCGGCAATGACGAGAGAGAGCAGACGCTAAATCAGCTTCTTTCTGAGATGGACGGCTTTGATGCGGACAAGTCGCCAGTCATTGTTATAGCTGCTACAAATAGACCTGAAGTTTTGGATGCTGCGCTTTTAAGGCCAGGTAGATTTGATAGGCAAGTGCTTGTTGATAAGCCTGATTTTAAAGGACGCTGCGACATTTTAAAAGTTCACATGAAAGATGTAAAGATCGGTAAGGATGTAAATATCGAAGATATTGCAAGGCTTACGACTGGTTTAGCTGGTGCTGATCTTGAAAATATCATAAATGAGGCAGCACTTCTTGCAGGACGTAAGTCAAAGACTTTTGTCGAGCAGGCCGATCTTGTGGAGGCCGTTGAGAGATCGATTGCTGGTCTTGAGAAAAAGTCTCGCCGCGTAAATCCAAAAGAAAAAAGGATCGTCACTTATCATGAGTGTGGTCATGCCTTGATAGCTGAGCTAACAAAAGGTGCAAAAAGGGTAACAAAAGTCTCAGTCGTGCCACGTGGTCTTGCGGCACTTGGCTATACTCTAAATACGCCTGAAGAGAATAAATTTATGATGCAAAAGCATGAATTGATAGCAGAAGTAGATGTGCTTTTGGCTGGTAGGGCTGCTGAAGAGGTGTTTATTAAAGAAATTTCAACCGGAGCTAGTAACGACCTAGAGCGTGCGACTGATATCATAAAAGCTATGGTTAGTATGTATGGTATGAGTGATGTTGCTGGTCTTATGGTGCTTGAAAAACAACGTGCTACGTTTTTAAATGGCGGTCAAAGCATCAAAGATTACAGCGATAAGATGGCTGAAAAGGTTGATGAGTTTGTAAAAACACTTCTTCATGAAAGATATACAGCTGTGCTTGGTCTTCTTGAAATTTATAAAGGCGCTATTGAAAATATGGTATCAGCACTTTATGAAGAAGAAACAATCGAAGGAAAAAGAGTTAGAGAGATCATTAAAAACTATGAGATCGAAAATGATCTAGAGAGCAGACTCGTAGAGATAGAAGAAGACGAAAAGAGTAAAAAAGAGGAATAAAAATGAGTGGCTATATCGCGAAAGCAGGATATAAATTTATATTATTTTTTCTAATTTTATTTGTTTTATCTTTGCTGTTTGGGATCTTGCCACTACTTTTTGCTATTTTACTTTTTTTGGGGCTTTATTTTTTTAGAGACCCTGAGAGAGAGCCATTTTCTGATGATAAATTGGCTTTACTATCGCCAATTGATGGCAAGATAAAAGAGATCAGTGCTTCAAATTTTGACAATAATGAAGTAGCTAAGATCGTCATAAAAAAATCTTTTTTTGATGTTGGTACATTAAGGGCTGTAAGTGATGTAAAAGTAGCTGAAATACGCAAAAGACATGGCTTATTTTTGTGTCAAGCTATGAAAATTTCAGAATTTTTAAATGAAAGAGCGATTATTCGCTTTGAAAAAGAGAATATAAAATTTGTTATGAAAATTATAGCTGGAGCTTTCAGTCGAAGTTTAGAAATTTCAAATGTTACTAGCCTGAAAGCATCTAGAAAATTTGGTTTTTTAGGAAGTGGTGAGGTGATTTTATACTTGCCAAGAGATACTAAGATATGTGTAAGCGTTGGAGAAAGCGTAAAGGCTGCTTCACTTTTGGGATATTTTGAAGAGGGAAAAAGAGATGAATAACATACAAAAGATGCAACTAATGTATATCTTGCCAAATTTATTTACAGCAGCTAGTGCTTTTTTGGGTGTTATTAGTATTATTTCATCTATTCAAGGTAACTATTTCAAAGCCATTATTTATATAATCTTATCGCTTATTTTAGATGGACTTGATGGACGCGTGGCTAGACTTACAAAGACAACTAGTAAATTTGGGGTAGAGTTTGATAGCCTTGCAGATCTTGTTGCTTTTGGTGTAGCGCCAGCTATTTTATTTTATTTGACTATTGGTAAAAATTTTGGCAGATTTGGAGCGCTTATAGCTGCTATGTTTGTGGTTTTTGGAGCGATAAGACTAGCACGTTTTAATGTCACCACCGGTACTTATGAGCCAAATGTTTTTATCGGACTTCCTATTCCATCAGCAGCTATTGTGAGCGTACTTTGGGTTGGTATTTATATCGACTATACTTTTTTAGAGGGATTTGAGTGGTGCTTGATGCTACTTGAAGCTACTCTGGCAGCTTTAATGGTTAGCAACATCCGCTATCCAAGCTTTAAAAAAATAAATTTAAAACAAACTCATGTGATAAGAATTTTAGTAACTCTTGTAGTTGCGTTTTCGATGCTTTA
Source organism: Campylobacter concisus (assembly GCF_002092845.1). GTDB lineage: Bacteria > Campylobacterota > Campylobacteria > Campylobacterales > Campylobacteraceae > Campylobacter_A > Campylobacter_A concisus_AQ. The sequence continues at coordinate 5,574 of NZ_LVXF01000042.1, forward strand.
TCTATATCCATTTGAAAGTGCGACTTTGGTTATGAGCGTCTATATGCTTTATGGTATAGTAAGAGCCACTATAATGTTTAGTAAAAATTCCAAAAAAAAGGAGAGCGAATGAGCGAAAATGGCGTCATAAAATCACGTAAATTTTTACCAAAAATCGAAATCAAAAACTCTCTACTGCTGCTACTTAGGTAGCAAATTTCTCTTTACTTAACTCATCAAATTTAAAATTTAAATATAAAAAATACAAAAGGACAAAAATGGATAAGAATAAAATTATAATCTTTGATACGACTTTAAGAGATGGTGAGCAAAGCCCTGGTGCATCGATGAATACAGCTGAAAAACTACAGATCGCACTTCAGCTTGAAAGGCTTGGCGTGGATGTTATGGAGGCTGGATTTGCAGCGGCAAGCCCAGGAGATTTTGATGCGGTAAACCAAATAGCAAAGCAAGCCTCAAATATCACGGTTTGCTCTCTTGCACGTGCAGTTGAGCGTGATATCAAGGCAGCTGGCGAGGCATTGGCTCCAGCTAAAAATAAGAGAATTCATACATTTATAGCGACAAGTCCAATTCATATGGAGTACAAGCTAAAAATGAGCCCAGATGAAGTAATAAAACGTGCAGTCGAGTCTATAAAATACGCAAAAACCTTTTGCGATGATGTAGAGTTTAGCTGTGAGGACGCTTGTAGAAGTGAAATGAGCTTTTTAAAAGAAATTTGTGATGCTGCTATAAATGCGGGTGCAAAAACTTTAAATATCCCTGATACAGTTGGTTATTTATATCCTGAAGAGATAACTGCTCGCATTAGTGAAATAGTAAAATTTGTAGGCGATAGAGCGATAATCTCTGTGCATAATCACAATGACTTAGGTATGGCTACGGCAAACTCGTTAGCGGCTATAAAAGCTGGTGCAAGGCAGGTCGAAGGTACAATAAATGGCATAGGTGAGCGTGCTGGAAATGCTGCGCTTGAAGAGATCGTGATGGCTATCAAAACCCGCCAAGACGTCTTTGCTCCATTTTATACAGACATTATCTCAAAAGAAATTTATCCAACTTCAAGACTGATTGCTAGTATTATAGGCATTGAGCCTCAACCAAATAAAGCTATCGTTGGTAAAAACGCATTTGCTCATGAGAGTGGCATACATCAAGACGGCGTGCTAAAACATAAAGAGACCTATGAGATAATTAGCGCCGAGAGCATAGGCCTTGAGAAAAATTCTCTTGTTTTAGGTAAGCATAGTGGTCGCCACGCGTTTAAAGATAAGCTTGCTAGCCTTGGATTTGACCTTGATAGCGATGCTCTTAATAAGGCATTTGAAAAATTTAAAGAGCTAGCTGATAAGAAAAAAGAGATATTTGATGACGATATTAGGGCTCTTGTAGCTGAAGAGATTACAAAAATTCCACAAGCTTATGAGATCACGGCTCTTCTTCAAAGTAGCGGCGGAAGCCTTGCGAGTGCTTCAATTAGTATAAAACACAATGATGAGATTATTAGCGACTCAGCTCTAGGAAATGGTACTGCTGATGCGATATTTAAGGTGGTTGATCGTATTAGTGGTATTAGCGGCACGCTAAAAGACTATAAAGTGGCGTCTGTTTCTCAAGGCAAGGATGCACTTGCAAAGGTTGATGTAAAGGTCGAGTTTGAGGGTAAAACGGCTGTAATAGGCCATGGACTTGACATAGATACTATGATGGCAAGCGCAAAAGCCTATGTTGGCGCGCTAAATAGCTACATTCGCATACACAAAAACTAAAATTTTAGCCGGCTGTTAAAATTGCAGCTGGCTACTTTAAATTTAATCCAAAAACTATATAAATTTTTAAAATTCAAAGTCTTTATTTTAAAAAAATAGAATTTTTACCATCTTTGCAAATTTTAAAATCTTACTCACCCGCCTTAGCAACTTACTAATTTTAGGGCTCATAAACATTCGCCACTAAATTTAGAGCCGAAATTACTCGCTCATAAATTTTAAAATTTGCTAGATTCTCATCTTGGATTGTTAAATTCGTGTTTTGTAGAGCTGGCTACCAAATTTATATCCAAAAAATACCAGCTCTAATTTGAAATTTTGCTTGGAGAGTAAATTTTTGACTTACTACCCAACTATCTTTTTAACAGCTAACGAGGCTAAATTTAGCCCAAAGCAAGCAGTCACGCCCATGAAGCTTCCAAGCGGCTTGCAACGTGGCTCTTCTGTTGAAAAAACCACATCAAATTTACCGCTAAAGCCTGATTTTTTGAGCTCATATCTATATTTTCTAGCTAGCGGATCGACCGAGGTTTTCCACACGCTAGCCACCTTTATCTTAGTTGGATCGATCCTTTTTGCCCCACCCATCGAGGCTATAAATTTGCTAGGATCTACCGCATTTGCAAGGGCGATCTTGGCGGTGATATCATCGATCGCGTCGATCACCACGTCAAATTTACTAAAGTCAAATCCAGCGACAAACTCAGGCGTGATCAGCGTCTGCATAGGCGTGATGCAAGGATAAATTTTGGCAAACTCCTCCACCTTTACGCCGCCTACATTTTCGCTGTAAATTTGGCGGTTTTGATTTGTCACATCAAAGATGTCTTTATCGATTAAAGTGATGTGCCCAACCCCGCTTCTAGCAAGCGCATCCACGCACATTCCGCCCACACCACCAGCTCCGCAAACTAGCACTTTTGCCCTTTGAAGTCTGCTAAAACCATCCTCGCCAAAGAGCCATCTTATCCTCGTAAATCTATCATTTTGCATCAAATTTCCCCTTTAAGCCCTCCAAACTCTCATACGAAGTCATATTTAGTTTTATGGGTGTTATCGTGGCAAAGCCCTCATTTACCTTGCTGATGTCGCTTGGCTCGCCTTTTTCGTATTCAAGTGCGGCGTTTCCAAGCCAGTAGTACTCGATGCCTCTTGGGTTGCGATTAAGCGTAGCATGCGTGGCGTAGGTGCGTTTGCCAGCTGGGACGACGGAGTAGCCTCTGAAATTTTTGCTAGTTACAGCCGGGATATTTACATTTAGAAATTCTCTTTGATTTAGCAAAATTTCACCCTCTAGCACCTTTGGTACGATAAATTTCACCACCTCTTTTGCTAGCTCAAAGCCAAGTTCATTTAATGAATTATTTGCATAAAACTGCGAAAAGGCGATACTTCTAATGCCTTGCAAAACGCCCTCCATCGCCGCTCCGCACGTGCCAGAGTAGGTGATATCTTCGCCCAAATTTGCTCCGTGGTTTATGCCACTTATCACAAGGTCTGGTTTTTTGTTATAAAGTGCGTGAAGTGCGAGATAGACGCAGTCACTGGGCGTTGCGTCATCTAGTTTAAAAAAGTTATCATCAAGTTTTATAAATCTAAGTGGCCTTGTGAGCGTCAAAGAGTGAGCGCAGGCTGATTTTTCAGAGCTTGGAGCTACGATCGTGACGTTCACGCCATCTAGCTCGCTTAAAGCTTCTTTTAAAGCAAGCAAGCCAGTCGCTTCAAATCCATCGTCATTTGTTATCAAAATTTCTTTCAAATTTTATCCTTTAGAGGCTTGGATTTTATCACAGCTTTCTTAAAATTTTAAAGAATTTTTGCGTATAATGCCCCCCAAAAAAGACCTGATGAAAGTGTGTAAATGAAAATTTTAGTCTCTGCTCTTGAGCCATCGGCAAATTTGCATTTAAAAGAAATTTTGAAAAATTTCGAGGGCGAATTTGAGCTTATGGGAATTTTTAGCGAAGAGCTTGGCACGCCATATATGAAAAGTAGCGAGTTTTCAGCGATGGGTTTTGTCGAGGTTTTGCCGCTCATCTTTAAAGCAAAAAAGGCGATAAAAGTGATGAGCCAGATGGCAAAAGAGGTTGATGCTGTGCTACTAATCGACAGTCCAGCCTTTAACCTACCGCTTGCAAAGGCGATAAAAGAGGCTGGTGCAAAAGCAGCCGTGACATACTACATCTTGCCTCAAGTTTGGGCGTGGAAGTCAAAAAGAGTAAGCATTGTGGAGAGATACTGTGACAACCTAGCTTCGATCTTGCCATTTGATGCGAAATTTTATAGCCGATCGACCTACGTGGGTCATCCTTTGATGGATGAGATAAAGCTTAAGAAAACTAGCCTAAGTAGCAGTGGCAATGTGGCGTTTTTGCCAGGATCAAGAAGGTCAGAGATTTTAAGACTGATGCCAGTTTATAGAGAGCTTGCTAAAAAGATAGAAGCAAAAAGGCTGCTTGTCGTGCCGCCATTTTTGCTTGATAAAGTTGGTGAAATTTATAGTGATGTGAGCGATTTTGAGGTCGTCTCAAATACGCCTGAAGCTTTGTATGATAGCGATTTTGCCTTTGTTTGCTCTGGCACTGCTACGCTTGAGGCAGCGCTCATTGGTACGCCATTTGTGCTAGCTTACAAGGCAAAAGCAATAGATGTTTTCATAGCTAGAAAATTTGTAAAGATCAAGCACGCGGGACTTGCAAATATAATGTTTGACTTCATGGGCAAAGAGCCGCTTCATGAGGAGTTTATCCAAGAGCTTGCAACGGCTGAAAATTTGCTAAGAGCTTATGAGAGCTGCGATAGGCAAAAATTCTTAAAAGGTTGCGATGAGCTAAGGGCTTACCTAGGGCATGGCAGTAGTAAAAATGTAGTAAAAATTTTAAAAAATATGGAGTAAAAAATGAGTGAACCAATGACAATGCACGGATACGAGAAGATAGAAGCTGAACTAAAAGATCTAAGGCTGGTGCAACGCCCTCAAATAGTAACTGAGATCGACATCGCAAGAAGCCACGGCGATCTAAAAGAAAATGCTGAGTATCACGCTGCAAAAGAGAAGCAAGCCTTTATAGACGCTAGGATCGCTGAGCTTAGCGCACTTTTAGCAAATGCCGAAGTGATCGATCCAAGTAGCTATGAGCACGATAGAGTTAGGTTTGGCTCAAGTGTGACGATAATGGACGAGGAAACCGAAATAGAGCATACATATACGATAGTTGGCATTAGCGAAAGCGACATCGATAAAGGCTATATCTCGATAAACTCACCTCTTGCAAAGCAGCTTTTAGGTAAGGCCGAGGGTGATGAAGTTGTGCTAAATTTACCAAAAGGCAGAAGCGACGTTGAGATCGTAAAAATTTGCTACAAGCCTATAAAATTTGACTAAAAAGATGGGACAAAGAGCTAGAAACTGCTTTTTGGCTCTGCTATTTTTTAATTAAGGCAAAATTTGAGCAGATATCTATATGCCCCCGTTATAAAAGAAGGTGCAATCTTTTTAGCTGATGCCCATGAAAACGTAAACCGAAATGGTTTTTTAAAATTTTTAAGAGCCATTGATAATGGTGAGATCAAAGAGCCGCCACAAATTTTTTTGTTAGGTGATATGTTTGACTTTCTAACGGGCGAGGGCCAATACACAATAGAATTTTACGCCGAGCACTTAAGTCTTATCAATAAAATTTCACAAAAGGTAGAAATTTTTTACTTCGAGGGCAACCACGATTTTAGACTTTCAAATTTATTTAATAAAACAAGAGAAATTTGGGATGGGCGTGAGATGCTGCGTTATAAAAGAGTTAGGGTTTATGATATTTACGATCAGCCAGCAAATTTTAAGACGATCAATGAAGAGCGCGTCCAGATCGCACATGGTGATATATTTTTACCTTTTATAGATAAATATGCACTTAGATTTTTGCGCGTAAAATGGTTTTTAAAATTTATGAATACATTGGATAAATTTTTAAATTTTAAAATATCAAAAGCGATACTAGCCAAACTTACTAAGAAAAATTTAGACTATAAAATTCCTAATTTTAAGGAGCTAATGAGTAAGCATTTGCAAGGATATGAGGCTAATATCGTGATAGAAGGACACTATCATCAAGGCGAGCAATTTAATATTTATGATAAGTTTTATATAAATTTACCTTGTTTTGCATGTGAGCAAAGTTATTTTGTTGTAGAATACGCCCAGCAAAAGTTAAATTTGCTCAAAATGAGTTTGAAAGGACATTGATGTTTGGAGATAACGTACTAAAAACGGACTCAAACGAGATGGAACTTGTTGATTTTCGTATCTTTAAAAAGACCGAAAACAAAGTATATGAAGGAATATACGGAGTCAATGTCGCAAAGGTGCGGGAGATCATTAAGATGCCAAATCTTACAGAGCTTCCAGGCGTTCCTGAGTATATCGAGGGAATTTTTGATTTAAGGGGCGTGGTGATCCCTGTCATAAATTTGGCAAGGTGGATGAATATTATCGAGCCAACTGAAGGCGTAGTTATAAAGCCACGTGTTATTATTGCTGAGTTTAGTGGTATTTTGATCGGTTTTATCGTCCATGAGGCAAAAAGGATCAGACGTATAAGCTGGAAAGATATCGAGCCTGCAAATTTTGCTTCAGGTTCTGGCGCTTTAGATAAAGGCAAAATAACAGGCGTGACAAGAATAGAAAATGATGAAGTTTTGCTTATCCTTGATCTTGAAAGTATTGTTGAAGAGCTTGGAATTTACTCGCCAAAGATCGAATTTGATGTAACAGACGATCAAAAATTAAAAGGTGCTGCTTTGGTTTTAGATGATAGCTCGACTGCTAGAAAACTAGTAAAAGACGCACTTGAGAAGATGGGACTTAGCGTAGTTGAGGCTAAAAACGGCGTTGAGGGCTTGGAGAGAATGGAAGAGCTTTATCAAAGATATGGAGATAACTTATCAAGAGAGCTTAGAGTTATCTTAAGTGATATTGAAATGCCACAGATGGATGGATACCGTTTTGCTTCAACTCTTAAAAATGATGAAAGATTTAAAGAAGTTCCAATAGTATTTAACTCCTCATTGAGTAATGATTTTAGCGAAATCAAGAGCAAAGAAGCTGGTGGTGCGGCGTATCTTACAAAATTTGATGCAAGCATATTTTATCAAGAAGTGCTAAAAGTTATTGAAGCACATTCTAAATCTGCAAAATGAGGTGAAACATGGATGATATGAAAGAAATAATGGAAGACTTTTTAATAGAGGCTTTCGAACTTATTGAGCAGATAGATCACGACCTTGTTGAGCTTGAGTCAAACCCTGAAGATTTGGAATTATTAAATAGAATTTTCCGCGTTGCTCACACAGTAAAAGGTAGCTCAAGTTTTTTAAATTTTGATGTTTTAACAGAGCTTACTCACCATATGGAGGATGTTTTAAATAAAGCTAGAAAAGGCGAGCTAAAGATCACTCCAGATATTATGGACGTAGTTCTTGAGTCAGTTGATATGATGAAAGGCTTGTTAAGCAGCATTAGAGATCATGGAAACGATACAGCTGCTGGCATTGATATTAAAAACATTTGCGCAAGACTTACTCAAATTTCTGAAGGTGAGGCTCCAGCAGCAGCTCCTGAAGCTCCTGTCACGCCAGTAGCTGAGCCAACACCAGAGCCGGCAAAAGAGTCAGAGCCAGCCGCGCCTGCCGAAGAAGCACCAGAGATAAGTGATGCTGAGCTTTCAAAATTAAGTGATTCAGAAGTTGAAGCAGAGATAGAAAGACTCTTAAAAGTTAGAAAGGCTGAGGATCAAGCAAGGCGTGCTTCAAAAGGCATAGCTCCAAAATCTCCTAGTGAGATAGCTCCGGCTGCAAGTAGTACTTCAGCTCCAGCTGCAAAAGCAGAGAGTAAAGAAAAGGATGGAGATAAAAAGGTCCCAGCAGCAAGCAGCGGTGCAGTAGCGCAGGAACAAACTATACGCGTTGAAGTAAAAAGACTTGATCACTTAATGAATCTAATCGGTGAGCTTGTTCTTGGTAAAAACCGCTTATTAAAAATTTATGATGACGTGGAAGAGAGATATGAGGGTGAGAAATTCCTTGAAGAGTTAAATCAAGTAGTCTCAAGTCTAAGCTTAGTGACTACTGATATTCAGCTTGCCGTTATGAAGACAAGAATGCTTCCAATAGCAAAAGTCTTTAATAAATTCCCACGTATGATACGCGATCTTAGCCGCGACCTTGGTAAGCAAATCGATCTTGAAATTTCAGGTGAAGAGACTGAGCTTGATAAGTCAATCGTAGAAGAGATCGGCGATCCACTAGTTCACATAATTAGAAATTCATGCGATCACGGCATCGAAGATCCTGAGACAAGAAAGGCAGCAGGTAAACCAGAAAAAGGCCTTGTTCAACTAAAAGCTTACAATGAAGGCAACCATATCGTTGTTGAGATAGTTGATGATGGTAAGGGTCTAGATGCTGACATGCTTAAATCTAAATCGATAGAAAAAGGCATCATCACTGAGCGCGAAGCTGATGCGATGAGCGAAAAAGAGGCATTTGGCCTTATCTTTAGACCAGGATTTTCAACTGCGGCAAAAGTTACAAACGTATCTGGTCGTGGTGTTGGTATGGACGTTGTTAAGACAAATATTGAAAAGCTAAATGGTATCATTGATATTGAAAGTGAAGTTGGAAAAGGCACAGTTATGAAGCTTAAAATTCCACTCACACTTGCGATTATTCAGTCACTACTTGTTGGAACACAAGAAGAATTTTACGCTATTCCACTTGCTAGTGTTCTTGAAACTGTTCGTGTACCGATTGATGATATCTACACGATCGATGGCAAAAATGTACTAAGACTAAGAGATGAAGTCTTATCTCTTGTTAGACTTTCTGACGTATTTGGTGTTGAAAAGGCATTTGATGGCGGAGATCAAACTTATGTCGTAATAATCGGTGTTGCTGAAGCAAAACTAGGCATTATCGTCGATACTTTGGTTGGACAAGAAGAGATTGTTATTAAATCAATGGGTGATTATTTACAAAATATCCCAGGTATTGCTGGTGCGACTATTAGAGGTGATGGCCGTGTGACATTGATTATTGACGTTGGTGCTATGATGGAGATGGCAAAAGATATCAAGGTAGACATTAGAGCCGAAATAGAAGATAGCACAAAAGCAAAGGAAAAACCAAGTGATTATAAAGTCTTGATAGTTGATGACTCAAAAATGGATAGAACTATCATGCAAAAAGCGCTTGAACCAACTGGGGTAACAATAATAGAAGCTACAAATGGTGTTGAGGCATTAAATATCGTAAAATCTGGAGAGCACTCCTTTGATGCGATCTTGATAGATATTGAGATGCCAAGAATGGATGGATATACACTAGCTGGCGAAATTAGAAAATACTCTAAGTACAGAAATTTACCACTTATTGCTGTTACATCAAGGACGTCAAAAACAGATAGATTACGTGGCGTAGAAGTTGGAATGACTGAGTATATTACAAAACCATATTCAGCCGAGTACTTAGAAAATGTCGTTAGAAAGAATATAAAATTAGCTTAGGGGTAAGGGATGAACAATAAACTAAATCAAGTTTTAAGCAAACAAAAACAGCAAATGAATGGTCCTGAGTTAAAAAATAATGAGGATATAGTTCAGCTAGTAGGATTTGTTGTCGGTGAGGAAGAGTACGCAATACCTATTTTAAATATCCAAGAGATAATCAAACCTATTGAATATACACGTGTTCCTAGTGTACCTGATTACGTTCTTGGCGTGTTTAACCTACGTGGAAATGTTATTCCGCTTATTGATTTGCGCAAGCGTTTTTCACTAAATGTCACAAAACAAAGCCCAAGCACAAGATATATCGTTATGAAAGATGCGGATAATATCGCTGGCTTTGTGATAGACCGCTTGACAGAGGCTATCAGAATAGACCGTAACAGGATCGATCCGCCACCAGAGACTTTAGTAAAAGACAAAGGCATGATTTATGGTATCGGTAAGCGCGATCAAAATATCCTTACGATCTTGAAGGTCGAAAGCCTTTTAAAACGTGATTTTTAGGGTATAGCTTGATAAAACTTTGTGTTTTTGATTTTGACTCTACAATAATGGACGGCGAGACGATAGATATTCTCGCCGCCGCTAATAATGCTAGTGAAGAAGTAACTAATATAACTAAGCGTTCGATGAACGGTGAGCTTGATTTTTTTGAAAGTCTTACAAAAAGAGTAAAATTTTTAAAAGGATTGCCACTTTTAAAAGTAAATGAAATTTGCAAAAATTTACCCATAATGCCAGGAGCTGGTGAGCTAATAGAAGCTTTAAAGCAAAAAGGTATCAAAGTTGTGGTTTTTAGCGGTGGATTTCACAATGCAACCGATATAATGCAAAAAAAACTTAATTTTGATGCAAATTTTGCAAATATCTTGCATCATAAAGATGGAATTTTAACAGGCGAAGTTGGCGGAGAGATGATGTTTGGTAGTTCAAAGGGAGATATGATTGACCGCTTGTGTGGACTATTAAATTTAGGCAAGGACAAGATAATGTGTGTTGGGGATGGGGCCAATGACATATCGATGTTTAGAAAGTGCGACCTTAGCATTGCATTTTGTGCAAAAGATATCTTAAAAAAAGAAGCGACACATTGTGTTGATGTTAAAGACTTGCGTGAAATTTTAAAATTTATAAGGTAGAAACTAATGTATGACAACGAAGCTAAATTCTCTCTTTGGTGTGATTTTATTGAGAGAAATTTTTTACAAAGTGAATTTAACTCTTTATTGGAAAATAATATTATAAACGGCGCTACAAGCAACCCAGCTATTTTTAAAACAGCATTTGCTTCACCTGCTTATAAAAAGATCATAGAAACTAGCAATAAACGCCACCCAAAAGATCTTTATGAAATTTTGGCTACTCAAGATATAAAAATCGCCGCATGTAAAATGTTAAAAAATTATGCAAATGGCGATGATGGCTTTGTAAGCATTGAGGTTGATCCAAATTTAAGTGACGATACAGCCGCAACGATAGAAGAAGGTATCAGGCTTTATAATCTAATATCAATGCCAAATGTTATGATAAAAATTCCAGCTACAAAAGATGGCTATGAGGCGATGAGTGCGCTTATGGCAAGGGGAATTAGTGTAAATGCTACGCTTATATTTTCACCAGATCAGGCTAAAAACTGCCTTGAAGCATTTAAAGAAGGTAGTAAGGCTTATGCAAGTCGCTTTATAGATACTACTATGCCAAAAGGTGTGATAAGTGTTTTTGTAAGTAGATTTGATAGAAAGCTTGATGAGGTTATGGCTGCAAAGAGATTGCCAACGGGACAAATCGGCATAATGAATGCTGCAAATATATACCACCTGATTGAAGATTTTGGACTAGAAAATGTAAGAACGCTTTTTGCAAGCACAGGCGTAAAAGGCGGTAGTTTAAGAGGGGATTATTACGTTAGAGAGCTAATGTATAAAAATTCTATAAATACAGCACCAATAGAGACGATAAAAGAATTTATAAAAGAAAAAGCAGAGGCAAAAAATGTGCCTAGTAAAGAAAATATCTCAAGCTTTTTCCAGATTATAAAAAATAATGATATAGATATAAATGTCGTTTATAAAGATTTATTAAGCGATGGCTTAAAGCAGTTTGTATCAGCATTTGATGATATTATGAAATCACTTTAGACAAAGAAGCCCAAGCTAATACATAAACAGCAAAAGTGGTCATTCTTAAATAAGCTTTATGTGAAATTTATAAAGCATTGGATAAAATCAGCATCTATTTTTTTATGAAAGGAAAACGATGTTAGAAGGAATCGTTAGAGAGAGTATCGGTAAGAAGTCTGCAAAGGCTTTGAGAAGAGATGGTTATCTAATCGCCAACATTTATGGCAAGGGATTAGAGAATGTTGCAGCTGCTTTTAAAGTAAATGACTTTATCAAAGAAGCACGCAAAAAAGAGAGCCTTGCTTTTGATGTAAAAGTAGGTGAAAAAGTTTATAATGTCGTTATTGTTGATTACCAAAGAGATGTTGTTACAAGTGATCTTAAACACGTAGATCTAAAAGTAGCACTTCCAGGCGTTTTATCAAAATATATGATTCCAGTTAAGCCAGTTGGAACACCTATTGGTCTTAAAAACAAGGGCGTTTTGATCCAATCAAAAAGACGTCTTTGCGTAAAATGCACAGCTGAAAATTTACCAAATTCATTTGACGTTGATGTAAGCAAACTTGACATCGACGATACTATTTTGGTTCGTGATATCACAGCTCCTAAAGGCGTTACTATTGTAGACGCTGACCGTGTTGCGGTACTTGGAGTTATTAAAGCTAAATAAAAAGGGCTTTTGTGACACTAATAGCGGGGCTGGGAAATCCTGGCTCCAAATACGAAAACACTAGACATAATATAGGCTTTATGCTTATAGATCTCCTAAAAGACTCAAATTACAAAGATGTTAGCTCAGCTAAATTTCAAGGCGAAGTTTTTAAATTCAATGACATTATCTTGCTAAAACCAACAACCTTTATGAACCTCTCAGGACAAAGTGTAAAAGCAGTAAAAGACTTTTATAAACCAGATAGAATAATCGTAATACATGATGATCTTGATCTTAGTTTTGGTGCAGTTAAATTTAAAAAAGGTGGCAGTAGTGGTGGGCATAACGGCATAAAATCGATCGATGGACTAATAGGCAACGACTACGAAAGGGTGCGTGTTGGTATTGGGCACCTTGGCGATGCTAAAAATTTTGTTCTTGGAGAGTTTAGTGATGAGGAAAAAAAGGCTTTAGATGAAATTTTATCCTACACAAAAAATGCAGTTTGCGAGCTACTAAAGAGCGACATCAACGAAATTTCGCAAAAATTTACGATAAAAAAAGGTCTTATCAAATGAAACTATACGCCAGATACGTTGGCTGGGTCTATATAAAATCTTTTTTTATCGTATTTTTAGCGCTTGAACTATTCTATGTAGGCATTGATCTACTTACAAATTTAAAAGATCTGCCGCCATCTGCCAACCTTCAGCTCCTTTATGTTGGGCTTACATCGCTTAGTGCTATTGGCTACGTTTTGCCACTTTCGCTCATTTTTGCACTCATTATTTTACATGTAAATATGGTCAGATCAAATGAGCTAATCAGTTTTTATGCACTTGGCATTAGTAAAAATAGCTTAATTTTTCCACCATTTTTTATTGCACTTTTTGTAACTATTTTTTATGTTGGCTTAAATTTTACTCCATTTGCCTATGCACACGACTATCAAAAAAGCATCGCTAAAAATACGGCTTTCTCAAAAAGCACGACTGATTCATTTTTAAAATTTGAAGGCAAATTTATCTACATAAAAGAGCTAAATTCTGTGAATCAAATAGCAAATGATGTTAGAATTTTTGAGATAAATGGCACAAATTTACTCTCAACTACATTTGCAAATCATGCTAATTTTAAAGACAATGAGTGGATTTTAAAAGATGTTAATCAAACTCTTTTGCCACAAATTTTAGAGCTTGGTGAGGCTGGTTTTAATAAAATACAAAGTGAGAACTTAGATGCATTAAAAGGCTTTAAGCCAAAGAGTATTGAAAGCGCTGCTAGTGTTGAAAACTCAAAATTTAATATCCCAGATGCGATAAATTTTATAAAGACATTTAAGAATGAAGGCATCGGCCTTGATAGCGCAAAAACAGCTTTTTACAACCTTGCTATTGCACCATTTTTTGCACCATTTTTGTTGCTCATTTTTTACTATCATTTGCCTGTAACTGGTAGATTTTTTAATCTTGCACTTTCGACTTTTATTTTTGTTGTGATAACTCTTGTCGTTTGGGGACTGCTCTTTATTCTTGCAAAATTTGCACAAACTTCTGTGATATTGCCAGAAATCGGCATAGTTTTGCCAGTTATTTTACTTTTTGTATACGCCATTTATCTCATAAAATCGCATCGTTAAGCCAAATTTTGGTAAGCTTTTTGTAAAATCAAGCCATTTTAATAAAGGCTATTTTATGGATTTTAAAGAGCTTGCAAATAGATACAAAACTCCACTTTACATTTATGATTTTAACCACATAAAAAACCGCTATGAAGCACTAAAAAATGCATTTTTTGCTAGAAAATCTCTCATTTGCTATGCGGTGAAAGCAAACTCAAATCTAAGTGTTTTGAAATTTCTAGCCGACCTTGGAGCCGGATTTGACTGTGTTAGCATCGGCGAAGTAAAAAGAGCACTTTTAGCAGGCGCGAAGAGATATCAGATTATTTTTAGTGGCGTTGGTAAGAGCGATGAAGAGTTAAAAGAGGCTTTGAAAAATGAAATTTTGCTCATTAATGTCGAGAGTTTTGCTGAACTTTTAAGGCTTGAAAAGATCGCAAAAGGGCTAAACTTAAAGGCAAGGATCAGTATTAGGGTAAATCCAGGCGTTGATGCAAAAACTCACCCTTACATTTCAACAGGGCTAAATGAAAATAAATTTGGTGTTGATGCTGAAACAGCCAAAAAAATGTACATTCACGCTAAAGCTTCAGGCTCTCTTGAGCCAACTGGCATACATTTTCACATCGGCTCTCAGCTAACATCACTTAGTCCGATAATTGATGCTGCAAATATAGTTAGTGAGCTTTTAAGAGAGCTAAGAGCGCTTGAAATTGATATCAAATTTTTTGATGTTGGTGGCGGACTTGGCATAATTTATAACGATGAAAAAGAGATAAATTTATATGACTACGCACAAGGAATTTTAGCTGCACTAAAAGGTCAAGATGTGACTATTGTGTGTGAGCCAGGACGCTTCGTCGTGGGCAATGCTGGCTACTTTGTCGCAAGCGTTTTATATGAAAAATTTAACGGCAAAAAGAGATTTGTCATCACTGATGGCGCGATGAATGATCTTATAAGGCCAAGCCTTTATGGTGCTCACCATGAAATTTTTGTTTGTGGTAAGGATAAAAATTTAGGCCCATGCGATGTGGTTGGTCCAGTTTGCGAAAGTGGTGACTTTTTAGCAAAAGATATAGAGCTGCCAGAGTGCGATAGTGGCGATATCATCGTGGTAAAAGGTGCTGGAGCTTACGGTTTTAGCATGAGTTCAAACTACAACACAAGAAACAGAGCTGCTGAAGTTTGCGTGCTTGATGGCAAAGATAGGCTTATAAGAAGACGTGAGAGCTTTGAAGATGTCGTGGCACTTGAGAGAGAATTTTTGGAGAGCGCTGATGCAAGAGCTAAATGAGCTTAGAAAAGAGATCGATGCGATTGATGATCTCATCTTAAATAAACTAAATGAAAGAATGATTTTAGTTGAACAAATCGGCAAGCTAAAACAAACTAGCGGAACGCCTATATATCGTCCTGAGCGTGAGCGAGCTATCATAAACCGCTTAACTAGTCTAAGTAAAGACAAAGCTTTAAATAAAGCCGCTATTGAAGCCATTTATCTTGAAATTTTTGCTGTGAGTAGAAATTTAGAAATGCCCCAAAAGATCGTATATCTAGGGCCTGAAGGCACTTACACGCATCAGGCGGCTCAGAGTAGATTTGGTGCGATGAGTTCATATTTGCCACTTGCGACCATCGAGGCGGTTTTTACAAAGCTAGCTCAAAAAGAGGCAAAATACGGCGTTGTACCTATTGAAAACAACACCGAAGGCGCTGTTGGCGCTACGCTTGATTGTTTGAGTAAATTCAGTGATATAAAAATAGTTGCTGAGCTTTATGTGGATATCCATCACAGCTTTGTTAGCATAAATGAAAATTTAAAAGAGATAAAGCGAATTTATTCACATCCGCAAGGGTATAATCAATGCCGTAAATTTCTAGAAGATCATATGCTAAATGAAATTGAATTTGTCCCAGCAAAATCAACCGCAGCAGCTGCGTATATGGCATCAATGGATAGAAACTCAGCCGCCATTTGCTCAAAGATCGCAGCAAAAATTTATAATGTGCCGATCGTTTATGAGACGATTGAAGACAATATGGCAAATAGAACGAGATTTTTGATTTTAAGCGATTTTAAAAATGCAAGAGTTGAAAACTCAAAAACTTCGATCCTTGCAAAGACTGATCACAGTCCAGGACGTCTTGCTGATCTGCTTTCTATCTTTAAAAATGAAAATATCAATATCACTAAACTTGAGTCACGCCCTATTAAGCAACGCGAGTTTAAATCGATGTTTTATCTTGATTTTGAAGGGCATATCGACGATGAGAAGGTGCAAAACGCCTTTGAACTCGCAAAAGAAAGCGGTGCTGAGATAAGCTGGTTGGGGAGTTATTTAAACGGAGAAGAGTAATGAAATTTAATGACTTTTTAGATGATCTAGTAAATTACGAGGCTGGAAAGCCGATCGAGCTTGTGGTTAGAGAGTTTGGCATCGAGGCAAAAGATGTGATAAAGCTAGCTAGTAACGAAAACCCTTTTGGTACGAGCAAACGCGTAGAGGAGGCGCTAAAAGAGGTCGCTAAAAAAGCGCACCTTTATCCAGATGATAGCTACTTTGAGCTAAAAGAAGGGCTGGCTAAGAAATTTGGCGTAACTAGTAAAAATTTAATCATTGGCTCTGGAAGTGACCAGATCATAGAATACGCACTTCACGCAAAGGCAAACAAACAAAGTGGCATTTTGATGGCTGGCGTGACATTTGCTATGTATGAAATTTATGCAAAACAAACCGGAGCTAAAATTTATCGCACAAAGAGCGTAGAGCATGATCTAAAAGAGTTTTTAGAAATTTATAATGCGCATAAAGATGAAATTTCAGTAATCTTTCTTTGCTTGCCAAATAACCCATTAGGTGAGTGTTTGGACGCAGATGAGGTCTTTAAATTTATAAAAAGCGTTGATGAAAATACGCTTGTTGTGCTTGATTGTGCCTACAATGAATTTGCTAAATTTAAAGATAGCAAAAAAGAGATAAAGCCAAGCGAGGTGGTAAAATTTAAAAATGCCATCTATCTTGGAACATTTTCTAAAGCTTATGCACTTGGTGGTATGCGCGTGGGATATGGCGTGGCAAATGAAGAGATCATAGGCGCTCTCTCAAAACTAAGAGCTCCATTTAACATCACAACTCCAAGCTTAAGAGCTGCGATAGTAGCACTTGGTGATGATGAATTTGTGCAGCAAACCATGCAAAATAACTTCGAGCAAATGAAGAGATATGAAGAATTTGCAAAGCAAAATGGCATAGAATTTATCCCAAGCTATACGAATTTCATAACTTTTAAATTTAACGAGCCAAAATCAAGCCAGATATGTGAAAAGATGCTAAAAAAAGGTATAATTTTGCGAGATCTAAAAAGCTACGCCTTAAATGCGGTGAGAATCACCATCGGACAGGCATGGCAAAATGATAGAGTTTTTGAAGAGTTAAAGCAAATTTTAAAGTAGGGATATGGATTTTAAGGCATTACTTCATCAAATAAGTCAAATTTATCAAAAGCTTTCACTAAAACAAAAGATTGTCGCAGCTAGCTCGATCGTCTTGGTCGTAGCATTTTTGGTATTTTTAACACTTTATAAAAGCAAAAATGAAAATTTTGCAGGCTACAGCGTCCTTTTTGAAAATATTAGCCCAAATGATTCTGCCTTAATACTTGATCAGCTAAACAAAGATGGCATTAAATATAAATTAGCAAACGAAGGCACTATTCTTGTGCCAACGAGCGATGTCTATAAAGAGCGTATCGCTGTTGCAACGCTTGGAATACCAAAAGAGAGTAAAATCGGCTTTGAAATTTTTGATAAGCAAGAATTTGGTGCGACTGATGCCGAGCAGAGAGTAAAATTTCAAAGAGCGCTTGAGGGCGAACTAGCTAGAACGATCGAGAGTCTCTCATCTATCCAAAAAGCGACCGTGCGTATCGCCATTCCTAAAGAGAGTGTCTTTACTGAACGCCAAGCACTTCCAACGGCTTCTATCGTGGTTGAGTTAAAGCCAGGTGTTAGCCTAAATGCAAAGCAAATTTTTGGTATTAAAAATTTAGTTGCGGCTTCTGTTACAAACTTAAGCACAGAAAATGTAAAGATCGTAAATCAAGACGGAGTCGCACTTGGCGATGAAGATGGCGAGTTTGATAGTGATGCTATAGCTCAGCAGATACGCTATAAACGAGAGTTTGAAAATAATTACGAGCAAAAGATCGTAAATGTGCTAGCTCCTATCGTGGGCGGAGCAGATAAGGTCGTAGCAAAGGTAAATATTGACTTTGACTTTGATAAAAAAGATACAAAAAGTGAAGTTTATGACCCAAATAACGTCGTAAGAAGCGAAAGTAATATCGAAGAAAAACGCCAAGGCTCAGCTCCAAATGAAGTAGGTGGCGTCCCAGGCGCAGTTAGCAACATTGGCCCTGTCCAAGGCCTTGATGATAGCACTTTAAAAGAGCAGTACAACAAAAGCTCACAGCAGACAAACTATGAAATTTCAAAGAAAGTAACAAGCATTAAAGGACAGTTTGCTAGCATAAATAGAGTGAGTGCGGCTGTCGTTATAGACGGGCTTTATCAGAGTAAAAAAGATAGCGACGGCAAGCCAACTGGTGAGGTAGAATTTACTCCACTTTCCAAAGAGCAAAGAGAATCAATCACAAATTTAATCAAACAATCAATCGGCTATAACCAAAATAGAGGCGATGAAGTAAGCTTAGATAACTTTGAGTTTAAAACTGGCAAAGATATAAGCACTAGCGAGAAGATGGATGGCTTTGTGAATAACTATGTAGTGCCATTTATGCCGCTATTAAAATATATTTTTGCAGCATTGTTGCTCTACATCTTCTATAAAAAAGTCATTGTGCCATTTATGCAAAAGATGCTTGAAGAGACAAAAGAAGAAGAGGAGCAAGTTCAAGATGGCCTTGAAGATATTGAGGTAGATGCTGAAGATACACTTGAGAAATTTAAAGCTGCTCGCAAAAAGGTCGAAGAGCAACTAGGACTTAGTGGCGAGTTTAATGAAGATGAATTAAAATACGATGTTTTACTTGAGAAAATGAGAGCGGTCATCACAGAAAGAAATGAAGAGATAGCAATGCTACTTCAAGATATGGTAAAAAATGACAGCGACTTTAATATGCGTAAGGAAATTTGATGTCAATAAAGCTAAATGACAAGCAAAAAATGATTTATGATGATCTATCGATGCCTGAAAAGATTGCTATTTTGCTGATCCAGCTTGGCGAAGAGGCAACTGCTCTTATATTTTCTCACATGGATGTTGATGTCATCACTGAAATTTCAGGCTATATCGCAACCGCAAAAAACATAGACAAACAAGTCGCAAGTGCTGTGCTAGAAGAATTTTACGCGCTAATGCAGTCAAATCAATATATGAGAAGTGGTGGCTTAGAGTACGCAAAAGAAATTTTATACCGCACATTTGGTCCAGAGGCTGCTCAGAAAATTTTAGACAAGCTTGCAAAAAGCATGGAAAACTCAAAAAGCTTTGGCTATCTTGATAAGATAAAACCACAACAGCTGGCAGACTTTATCATCAAAGAGCACCCTCAAACCATCGCGCTAATACTAGCTCACATGGACTCAACAAGTGCTGCTGAAACGCTTAGCTTTTTCTCAGATGAGCTAAGAAGCGAAGTTGTCATTAGAATGGCAAATCTTGGTGATATTAGCCCATCGGTGATTAAGCGTGTTTCAACTGTACTTGAAGGCAAGCTTGAAAGTCTTACTTCTTATAAAGTCGAAGTTGGCGGTCCAAGAGCTGTGGCAGAAGTGCTTAATAGACTTGGGCAAAAAGCCAGCAAAAGTACGATCGAACGCATCGAACAAAGTGATGATAAGCTCGCAACAACGATTAAAGAGCTTATGTTTACCTTTGAAGATATTATCAACCTTAATGCAACTGCGATTAGAGAAATTCTTAAAAATGTCGATAAAAAAGATCTTATGGTTGCATTTAAAGGCTCAAGCGATGGTATAAAGGATAAATTTTTATCAAATATGTCTCAACGTGCAGCAGAAGCCTTTAAAGAGGAGATGCAATATCTTGGTGCAGTGCGCGTAAAAGATGTTGAAGAGGCTCAAAGACGCATAGTGGAGACAGTGCAAACTCTAGCTGATCAAGGTGTATTCCAAGTCGGCGAAGCAGATGAGATGATAGAATGAAAAGCAGCGTAATAACCAGTGAGACTTCTCCAGCTCACTTTATAGAAAATTACAGATTTAAGGTGCTTGGAGTTGGAGAGCGAGCCGCAGATAGTGCTCCTGTATTGATAGAGGAAAATAATCTTAGTGAAGAGCTAAGTGAGCAAAATTTTGGGCAAAAGGGTGAAAATTTTGTTCCTCAAGCTAGCCACCAAACGCAAGCAAGCCCGCAAAACCACTTTGCTTCTCAGGCTCAAAGTCCACAAATACAGCAAACAGGCGAGTCGAGCTTTGTTGAAGAGTTACTTAAAAAAACAGATGAGCTAAGTAGCAACATTATCAAACTTCAAATGCAAATAGAAAATCAAGAGAGCGAATTTGCTAAACGCCTTGAGTCTGAAATTTCTCGTGCAAAAGAGGATGGCAAAAATGAGGGTATCGCCCAAGCAAATGCAGCAAATGAAGCAAGAATAAATGAGTTAGAGGCTAGATTTAGCGCTTCAGCTGCAAAGCTAGATGAGCAGTACGTTAAATTCGATGAGTTTTTAAAGAAGATCGAAGAAGAGCTTGGACAAACTGCTATAAAAATCGCAAAAGAAGTAATTGATAAAGAAATTTCAACCTCTTCAAATCAGATCACTCATCATCTAGCAAGCTCGCTTATAAAAGAGCTAAGTAATGTTAAAAATATAGAAATTCGCGTAAACCCAGAAGATAGCGAATATATAAAAGAGCAATTTAGCAAGAATGAGCACGTCAAAATAAGTGCTGATGATGCTATAAGCAAAGGCGGTGTGGTTATTATAAGTGATGGTGGCAATATCGATGCGACTATGCAAACAAGGCTAGAAAAACTAAAAATGCTGGTAAATAATGAATAAAGACGTTAAAAGTTTAGATGTTGATGAACTAAACGCGCTTTGTCATGACATCAGGGATAAAATTTTAGCCACCGTTAGCAAAAATGGCGGTCACCTTAGCTCAAATATCGGTGCAGTCGAGATCATCGTTGCGATGCATAAAATTTTTGACGTCACAAAGGATCCATTTATTTACGATGTAAGCCACCAAAGCTACGCACACAAGCTACTGACTGGACGCTGGGAGAGCTTTGATACGCTTAGAAAATTTAACGGCATCAGTGGCTATACAAAGCCAAGCGAAAGTAAATTTGACTACTTTGTAGCAGGGCATAGCTCGACGTCCATATCTTTAGCAGTTGGTGCTGCAAAGGCGATAAAACTTAAAAACGAAGATCGTATCCCAGTAGCTGTCATAGGCGATGGCTCACTAAGTGGCGGCATGGCGTACGAGGCGCTAAATGAGCTAGGGGATAGAAAATATCCTTGCGTCATCATCCTAAATGACAACGAGATGAGTATAAGCAAGCCTATAGGCGCGCTTAGCAAGTATCTAAGCCAGATGATGGCGGGTCAGTTTTATCAAAAATTTAAAGGCAGAGTTGAGAAATTTCTAAGCTACATGCCAGACTCAGCTGCATATATGGCTAGACGTATCGAAGAGGGCATTAGACTCATCACTCCTGGTATGTTTTTTGAAGAGCTTGGGCTTGAGTACATTGGGCCAGTTGATGGACACGATTTAGCCGCGCTTCTTAGTACATTTGAAACTGCCAAAAACATGAAAAAACCAGTCATCGTTCACGTACAGACACTAAAGGGCAAAGGATATGAATTTGCTGAGGGGTGCTATGAAAATTGGCACGGAGTTGGGCCATTTGATCTAAAAAGTGGCGAATTTATCAAAAGACAGTCAAACAAGTCAGCCACGGCGATCTTTAGCGAGCAGCTTTTAAAGATGGCAAGAGAGCATAGCGACATCGTTGGCGTAACGGCCGCGATGCCAACAGGCACTGGCATGGACGCCTTGATACAAGAATTTCCAGACCGCTTTTGGGACGTGGCGATAGCGGAGCAACACGCAGTTACCTCGATGTCAGCCATGGCAAAAGAGGGTTTTAAACCATTTGTTGCAATATACTCGACATTCATGCAAAGGGCTTATGATCAAGTCATTCACGACGCTTCTATTTTAAATTTAAACATCACCTTTGCGATGGATAGAGCGGGTATTGTTGGCGAAGATGGCGAAACGCATCAAGGCGCTTTTGATATCAGTTTTTTAAACGCTGTGCCAAACATGGTTCTTTTTGCCCCAAGATGCGAAGAGAGCATGAAAAATGTTATGGAATTTGCCTACTCTTACAAGGGTGTTAGCGCATTTAGATATCCGCGTGGGGCATTTATCTTAAGAGATGAGTTTGAAGCTCAGCCACTTGAGTTTGGTAAGGGTGTAATTTTAGCTGATGCAAAGAGTGATATCGCGTTTTTAGGCTATGGCAATGGCGTTGGCAGAGCAAATTTGGTCAGAAATTTACTAACTGGCAAGCTTGATGTGATATTGGTTGATCTTGTCTTTGCAAAGCCGCTTGATAGTGAGCTTTTATTAGATCTGGCAAAACGCACTAAAAAGTGGTACATATTTAGCGATAGTGCCAAAAAAGGCGGTATTGGCGAAATAATAAGTGCATTTTTACAAGAAAATAAAATTTCAAATATAAGCGTCATTAGCTTCGAGTATGAAGATAAATTTATTCCCCATGGTTCAACTGCTGAGGTTGAAAAGTACCTTGGTATAAGTGCCGAGCAGATTACCAAAAATTTACTAGAAAATAATTAATATCATTTAATAAAGTAACGTTTAATATTATTTTTGCTAGCATAAGCCAAAATAAAAACAAGGAAAAGCATTATGCAATACGTATCATTATTAAAGCAATCCGGGCTAAAAGTCACGCCACAGCGCCTTAGCGTTTTAAGAATTCTTGATCGTCATACGCATCCAACGATTGATGAGCTTTATGATGAAATTTTAAAAGAGAGCCCATCAGTTTCTCTAGCAACGGTTTATAAAAATTTAAATACTTTAAAAGATGAAGGTCTCGTAGTTGAAGTAAATATCGTCAATCAAAAAGCTAGATACGACATCTACGAATATCCACATATTCATGTTGTCTGTGAAAGCTGTGGAAGCGTCGAGGACGTGAGCTACGATGATGCTGAGCTTGGCAAATACCAAGAGGCACTAGAAAAGAAGATTGGAAATATAATAGAACGTCTAAATATCGTAGCTAGCGTAAAAAGCTGTAAACACTGTAAATAAAATTTATGTTGCTATTTAGCAGCATAAATTCCATCTTTTTTCTTATAAAAATACTTTTAAAATAAGCCTAAATTTAGCATTTTTCTCATTGTTTTAAGCACTAACTTGCTAAAATGAACAAAAAAATTTTGGAGAAAAATATGGGTTTGGAGATAGAGCGTAAATTTTTACTCAAAAATTCTCAAATTCTAGATTTTTTAAAAGAAGCTGGAGTAGTCTTTAAGCATCTTGAAATTTCTCAATTTTATACCAAGATAACGCAAAATGAAGAGATCCGCTTCCGGAGTGAAGAGGATAAATTTATAAAAACTGTAAAGATAGGCAAAGATCTAATCAGAGAAGAAAATGAAGAATTTTGCGAAAAGGTGGAGTTTAAAAAGGCTCTTAAAAACCGCATCGGTAGCGTCATCTTAAAAGATAGATATATTTTTAAACTAAATAACAATCCTTGCAATATCGATATTTTTAAAAATGAACTAAACGGGCTTTGTACATTTGAAATCGAATTTAGCGATGAAAATGAGGCCGTCTTTTTCAAGCTACCACCGTTTTTAGAAAATTTTTGCCTAAGTGACGTAACTTGTGACAAAAGATATAAAAACAAATTTCTTGCCATTCATGCTAATGAAAATGAACAAATCGACTACAAAAGAGCCTATAAGATCATAAAAGAAAAAGAAATTGTGCCAAATTTTGCTGCAAATCTAAAAAGCGGAGAGGCGCTAAGAGTCCTTTTTGTTAGTATTTTTAAAGTAATAAAAAGGCTAAAAAGCCAGTATTTGATAGATAAAGATGAAGAAGTTTTGCATGAGCTTCGCGTAAATTTAAGAAAAGTTAGATCGATCCTTAAAATTTTTAGTGGCGTTTTTGATGAGAAAGTGACACTTTTTTTTGGTGAGAATTTTAAAATGCTTGCAAACTCGACAAATAAAAAGCGAGATTTGGATGTATTTTTGAGCTTTCTAAACGAGCAAAAACATGCAAATGAGCCTATCTATTTTGTGCAAAAGGCTCTAGATTTAGAGTATGAAAATGTAAAAAGCTACCTTGGCGATGAAGAAAATTACGCATTTTTAAAAGAGTGGGAGATATTTTTAAATGAGGGTGAATTTTATAAATCAAAACTCTTTGATGTAAGTCTTTCGCGCCTTGGTTCGTTTAAGCTTAGAACTCTTTTAGTTTTAGCTCAAAAAAGGCTAAAAAGCCTTAATCAAGACTGCCCAAATGAGAGCTTTCATGATCTTAGGATAGAGCTTAAAAAGATGAGATACACATACGAGTTTTTATGTGAAATTTTTTATTTTGAAGGGCTTAAAAAGTATGAAGAGAAGCTAAAGCAGATGCAAGAAATTTTTGGCAATCTTCAAGACTATGACGTTTGGCTCGGCATCCTTAAAAGACTTCCAGAAATGCCAGATAAAGAGAGGCTAGAGAGTAAAATTTACAAGCAAATTTATAAAAGTAGAGAAGAGATACTAAAAAAGCGTCTTAAATTTATAAAAGCAACTCGCAAAATTTCAAGAAATTTAAAAATTTACTACATATAAAAGGGCAAATTTATGCAAAAACAAGAAAAAATCGTTGATATGTTTAACCAGATCGCTCCGACTTATGACGTCGCAAACAGAGTGCTAAGTCTTGGTGTGGATGTGAGCTGGAGGAAATTTGCCTGCAGATATATGCTAGAAATTTTTAAAGAAAGAAGCATAAATATTGTGGATGTGGCTTGTGGCACTGGCGATATGATGGGGCTTTGGAGTGAAATTTCAAAAGAATTTGGTGTTGAGATAAAAAGCCTTACTGGCATCGATCCATCAAGCGGTATGCTAAAAGAGGCTAGGGCGAAATTTCCAAATTTTAAATTTATAGAGGCCTACGCTGACAACACGACGCTTGCAAGCGGAGAGGCTCAAATTCTAAGCATAAGCTATGGCATTAGAAATGTGGTCGAGCGAAAGGCTGCGCTTAGAGAGTTTAACAGAGTACTTGCTCTAAATGGCTACGTAGTCGTGCTTGAATTTACTAAACGCCAGAAAAAGGGTATTATAACCTCGCTAAGGGATTTTTACCTAAGTAAAATTTTGCCAAAAATTGGCGGCTTTATCTCGAAAAACAAAGAGGCGTACGAGTATCTGCCAAGTTCGATCGAAAATTTCTTGGACGCAAAGAGCTTTTGTGATGAACTTATAGAGGCTGGCTTTGAGATAGAGCTTTACAAGGGCTTTAGCATGGATATCTCGACACTATTTATCGCTAAAAAGGTAAGAGAAATCAATGCTTAGTGTTTCTGAGCTAAACGAAAAAGCAAAGGCGCTGCTTGAAGCGACACTTGACTACGTCGAGGTAAGTGGCGAAATTTCGCGCCTTACTAAGCACGCCTCTGGGCACTGGTACTTCACGCTAAAGGACGAAAAGTCAAGCATCTCGGCTGTGATGTATCGCATGAACAACCAAAAGGTGAAATTCTTACCAAAAGATGGCCTAAAAGTAAAAATTTATGGCAAAGTGACCATTTATTCGCCAAGTGGGTCGTATCAGCTAGTGGCTAGTGCGATGCTACCAGATGGTGAGGGCGAGCTTGAGCTTGCGTTTAGGCAGCTTAAAGAAAAGCTCGAAAACGAGGGGCTTTTTGACATCGGCGCAAAAAAAGAGATACCAAATTTACCTAAAAAAATAGCTCTTGTCACAAGCGCCACTTCAGCTGCACTTCAGGATATGCTAAAGGTGGTAAAGAGTCGCTGGAAATTAAGTGAAATTTATATATTTGACGCGCTAACTCAGGGCGAAAGTGCTCCAAGCTCGCTCATAAAAGCTTTGCGCAGAGCCGATAAATACGGCGTCGATGTGATCGTTTTGGCTCGTGGAGGCGGTAGCAAAGAGGATCTTTGGTGCTTTAACGACGAGAGCCTAGCACGTGAAATTTACGCTACAAAAACGCCAGTCATAAGCGCTATCGGACATGAGATAGACTACGTTATAAGTGACTTTGTAGCAGACCGCAGATCGCTTACACCAAGTGCAGCTATGCTTGATCTTTTGCCTGATGAAGAGGCATTTTTTCAGTATCTTGATAGACTCAGCGACGATCTTGATAGCGCTTTAAATTTAAAGATCACCAAAAAGCAAAATTTGCTAAATGTTCTTCTTTCTAGATTTTCATCAAATGCTCTAAAAGCTAGGATCGAGCTAAAATTTAGCGAGGTGGCAAACAAGCAAAACGCCCTAACAAACGCTGTGCAAAGAAAGATCTTGCTTCTTAGCTCAGCTCTTGGCTCGCTAGAAAAAGCTTATGAGATGAGGGAGCTCTTTTTTGAGAGCACGAAGGGGCTTATCGAGGTTAGAAAAGATGGTAAGAGAGCCGATCTTAGGGATTTAAATTTGAATGATGAGATCGAACTTATCTCGCAAAATACACATAAAAAAGCAATTATCAAGGAGTAAAAATGAGTAGAAAAATCAACTTTAGCGCAGGCCCAAGCGCGATACCACTAGACGTTTTAGAGCACGCAAAAGCCGAATTTACCGACTATAGAGGCGAGGGCTACTCGATCATGGAGATCAGCCACAGAAGCAAGACCTTTGAGGAGATCCACTTTGGCGCGATGGATAAGATAAGAAAGCTTTACGGCATCGGTGATGAGTATGAAATTTTATTCTTGCAAGGCGGCGCACACTTGCAATTTAGCATGATACCGATGAATTTATATCAAGGTGGTAGGGCCGAGTACGCAAACACTGGCGTTTGGACAAACAAAGCAATCAAAGAGGCAAAAGTGCTTGGCGTAAATGTAGATGTCGTAGCAAGTAGCGAAGATGAAAATTTCTCTTACATCCCTGAGTTTAAATTTAGCGATGACGCTGACTACGCCTACATCTGCTCAAACAACACGATTTATGGCACACAGTATAAGGCTATGCCAAAGACTAAATCGCCCCTTGTTGTCGATGCTTCGAGCGACTTTTTCGCTAGACCGCTTGATTTTAGCAGTATTGGCTTGCTTTACGGTGGCGCTCAGAAAAATGCAGGCCCAAGTGGCGTGACTATCGTCATTTTAAGAAAAGACTTGGTTGATCGCGTGAGCAGCCAAAACATCCCTATGTTTTTACGCTACAAAACGCACGTAGAGGCAAACTCGCTTTACAACACACCACCAACTTTTGGAATTTATCTTTTAAATTTAACCATGCAGCACCTGCTAGATCTTGGCGGACTTGCCGAGGTTGAGAAGATAAATGCCAAAAAAGCAAGCACGCTTTATAGCATCATAGATAGCTCAAATGGCTTTTACGTAGGTCACGCTAAAAAATCAAGCAGG
Source organism: Campylobacter concisus (assembly GCF_002092845.1). GTDB lineage: Bacteria > Campylobacterota > Campylobacteria > Campylobacterales > Campylobacteraceae > Campylobacter_A > Campylobacter_A concisus_AQ. Next base: position 32,969 of record NZ_LVXF01000042.1, read on the forward strand.
TCAGATATGAACGTGAGCTTTACGATACCAAAAGATCACGCACTTGAGCCAGTTTTTGTAGAAGAAGCGCTAAAAGAGGGCATGCTAGGGCTAAAAGGTCACAGACATCTTGGCGGCATAAGAGCATCTATCTACAATGCCGTTAGCCAAAGCGACGTTGAAAAACTTGGCGAGTTTATGAGAGAATTTGCAAGAAAACATAGCTGATGAATAAAACAAAGAAAGCTTACGATGAAATTCCTTATTTCTCGGCCGCATTTAGCGACTGCTCGCCAGTTAGGATAGAAGCGGTTGCTAAATTTCTGGGGCTTAAAGCAGCTAGCCTAAAAGAGGCTAGAGTGCTTGAGCTTGGCTCATCATATGGCGGAAATATCTTACCATTTGCTATTTCGCATAAAAACGCAAAAGTTGTTGGTATCGATATCTCAAGTCATCAAGTGGCTGAAGGTAACAAGGTAGCAAAGCAGATAGGTTTAGAAAATTTTACTCTACTTGAGCGAAATTTTTTGCACATGAACGAAAGCGATATAAAAGAGCTTGGGAAATTTGACTATATTATCGCTCATGGCGTTTATAGCTGGGTGAGTCCAAATGTAAGAGATGCGCTGCTTGCCACGATTAAGGCACTACTGAGCAAGGATGGCATAGCTTATGTTTCGTATAATACCTATCCTGGCTGGAAGAGCCTTGATATTTTAAGAGATTTTATGCTTTTTGTTAGCTCAGGCAACGACAGCAAAGAGGCACTTGCTCACGTAAAAAGTGAGTTAAATTTTTTACAGGATTATTTGAAATTTAGCCTGCAAAGTCAAAGCGATGTCGTATACAAAGATAGTATGAAGCTTCTTCTAACGCAGCTGAATTTCTTACAAGGCATCATCGCAAAGGGTAATGATTATTATATATTGCATGATTTTTTAGAGGCTAGCAACGAGCCAATCTACTTTCATAAATTTGCTAAGCATATCGACAAACACGGACTTTGCTACGTTATAGATGCTTCGCTAAATGACATCTTCGCAAGCTCTACTGGAATTTACCGCTTCGACGCACATATCGAGCAAAATTACAACTCTCGCATCAAAAAAGAGCAGCTAAACGACTTTTTGTTTAATAAATCCTTTAGAAAGAGCCTCATTGCGCACAAAGAAAGGCTTAATGGCGCTGAGGACTTTGACGCGGTGCTTGGAGAGAGCGAGCTTGATAGGATTTATTTTGCCTATTTTAGCGAGCAGCCAAGGACAAAAACGCAAGAAATTTTAAGCAAAGCCTATCCGCAAAGCCTAAATTTAAGTGAAGTAAAGGCTGCACTTGGTGAGAGCGAGAGTGAAGCATTTATGGGGCTACTTGAAATTTTAAATGATCAAAACACCAAAATTTCATCATCAAAACTTGCAGCACTTACTTATGAGCCTAAAAAAACTAGGCTAAAGCCTAGAGCTGCGGCCTATCTTGGGTATTTTTTGGAGGCTAGTTCGCCAGTCATATCTTTGGCAAACGAGCTAAATGGCAAGCTTAGTTTAAGCGTTGAAGAGATCAAGGCCGCTTTAAAATTTGATGGCAAAGCTAGTTTAGAAGATATCGCAAAGAGCGTAAATTTTAGTAAAGACGAGCTAGATAAGCTTGCTTTTAAATTAAGTGAAGCCTACTTTTTTGAAGAAATTTAAGACTAGCTAGCCTAGCCTTAAATTTTTGATTTAGCCAAATATCATATCTTTTAAGATCAGAATTATCATTGCTATGTAAAAGAGTAAAAACCACTTTTTAAGTGCTTTTTTATCCATAGCTTGTGTCTTTTTGGTGCCAAAGTATGCGCCTATTAGCGAGCCAAGCCCTAGGAATGTACCCTCCAAATAAGAGATGTGGCCGTTTAAAGATAGTGAGATAAAGCCTGAAATGGCTGCGAACATCACAAAAAATACTCCCATTGAAACGGCTTTTTTCATATCATAGCGCAAAAAGCCAACTAAAATAGGAGCTATAAAAACCCCACCGCCTATGCCTATACTAATGGCAAGTGCACCTATACAAAAACCAACTAGAAATAGTAAAAATACGGAGTTGTTCGCATTTGTACCGTCGCTATTTGGTGTGAAGTATAGTTTTATGAGTGAAAAGATAAAAGTTGCAAGCAAGAGTAGTTCGAGTAAGAGCTCGGGCGTGTGAGATACGATTATGCCACTAAAGCTAGCTCCGACCAATCCTCCAAGACCTAAAAATACGCCACGATTTAGCTTTAAAAGTCCAGCTTTGTAGTTTAGATACGAGCCAAACGTCGCGCTAAAGATCATCTGCATGACGCTTATGCCAATAGCTGTTTTCACGTCATATCCAAAGGCGACCATTATAGGAACAACGACTGTGCCGCCACCGATGCCAAAAAAACCAGCGATGTATCCAACGCCGATACCAATTATAAAAAGTTCAACAAAAAGCATAAATTTCCTTTTATGAGTGCCAAATTTTAGCCAAGCGGTGTTAAAAAAATAGTAAAAAGGTGAAATTTGGGCATAAATTTAGAAATTTGATAAAAATTTTAAAAACTAAAAGCGAACTTTTTTTATAATCATCAAAAATTTAAAGGAAAAAAATGCTCTTAGAACAACCACTGTTTTATTATGAAGTGATTAGAGAAAAATTTAAAAATAGCTACCTAGCCGAGGATAAGACGCAAACGATTATAGGCATTGATTGCGATTATATCGATGAAAAGGATATGGATTTTTATGGGCTTAGAAGTTATTTTGATACAAATCGTAATAAATCTTTAGCTCCATTTGCGGGACTCTTTGGTGTTTTTGCCTATGATGGTGTGAGATATTTTGAATATATCGGAGAAGAGAAAGCTAAAAAGTATGAATTTCCAAAATTTATCTATGCCGATGCTAAGGCCTATCTGCACTTTGATAAGATGAGTAAAATTTATACATTTTATGGAGATAAGAATAAATATTATGACTTTTTGCTTGATGCGAAAGTTGAATGTAAAAGCAAAGAGCAGAGTAAATTTAGTATAAAAACTGATCTTGGTAAAGAAAAGAAACACTTTGAGGATATGGTTGAATTAGCAAAAGAGTATATAAGAAGTGGCGATGTCTTTCAGGTGGTGCTTGGTGAGTTGCTTGAAATTTCAACGAATATGAGTAGTCTAGACTTTTATAAAAAGCTCTCACTTACAAACCCAAGTCCATATATGTTTCATTTTCCTACACCTTATGGCGATGTGGTTGGCTCTTCGCCAGAGCTTGTTTTTGAGATGAAAAGTGAGCAAATTTTTGTAGCTCCGATCGCAGGCACAAGACCTAGAGGAAGTGATGCAAATGCAGATGTGGCACTTGAAAATGAGCTATTAAGTGACGAAAAGGAGCTGGCTGAACATAAAATGCTAATCGATCTTGCCAGAAATGACATTGGCAGGGTTTCAGAACCAAAAAGTGTAGCTGTAAAAAATGCGATGCATATCCAAAAATATGAAAAAGTAATTCATATCGTAAGCGATGTCTATGGCAAGTGCGCCAAAGGGCTTGATCTTTTTGATGTCTTAGCTAGTATTTTCCCAGCTGGCACGCTAAGCGGAGCCCCAAAAATAAGAGCTATGCAGATAATCAATGAGCTTGAAATTTCTGAGCGAAATATCTATGGCGGCGGCATTGGATTTTTACATTTTAATGGCGATGCTCAGGTTGCTATTCTTATTCGATCAGCCATCTTTGTGTCAGGTGAAAATGGCTTTAGTAATGTATTTGTGGGGGCTGGAGCTGGTATAGTTTATGACTCAAAGAGCGAAAGAGAATACGCTGAAATTTGCCATAAGCGAGCAAGCGTGCTAAATGTATTTAAAAATAACGCAAAAGAGTTTTAGGCGTTAAACTTAATAAATTCATAAGAGCTTTTAGCGTAGCTAGTACCCATAGAATCGATTTGCTTTCTTACGGTAGCTGAAAGCTCTGCTTTTGTGATATTTTTGGCTAACACTTTTACAAAAGAAAATTCACTTCTTTCTTGTGCGCCAAATATCAGCACTCTTGTATCAACCTTTTGGCTTTGCCTTGTCTTATCAACAACTCTTGTTAGCTCTTCGTAGTTGAAGTCTTTTACATTTTCATCTATAAGAACGATTCCGTAAGTTTTGGTTTTTATCTTTGTTAATAGCTCATCAAAGCTATTTGTGGTTTCAAGTGTGTTGTAAAATTCTCCTAAAGCTGAGCTAAATATTTTATTTTCCATTGGCGATTTCTTAAATAAAATAATATTTTCGCTTTTTGCTAGATAGCTTTCGTCTATTGCAATCTCGCCAAAATTTGGCAAAAATTTTCTAAAAATTTGAGCCAGTTCGTCGCTACTTATTGGCGTTTTTATATAGGCATTGAAGTATTCTTTGACACTCTCTCCATCTATATTTGAAGTATTTGAAAGCATTAATATAATTGGAATTTTCGCATTTTGTATAGCTGCTTTTATAAGATCAAGATTTTTTTGAAGGCTATTTTTTTCAGCTTCGAAAAATTTTGAGCCAACAAAGATAAGGTCAAAATCGCCTTGCTTTATAGCTTGTTTTAGATCTTTTTTATTACAAACCCCAACAACTTCGCAGTTAAATTTACTAAAACCACTTGCTATTATATCTATGTAAATTTCATTAGTATCGCAGATTAAAATTTTTGGTTTATCGTTTAAATTTTTATTCATAATATCAGCTTCGCCTAAGCAAAGTAGCCTTGTGATGCTTAATGGAGTTAGCGGATCTTTTAAAATGAGCGGATTTTTAATATCTTGACCTTGCTTATTGGTGTTTCTTAAAAATATAGCATCATAATTTTTTGTAATAGATGGACTAGTGCTTGTTAGCATATCCACTTTGAGCCCAAGGTCTTTTGTGGTCTGCTCAAAAGCTTCGTTGTAAGCGACATTTACGTCTTGTAAGAATGCTAATTTATGATTGCATTTTATATCAAAGTCTTTATAATTCGATGTTGTTTTAAAAATGACTACAAATTTAAACTCATTGCCAATACTTGGAAACGAGTTAATCTCCAGCTTGCTTTCTAAATTTTTTAAATAAATTTGAGCTATTTTTAGATAAAACTCGCTCTCATCATTATTTAAGCTATTCTCATCATCTGAAAATATATCTGAAATTTGCTTTTCGCTCATGGCAGCTGAGCTATTTTTTATGCTAAAGCTTACAGAACAAAGCCCGCTTCTATCAAACTCTTTTTGAACTTTTTTGATAGCAATGATAATGTTTTGATGTCTTAAAGACATTGATAAAGATGCCAAAAAGATAGAGTTAAATGCGGTTTTTAATGAATTTAGATTTCCTTCTAGTTCATTTGTAAGGCTTGGATCAAGATAACTTATAAAATTTATCTTTTTGCTTTGCGAATAGACAATATTTGCTTGCAAAATTTCTTCAAAGCTTTTTTGAGGATCAAATATCTCAGTTTTATTGCACTCGCTATATTTTTTAACATTTGAGATATTTTTAGCATTGTTATAAAGCGAGGTCATGATATTTGCATTTTTTTCTATCGTGTCTATAAATACTTGCTTTTTGCTATTATTTGTTTCTATTTTTAAAGCCGCTATCGATGTAAAAATTTCTTTATTGATAGACTCTAGTTTCTTGCTCACTGATAAAATATATCTATCTTTTATCTGAAAAAAGTTGCTATCTTTTATATAGGTTTCTTTTAGATCTTCATAAGTTTTTATGAGTTTTGATATCGCATTATCCGCATTTGCCTCTTTTGATGATAGGATATAGTTTGATATGTATTTTGACTTATCGATAAGCACCTTTAAAAATTTCAACCTAGCAGAAATACCAAGCAAAGACAAAATGAGCAAGCCACAAAGCGAAAACTCAAAAAAGGTCTTTATGCCAAAGTTTATTTTCTCGCTCTTAGTAAGTTCTAGTAGCTCATTTTTTATGTTTATGGCACTATCTAATAAAAGTATAAATTTATCATCTTCATACTGTTTGATTAAGATAATATCTTCGATATTTAGCTTCTCAGAAAATGCGATCTTGGCTTTAACTTCTCTTATTTTTCTGGCTTGATAGTTGGCTTCAAACTGGTTAAAGTCTTTATAAATATTTTCTTTTAGCTCACTTTTTGGAAGCATATCAAGATTTGGCGTGTTGTCCTTTACGGAATATATATTTTCTCTCACATTATTGTTTATTGAAAATAAAGGGCCATCTATAAAGATATTTTTTACGTAGTATTTGGTGTTGTTTGCTAAAGAGAGTTGATTGTAAATTTTACTTAAAGTTGCGGCATAAGCTTTTATTATAAGCGGAAAGTCTCGGTCTAAATCTTGTTTAAAATCGCTATCTATTTCTCCATTTATATTTTGGAAAAATTCGTAAAATAGTTCATCAAATTTATCATTTTGGTTTAGATTTGCTAGCAATTCTTTTAATTTATTTACATTTCGTATCTCGATGCGATCGTCTTTTCTTATAGAATTTATAAATTTTTGTGTATTTTCTAAAGTGTTATCCCGCAACTTTTTTATATCTTCTTGGCTTTTGCCTATTAGCGTATTGTGCTCTTGTATTACGGATTTTATAGTTTGAAATACTAAGGATTGTTTATATAGTTTTTCATTTAGATCTTTTAGATCTGTGAATTTTTTATAGCTTTCATTTCCGCTATATGCGCAAAAGATCGCTGAAATTATTATTGGCGCTAACAATATATAAAATTTATTATTTTTCATGGATACTCTTTTTGCTATATTTTTTGACGATATTTTCTATCTCAATTAGTCTTTTGGTAAAAAGAGACATCTCTTTCATTTTTCCATTTTGATTGTTATCTAAAAAAGCGTTAAGCTCATTTGCAAGGTTATTAAGCTTTAAATTTAATGCAGCTTCTCTTATCTCATCTACGTATTTTTTGAGCATTATCTCGTCTTTTGCGATTATGGCTGATTGGATTTGGATAAGAATTTCTCTTGCGTTGTGCAAAAATATATTTAAATAGGATGTAAAATCTTTTTTACTTAAATTTAGTATTTTAAGCGATGTTTCAAACCAAGAATCATCGATAAGTGATTGTGTCTGTGTGTCAAAAAGATACCATGCGTTTAGTTTAAAAACGGGCAGTCTTAATGTAGGTTTTACTTTTACCGCTGCTATTAGATTTTGGTTGTTTATTATGTCTTGCTTCTCTAAAAGAACGATAAAAAATTTTTCACCATTTTTTAAAATAGCATTTTGTAATCTTGCTTCTAGTAAGATCGCACCACCATCTTTTCTTTTTAAATTTACTCTAGCGCTATTATCTTTCGTATTTTGTAAAAATTCCAAGAAGCTGTAGTTTGTACTTTCCTGGCTTGTTATGACTAGCTCACTTATATCTTTGTATTGCAACAAAAAATCATCTAAACTATCAAAACCCAATAGTTCAAGTGAATCTTGCGTTATCGCAGATATTTTTAAATTTTCATCATATATTATCACTTCAAATTTCCTTCTTTGAGCACTGTAAGCTTTTCTGCTACGCTTTTATTTGTTATTTTTGCCACTTCGTCTAAATTCGCTTCGCTGATTTTATCAAAACTTCCGTAAAAGCTGATTAATTTCGCGATACTTCCTTCAGATACGCCAGCTTGCTTTAGAATTGATCTTTGCATATCGTTTTTCTGCCTTGTTTTTCTATGAAAACTGATGACAAATCTATGGCTTTCATCACGCATTTTTTGGAAAAACTGAAGCTTTTTATTGCTCGTGCTTAGGCTAAAACTACCATTTTTTGTGTAAATTTTATCCTTTGCCTCGCCTTTTGCGCGGTGAGCTTTGGCATCGATCTTCTCTTTTGAAATGGCTATCACATCGACATTTGCACCACTACTTGCTAAAATTTCACAGGCTAAGTTTAAAAGCACTTCGCCTCCGTCAATAACCCAAAGATCAGGCGGACTAAGCTTATCAAATCTAAGTGCTCTAGCTGTTAGGCTCTCTTTCATCTGATCGTAGTCGTTTTTAGAGTTTAGATGCATGTGGCGGTAGTTTTGCTTCGCCCACTCGCCGTGTTCATAGCGCACCATCGCTCCGACACTTGCCTCACCAAAAAGGTGTGAGTTATCGTAAGCCTCGACCACGTAAGGCGTGTGAGCTAGGTCAAAGTACTCTTTTATCTCGTTTAGTAGCTCGTTATCATGTGTTTTTAGGTATTTTTCGATGCTAACTTCAGCGTTTTTTGTAGCGATCTCACAAATTTTACGCTTATCGCCTATTTTTGGGCAGGTGATACTAAATTTGCGTCCAAATCTCTCGTTTAAAATTTCCTCCACCAGCTTACTATCTTCAAAGCTCTCATGCACATAAATTTTGGTGCTAATTATCGGCTGTCCAGCTATGAAGCTTTTTAAAATGGCCTGCTTATAAGCCTCGTTTATCTCATCTTTTTGAGCATTTTTAGCCTGCGCGATGTCAGTTTTTACGCCAGTTATCTTGCCACTTTGCACGCTAAATCTCACTGCACAGATCATATCATGCACGCAAGCGACCGAGTAGGCCTCAAAGTCCTCAAGTTTAGCAAGATCAACTTCAACCTTTGTTTGCATATTTTTAAGCGTTTGCATCTTATCTCTAGTCGCGGCTGCTTGCTCGTAGTCTTCAGCTTTGGCGTAGTTTAGCATGAGCTCTTCAAGGCGAGCGATGAGTAAATTTGGATTTTGTAAGGCCGCGATAGCTTCGTTTACGATCTTAGCGTAGTTTTCTTTTGAAATTTTGCCTTCACACGGGGCATAGCAGCGTTTTAGCTGATAAAAAAGGCAGGCTTTTTTGCCTTTGATGCAGGATTTTTTCTGAACGAGGTTGAAATTTAGATAAAGTGCCTCAAGCAGCTCGCTAGCTCCACTAAAATATGGCCCGAAATAGCGGATATTTGAGCCTTTTACCACCTTTCTAGTGATCTCAAATCTTGGAAAATCATCATTTAAATTTATAAAAATATAAGGGTAGGTCTTGTCGTCACGAAGCAAGATGTTGTATTTTGGCTTAAGCTGTTTGATGAATGAATTTTCAAGTATCAGCGCGTCTGCTTCGCTTGGTGTGACAATGTATTCAAGATGTACAGCTTCACTTATCATCTTTGAAATTCTTGGACTTAGCTTTTCGGCTGGAGCTAGACTTGGGGTAAACTTAAAGTAGCTTTTGACCCTGTTTTTTAAAATTTTGGCCTTGCCGACATATAAAAGTCTATTTTGCGCGTCAAAATACTGGTATACGCCAGGCTCGTTTGGAAGCGTTCTTATCTCGTCTATTAGCATCTTGCCTGCTCATTTTTCTTGAGCAAAATTTCTCTTAGCTCTTCAAATTTTTGGTGTATTTGCTCGTCTTTTGCTAAATTTTTAAACTCGCCTTTACTAGCTGGTGCATAAAAGATGGTACTTTGCTCTTTTTGATTAAAAAATTTTAAAAATTTGCTCACGACAAATCTTATATTTTCTTCTTTTTTGTTTTTTGTATAGTTGATTTCGTTAAGAGGTTTTGGAGTAAGAATGCTGTTAAAAACGCTATTTTTATTAAAATTGCAAAAGGTTTTTAATAACCTTTTTATGTCATTTATACTACTATCACGCCTAAGCTCTAAAAGCCCAGTGGGATGAGTAAGAACAAAGGTCAAAACACCTTCTCTAACGTAGCAAAAAGCTATATAAAATCGTTTTGCTTTCCCCATAAGCTCTAAAAGCTGTTGGCACTCATTTGCCATGCTTAATTTTTCTTTATACAAAGGATTTTCGTGAATAGTATTTATCAAAAATTTAGCGTTTTTCATGGGCTTATCTTATCATTTTTTATTTTAATTTTTACTCTTTTTGCATTTAGTGGTTGTGGTTACAAGGATGATCCATTTTATGGAAATGCTCCCGTAAAAGAGAAGAAAACTGACAAGATAAATAAAATCTAGTAAATTTTCATATTTAAATAAAAATGTAATGTAAGCCTAATAATTTTAACTAACCTAATTTTTAGGCTCATTTAAGTAATATACCAAGATTTTTTATTCTACAAGGAGAGTATAATGAGGTTTTTTGGACTTCTAGGCTTGTTTTTCGCGATGGCTTTTGGTGCTGATGGAGAAACCGCAGCTATTGACTTAACTACTACATGGGCAGGAATTTTATCGCTTATAATTTTTGTTGTTGGATATTTTTTCATAGCAGCAGAAGAAAATTTCCATATCGACAAAGCAAAACCTGCTATCTTTATCGGTACGTTTATGTTTCTGCTTATCGGCGTTTATATGCTTATAAATGGCATGGATGTGCATTCGCTTGAACATGAGGTAAATCACCTGATTCTAGAGATCGCTCAGATCATATTTTTCCTGATGGTGGCGATGACATTTATCGAAGCACTTATCGAAAGAGACGTATTTAATGCACTTAAATATAATCTCGTATCAAAAGGCTATACTTATAGAAAGCTATTTTGGCTAACTGGTATTTTGGCATTTTTCATAAGCCCAGTAGCTGATAACCTAACAACAGCGCTTATTCTTTCAACCGTTCTTCTAACGATAGATAGAAATAATACAAATTTCCTAGTAGCCGGTGCGATAAACATCGTCGTAGCAGCAAACGCAGGTGGAGCATGGAGTCCATTTGGTGATATCACTACGCTTATGGCTTGGGCTGCTGGAAAAGCGCCGTTTGTCGATTTTTTCGCACTTTTTCCAGCATCTATCGCAGGTTGGTTTGTAACGGCATTTTTACTTTCTCGCGTGGTGCCAAGTACCGCACCGCATTTTGACGTAGCAAACGAGCCAAAAGTGGTTATGAAAAAGGGCGGTAAAGCGGTTATCTTTATAGGCGCATTTACTATCTTTTGTGCTGTTATGATGCATCAGCTTTTCCACTTGCCAGCGATGTGGGGCATGATGTTTGGCTTCTCGCTACTTAGTCTTTATACATACTATTTCAAAAAAGCTCACAAAAATGAAGAGCCAATGCATGTATTTCACTATATGTCAAAGATCGAAAACAACACACTATTTTTCTTCTTTGGAATTTTAGCTGCGGTTGGTGCTCTTCATTTTGCTGGATTTTTAAATTACGCTGTATCACTTTATGATAAATTTGGCTCAACTGCTGTAAATATTGGCGTTGGTTTCCTTTCAGCGATTGTTGATAACGTTCCAGTTATGTCAGCTGTTTTAAAAGCAAATCCAGCAATGGGAGCTGATGCAGGCGAGGCAATGAGTCAGTGGCTACTAGTGACACTAACTGCTGGTATCGGCGGTTCGATGATCAGCTTTGGCTCAGCAGCTGGTGTTGGAGTAATGGGTAAATTAAAAGGAATTTATACCTTTGGTGCACATATGAAATACGCTTGGATGGTGGTTCTAGGATATATCGTATCGATCATTGTTTGGTATGTGCAGTTTGAAATTTTTCATATCTATTTTTAAAAGGTTATAAATGAACAATACGATTATAGTTTTGGATTTTGGTTCGCAATACACTCAGCTACTAGCTAGAAGGCTAAGAGAAGAGGGCGTCTACACTGAAATTTTGCCATTTAATGCAAAGCTTAGTGAGATAAAGGCGAAAGAGCCAAAAGGTATCATTTTAAGTGGCGGTCCAGCTAGTGTTTATGCTAAAGATGCTTATTTTTGCGATAACGGCGTCTTTGAGCTAAATATCCCTATACTTGGCGTTTGCTACGGCATGCAACTGCTTGCTCACACGCATGGGGCTGAGGTTTTAGCGGCTGATCAAAAAGAGTATGGCAAGGCCGAGCTTAACGTTATTAAAGAGCATGAGCTATTTAAAGATACACCTTCAAAACAAATCGTATGGATGAGTCATAGTGACTATGTAAAAGACCTACCAGAAGGCTTTGAAGTGATCGCTGTTAGTGAAAATTCGCCTTATTGTGCTTTTGGCGATGATAAACGAAAATTTTATGCGATCCAGTTTCACGCAGAGGTGCAACACAGCGAGTATGGCACGCAAATTTTAAAGAATTTTGCTAAATATATCTGCGGTTGCGAGAGCACATGGAATATGGGAAGCTTCGCTAAAAATAAGATAGAAGAGATAAGAAAAATAGTAGGCACTCACAAGGTACTTTGTGCAGTTAGCGGTGGCGTGGATAGCTCTGTAACCGCGGCGCTTTTAGCAGCTGCTGTGCCTGAAAATTTGATCCTTGTCTTTGTTGATAACGGACTTCTTAGAACAAACGAAAAAGAGCAAGTTGAAGCTACATTTAGAACAAAGCTTGGTGTTGAGCTAGTTAGCATAGACGCGAGCGAGACCTTCCTTGGCCGCTTAGCTGGCGTCGTTGATCCTGAGAAAAAACGCAAGATCATAGGTGAGACATTTATAGAAATTTTTGAGCAAGAGGCTAAAAAGCATGGTGATGTGAAATTTTTAGCTCAAGGAACTCTTTATACTGACATTATCGAAAGCTCCGTAGTTGGCTCAAGCAAGACGATAAAGAGCCACCACAACGTTGGTGGTTTGCCTGATTGGATGACATTTGAGCTAATAGAGCCACTAAGAGAAATTTTTAAAGACGAGGTTAGAAAACTAGGTCTTGAGCTTGGACTAAGCCGTGATCTAGTATTCCGCCACCCTTTCCCAGGACCAGGCCTTGCTATCCGCATAATGGGTGAAGTAAATAAACCAAGCCTAGAACTACTTCGCAAAGCTGATGTGATCTTGCGAGATGAGCTAAAGAGCACTGGCTGGTACAACAAAACTTGGCAGGCGTTCTGCGTACTTTTAAACGTAAATTCTGTTGGTGTTATGGGGGATAACCGCACTTATGAAAACGCCGTGTGCGTGCGTGTGGTCGATGCGAGCGATGGCATGACGGCTAGCTTCTCACGCCTACCGTACGATCTGCTAGAAAACGTCTCTCGCCGCATCATAAACGAGGTAAACGGCATAAACCGTGTAGTTTACGATATCTCGAGCAAACCGCCTGCAACTATCGAGTGGGAGTAGAGTAACAAAAATATTTCTGCTGTAAAACCGTTGAAAATACAATATCACAACGGCTTACGGAAGCAAAAAGCTCCTTAGTGATACTATTTTGATACTAAAAGTAAGAAAAAGTAGGTTCCAAAGGGAGTTTTAAATTTAGATAAATTATTTAGAAAGCCTTCCATTATTTTGGTGGGAGGCTTTTGTGGAAACAGTGGTTAATAAATTTGAATAGGTTATAGTAATAAAAATCATTTGTATCTGAGCCCACTTTAACATACTAATAATGCAGGATATTCATTTATACCTTACCTAAACAAAAATTTAAATGCTATTAATAAATGCTTAAATTGTGATACATTGTATGGGATTTGTTTTGGTTTGAATATTTTGAAAGAAGCGTCAACATGAGACACAAAGATACAAGAAGAGAATGTGAAGAGTTATGGGCAAAAAATAAATATTTTGTACTAAGCAAATCGCAAAAAGCATATCTGGAGATAAGGGAGTACTTGAAGGAAAAAGAACTGGATGTTGTATGGCTAAATGAAAAAATACAGGAAACAAGAGATATGAAGGAGAGTAAAAAAGATTTTAGTAATGCCATTCTTCATATATGGGGATATTTCAGAAAAAATGCAAATACAATTGAAAAGCAGGTATTATTTGATATATTAAATGGATATATGGCAGGGGAGAATAGTCAGAAGGCTGTAATTGAATGCATTAACACTTTACTAAAGAAATACCCTAATGAATATTTAGAAAAATCAACCTTGTTAACAGGAGAAAAATATGAGACTATGGCATGAAAAACTTATCCACTTATTGCCTAAAAATCAGCTTCTTGGACAACACAGGGAATGTTGTGCTTTGAGGGGCAATGGATGGAAAAAGAAACATAAAACCGTAGATTATGTGTTTACATATTCCCCATATCATCTTTTTATTTACCATGTATTGGTTATGGAGGAGATGGAAAAAAGGGGATATAATGTTTCTGCGGAATGGAAAGATAAAAATTATAGAGGAAGGACAGCAGAAAAGTACGATAATCTTAAAGAAGAAATTATAAGCAGTCCAATTTACAAAGAGCACAATATCGAATATCTAGCTGATTGCATAGAGAATTTAAGAAACAAAGGTATACATTTAAAAGTATAGAAGTTGTGGAAGAGTAAATTGATATAAAAATAAAAGAAGTTGAAGATAAATTAGAAAAGCAAGCTGTGTCAAGAGAAATATTATATGACCTTTCAGAATGGTTTGGAATACTGGAAAGTACAGAATAATATATTCGTGATTCACAGAAAAGACTTTTCTCGCTTATCATATAAATGATGAGCTGGTTGGTTTTGTTGTATAAATGCAATCGGCAAAGATTGTACAGATATTTTTGTAATTGGCATAGAAAAGAAATTCCATCAAATGGGTATTGGATTAGTACTTAACGAAGCTTACAAAACTACGGCAAGGAAGCCGGGTTACGCATATTAAAAACAGAAACTAAAAAGATACTGTTATAGAACAAAAGAAACAAATATGATATGGTAATTATTGAGTGAGAGTAGACACAAAAATCCCTTTATGAAATTTTTTGTAAATGGAACTTCCTTATATACATTAGTTTTAATTAGGATATTTTTTCTCTTTTTATTAACATTGGTCAATGAAATTTAGCTCTTAACCTTTTATAATTTTGCAAAAAAAGGATATAAAATGAGTAAAATTTACAATCTAAACGCCGACACGAAAGTCGTCGCAAAAAGCGTTGTTAGCAAGAGAATTTTTGATTGCGAGAACGCTCATGTCGATGTATTTGCTTTTGATACTGGCGAGGAGCTAGATCATGAGATGCTGTTTTGCGACAGCCTCGCATGGGTTGTAGAAGGCGGTGCTAGCCTATACTACGGCGAAAAGCAGATGCATATAGGCAATGAGCAAGCTTGCCTGATAGAGAAAAAAGTGTGGCGCAAGCTAGTTTTTAACGAACCAACGAAATATATTTCAATTGATTTTAAGGAGGATTTAATGATAGATCATTTACCTAAGGCAGCTATTTTTAGCTTAGTTGATGCAGTCGAATACGAAAAAGGCAAAATCGTGAGCAAAACGCTCGTAAAGAACGAAAACGGCTCAATGTCATTGCTTAGTTTTGACACAGACCAAGAGCTCTCAACTCACGCAGCTCCAGGCGATGCACTACTTATCGCACTTGATGGTGAGATGAAGCTAACTATTGGTAATGAACATTTTGATATCAAAAAAGGCGATACCATCGTGCTTCCGGGCAAAATACCACATGGATTAAAGATAAAAGATAAATTTAAAATGCTCTTAATCGTCACTAAAGACAAAATGTAATACTAAGCCCTATTTCTAGGGCTTATTCTTTATAATAACAATAGTAAATTTATACTTAATAAAGCAAAAAGTAAAACCATAATATAATCGCTCCAAAAAAAAGAAAAACTATGAAAAAAGAAAATTCCAAGCTATTTTTGTTACTATTTTTAGGTGCTCTCTCTGCCTTTGGACCATTTGTTACAGATCTTTATTTGCCAGCACTTCCGGCTATTACTGAGTGGTTTAAAACAAGTGTCACAGCTACACAATTAACGATCACGACATCAATGGCGGGCTTAGCCATAGGTCAGCTAATAGTTGGCCCAATAAGTGATAAATTTGGCCGAAAACTGCCCCTTACCATCTCGCTCATCGTCTATACGATAAGTACGATTTTTATATTTTTTGCGCAAAATATCCAGTTTTTTATCTTTATGCGCATCATCCAAGGGCTAGCAAGTGCAGGCAGTTTGGTTATTTCAAGGGCTATCGTGAGTGATTTATATAAGGGTCATGAAATGACTAAATTTTTTAGTCTTATGATGGTCGTAAATGGCCTTGCTCCGATACTCTCGCCAATTGGTGGCAGCTTGCTACTTAAATTTACCGACTGGCGTGGTATCTTTATGGCACTTACTATCATTGGCATTTTGCTTTTTATTGCAAATTTTTATTTCAAAGAGAGCTTAAGTCAGTCAAATCGCTTAAAAATGCCTTTGC
This sequence comes from Campylobacter concisus, assembly GCF_002092845.1. Taxonomy (GTDB): domain Bacteria; phylum Campylobacterota; class Campylobacteria; order Campylobacterales; family Campylobacteraceae; genus Campylobacter_A; species Campylobacter_A concisus_AQ. The sequence goes on from NZ_LVXF01000042.1 coordinate 48,989, forward strand.
TAGTGACTTATAGTGTTTTTGGCAAAATTTTAAGAAAGAAAAAATTTATGCTTTTTGTAAGCATTCAGACATTTGCGATGGGTGCGATGTTTGCTTATATAGCGTCATCTTCGTTTATCTTTCAAGAATTTTATTCTCTAAGTCCAGTAAGTTATAGCTTTTGTTTTGCTTCAAATGGTTTAGGGCTTGTTATAGGAGCAAGGCTTGCTAGTCTTTTAAATGAGCGAAAAGCACTAAAAACTGGGCTTTTTGGCACCTTGTTTGCTAGCATTTTTATTGCTTTCATGCTTTGTTTTAAATTTGAAGTGATCGGCGTTATCATCGCATTTTTCTTATTGCTTCTTTTTACAGGATTTGTCTTGCCAACTGCTTCATCGCTAGCCATGAATGAAGGCAGAGAATACGCAGGCTCAGCCTCAGCGATACTTGGATTTTGTCCATTTTTCTTAGGCGGCGTCGTCTCTCCGCTAGTTGGGCTTGGCGATATATTTTATTCAACTTCTATTGTTATTTTAGCCTGCACATTACTTGCTTTGATGTCTTTTTTAAGGTTAAAAAGAGTTGCGTAAAATTTATCTTATTTCAAATACAAAAACGACTAATGAGAGCGTTATAAATTTAAGTGTTAGCAAGATCGAGTTTTTAAAATTTGAATTAAATTTAAGCGACTATGATGTGCTGGTAGCCACTTCTAAAAATGCTTTTAATGCATTAAAATTTAATGGCATTTCGCCTATAAATTTGCCAGTCTTTGCCATTGCAAATAGTTGTGCGTCGGCCGCAAGAGAGTTTGGATTTAGCGAAATTTATACCGGAAAGAATGCTCACGGAGATGACTTCGCAAGAGAAATTTTGCCACTTTTAAAAGGTAAAAAGGTTATTTATCTAAAAGGTAAAGATAGTGCTTCAAATTTCTTAGAAATTTTACAAAAGGGTGGCGTAAATATAAAGGCGATCGTTGCCTATGAAAATATTTTAAATCCTTGCAAAATGGAGCTAAAACCGCCAAAAAATAGTATCTTGATCTTCGCTTCTCCACTAAATGTCAAAAATTTTCTTAATAATTTTGGTTGGGATGAGAGCTATCAAGCGATAAGCATTGGAAAGGTCACTGCAAAAGAGCTAAAATTTACCGAGCCAATAGTGAGCCAAAGTCAAGATATAAACGCCTGTATCGCGCTTGCCAAAACATTACTTTAAGCAAAGAATTTATATAATTTTATTGCCTGAGTGAAGCGAGTCAGCATTTTACGGGGTCCAACACTTTTTTGTTAGCGAAAAGGTATGGATGCCTTGTGATGTGGCTTCGTTTGAGTCTGAAAAGGCGAGAAGTTGCAACCGTTTGGTATCCATCTATTTGCAAGATTGGCTTTGTTTATGGGCCACTCTTCTATGCGACGCCCACTCGGGTTTTTAAATTTACGGAGATGAAATGAATATTCTCATAATAGGAAGTGGCGGCCGCGAATACGCCATTGCTCTAAAACTAAAAAACGAAAAAAATATAAATTTATACTTTGCGCCAGGAAATGGTGCGACCTCACGCCTTGGCGAGAATTTAAATATAAAAGACTTTTATGAGCTTGCAAAATTTGCTAAACAAAATGATATTGCTCTAACTATCGTAGGCCCTGAAGCACCGCTTAGTGAAGGGGTAGTGGATATCTTTAAAAAAGAGTGCTTGCTCATCTTTGGACCAAGCAAAGCAGCTGCTAGACTCGAAGCTAGCAAGGCCTACATGAAGGACTTTTTAGCTAGAAATAACATAAAAACCGCAAGATATTTAAACACAGATGATAAAGAAAAAGCATTTAAATTTATTGATACCCTAAGCGCGCCGATGGTCGTAAAGGCCGATGGCCTTTGCGCTGGCAAGGGCGTTATAATCGCAAATTCTAAAGAGGAGGCCAAAGAGGCAGTTAGTGACATGCTAAGTGGAGCTAGCTTTGGTGAGGCTGGTAAATTTGTTGTCGTTGAAGAGTTTTTAGACGGCTTTGAGCTAAGTTTTTTTGCTATTTGCGACGGCGAAAATTTTGTAAGCTTGCCAGTGGCACAAGACCACAAACGCCTGCTTGATAACGACGAAGGTCCAAATACTGGCGGTATGGGCGCTTATGCTCCAAGTCCGCTTGCTTCAAAAGAGCTGATAAAAAGGGTCGAAGAAGAGGTTGTAAAGCCAACTTTAAAAGGGATGAAAAACGAGGGTAGTCCGTTTTGTGGAGTACTTTTTGTAGGGCTAATGATCGTGAAAAATGAGCCTTATGTACTTGAGTTTAACGTAAGATTTGGCGATCCTGAGTGCGAGGTATTGATGCCATTAATTGACGGAAATCTAAGCGAAATTTTACTAAATGCTGCAAAGGGCGAGCTAAAGCCTATTAGTTTAAAAGATGAATTTGCAGTTGGCGTTGTGATGGCTAGTAAGGACTATCCGTATAAAAGTAGTCCAAAAGCTAAAATTTCAGTTTTAAATGATGTAAAAGATGCTCACATTGCTTATGCTGGTGTTAGCGAGCAAGGCGGAGAAATTTATGCAGATGGTGGCAGAGTATTAGTCTGCGTAGCCACTGCGAAGAGTATAAAAGAGGCACGTGATAGAGCTTATGAGCTTTGCGAAAATGTAAAATTTGACGGAGCACATTATAGAAAAGATATTGCCTGGCAGGCATTAAAATGAGTATGCAGATAGTTGAAAAACTTGAAAAAGAAGAAATTTCGCTAGCGCCATTTTCAAAAAGAGTGCTAGCTTACTCAATTGATGAATGTATTGTTTCTTTTTTGTTTTTGATCATTTACTGGGATGCCTTTTTGTCGGTTATGAGCTATGATGAAGCCAGAAATTTGACTTTAAATTTCTTTTGGCAAATAGTCGCACTAAAGATTATTTATCATGCATTTTTTGTTTGGTATTATGGCGCGAGTCTTGGACAAATGCTAACAAAGACGATGTGCATTAATGTAGAAATTTTAGACAGACCAAATTTTATTTTAAGCTTAGTAAGAGCGATTTTTAGGTTGGTTAGTGAAGCTTGTTTTTATCTTGGTTTTGCATGGGCATTTGCAAATCCAGCTAGGCAGACTTGGCAAGACAAAATAGCAAAAACAGTGGTGATAAATGCGTAAAATTTTATTTTTAGTTCCGGTATGTATTTTAAGTCTAAGTGCAGCTGTGCAAGATGTGCAGCTTTTGGCCGATGATGTAAAGCAAGATAAAGGCATCGTCACGGCCAATAAAAACGTCGTTGTATATTCACAAGATTATCTTGTAACAGCTGATTGTGCAGTTTATGATCAAAATAATTCGGTTATAGAGCTCTTTGGAAATGTCAACATGATGAAGGGTAAGAGTGAAGTCTCTCGCTCAAACTATGCAAAGCTAAATTTAAAAAATAATGACACTGCTTTTGAATCGCTTTTTATGATGAATAAAGACATGGAAGTATGGATGAGAAGCGATGAGAGCAGCTCTGACAGCGAGTACTATAGAGTAAAAAAAGCGATGGTTTCAAGCTGTAATGTCCAAGATCCTGACTGGAGTATTACCTCAAGCTCAGCTATGCTAAATAAACAAAGCAAATTTTTACATCTTTTTAATCCAGTCTTTCGTATAGCCAATGTACCAGTTTTTTACTTGCCATATTTTGGTTTTTCAACAGATACTACAAGAAGAACAGGCCTTTTACCGCCTGAGCTTGGATACGGAAAATCTGAAGGTTTTTATTACAAGCAGCCGATTTATTTTGCACCTTATAATGAGTGGGACTTCGAGCTTGATCCGCAGATAAGAACAAACAGAGGTGCTGGAATTTATGGTGCGTTTAGATTTACTGAGTCACCTGATTCAAGGGGCGAAATCAGCTTTGGCTCATTTACTGATAAAAACAGCTACCAAGCTAAGCAAAAAGGAGAGACTTCAAATAAGGCTGAACTAAAGAATAAAACACATAAAGGTATCGGACTAAAATACGAAAGAGATAAGCTTATAAGATACCTTAGTGAAGCAGATTTACAAGAGGGAATTTGGATAGACGCAACGAAGCTAAATGATATAGATTATTTAAATTTAAAGGGCAGGGATGATGATTATGATTCGCTTGTAACTTCTAAATTTAACTACTTCATCGCAAATGACGATCATTATTTTGGTACTTATGCAAAATACTACATAGATACTGAAAAGATTGGCTCAAAAAATGAGAACAAAGACACGCTTCAAGAGCTTCCATCGCTTCAGTATCATAAATTTACAGATGATATTGTCTTGCCAAATATCTTATATTCACTTGATCTTCAGTCACATAGATATGATAGAAAAATAGGTGTTAGAGCGACTCAGTATGAATTTACACTTCCAGCTTCAGTGCATGTGCCACTGCTTGATGATAGCTTAACGTTTTCATTTTACGAGTACCTATACGCTTCAAGAATAAATTACGAGAATAAGATAAATTCATTTGATGATAAAAGAGAAGATAAACATACAAATTTTGTAAATAATTATCACAAATTTGCCCTTCACACTGACCTTGCAAAAGCGTATGAAAGCTTTTATCACACTCTAAATTTTGGAGCTGAATACCTACTACCAGGCTATAGAAAAGGAAATTTAGATGATGAGTTTATCTATGATAAAAATCTAAATGAATATGAAAATTTCTTGACTCAAGAGCAGAGTAAGGAAGAAATTTCTGGTTATCTGACTCAGTATTTCTTTAACTCTAATGGTAGAAAGATTATAAAGCATAGTATTTCTCAAGGATATTACACAAAAGAAGATGAATATTCGAATTTAAAAAATGCTATCTATCTATATCCATTTGAAAATTTAAGCCTTTATAATAAGCTTGAGTATTCGCACAAGAGCAAAGAGCTTAAAAAGATACAAAGCGGACTTTCATACACAAATGATTTATTTTGGCTAAATATGCTTCACACTATGAAGAAAAATGATAGCAAAATAAAAAATAGTGCAACAAAAGATAGCTATTTTACAAGTGGTCTTGGAGTAAAATTACCTCATCAATACAGCCTTATTGGCAGCTGGCAATATGATGTCGAGCGAAGTTACACAAAAAGCTGGAGAGTTGGCGTGCTTCATCAAAGAAAATGCTGGAATTACGGGATAATTTATCAACAAGATGTCGAGCCAACAACAACAATAGATGGCTCCGCATCAACTAGAAAAAATGGTATTTATTTCACGATAAATTTCTATCCAATGGGCGGTTTGCACTATGACTTTTCGCAAAGCAGTACAAAATCGAGTGCTAACTAAATGATAACGGCTAAATTTAAGGATCAATTAGAAGCAGCTAGCAAGCTAATTGAAATTTTGCCAAAAAAAGAGCTCGTAGATAAAAAGACGATAGTTGTTTGTATGTCGCTTGAGTCAGTTATACTCACAGATGCAGTTTGTAGAAGTTTAAATTTAAGCTACGAGATGCTCTTTAGCGAGCCAATACCTGCCCCAAATAATAGCGAATGCGACGTTGCAATAGTTAGCGAGACAGAAGATATAGTATTAAATGATAAACTTATAAAAGCTTTTAATATAAGCTATGACTACATTTACGGTGAAGCACATAGAAAATATGAAGAGAAAATTTTAAAAAACGTTTATAAATACCGAAAAGGAAATTTGATAGGAGAGCTAAAAGATAAAAATATTTTACTAATCGATGAGGGGTGCGAGACTGGTATGACGGCACTCATTTGTATAAAGACGTTGCTTGATGTGAAGGTAAAATCCATATCATACGCAACACCAGTGATTGCTACTGATGTCTTTACAAATTTAAATGATATGGTTGATGAAATTTACACGATAAACAAGATCGTTGATTTTATCGATGTGGATTCGTATTACGAGAAAAAGATCGAAGCTACGAGTGAGCGCATCATGTCAATATTAGAAGAGAGCCCTTATTATTTGCCGTTACAAAAACAACAAGGAGATAAAAATAATGCAATATAGTATAGAAGTCAATAATCAGGTTGAAATTTTTGACCTTAATAAAGTAGCAAAACAAGCTAGCGGAGCGGTACTTTTAAGGGTAAAAAATACCGTAGTTTTAGCAACTGTTGCAAGAGAGGACACACAAGTTGAGGAGGATTTTTTACCTCTAACGGTGCAGTACATCGAAAAAGCTTACGCTGCTGGAAAAATTCCTGGTGGTTACGTTAAGCGCGAGACAAAGCCAGGCGACTTTGAAACGCTAACAGCTCGTATCATCGATAGATCTCTTAGACCACTCTTTCCAAAAGGTTACGCATATCCAACTCAAATAGTGGTAATGGTGCTTTCAGCTGATCCTGAGGTTGATTTGCAAGTTGTTGGACTAAATGCAGCATCAGTTGCTCTTTATCTTAGTGATATCCCGGTAAATCGCCCAGTTTGTGGCGTGAGAGTTGGTTATATAGATGAAAAATTTGTGATCAACCCAAGCAACTCTGAACTAAAACAAAGCGCGATCGATCTATACGTAGCTGGAACAAAAGATGAGCTTTTGATGATCGAGATGAGAAGCTTACCTCAGCAAACTACGCAGCTTATCCCAATGGTTGCGATTGAGCCAATGATAGATCCGAGCTTAAGTGATAGCATGGCTCAAAAACAGCTGATGAATGAATTTAGCGAAGATATGATGGTTGAGGCGATTGATTTTGCTGGCAAGGCGATACTAAGAGCTAGCAGTGCTTACGAAGAAGCTTTCAAAGAGCATAAAAAAGAGGATGCTGCGCTTGAGTTAAAACCTGAAATAGAAAATGAAAATATCGCTATTTATATCGATAAATTTTATAAAGCTGAAGTCAAAAATGCGATCAACCAAATGGCAAAAAGCGAGCGAGCGAGCGAACTTAGTAAGATCGCGAAACAAATTTCAAGCGATGAGGTCGCTCAAAAAGAGGGCTGGGACGAGGCTGTCATCACAAATGTCCTTGGCAAATATAAAAAGAAAATCGTAAGAGAGCAGATCATAAACGATGGCGTTAGAGCTGATGGGCGTGGTCTTGAAGAGGTTAGACCTATTAGTATCGAGACAAACGTGCTTCCAAATGCACATGGCTCATGCCTCTTTACAAGAGGACAGACTCAAGCTCTAGTTGTAGCTACCCTTGGTACAGATAACGACGCTCAGATGTATGATGTTTTAACTGAAAAAGTGCCTTTTGTAGAGAAATTTATGTTTAACTACAATTTCCCAGGCTTTAGCGTGGGTGAGGCAAGCCCACTAAAAGCCCCTGGCAGACGCGAACTAGGACATGGGAATTTAGCCAAACGTGCCCTTGCTCCAAGTATCGATCTAGCTTCTCCATATACGATAAGGGTCGTTTCAGAAATTTTAGAAAGCAATGGCTCAAGCTCGATGGCTAGTGTTTGTGGTGGCTCACTCGCACTTAGAGCTGCTGGCGTAAATACTTTAAAACTTGTCGCAGGTGTCGCTATGGGTCTTATATTTGAAGGCGATAAGCATGCAGTGCTAACAGATATCATGGGACTTGAAGATCATGACGGCGACATGGACTTTAAAGTAGCAGGCACAAGTGATGGCATCACGGCACTTCAGATGGATATTAAACTTGGTGGTATTAGTCTTGAGGTGCTAAAAGAGGCACTTTATCAAGCAAAACGTGGTAGAGAGCATATCTTATCTTTGATGACAGAAGCGGATAAAAATATAGAAATAAATGAAGATGTGCTTCCAAAGCTTGAACTATTTAGCGTCGATCCAAGCAAGATCGTAGACATTATCGGACAAGCTGGCAAGACTATAAAAGAGATTATTGAGAAATTTGAAGTCTCAATCGATCTTGATAGAGAAAAAGGCGAGGTAAAAATCGCAGGTGGAGCAAAGAAAAATGTTGATGCTGCAAAAGACTACATCATCTCTATCACTTCAAAAGATAATGGACGTTCATTTGGCAAAAAGCCATTTAAACACGACAAAGAGCGTTCAAAACCAAATTTTAATATCGGTGATGAGTTTTTAGGAACCGTAAAGAGTGTGGTTGATTTTGGTGTATTTATCGAGCTAAAAGATGGCATTGATGGCTTGCTTCATATCTCAAAGATAAAAACTCCATTAAATGTAGGCGATCAGGTCAAAGTGTGTGTGAGCGAGCAAAAAGGAAATAAAATTTCGCTCTCTTTGGTTGAATAAATTTTAAAGGACAGATGATGAAATACAAAAAGTTGCTTTTTCCAATAGGAGCTGGAGACGATATCGAGCCAAGAATTTATGGTGCCCTAAAGGTTGCTCAGTGGTTTAACACACATATGGAAATTATGACTTGTCAGCTTGATCCAAGTGTAGTTTATAATATGAAAATGACGCTTCGTGGAGGAGTGCTTTTTGAAGAATTTCTAAAATCAGCTAAATCTGAACTAGCTGTCGAGCATGAAGAGAATGAGAAAATTTTTAATAAAATTTGTGCTGAGCTTGGCATAAAAGTAACTAGTGAAATCATTGAAGATGTTTGCACCGCAAATTTTACGATCCATAGTGGCAAAAGAAGCGCGATAGTGGAGCAAGAGAGTAAATTTTGCGATCTAGTAGTGGCTGCTGTGCCACTTGATGGAAAGATCACTGGTACATTTGAGTCAGCTGTTTTAAAAAGCGGTAAAAATGCGATTGTAATCCCTAGAAAAATGCGTGAGTTTAAAGCCGATAATATCCTTGTAAGCTGGACTGGCACGACACAAAGCTCAAGGGCATTAACAGGCTCGATTGATCTTTTAAAAAAGGCAAAAAAGGTTCAGTGCATTACCTCAAAAGCAAGCCTTGGCGATAATGCTGAACTAAATCTTAAAAAGCTTGAAGAGTACTTCAAAATTCATGGCATATCAGCCACTTTTGAAGTGATCGCTACCACGATGATACCTGGTGAAGCGCTTTTAAAAGCAGCTATTGATAGAAATGCTGATCTAATCGTTGCTAGCAGATATGGCGAAAATGGTCTTATGGAAATGGTGCTTGGTGGCACTTCAAGATTTTTCTTAGAACACACAAATATCCCAGTTTATCTATAATGGATTGCGGCTTAGTCCGCGATCTAATTCTTTTTCGCTTTATAGATTTTAAAATTCCATTCACTCGCAAGAATTGACTACTAAATTTTGGCTTCACTGACCGCTTAACTCAAATTTTAGAGCCGAAATTACTCGTTCATAAAAATTTAAAATTTACAAGACCTTGATAGCATAGTGCGTCAGATGGCAGCGTGCTTCGTTCCTGGCCACAAACTACAAATTCTATAAAATTTTAAAGCTCCCATTAAGTTTTCATCAAGCACCTTATTAGCCAAAATTTTGTAAAATCCACTCATTAAAAAAGGATAAAAAATGAGTGAAAATTCTAGCTTTACACACCTGCATTTACACACCGAATACTCCCTGCTTGACGGAGCGAACAAGATAAAAGAGCTAGCTCACGTGCTTCATGATAGAGGTGACACAGCAGCGGCGATTACTGATCACGGCAATATGTTTGGAGCGATAGATTTTTACAAAGCGATGAAAAAAGAGGGAATAAAACCACTAATTGGCATCGAAGCTTACGTTCATAATGGCGAGCAGCTTGATGACAAGAGTACTAAACAGCGTTTTCACCTCATACTAATCGCCAAAAACGAGACTGGCTATAAAAATTTAATGTATCTTAGCTCTATGAGCTACATCGAGGGCTTTTACTACTATCCTCGTATAAATAAGAAAATCTTAAAAGAGCACAGCGAGGGCTTGGTTTGTAGCTCTGCTTGCTTGCAGGGCGAGGTGAGTTGGCACTTAAATTTAAGTGATCGCAATGTGAAATTTGGCGCAAAGGGCTACGAGAGAGCAAAAGAGGTCGCGCTTGAGTATAAAGAAATTTTTGGAGATGACTTTTATCTTGAGATCATGCGTCACGGCATCGGCGATCAAAAACGCATTGATGATGACATTTTACGCATCGCCAAAGAGACTGGCATAAAGGTTATCGCTACAAACGATACTCACTACACTTTTAAAGAGCGAGCTGACGCGCATGAGGTTTTTATGTGTATCGCGATGAACAAAACATTAGATGATCCAAACCGACTTCGCCACAGCGTCCATGAGTTTTTTGTTAAGAGCAAAGAGCAGATGAGCGAGCTATTTTTAGATATCCCTGAAGTGATAGAAAATACCCAAGAGATCGTGGATAAGTGCAACCTTGAGATCAAGCTTGGCAACCCAACTCCGCCAAATTTTAAATTTACTCTTGAATATGCCAAAGAGAGAAATTTAACACTTCCAGAGCCTGAAAATAGATATAGCTTTAAAAATGATGCTGTTTTTTTTGAGTATGAATGTAGAAAAGGTCTTGAAGAGAGGCTAAAATTTGTCCCTGAAAATTTACATGACGAATACAAAAAGCGTCTTGAGATAGAGATTGGCATAATTAATAAAATGAATTTCCCAGGCTATATGATGATCGTTTGGGACTTCATAAATGAGGCTAAAAGTAGAGGCGTACCAGTTGGTCCAGGGCGTGGTTCTGCGGCTGGTAGCTTGGTCGCTTATTCACTAAAGATCACCGACCTTGATCCGATCCCATACAACCTACTTTTTGAGAGGTTTCTAAACCCAGAGCGTGTTAGCATGCCAGATATCGACGTGGACTTTTGTCAAAGTAGGCGTGGCGAGATAATTGACTATGTTACGCAAAAATATGGAAAATTTAATGTTGCTGGCGTTATTACATTTGGTAAATTGCTCGCAAAAGGTGTCATTAGAGATGTTGCTAGGGTTTGTGATATGCCTTACGCCGAAGCTGATGCGATGGCAAAGCTAATACCTGATGAACTTGGTATTACGCTAAAAGATGCTTATGAAAAAGAGCCAAAGATAGCTGAGCTCATCAGCCAAAATCCAAAGGCAGCTAAAATTTGGAAATTTGCACTTGACCTTGAAGGACTAAATAGAAACGCCGGCCAGCACGCAGCAGGTGTCGTTATCTCAAATGAGGAGCTGTGGAATAAAACTCCGCTATTTCGTCAGCCAAACAGCCCAGAAGATCGATATGTTACGCAGTATAGCCTTAAATATCTTGAGGATGTTGATTTAATTAAATTTGACTTTCTTGGACTAAAAACACTAACGGTTATCGATAATGCCATAAAGCTAGTAAAACAACGAACTGGAAAGGATATCATTTGGGAGCAGATCGATAAAAACGATTCTAATGTTTATAAAATGATACAAAGCGGCCAAGCGATAGGAATTTTCCAAATCGAGGGCGAGGGCATGAGAAAGCTAGGAACTAGCTTGCGTCCAGACTGCTTTGAGGATATCGTCGCGATGCTAGCGCTCTACCGCCCAGGACCGATGGAGAGTGGCATGCTTGATGACTTTGTCAAAAGAAAACATGGCGAGGCAGAGATAACCTACTCATTTAAAGAGCTTGAGCCAATCCTCGCGCCAACATACGGCGTAATCGTCTATCAAGAGCAAGTTATGCAAATCGTTCAAGCCATAGGCGGCTTTAGCCTTGGCGGGGCGGATCTTGTACGCCGTGCGATGGGTAAAAAGATCAAAGAAGAGATGGACAGGCTAAAGGGCGAGTTTGTAAAAGGCGCTGAGGCAAAAGGGCTAAATGGACAAAAAGCAGACGATCTTTTCGAGCTAATTGTAAAATTTGCAGGATATGGTTTTAATAAATCTCACTCCGCAGCTTACGCCTACGTCACATTTCAGACGGCTTATCTTAAGGCTTATTACCCAGCTGAATTTATGGCGGCACTTCTTACAAGCGAAGAGAGCAACGTCGATAAGATCGTTCGCTATATCGATGAGATAAAACGCATAAATATAGACACTTTGCCACCATCTATCAACAAATCAACTAAAGAATTTAGCGTTGTTAAAAATGGCGATCATGACGGCATTATCTTTGGGCTTGGTGCGATTAAAGGTGTTGGTGGAGCGGCTATTGAAAACATTATCACTGAGCGTGAAGCAAATGGCGAATTTAAGAGTATGGACGACTTTGTCTCAAGGATCGATCCATTTAAAGTAAATAAGAAGGTCTTTGAAAGCCTCATAAAAGCCGGATGCTTTGATGAGTTTGGCTTTAGTCGTAAGATGCTTATGCAAAATGTAGAAAATATCATAGAAGCTTGCAAAAGTGCTGCTCAGATCCGTAAAAATGCTGTTGAGAGCTTGTTTGGTGAAGATGAGAGCATGAACGATGTGAAGATAAATTTTGTCACGATAAATGACGAATTTGACATCAAACAAATTTTAAAATTTGAGCAAGAGAGCGTTGGTATCTACCTCTCAGGCCACCCGCTTGATGATTATAAAGACGAGATCAACAAGATAAAATACACTCTAAGTTCAGAATTTGAGAGCTTGCCGCAAAGCGCTGAAATTTTAGTCGTTGGCAAGATCGAAGACTTTAGCACAAGGATAACCAAAAGTGGCAAGAAAATGGGCACTATAAATGTGCTTGATTTTCACGGAAATATCGAGATCGCAGTCTTTGAAAGAGAGCTTGGTAACATCGAAGATATCGTAAAGGACGAGGCAAAACGCGACCTGCCTTATGCTTTTAGGATAAATATCACAAAAGATGATCAATTTGTAAGGACAAATTTAAACGAGGTTTATAGCCTAGAAGATGCACAAATTTTAGACTTTAAGACAAGAAAACTAAAACAAAACTCTAAATTTTCTAAAAATGAAGAGACGAGCGCCCCTCAAAGAGCAAGAGAATATGCCGAGCTAGAGGTGCTTTTAAGCCTTAGTGAGCTTAGCAAAGATAAGATCACTAACCTTTATAATCTCGGCTATAACGAACATATAAAAAGTGGCACAAACAATGATAAGCGTCTTGTTATTAAGATAAAAAATGAAAATACGGCTCAAATTTTTGTCTATAAGACAAAATTTGTTGTAAATGACAGCTTTAAAGAAAAAGCACTTCAAGCAATAGCTTGCTAAGACCTCGGTGAAGCGATGTTTTTAGATAAGCTTGGTGTAGATAAAAGTAACTGGAGCAAGCTTTTTAGTGCATGTGTTGGCAAAGCGACATTACTTCAAAAACGTGCATTTAAGCTACTTGTTGAAGGAAGCAACTGGCAGGTTAATTTTGATAGTGGCAAAATTTACTTTGATGGGCGCGAGTTTGATATGCAGTTTATCGGCTCTGAAAGCTTCTCGTCAAATACGTGGCTTTGGGGTTATGAAAATATAAATGGCTTTGATGAGCGTTTGCTCGAGCTTGCAAATAAAGCACGTGAGTTTGGCGAGAAATTTGGACTTAGCGCATTTAGCACGCCACAATTTGAGCTAGATGAAAATTTTAATGGTCACACGATTAGTATGGTTCTTTGCACCGCTTTTGATGAGCAAAATTATTATAGGATAGAGTACGAGGGAGGAGCGGCGTATGTGGCTTTTAGATCAGATATGATCTTTGAAGAGCCAGTGCTTGCAAATGAGCTTTTGAGCGTAGTAAATGAGTGTTTAAGCAGCTACGAGCTAGATCACAAAATCTTTATAAAAGGACTTTTGCTAAGCTGTGATATGAAATTTAGCGAAAGCCCTAATGAAATCGTATCGGATAAATACGAGCTTAGCTTTAAATTTGACGAGCTAAATAGGCTCATAAATATTTCAAGCAAGCTTTAAAATTTAATACTCTTTACCACATCAGCGCCAAGTGCTAGCTTCATATGAAGAGAAAACATCTCGTGGTAAAAATCGCCATTGTGTCCTGGTATGTCATATGTTTGCGTAAGATCAAACGGTACGATAACTCTTGATTTTTTATTGTATTCATTGGCTCGTAGTTTAAGATAACTAACACACTGATAAACGCACATATCAGTGCAATCTCCAGTAATAACAAAAGTATCAATTTGTGGGTTTTGCTCTAAAAATTTCTCAAATTCTTTATTAAACGCAATGCTTAAAGAGTTTTTATAAAATGTCTTGAACTCTTTAAAAAAGCTTAGATTTTCTATCTCTTTTATAGTTTTTATCTCATTTGTATCAAGTATGGCATGTGGCAAAAAGTTCTCAAATTCTTTTGAATCACTGGTGTGCCTATCTTCTATAAGGATAAAATTTCTAAAACCAAAATCTCTCCAAGCTCTATCAAAAAGTGTCGCGATCCCTTTTGATAAGGCGGCCACTCTTTGACTGGCGAGCGCACCACTGCCAGCAAATGCTTCTATCATATCGATACAGATAAATGCAACGTTTTTTGCTCCATCGTTTGAAATTTCTCTTAAATCAAGCGTTTGAAGAGATTTTTTAAAAGCCTCAAGTTCGTTTTGTATGTTCATTCTTTCTCCTTTATTGGTAAATTTATGCAAAATGTTTTTGGATTTAGTGTGATCTCGATACTGCCTTTGTGAGCCTCTATGATCTGCAAGCAAAGATGTAGTCCAAGGCCGTTTCCTTTTAGCTTGCTACTTTTAAATGGCTCAAAGACTATGGCTTTATCTTTGATAGGCTCGCCACTATCGTAAACGATAAATTTATGCTCACTCGGTGTTTTTTCGTAGCTTAAAATGATCTCTCCCTCATCATCATCGCTCTCTTCGATGGCATCAATGGCGTTAAATAAAATATTTTGGAAAACAATGGCAAGTAGATCAAGGTCGCCCGTATATTTGCCATCTGGAAATTCTAGGCTAAATTTAATATCCTTTGAATAGTCGTAAAAATTTATAGCCTCTTCGCACTCTTTTTTAAGTTGTGAAAAGTCAAAAATTTGTGCATTTATGTTAAGGCCTTTTGTGAAAAGTAGAGTGGCTTTGATTATGCGTTCGACTCGCCATGTAGCTTTTTGTATTTGATTTACGATAGGCTTTGTGCGCTCATCAGCTCTTTTAAGTAGAGTTGAAGCTAAAAGCGAGATAGAGCCTACCGGATTTCTGATCTCGTGGGCTAGGTGAGCTGCTACTTGACCCATAGAAGCAAGGCGCTCGGTGCGTTTTTCTACTGTTATGTTTGTTGCAGAGATTATTAGTTTATTGTCTTTAGAGCTTGTTTTAAAAAGATAAATTTGCCCATTTACATTTATCTCACCCTCTTTTTTTGGTATCTCTTTAAAAATTTTACCAAGTCTTACTGCTTCTGAGTTTTGTAAAAAGATCTCATCATTTTCATCTAACACCCAGATAGCATTTGGCAGAATTTCCACAATATCTTTAATGAAATTTTGCAAGTTTGCGTAAGATGATGTTAAATTTTTATATTCATTTTCTATCAGATAAGTCTGTTCTATCAGGCTTTTTAAGCCAGCTTGGATATCGTGTTCGTTCATTTTAAAAGTTCCTCAAAATCGCTAATTTCATAAAGTCTTAGCCTTTCATCCTTTAAATTTCTTAGCTCGCTACTAAATCCACTCTTTGAAAAAAGAGCAATAATATCTGGCCTGATATTTAGTTTTTCGCATTTTTTTAATAGTAAATTTAGCACGTTTTTACAAACCTTTCTCTCTTTGTATTTTGCCTCGCCGACTATGATCTTGCCGCCTATATTTAATAGCATATCAAGCTCTATATTTCTGCTCCAAAAGCTACTTAAAAATATGCCATTAATCAGAAATTTTTTTGCCATTAGCTCACCGCATAAAATTTCAAATCCAAGGCTTGCATATTCGTCAAATTCCTTTTTTATAATGGCTAAAATTTCATCATTTTTACCAGTTTTTAGCAAGCTTAAATTTGGCTCTATAAATCTAAACCAAAACCTTGAAAAATGGCTATTAAAATGTATTTTATCCTCAACTTTATAGCCCCTTTCTTCTTTTTTTAGCATTTGGTTTTTTGATCTTTTTGGCAGTACTTCTCTACTTTTCTCAAGCAGTAAAAAATTCTTTTCAAAAAGCTTTGCATAGACTTTACTAGCTAGGCTTTGAGGTAAAATTTTATGTACGCTAAATTTTTTTCTATCGCTTCGTGCGAGTTTTATGAGAGCAGATTTTATAGCATCGTTTGTATCGGATTCGAAGTAAAATTTTGGCATCAAGGCTAAGAAGTTGTTTAAAATTTCAGCCTCGATTGCTTCAAAAACATCATAATATGAGTGCTTTAAATCAAACTCATCAAAGACGAGATGAAATTTAATAAGTTCATTTATATCAAGGTGTTTCATTCGCTCAAATGTTGATTTTAAAGCTTTTATATTGGCTCCTTTATTTGGGCATTGTAGTATATTTTAGCTAAAGTAATCTATAATGCTACGCAAAAAACAAGGGTTGTGATTTGGTAAATTTAGAGCACATTAGAGAAAATATAATTTTAAAAAATGGTATTTATTATTTTGATTTTACAGCTTCAGGGCTAGCTTATAAACCTATCGAAGATGAGATAGCAAAAATACTTCAAACATATGCAAATACGCACTCTATCAGCTCATCAAACGCCTATAAAACCGCTCAAACTTATGAAGATTCAAGACGTGAATTAAAAAGCTTGCTAGGACTTGATGAGAGCTTTTATCTTTTTACTTGTGGCAATGGAGCTACCGGTGCGATAAAGAAATTTCAAGAAATTTTAGGAATTTATGCATCGCCAGCGCTCAAAAAAAGATATGCCCTAAAGCCAGATGAAAATTCTCCGCTTGTGGTGCTTGGACCTTATGAGCACCATTCAAATGAGATAAGCTTTAGGCAAGCACTTTGTGAGGTTGAGCGTATCAGGCTTGATAAAAATGGAGGGATCGACTTTAATCATTTGGAGCAAATTTTAAGGATAAATGTCGGTCGTGAGATCATCGCAACTTTTAGTGTGGCTTCAAATGTGACTGGGGTTTTGAGCGATTATAGAAAAATTTATACTCTTATAAAATCTTATGGTGGTATTGTGGCATTTGATGCTGCAAGCTTTAGTGCTTATGGAAATATCGATTGTGACTATTTTGATGCTCTTTTTTTATCGCCACATAAATTGCTTGGTGGAGTTGGAAGTTGTGGACTTCTTGCTATAAAAAAGATACTTGCAAACTCAGATGAGCCGACATTTGCTGGTGGTGGAACGGTAAGTTATGTTAGCAAAAACTATGCTATTTTTGTAAAAGATAGTGAACAGCTAGAAGAGGCTGGCACTCCGCCTATTTTAGGTCTTATAAGGGCAAATTTAGCTTATAGGCTAAGAAATGAGATAGGATTTGGGACAATATATGAAAATGAGAGCGAGCTTGGAGAGTATTTGGAAAAAAGACTAGCAGAAATTCCTGAGCTTACGTGCTATCATCCAAATAACATAAAGCGTTTGCCGATATTTTCTTTTAATGTGGCCGGTGTTTCGCCTTATGAACTAGCCAAAGTTTTAAGCAAAGAATATGGCATTCAAACGCGTGCAGGATGTTCTTGCGCTGGGCCATATGGACATGATTTGCTTCATTTAAAAGAAGATGCACTATTTACTCATAAGCCAGGCTGGGTAAGGGCTGGACTCCACTATACGCATACGCTACAAGACGTGGATTATTTAGTAGATGCATTAAAAAATAGCATTAAGAAGTATTCAAGTATTTGGAAGGTCGATGATCCTTTTAGTGTTGATAAAATTTCAGGTTGCAAGGGAGATAGATGAAAAATATATTAATCATTGCAGGAAGTGATAGTGTTGGTGGCGCTGGCGTACAGGCTGATATTAAGACATGCGAGGCATTTTCTTGCTACGCAGCGACGGCTATCACGGCTCTTACGGCACAAAATACAAATGGCGTTAGCAATATCTTTGCTACAAATGTTACAAATCTAAATGAGCAGATCAAAATGGTAGACGAGGAGCTAAACATAGATGCCATAAAGGTTGGTATGCTTTTTAATAAAGAGCTTATATCTTGCGTTGGTGCTTGGCTTGAAAAATTTTATAAGCAAGGCATTAAAATAGTAATAGATCCAGTTTGCGTAGCAAAATCAGGCTCAAAGCTTCTTGAGGATGATGCGATAGCAAGCTTAAAAGAGCTTTTTAAATTTGCAGACATTATCACGCCAAATATCGATGAAGCCAAAGTTTTGGAACTTGATAGCAAAAATTTACCTTGCGATATGATCTTAAAGCGAAGCACGGTTGCAGAAATTTGTGAAGATACTCTTTTTAAAAAAAATGGTGACGTGCTTAAATTTAAAGAGCCACTAATAAAACCAGAGATCATGCACGGAGCTGGATGTAGCTTTGCAAGTGCGCTGGCCTGCTTGCTAGCAAATGGACACACCAAAGAAGAGGCCATAAAACTAGCCAAAAAATACATTTTAAATGCTATTAAAAATGCAGTTACGACAAAATTTGGCAAACGTCTACTAAATCATAAAGTTGGCATAAGTGATTGAAATTTACGCGATTAGCGACGATGTGTTGATGCCTGAAAATTTAGCCTTGCAATACACTAAAGAAATTTTAGAGTGTGGGGTGAAATTTTTTCAATTTCGCTCTAAAAAAATACCCAAAGATGGGAGGCTGGCTAGTGAAATTTTCAACCTATGCGAAAAATTTGGAGCAAGATTTATCGTAAATGATGATATTTTATTTGCTGCTCGTATAGGGGCAAAGTCCGTGCATTTGGGAAAAGATGATGCGAGCATAAAAGAGGCGTTTGAAATTTTAGGAGATGATGCTTACGTGGGAGTTAGCTGCTATGATAGCTTGGAGCTTGCCATTAGGGCAAAACAAAATGGTGCTAGCTATGTGGCTTTTGGAGCGATGTTTAAAAGCCCAACAAAACCAAATGCGCCACTTTGCAAGGCTCAAACTGTATCACAAGCAAAAGAAATGGGAATGAATGTATGTGTCATAGGAGGCATAAATTCTAGTAACATTGCAAGCGTCGCTAGAGTAAAGCCAGACATGATCGCCTTAATATCCGCTATCTATAAAGATGGCACAATAAAGAAAAATATAGAAAATTTACAAAGAAATTTATTGCTTTAAAAGATGCTTATTTTGCAAGCTTTTTTATGAAAATTTAATTATAATCCCTGCTTTAAATAAAAGGAAAACATTGCTAAATATCGATGAAGTAAGAAAAAATATCATTTTAAAAGAAGGCCTTTACTATTTTGATTACACGGCTTCAGGTCTTGCTTATAAGCCCATTGAAGATGAAATTTTAAAATTTTTAAAAACCTACGCAAACACTCACTCAGATAGTAGTTCAAGCGCGGTGTTAACGCAAAAATGCTATGAAAATGCAAGAGCTGAGTTAAAAAGCTTATTGGGCCTTGACGATAGTTTTTATCTTATCGCGACTGGTCAAGGAGCAACGGCTGCGATAAAGAAATTTCAGGAAATAATGGGAATTTATATCTCACCAGCTACAAGAGCTTTGATCGGTGAAGCAAATTTAAGAAAATTAAACTTGCCATTAGCGATCATTGGCCCTTATGAGCATCACTCCGTTGAAGTTAGCTTAAGAGAAGGGCTTTGTGATATAAAACGCATAGAGCTTGATGAAAACAATGAGATAGATTATGCGATGCTTGAGAATACATTAAAGCAAAATGCAAAAAGAAAGATAATAGCTAGCTTTAGTGCTGCTTCAAACGTTACTGGCGTTAAAACTGATTATAAAAAAATTTACTCGCTAATTAAAAAATATGATGGCATTTTGGTACTTGATGCAGCCACTCTTAGTGCTTATGAAAATGTTGATTGCAGATATTTTGACGCACTGTTTCTCTCGCCTCACAAGCTGCTTGGTGGAGTTGGGAGTTGTGGGCTTTTGGCTATCAAAAAAGAGCTTTGTAAAAATTTGCCTACATTTGCAGCTGGAGGCACAGTCAAGTACGTAAGCAGGACATCGCATGTTTTTACTAATGAAGTTGAAAATTTAGAAGAGGGCGGCACGCCACCGATAATGCAGCTAATCCGTGCAAATTTAGCCTATAAACTAAGAAACGAAATCGGACTTAATAATATAAAAGTAGCTGAATGTGAGCTAGGTGAGATGTTTTGCAAAGAGCTAGAAAAGATAGATGAGGTGATAAATTATTGCCCTGAAAATTTAGACAGATTACCTATTTTTGCATTTAACGTAAAAGGCATTTCGCCTTATGATTTTGCTGCTAGTTTAAGTAGTGATTTTGGTATACAAACGCGTGCAGGCTGTGATTGCGCTGGGCCGTATGGACATGATTTGCTTAATTTAAAAGATAATACCATTTTTGAAGCAAAACCTGGCTGGGTACGTGTTAGCATTCACTATATGCATACAAAAGAGGATATAAAATATCTTATAAATGCTATAAAGTCTTGCATCAAAAAGCACAAAGAAGGATAGAGCAAAAACTATATATTTGATATTTGCGGAGAAAAATTTAGAAGTGAATTTTTATAAAGCTATAAGTTCTATCAAATCTAAAAGTTAGCAAATTTTGCAAAATTCCAAAAAGCACCATAAATGTAACAAAGCTACTTCCGCCATAACTAAAAAATGGCAGTGGTACGCCCACAACTGGTGCAAAACCTATCGTCATCGAGACATTTACACCCACATAAACGAAGATTAGTGCAGCAATCCCCGTGGTGGTAACTTGTGTAAAATAGTCATTTTTTAGGCCGTAATTTAAACTTAAAAGATGTGTTATAAGTGCTCCATAAAGCCCAAGCAGAAACAATCCACCATAAAAGCCAAAACGCTCGATATTGTAGGCAAAGATAAAGTCGCTAGTAGCGATTGGCAAAAATTTAAAGTGCGTCTGCGTCGCCTCATCTTTTGGTTTGCCTTTGAGTCCGCCGCTACCTATGGCAATGATGCTTTGTTTGACGTGATAGCTTGGCTCTTCAGCGATAAAATCGTGAATCCTCTTTTTCTGATAGTCATGTAAATTTTCATACAAAACCGGCGCCAAAAAGCCTATCGCAAGGATGATGGTGATCCAAATTTTCTTATTTACTCCGATGACAAAAAGGATGGTGTAGCCAACTATTAAAAGTATGAGTGCGGTGCCAAGATCGGGCTCTTTCATAATGAGCGCAAATGGCAAAAGTATGTAAAAACTAAGCTTTAAAAAATCTTTTACTCCGTATCCATTAGCCTCTGGAGGACGCTGTTTGATGAGATAGGCTAGCATTAGTAAAAAGGCTGGCTTCATCAGTTCTGATGGCTGAAGTGTGAAGTGAACAAATGGAATTTCTAGCCAGCGTTTGGCTCCTAGCTTGCTAACGCCAAAGAGATCGACGCTTAAAAGCAGCACGATGCAGACCCAGTAAAACATCGGAATGATCCAGTCTATACGCCTAATGGGCAACAAAAATGCGACACAAAATGAAACAAATCCGATACCAAAATATACAAGCTGTTTATTTGCCAGGATATCGTTTGCTTCGGAAACTAGGATGTAAGAGATGGCTATGATTGGGATTATTAAAAACGGCTGAATAAAATCAAAATGTGTTAAAATACGCCGATCTAGTTTTATCAAGAAGCAAACCTTAATTTTTGGGCTAGATTATATCACAAACAAGGCTTTGATTTTGGTTAAATTTAATGTTTTAAATAGCTCGAGACTAGACGTTGCAGTGGCACAAGAGCTTCAAATTTCACGTAATCAAGCTTTAAATTTGATAAAAGACTCTCTTGTAAACGTAAATTCAAAAACGATCTCAAAACCAAGTTTTGTTTTAAGCGAAAATGATGAAGTTTGCGTAAATTTTGCCCCAAAAAAAGAGGTGCAAAACGAGTACGAAGTAAATTTTGATATACCAATAATCTACGAAGATGATGATCTAATAGTGCTTAATAAACCACCTCAAATCGTCGTTCATCAAGCTCCAAGCGTCAAAGAGGCGACACTTGTTGAGTGGCTAAATAAAAAAGGTTTTATGCTCTCAAATTTAAATGGCGACGTAAGAGCTGGCATCGTCCACCGACTAGATAAAGGTACTAGCGGTGCTATCGTCGTTGCTAAAAACAACTTTGCCCACGCAAAACTTAGTGAGCAGCTAAGCGATAAGAGCATGGGGCGAATTTATCTAGCACTCACTGATCTTCCCCTAAAAGAGGACGTCATCATTGAAAAGCCAATCGGTAGAAACCCAAACAACCGCCTAAAAAAAGCGATCGTCGCAGACGCTAAATTTGCAAAAAGTGCCTTTGTAAATTTACTAAGCGAAAATGGCATAAATTTAATAGCAGCAAAACTTTTTACAGGCAGGACCCATCAGATAAGAGTGCACCTGTCTAGCATAAACCGCCACATTTTAGGCGATGATTTATACGGATTTAAGAGCCAAGGCGATAAAATAAGCAGAGTTATGCTTCACGCTTATATGCTTTATTTTATCCATCCACGAACTGGCAAAAGGGTGGAATTTATTGCAAAAACGTATGATGACTTTAACCAGATAATTTACAAAAAAATTCCCAAGGAGATTTTTGATGAAAAAATTTGCCCTACGCATATTGACACCATTTTTGGCAGCTTTCTTAGCGGGATGCGGCTCTAGCGTACCGACTCAGCAAAGTATGTCACTGCCTACGATTACAAGTTTAAAGACTATTTCAGATATGACAGAAGTTGGCTTCGAGTGGAATCCAGTGACCGATGAGAGCGTCGTTGGCTACTATCTTTACCGCTCAAATCCAAATGACGCAAACTCAAAAATGCAGCTAGTTGCAGACATCAAAGACCGCTTTGCTACGCACTATGTGGACCGCAATCTAGCTCCAGAGACAACTTACTCGTATCAAATGAGAACCTACTCAAGTAACGCCATCTCTCAACCGGGCACGATCGCAACAGCAACTACAAAGCCACTGCTTGATTCAGTACCGTTTTCGCAAGCTATTACAGGGCTTCCAGGACGTGTAAAAGTGATTTGGAGACCACATCCTGATAGCACAGTGGCAAGCTATATCATTCAAAGAAGTGATGCCGGAGCTAATAAATTTAGCCAAATCGCAGAGGTAAATGGCAGACTAAATGCTGAATATATCGACACTGAGGTAAAACCTGGTAAATCTTATGAGTATAGAATTTTAGTTAAAACTTCTTCAGGTGTTGTCTCAAAACCAAGCCAAAATATCAGTGCAACGACAAAGGAGTTACCCTAAATCGGTAACAAATCTTCAAGCAACAAAAAATGCACCAAAAAAGATAATTTTAACTTGGGATTACGCGCCAGCTGAGGATTTTGCTTATTTTAAGGTTTATAGGACAGTGAGTAAAATTTTGCCTTACACATATCTGGCAAAAACAACTAGCAACACCTATGAGGATCTCATAAACACAAATGCAGCGACGAGGTATTACAGAGTCACAGCAGTCGATAAAGACGGTCTTGAGAGCTTAAAACAAGAAGAGCCAATTGTGGGGATAACACTTGGTGCACCAAAGACTCCAAATATTAGCGCTAGCTACGATGGTAGCGGAGTAAATGTAAATTGGAGTGCAGTTGATAGAGCTAGTTCGTACACTGTTTATAGAAGTGGCGCAAGTGAGAAAATTTTTAGTGACATAGATGGTACTGGACTTAGAGATGATAGCGTGCAAAAAGGGGCTAACTATTCTTACAGTGTCGTAGCTATCGATGAGTATGGCATCGCCTCTGATAAGTCACCAAAAGCAGAAGTTAGCATAAAATAATGCCAAATTTCATCGCTTCGTCTTTAAAAGAGCTCTCGTTTCCATTTGGTAATGACAAGATCAAATTTCTTTGGCAGGCAAATGGGCGAAACGAGAGGCTTATCTACACAAAAAATGAAGAAGAGAGTTTTTTTCTAGTCGTAAAACCCGGTAAAAATGGCATCGTCGTAAAAGGCGAAAAGCTTACAAAGCCAGCTAAAGTTGGTATTTTGCAAGAGGCACTGGAGCTTTTTAAAGAGCAAAATTGCAATGATGTAATCAGTCAAGCATTTGCTGTAAAAAAGACAAATTTGACTAAAAAAGTGAGTGAAATTTTAAGCCTTGAAGAGTTTGTGCCAGCCTTTAGTGAACTAAAAGATAAATTCGATCAAATTTTTATCGAGATCGGCTTTGGCTCCGGCAGGCACTTACTTTATCAAGCTAAAAACAATCCAAATACCCTAGTTATCGGCATAGAGGTCTA
The DNA here is from genome assembly GCF_002092845.1 of Campylobacter concisus. GTDB lineage: Bacteria > Campylobacterota > Campylobacteria > Campylobacterales > Campylobacteraceae > Campylobacter_A > Campylobacter_A concisus_AQ. The sequence continues at coordinate 73,019 of NZ_LVXF01000042.1, forward strand.
TAAACCAAGTATTGAGCAAGTAGCAAAGCTAGCTAGGACAAACGCCCTAGAAAACGTACGTCTAATCAACACTGATGCCAGACTTTTACTCTCGCTTATTGGCTCAAATTTAGTTGATAGGGTATTTTTACATTTTCCAGTGCCGTGGGATAAAGCAGAGCATAGACGCGTGGTCTCATCGGCGTTTGCACTTGAGTGCGAGAGGATATTAAAAGTAGGCGGTAAATTTGAGCTAAGGACTGATAGTAAGGAGTATTGCGACTTTAGCTTGAGTAAATTTTTAGAGCCTACAAACTCAAAAATAGAAGCTTTCAAAAATAGAAATTTAGAAGTAACTAGTAAGTACGAAGATCGCTGGAGACGCCAAGATAAGGACATCTACGATGTTATCTATACTTGCAAGGTTGAAAGTGGCGAGAGTGTTTTAGCTGGAGATTTTAGCTTTAAAGAAAAGACAAGCGTAAGAAATATCATTAAAAATTTTAAAAATTTTATCATCAAAAAAGAAGATTATTTTTTACATTTCGAAGAAATTTACATCATAAATGAGGGTGAAATTTTGCTAAAAGTTGCTTTTGGAGCATTCAATAAACCTGAGCAATGTTTTATCAAAATAAGTGATGAAAAAAGCGAATATTTTATAAAAAAACCGATCTTAATTCGTGAGAATTTAGCTGCACACGAGCTTTTGAAGGAGTATTTGGCTGATGCAAGAGATAATTAGTGCAAGAAATTTGAGCCTAGCTTATGAACGCGATGAAATCGTAATTAATAGCGTCAATTTAGATATTTATGCGAATGATTTTGTCTTTATCACAGGCAAGAGTGGAAGTGGAAAAAGCACGCTTTTAAAATCATTTTACGGAGAAATTTCACCCCTTGCTGGAGAGCTAAATGTCTGCATGACACAAATGGACGACATCGATGATAAAAGACTTTGTGAGCTTAGGCAGCGAGTTGGCATTATATTTCAAAATTATCGCTTGATAAATGAATGGAACGTGGAAAGAAACGTTATGTTGCCCCTCATCATCAAAGGTATCAATCAAAATGTGAGTAAAAAGCAAGTAGCAAAGCTTTTAAAACATGTAAATATGCTTCACAAAGCCGATAAATACCCTCGTGAGCTAAGCGGTGGTGAGCAGCAAAGAGTTGCCATGGCAAGAGCACTCGCACACAATCCAAATTTGCTCTTATGCGACGAGCCAACGGGAAATTTAGACGAATACTCAAGCGACGTCATCTGGTCACTTCTAAAATCAGCTAGGGAATTTTTAGGCACGAGTGTGGTTGTGGTGACGCATCATATCCCATCAACGCTTCGTATCCCATACCGCCACTTCGTCATAGAAAATGGAGGCGTGCATGAGATCGCTTAAGAATCATCTTGGATTCATCCTGCCGCTGATCGCTCTTTTGTTTTCCGTGCAGTTTAGCCTAACTGCTGATAAGGTTGTGAGAGATTATGAAAGACTCATGGGAAATGACTACAACATCGTCATAGTTTCAAGTAAAGAGTTTAGTGATGCTATTTTAAAGCCGGTGGTTAGCAATCTAGCTAGTCTTGAGCCACTAAGTCCGCAAAAAATAATCGACCGCCTCTCAAATGACATCTCGGCTAAAAATTTGTCCATACTACAAAATGCGCTACCTAAATTTTACTCACTAAAACTTAGCGAATTTCCGACACCGCAGTACATGGATGAGCTAAAGCAAAAACTTTTAAAATTTGATGGAATCACAAAGGTTGAGACATTTTCAAAGACTCATGACAAAGTTTTTAAAATGCTAAATTTAGCAAAAAGCATATCGTATGCTTTTATGGCGATACTTTGTGTGGTTGGGCTTATGCTTATGCTAAAGCAGGCTAAAATTTGGCTGTTTGAGCATAGGGAGCGCATTGAGATTATGACGCTTTTTGGAGCACCTTTT